>JANLVC010000175.1:0-33111 GCA_031363815.1 Gemmatimonadota bacterium
CCAGGCATCGAGGTCTGCGCGAAAGTAGAACACGCGTCCCGCCTTCACGTATGCCGGCCCGGTTCCTTTCCACCGATGAACGGAGAGTGTCTTGACGGCGAGTCCTAGGTAGAGCGCCGCGTTACGCGGGGTCATGCGCCCGTCGGCGAGTAGCAGCGGGGTCGTCTGTCCTACGGCGTTGTCCATGCAAGTCTCCTGTTGGATGGGGAGTGCTTCGACTGTATGGCTAAAACTGGCGACTGGACGTAGGCGATTGGTTTTGTCTAGAAATGGCGTATCTGCTTACTCAGCAGGCACTTCGGGCAAACCAGGCGACTTTGCGCGCGACTTTTCTTTCGGGAAGTGTCATGATCCCGCCCGGCGCCCATTCAACCGCGCCAATTTCCCGCCATTTCCCCGCTTTATCTTCCGGAGTTCTTCCGGAACCGCCACCACGCAAAAAGCCCCGGCGCGAGGCCGAGGCTAAGTGCTTGTGAAATCGACTGTTATGCAGTCGGGATGACAGGATTCGAACCTGCGACCCCCTGAACCCCATTCAGGTGCGCTACCGGGCTGCGCCACATCCCGTCGCGGGCTTCACACCCGCGAACAGACTGAAGAACATAATCCCCCCCGCCATTCCAAACCAGTGCTTGGCCGCCAGTTTCCACCTCATCGAACGCGCGGCCCCTCGCCCGCGTACTCTCCAAGACTATCTCTCTGCCCGCCTTTACTGAGTTCTGCGTGATCTGTCTGGCTCGTTTCGTTGGTCGTGTTCGTTTTGTCACTTCGCTGGCGGTCGTTGTCGCCACCCTGTGCGGCCTGCCTCAACTCGGACTCGGCGCACAGCCATCCCCCAAGGTCGCGCGCGCGGTCCGTGTGTCGCGCGCCCCCCGCGTCGACGGCCGCTTGGACGACGCCGCCTGGTCCCGCATTGCACCAATCGAAGACTTCCTGCAGCGCCAGCCCCGTGAGGGCCACGCGCCCACCGAAGCCACGGAAGTCTTCATCGCGTACGACAACGAAGCGCTCTACATCGCGGCGCGTATGCGACGCCACAACCCCAAAGACCTTGCCCGCGCGGTCACCCGGCGCGACGGTTTTGGCAATACGGAAAAGTTCACCATTACGTTCGATCCACAGATGGACCGGCGCACGGCGGTCGGCTTTGGTGTCTCCGTGGCCGGCGTCCGTTCGGATTTTCGCCACACACAAGACGATGACATGCGTGGGCGCGAAAGTCAGTACGACCCCGTATGGACGGCCGCCACACGCGAAGACTCCAGCGGCTGGACCGCGGAACTGCGCATCCCCTTCTCGCAGTTACGATTCCCCAAGGCGGTGCGGCAGCGATGGGGCATGCAGATCGATCGGTGGATGCCCGACAAAAATGAAGACATCCAGTGGGCGATGATCTCCCCTCGCGAGACCGGCTACGTCTCGAGATTCGGCACCCTGGAAGGCCTCGACGACATTTCGCCAACGCGGCCCGTGGAGTTCCTGCCGTATGTGGCCGGCGACGCCACTCGGCGCGGCTCGGCGGCTAGTCGCAATCCGCTCAACCGCCCGCTCGCGGGTCGGATGGGTATGGACGCCAAGATGGCGCTCGGCTCCAGTCTGACCCTCGACGCGACGGTCAATCCCGACTTCGGGCAAGTCGAAGCCGACCCCGCCGAAGTGAACCTGAGCGCCTTCGAAACCTTCTTCGATGAACGCCGACCGTTTTTTACCGAAGGCAGTGAGATGCTCCGCGGGAACGGAGCCCAGTACTTCTATCCCCGCCGCATCGGGGCGCCACCGCGGGGCTCGGCCACCGGCGACTTCGTCGATACGCCGCGAAGCAGCACCATCCTCGGCGCGGCAAAGCTTACGGGTCGCTTGCCGAGTCGACTTTCCATTGGTGCCGTCACCGCGGTGACGGCCGCCGAAAATGCGCGGGTGTTCCACGCCGACTCGGGTGTCACACGCAACGTGCTGGTCGAGCCGCGATCAGCCTACGGCGTGCTACGGCTCCAGCAGGAAATTGGCTCGCAAGCCTCCACGATTGGTGCATCGTTCAGCACCGTGCAGCGGAGTGTGGGCGGTCAGCCCACGCTGGCGGGTCTACTCGCGCGCGAAAGCTACTTCGGTGGAGCCGACTGGCGCATCCGCTTTCAGCAGGGCAAGTACGCCCTTAGCGGATTCGTCGCGGGTACCCACGTGGCGGGCGACACCGCGTCCATCCGTCGGCTGCAAACGGCCAATTCGCGCCTCTTTCAACGCCCCGACCGCCGCGACGTCATGTTCGACCCGCTCAAGACGTCCCTGTCCGGGTACTCCGCCCAACTCCGCGCCGACAAGGATGCGGGAGAGCACATTCTCTGGGGCGCCGAGGTGAAGGTTGAGTCACCGGGTTTCGAAATGAATGATCTCGGTCGGTTGCAGTCTACCGACGACATCGAGTACAACGCCGACCTCCAGATTCGCGAAACCACACCCGGCCGCTTTCTGCAAAACTGGCGACTGGGTTTCGAGACGCGCGGTGCGTTGAACTTCGAGAGAACGCAGCAGCTCAACACGTGGTCGCAGAACAGTAGTGCGACGCTGAAGAATTTCTGGAATCTCAACGTGCGCTCCACGATCGCGCTGGCTACGGTGGACGACGCCGTCACGCGCGGCGGGCCCTACATGGGGCTTCCCCGCGAGTTCCGCCAGGAGTTCCGGATCAACAATCCCTTCGGTGCGCGCACAGGCTGGCGTATGAGTGGCGGGTACGGTGTCGACGAGTTCGGTGCGTGGCGCCGCCACATCTCGGGCCAGATCACGCTGCGGCCCTCACCTCGGGTATCCGTCTCCGCAGAACCCACGTTCCAGTCGGGCACCGAACCAAGGCAATACGTCACCCGTGTGCAGGGGGGCACGCGCACCTACGGCAACCGTTACGTGTTCGCGTTTATCAATCGCGCGACCATCTCGACCAAGCTCCGCGCCAACTACGCGTTCTCGCCGAACCTCTCTCTCGAGGCCTACGCCGAACCGTTCGTTGCAACCGGTCGGTACTCGCACTTCGGTGAGCTGGCCGCACCGCGAAGCCGACGCCTTCGCGAATATGGCGCCGACGGTACCACGATCGCGATCGATTCCGCGGGAACGCGCGCCGTGACCGATGGCCGCGACAGGTTCTCGATCAAGAACCGCGACTTCAACATTTTGTCCTTCCGTTCCAACATGGTGATGCGCTGGGAATGGACGCCGGGCAGCACGTTCTTTCTCGTGTGGCAGCAGAACCGACGCACCAGCGAGGCGTTTGGCGATCCGGCGCGCGCCAGCGATCTGTTCCGCACCACCCGCGCCAGCGGTGACAATTTTCTCGCGATCAAAGTCAGTTACTGGCTACCAGTCCGACTGGGCGGGCACCGCTAAGAATGCCGCTGAGGCGGCTGCAACTAGGCAGACGTTACCGCGCATGGCCGCCGAACCGGTTCCTGTGAATTGACAACCGGACCACTGACCGCACCTTTCACATATGCCTACTGCCCTGCGCGTCCTGCTGTTGGCCTTCGGCCTGGCACCGCTCTCTCTCGCTCCCGATACGAGGTCATCGTTACCGTCCTCGTTGGCGGACGGGCGAAAGACCGTCGCGGTGCTCACGTTCGACAACAACACCGGAAAGTCGGACTACGATCATCTTGGCAAAGGCATGGCGGCCATGATGACCACCGACCTCGCGGCGGTGAATGACATCCAGCTGCTCGAACGCGAGCGTCTGGCCGATGTCACGAAAGAGATCGACCAGCAGCGTTCGCGCTACTTCGACTCGACCACCGCCGTAAAGGTCGGACGTCTCTCCGGCGCGCAGTACATCGTGATCGGCTCGATCGCCGCGGTGCAGCCGCAGATGCGCATCGACACGCGCATCATCCGCGTCGAGACCGGTGCCATCGTGAAAACGGCACACGTCACCGGCCAGGAAGAGAAGTTCTTCGACTTACAGAAGAAGCTGGCGCGGCAGCTGGTCAAGGACCTCGACATCGCGCTCACGCCGGAAGACGAAGCGAAGCTCGATGCGCGCCAGGAAGCCAATCGCGTGGACGACCTCGATGCCATTGTGAAGCTGTCGAATGCCATGAGCATGGCCGACGCCGGCGATTACGGGGGCGCGACGCTGAAAATTGCGCCGGTCGTGGCCAAGTACCCAAACAGCACCTTCGTCAAGATGACCGCCGACGAGATCAAAAAACGGGCGGCACAGAGCACGAAGGAAAAAGCGAAGAGCGGCATCAACAGCGGCATCAACAAGTTGATCAAGCGGAAGTGGCCGCCCTCTACCTAAGCGAGATCACCAGGCGAGCCCACTATCTTCGCACGCGCGCCAGCGCGTCGTCCACCGACTTCCGCAGATCGTCGAGCGTTACTGGCTTGAGCAGCACTGCGTGCACGCGCGCCGCCGCGATCCGCTCCGGCGTGAGGCGATGGCTGAAGCCCGTCAGAATCAACACCGGCATATCCGGTCGCAGCGTATGCACCGCTTCGGCCAGCATGTCACCGGTCATGCCGGGCATCGTCTGATCGGTGATGAGCAGATCCACCGCCGACGGCTGTCCTTGAATGAAGGCCAGCGCCGCCTCCGGTTGCGCGAACACATGCACGACATGTCCGTAGTGCTGCAGTGCGCGTTCCACCACACGGGACACGCCCGGTTCATCGTCCACGACAACCAGACAGGCGCCGGCGTACGGACTCTGTTCGAGCACCTCGTTCTCATCGGCGTCCATCGCGCTCCCGTACGCGACCCCCGACAACTCGTCCTCGGCTTCGAACTCCGTCGTCATCGATGTCTCGTCGAGCTCTTCATCCCACAAGCCCTCGATCACGGCGCGAGGGAAGATCAGCTCGAAGATGGTGCCGTGTCCGATCTCGCTCGTGACATCGGCACGACCGAGGTGCGAGACCACGATGCCATGCAGCACCGCCATGCCAAGGCCGGTGCCTTCACCAGTGGGCTTCGTCGTGAAGAAGGGTTCGAAAATCCGGTGGCGCACGTCGGCCGCCATGCCGTCGCCGGTATCGCGGACCTGCAGCACCACGACAGAGCCATGCGGCACCGGCGCCGAATCACCTACGATTCGGGACGACAGGGCAATCGTGAGCACGCCATCCGTTTTCGATCGCATCGCATATTCCGCATTGGACACGAGGTTCAGCAGCAGCTGCTGTAGCGGCGTCGGATCGCCCATTATCAACTGCGAATGTTCGGCGCCTTCGATCACCAGCGTGACTGTGCGCGGAATCATGCGCCGCAACAGCGGCTGAAGATCGAGCACGAGACGCGACAGATTCACGTATTCGCGTGTGGGCGTGGAGCGGCGGCTAAAGGTAAGAATCTGACGAATGACATCGCGCGCACGATCGCTCGCGTCAAGAATCGCGCCCAGATTCTCTTCGTTGCTGCGCCCCTTCCGAAGCGCACTCTTCGCAAGTTCGGCGTTGCCGCGAATGACTCCCAGCAGGTTATTGAAATCGTGCGCGACACCGCCGGCGAGTGCCCCGAGTGATTCCAGCTTCTGCGCTTCGCGGATCTGCACTTCGAACCGCGCCCACTCCGCCTCCGCCTGACGCACCACGCTGAGATCACGGATGACCAGATGCGTGAGCAGGCTGCCGTCATTCGGCACGTCGGTAACCGTGCACTGCACGGGGACTTCCGTATCGCCGCGTCTCACCGTGCACTCCTGCGGGGGAGGCGTTGCCGTGCCCGTGCGGGGCGGCAGCGACAGCAACTCGTCAAGTGGACGATGCTGCAAGTGCTCCGGCGTCGACAGCCCGAACAGCGACGCCGCCATCGCGTTACCGGTCATCACGCGGCCATCCTCGACGAGCAACTGGGCGTCGATGGCGCGATCGAAGATCGTGCGGAACTTGCGCTCGGTGTCGCGCAGCAGCCGCGCGCTTTCCAGCAGCTGCAGTGCGTGACGGCGCATCACCTTCACCCGCCAGAGGAATGCGGCGATCACGAGCAGCACCAACAGCGCCGCGTACAGACCGATCATCGAGCCGAGTCGCTGGTCGGTCTCCATGGCGTACACCGTCGTGCTGCGCCGTTCGGAACTCCCATCGAACCGACGCCCGGCAATCAGCCGGACATCGGCCGTGGCCGGCCTCACTGACGCATACGACGGCGACGGTTGCGCATCAGCCCCCGACGCCGCGCGAAGCAGCGCCAGCCCGAACAGCAGCGCCCCTGCACCGCCGACTGGGCGACGACTCACGCAAATCCCGTGGCGGCGGCCCGCACGGCCTCATCCATCGGCGGGAACGTCGACTTCGTGGCGTCCATCGTGTCCACCAGCATCCGGGCAATGAGATGATTACGCACCTCTTTGTCGTCGGAGGGCACCACGTACCACGGTGCGTATGGCGTGCTGCAGCGCTCGAGCATGTCCCGATACGCGTCGGTGTAGGCGTCCCATCGGTCGCGGTCCTTCAGATCGTCGAGGCGGAACTTCCAGTTCTTCGTCGGATCGTCGAGTCTCGCCTTCAAGCGTTCGTGTTGCTGTTCACGCGACACGTGGAGCATGCACTTGCGAATGATGACGCCGCTGTCGGTGAGCATCGACTCGAACGCGTTGATCTGGTCGTAGCGGGCACGCCACACCGGCTCCGGCGCCAGCTCCCTCACGCGAACCGCGAGCACGTCTTCGTAATGTGACCGATTGAAGACGCTGATCATCCCGCGCGGCGGCACAACCTGATGCACGCGCCAGAGGAAGTCGTGGCGCAGTTCGAGTGGTGTGGGCGGGCCGAACGCCGCGACCTGCACGCCGGTGGGATTGAACGCGCCGTACACCGCCTTGATCACCCCGTCCTTGCCCGACGCATCACGACCCTGCAGCACCAGCAACAGCGCATGCCGTCCGTCCGCGTAAAACGCTTCCTGCAGTTCGTGGAGTCGCGCCAGCAGCGCGTCCGTGGCGGCCGCGAGCGCCGTCTTGTCGATGGCACCCTCGATGATGGCCGACTTACTTCCGAGTTTGATTTTCTGCGTGGAATCGACAGGCGTCAGCCGCAGCGACGAAAGCCCATTGGCCATCACTCCGTCCCGCCGATCGTCCCGCCGATCGTCCCGCCGATCGTCGCGGCACGTCCCGTCATCTCCTGCACCGCGATGATGAACGCGAGTTCGCGCGCGGGAGTGGGATCGTCGGCGGCGAACGCCGTGGGTATGAGCGTGCGGAACCGCTCCACCACCTGCCCGAATCGTTCAACGTCGTGCGCGGCGCCGTTGGGATCGGGGAACTCGATCCGCCCGTGCACGACCACACTGCGCCATTCGAACAGCGCTTTGATCTCGTCCACCTCGAAGGCGATCCACGGATGATGTGCCAGCACGTTCACCTTGGTGCCGTACTGCGTGCGCCCGTAGATGTGCCCATTCGCGTACACGTAGTGAATGGGCTCGATATCGACGCGGTCGCGAAAACTGAACGCGAGACGGCCCACGTACTGCGACGTGAGCAGCGCTTCGCATTCCGCCCGGTCGAGCACGTACACGTGAGGCTGCGTGGTCATGATTCCTCCGTCGGCTTGAACGGCTCCATGTGAATGAGCACTCCCATGGCCGCCGGCACCCGCTGCCGGATCGCGGTTTTCACCATACCTGAGAGAATGTGCGCATCATGGAGCGAAAGCGCAGGGTCGGCTTGGACGTGAATGTCGACATAGAATGCGGTGCCGGATTTCCGGATTTTCAGCTTCTCGATCGCCAGGACGCCCGGCGTCGTGAGCGCCGCCTCAGATACGGTCACCGAAATCGCGGGCGCCGGCGCCCGATCCATGAGATCGCGAAGGGCGGTGCGTAGCAGCACGCCTCCGTTGAGCAGAATGACGCCTGCGGCAACCAGCGCGGCCCAATCATCCGCCGGCTCCCATCCCGGGCCGCCGATGAGGGCCACCGTGATGCCAATGAACGCGGCACCCGAGCTGATCGCGTCGGCGCGATGATGCCAGGCATCGGCGGCGACCACGACGCTGCCCGACGCCATACTGATCGCCATCACTCGCTTGGCGAGGAGTTCCTTGACGACGATGACCATCGCCAGCACCAGCAAGGTCCACCACGCGGGCGCATCGTGCGGCGTGCGAATCTCCGCGATCGCCTCGATGGCGATGCCCATGGCGGCGCCAAGCATGATCGTGGACACGGTGGCGGCGGCCAGCGCCTCGGCGCGCCCATACCCAAACGGATACCGATCGTCGGGGGCCCGGCTGGCAATCCGGAGACCGCTCCAGACCACCAGTGAGCCGACCATGTCAGTCGAACTCTCGACCGCGTCGGCGACTAACGCATACGAGTTTCCAAGAAGCCCGGCCATCAATTTGATGACCGCCAGTCCCGCATTGATGACCAGTCCAAGTTGCGCGAGGCGCTCGGATTGTGGAACCTGAGGACGGCGGGGGGCGGGTTGCGAGCTCATCTTCTGTGGAAGGCTATGGAGAAACTGTGATGGATGGCCAATCTCGGTCGTCCGTCCCCAAGAAATCGTTCCGGTGATGCTCGTGGCATCATTTGTGTGATGAAGTCACTATTGCCGGGATGCTCTGGCGGCGTAAGTTATCAAAATCTGCGTGCGGTTACAGGTCTAACTGCTTTCGTCTCAATTCGTTGACGAAAGTCGATGCCGTGCTCATCCAAGCTCATCCAATCCGGAGGGATATGCGTACCCTGCATAAGTTCATCATCGGTGCGACGCTCAGCGTTGCACTGCCGGCGTCCGCGTTCGCGCAGCGTCAAGGTGCCATCGAAGTCGGCGCGTTCGGCCGTGTCACGAAGTTTGCCGACACGCTGAAGCTTGATACTGGCCTTGGCCTCGGTGGTCGCGTCGGCATCTATGCGTTCAAGAACTGGCTCCTTGAAATGGAGCTCAGCTACGCCGACGTGGACGTCAACGTGCCCCGTTCGGGAAACATCGCTCGCGATACGCTGAACAAGGTGTCGCACGCGCTCTGGGCGTACCGTCTCACCTATAACCATTCGCTCTCGGATCGCCTCAAGCTGCTGGCGGGTGCCGGGTATGCCTACGACTCGTACGGGCGAGTGCGCTTCGTGGCGCCGCGTGGTGGTGGCCCCCAGGGCCTGCTCGGCCTGCGGTACGTCATCAATGATCGCCTCTCGGCGCGCTTTGAAGGCACCGGAACGTACGTGCTGCCGGCCGACGCCAACGCCAAGCCGGTGGCCCGTGCCGCCGCGCTCAACCTCGGCGCTCAGGCTGGCCTGAGCCTGTCGTTCTTCACGCGCGACCCGAAGCCGCGCATCGTCACCGTGACGGACACGCTGCGCATCGCGACGCGAGACACGATCTATGTGAACCGTATCGACACGCTACGTCTCGTGGGACCGTCGCCGCGTCCGATCGTGATCGGCGCGATCAACTTCGCGTTCAACAAGAGCGACATCTCGAACGAAGCCAAGACGGTTCTCGATCTCATCGCGGCCTCGCTGGTCGATCCAACAAACTCTTCGCGCACGATCACCGTCACGGGTAACACCGACGCGATCGGCTCGGAGCGCTATAACGAAACGCTGGGACAGGCCCGTGCCGATCAGGCGAAGGCCTACCTCGTCTCGAAGGGCGTGGCGGAATCGCGCGTCGTGGCGCGTACGCAGGGCGAGAAGGACCCGGTTGCTCCGAACACGACCGACAACGGCCGTGCAACGAACCGCCGCGTGCTGATACTGCTCACGAACTAAGCTCTAGTTGGGTACCGTAGCCATCGAACGCCGCGTTGATCTTCGGATCGACGCGGCGTTCGACGGTCAGGCCGTTATATTGTGCGACGGATGAACAGCTCAACACGTACGCCTGCTCCGGCGACTTCAATCAGGATCACGGCCAAGCCCGCGACCTTGTCACACCGGCTGGAGTATGCCGGCACGCGCATCGCCGTGGCCGGACTCCGGCTGCTCGGCTGGCGCGGTGCAAGCTGGGTGGGGGGACTGATCGGCCGGTTCATGTACAACCCGATCGGCATTCGGGCGGGCGTCGTCGAGCGTCAGATCGCGGCCGCGTTTCCGGAGTTTTCGCGCGAGCGCGTGGTCGAAGTCTCCCGCCGCTCCTATGACAGCCTCGGACGCACGTCCATCGAGACGGCGGTCCTCCCCGGGACCTCGTCGCAGCATGTGCTCGATCGGGTGGAACGGGTCGAAGGCTGGGAGCTCGTTGAGGCCGCCCTGGCCAAGGGGAATGGCCTGTTGATCGTGACAGGTCATCTGGGCAATTGGGAATTCGGTGGTGCGTACTTTGCGGCCCGCGGCGTTCCCATCGATGTCGTGGCCCGCGGTATGGCCAACCCGATCTTCGACGCCTATCTCACGCGCACGCGACGCGAGATTGGCATGGAAGTCATTCACGACAAGGACGCCGTACGACGCACGGCACGGTCGCTGCGGGAGAACCGCGCCATCGCCTTCGTCAGTGATCACGACGCCTTGGGACTGGCCAGCACCTTCGTGCCCTTCTTTGGCCGCCCCGCCAAGACGCCCCGTGGACCCGCGGTGTTCGCATTGCGCTTCGACGTGCCCACGGTCTTCGTAGCGGTCGTGCGTCAGCCCAGCGGCCGCTATGCGATCCTGGTCGAGCCAGTGGAGGTCGAACGCACGGGTAACCGTGAGGTCGACATCGATGCGATCGTGCTGCGTTACACGCACATCCTCGAGCGACTCGTGCGCGAGTATCCCGAGCAGTACTTCTGGCAGCATCGGCGCTGGCGCCGTCAGCCGCCCGATACGCCGCCGCATCTGCGCGAGCCGTAATCACGTGAGCGCTGCGCAGAAGAAGTCAAAGCGCCGCACGACCGCCAAGCGCCTAACTACGGGCTGGCGTGCGATCGTGAAGCGTCTGGCGATGATCGTGTTGATCCTGATGGCGCTTCCCGTGCCGTTCATTCTGCTGTTCGCCCTGGTGCAGCCGCCGGTCACGTCGGTCATGCTGCAGCGCGTGGTCGCGCGCACGGCCAACGGCGAGCGGCCGATCTGGCCGGCGCACACCACGGTGTCGCGCCGTGAGTTGTCGCCGTATCTCCGGCGGGCCGTGCTCGCGTCGGAAGATGACCGGTTCTATCTCCACTTCGGCATCGACATCGTGGAGATCAACAACGCGCTGGAACGGCGACGCCACGGCGCCAAGCTGCGCGGGGCATCCACGCTCACGCAGCAGGTGGCCAAGAATCTGTTCCTCTGGAACGGGCGCTCGTTCGTGCGGAAGGGTATCGAAGCCTACATCGCCCTGCTGCTGGAACTGCTGCTATCGAAGGAGCGGATCCTCGACCTGTATCTCAATTTGGCCGAATGGGGCCCCAACGCCTTCGGCGCTGAGGCAGCCGCGCGGCTGCACTTCAACAAAAGTGCAGCCAATCTGACGCGGGACGAGGCGGCGCGACTGGCGGCCATCCTCCCTGCGCCACGGCGCTGGTCGCCGAAGGGTTCGATTGCGACCCGGCGCGCGTCCATGATTCTGGTACGCATGCAGTACGCCGCCCCGAAGACCGAACCGGCAGCGGCGCCCAAGAAACGGCGGCGGGCGTAGGCGCGATTCACGCTAGGTCCCGATAACCAATCCGCCGTCTACGGTGAGGACGGCGCCGTTGATGAACGCGGCAAAGTCAGACGCGAGGAAGCAGTAGGCGTTGGCCACGTCTTCCGGCGAGCCGAGTCGACCCGCGGGCGTGTGAGCCTGCATGGCTTCAAGGGCCGATGCCGGCATCCTGGCGGTCATTTCGGTGGCGATAAAGCCCGGAGCGATGGCGTTGACCGTGATATTTCGCTTGCCGAGTTCACGCGCCCACACCTGCGTCATGCCGATGACGCCCGCCTTCGTCGCGACGTAATTCGTCTGCCCGAAGTTGCCATTGAGCGCGACAACTGACGACGCGTTCACGATCCGTCCGCCACCGCGTTTCAGCAGTTCGGGGACCACAGCCTGCGTGCAGGTGTACACGGCCTTGAGATTCACGGCCACGACGGCATCGAACTCGTCGTCCGTCATCCCACCTGTTACGGATCCGTCCTTGATCTTCACCAGCTGCGCGTCTCGCGTGATTCCGGCGTTATTGATCAGAATGTCGATTCCGCCACAGCGCGCGACGGTGGCGGCCACGGCAGCGTTCACGCTCGTGCGTTGCGTCACGTCAGCCTCAACGAAGTGCACCGTCAATCCCTCCGTGGCGAGCGCGGCCGCAGCGGCTTCGCCATCGGCCGCCATCCGGTCCCAAATCACGACGCGGGCGCCGCTCTGTGCGAGACGACGCGCCGTCGCGCGTCCAATGCCGCCTGCGCCGCCGGTCACCACCGCGACGCGTTGTGTTAGATCGATATGCATGCGCGCCAAATTATCGTTCGGCCTCATCCGTGCAAGGGCCCACACGTTGGGACTATACCAAACATGAGGCACACGGAACGTCGGTGGGGATTCGCGCTGCTGGCGACGTGCGCCCTCAGCGCCTGTCGCAGCGAGTCGCTGACCCCGTCGGCACCCACGTCGCGGCCTGGTATGCGGAACATTCCCGAGCTTCCCTCGATGCCAGTGTCTATCGTGGACGCGCCGATCAGCTATGCGCTTGAACCCGCACTCACCGCGTTGGAGCAAGCGGTGCCGAGACGCTTCGGCAGTCTCGACAAGCGCGTGCAGATTGCGTCGAACAAGCGACAGCAGGTGGCCTTCGCGGCCACGCGCACGCCGTTCGCGGTGACGTTCGATGGCGAGAGGCTTACCTTGTCCACGACGGTGTCGTATACGGGTCGTGGATGGTACAAGCCGGTTATCGGGCCGACGCTCAGCGCGTCGTGCGGCACCGACAACGTGCCGCCTCGACTCCACGTCGTGCTGACCACCGATATCGAACTCAATCCGGCGTGGGTGCTCAAGTCGCAAACGCGGGTGACGTCGCTGCGCGCGGCCTCGACGGCGGCGCGCGACGCGTGCGTCGTGACGTTCCTGAAAGTCGATGTGACCGAGCAAGTCGTTCGCGCCATCCGTCCACTGCTCGCATCGAAGCTGCCAGCCCTCGATCGCAAGATCGCCGCCTTCGACGTGCGCACGCGTGTCGAGAAGTGGTACGGGATGCTGCAGCGTCCTATCCGCGTGCGTGACAGCTTGTGGCTGGATCTCGCCCCGGAACAGCTGCGACTCGGCAAGTTTTCGCTGCAAGACAGCGCGTTGGTGGCCACGATCCGCCTGTACGCGCACCCACGTCTGGTTGCCGGTCCGCAGCCCAACGATCCGAAAGCACCGCTGCCGCCACTCTCGCCGGCGCTGAAGGAAGTCGGTGACAGTGCCCGCATCCGCATTGAAGGATTGCTCCCGTACGATGTGCTGTCGGCAACGTTGTCGCGCCAGCTCATCGGTCGGAAGTTTCGTCGTTTCGGCCGCTCGGTCCGGCTCGATTCACTGGTCGTGTCGCCGCTCGATGATGGACGTGTTGTGCTGGCCGCCCGCGTGAGCGGCGACATCAGCGGCACCGCGTACCTTGTCGGCACGCCCCAACTTGATCAGGCCACGCGTGCGCTCATCGTGCCCGATCTCGATTTTGATGTGTCGACCAGCAATGCACTGGTGCAAGGGCTCGCCTGGCTGCGGAAGGGCGACATGGTCGTGCAACTGCGCAAACAGGCGCGCTTTCCGCTCGACACGATCCTCGAGGAAACGCGTGCGAAAGTTGAGGGTGCGTTAAATCGGGATCTCACCAGTGGGGTAGAGCTCTCCGGCACCGTGCGAACTGGCAAACTCCTCGACGTGCTCGTACACCCGCGGTGGCTGGTCGTACGAGCCGAAGCGGCCGGGACATTGGCCCTCGCTGTCGACCGCGCCATCACCGTAAAGCGCCGAATCAGCGCGACACGCTGAGTGTCTCAGGCCGCGCGTACCCTTGGTTCGTTGCGAAAACGCCGTTACACTGCGCTCGCGGCCCACGTTGGAGCCGCCTGTGCCCAATCATCACGCCTCCTTGCCCACTCGCACCCTATTCATGCGCTCCCGTAGATCGTTATCGCTCGTTGTTGGCGCGACCGTCGCCGCCGGCACTCTGCTCTCTCCGCTTATGGCGCTCGCGCAAACGGCGACAAAGCCCACGCCGTCCTCGTCGCCCAAGCGGAAGGCACAGGGCGCGCTCGGTCCGCAGTCGGGCGATCGCCATCTCGCGTTCAAAGGCACCGGCAGCGATCTCGACTCGCTGTGGCCCGTGAAAACGGCGGCCCCGCTCCCGGGCTCGATTCTTCCCGCGAAGCGCGTTTTGGCCTACTACGGCAACCCGCTGTCGAAGCGCATGGGCATTCTCGGCGAGTTCGAGACGAAGGAGATGCTCGCCAAGCTCGAGGCCGATGCGGCGGAGTGGACGCGCCTCGATCCGGCGCATCCGGTGCAGCCGGCGCTTCACCTCATTGCCATGGTCGCCAACCCCGACCCTGGACCAAGCGGCAAGTATCGCACGCGCATGGATAGCGCCCTGATCGAGAAAGTGTACGGCTGGGCAAAGTCGAAAAACGCGCTGCTCTTCGTAGATCTGCAGGTCGGCCAGAGCACCCTGCAGCAGGAGCTGCCGTGGATCGAGAAGTTCCTCATGCGCCCCGACGTGCATCTGGGTATCGATCCCGAGTTCTCGATGAAGTCGAGCGGCGCGGTTCCCGGTCGTCGCATCGGCACCTACGACGCCGCCGACATCAACTATGCCATTCGCTTCCTCGCGAATCTGGTGGACAAGCACAAGTTGCCCCCCAAGATGCTCGTGGTGCACCGTTTCACGCCAAAGGGCGTGACCAATGTCCGCCACATCAAGCTGGATCCCAAGGTCCAGGTCGTGATGCACATGGATGGATTCGGCGCCCCGTGGCTGAAGCGCGATACCTACTATCGCGACATCAAGCGTGAGCCCGTGCAGTTCACCGGGTGGAAGCAGTTCACCAAAGCGAAGAACGACAAACCGCCAACAACGCGCGAAGCGATTTTGCGCCTCTGGCCCGCGCCGCTGTATATACAAGTGCAGTAACAAACAGCTTCCGCGGGGGGGACGCCGGCCTATATGCGACCGGTTTGCGATAGGGGCTGAACGGGCTGTGGGCTGAACGGGCTGAACGGGCTGTGGGCTGTTGGCTTGGGGTACTGGGTAATGGGTTTTGGGTAATGGGTCTTGTGGGTAATGGGTGGTGGGTAATGGGTCACAGCGGGCTAGGTGCCTGTGCAGTTTAGGCGTTTCAAAAGGTTGATCAGCATGCGACGGACTCGCCCGATGTGAACGAGTAGCGCTTCGGCGATGGTTTTCGGGAGCGCGTGGGTGTCGCGAGCGAGCATGAGGTGATTCGCCGACTCTGTCGCGGAACCCAAGGCGATCCCGAGAAATCGAACGAACTGGGGGTCGGTGAGCTGACCCGAGCCTTCCGCGATATTCGCCGGAATCGAGTCCGCCGCGCGTCGAAGCTGATTGATCAGCTCGGCGCGCCCTTTCGCCGCGTGCTTCACCGCGCGATCGACGGCCACCGCGTACGCGTGCGCCTCGTGCCACACGCGAAGATTCTGAAAGTCTTGCATGGCACCGAGTGTAGGAACGATCGCGAAATTCGCGTCATCGAAATGACGCCAGCGAGATCCTTATCGCGCCGCCCCTCTCGCCCACCACCCCTAAAACCCATTACCCAAAACCCATTACCCAGTACCCCAAGCCAACAGCCCACAGCCCCAAAAACCCACAGCCCGTTCACCCCACCTACGGATAAACCAGTTGCTCTTTCCTCCCCCCTCCTCTATACTACTGAAAACTCAGTACTGACTTTCCAGCAGCCGCCTTCCCCACACTCATGACCGACGTCTTTTTCCCCCCTCGCGAACTTGCCGTCATGAGCGTCCTCTGGCGACTCGGCTCCGCGACCGTCGCCGATGTCCGCGACGCCATGGAAGAAAACCTGGCCTACACCTCCGTGCTGTCTGCCCTCCAGACCCTCGAGGACAAAGGCTACGTCCGGCACGAACCCGAAGGCCGCGCCTATCGCTACTTCCCCGCCGTCGCCGCCGAACGCGCCGGTCGGAGTGCGCTGACCCGCATCAAGGACGCCATCTTTCAGGGGTCGGCCGAGCGCATGTTCACCCAGCTCGTGTCGGACAAACAGCTCTCACGTGAGGAGCTCGAGCGTATGCGCTCGCTCCTGAACGAGCGCTTGCAGGACGACGCATGACACCATCCATGAT
Organism: Gemmatimonadota bacterium; assembly: GCA_031363815.1. Classification (GTDB taxonomy): domain Bacteria; phylum Gemmatimonadota; class Gemmatimonadetes; order Gemmatimonadales; family Gemmatimonadaceae; genus Gemmatimonas. The sequence continues at coordinate 16,188 of JANLVC010000175.1, forward strand.
GGTCGGTTGGATGACCCAGGCGATCGTGGTGAGTGCGCTCCTGGCCGCGTCCGCGCTCCTGCTGCAACGACTCGCCGGCGGCGCGCTGCCGGCGCGTCTCATCTGGGGTGGTGCGTTGTTCGCGTCACTGCTGCTGGTACTCGTGGCCCCGCTGCGCACCGTGCCGACCTCCCCACCCGCCACACTCAGCATCGTGGCCGTGGGCACGCCAACCCCGCGCGCCAGCCTTAGCCCCACGCTCAGTGTGCACGCGGCAATGTCCGCGATCGCCAAGGGGGTTGGCCGCGCGGTATCGGCCCCCGTTTCCTGGAGCACCACGACGATCGGTGGCACGCTCGATTCCGCCCCCACACTCGCCCAGCACGCGGTCACGCTGGCGTGGCCGCTCTCATCAGCACTCTTGCTGCTGGCGTTCGGCGTGAGCTATCGCCGTCATCGCTCGGAGCTGCATCGCGCCTCGCTGCACGACATCGACGGCATTGCCGTGAGCGTCACCGAAGCACTCGGCCCTGCGGTGATCGGTGTCCGTGCACCACGTATTGCGGTCCCGGCCTGGCTGCTCAAGCGCACGCCCCATGAACAGCGGCTGGTCGTCGCGCACGAACAGTCGCACATTGCCGCCGGTGATCCGATGCTCCTGCTCGCCGCCTGTGGCGCGATCGCGCTCATGCCGTGGAATCCGATCGCCTGGTTTACGCTCGCCCGACTTCGGCTCGCCATTGAACTCGATTGCGATCGTCGAGTGCTCGGCACCGGCGCCTCGCCACGGCAGTACGGCCAGCTGCTCATCGAATTGTCGTCGCACGTTCCGCAGTTTCTGCACGGCGGCATCGCCCGCACGCCGCTCGCGCTCACCAGCCCCGCATTTTCCTACCACGCCTCACACCTCGAACGGAGATTGATCACCATGACCTCACGTCCTTCGCAGTTCATGCGCTCCCGTCGTATCGGAAGCGGCCTGCTGGCCTCCGTCGCGCTCCTCGCCGCCTGTGAATCGCAGCTACCTACGGCGGCCGAGATGCAGAACATGGATGTAAAGGGAGTGGAAACGCGACTCGCGCGGGTGACCAAGATCGACACCGCCAACGCCGTCTATCTGGTGGACGGCAAGCAGGTCACGCGCGCGGAAGCCAGTGCGCTCGCGGCCGAGACCATCGCCACGGTCAACGTGCAAAGGAGCAAGACGCAGGTGATCCGTATCAGCACCAAGCTTGCCCCGACGATGTCACCACTGAACAAGATCGCCCTGACGGGGTCAGCGAAGACGTCGTTTACTGGCGTCCTCATCGTCGACGGCCAGAAAGTCGAGTCGTCGGCCCTTAACAGCATCAGCCCCGAAACCATCGAGTCGATCGAGATCATAAAAGGGGATGCCGCGAAGGCACTGTACGGCGATGCCGGAGCCAATGGCGTGATCAAGGTGACCACCAAGAAGAAGTAGCGCACTCGGCACGGCAGCTGCGCTACGACAGCAGACGACGTGCGAGCGCGGTACGCTGGACAACCGTGATGGCCAGTAGCGCAATCCAGACCACGAGCGCATAACGACTGACCGATGGGGCGAGCGCGATCACCACGTACACAATGGTGGTTTCGCCGCCCTCGGCCAGTGCGCGCGTAAACTGCAGTGATCGATCGCCGCCCAGTTGCCGGTCTGCTTTTTCCACAAGCGATGACAGCGCCAGCGTTGTGGTGATGGCAAGCACGTAGCCCAGCAGCACGAGCATCCAGAGCAGAACATCAGCAGGCATGGCGATAGCAAACGCAATCGCCATGGCCGTGTAGGCAAGCATGTCAAGCGTGATGTCAAGGTACCCTCCGTACAGCGAGCTGCTCGATGCAAGCCGCGCGAGCATGCCATCATAGCCGTCCAGCAATCGACTCACGAGCCATAGGGCAATACCGAACCACGTAAGCTGCACCGCGACCAGCGCGGCCGCGGTGACACCAAGCACCGCCGCCACCACGGTAACCTGATTGGCCGTAATTCCCGCACGATGCATTGCCACCGCCGGGGCACTCCAGTTGCGCGCCAGCCAGTGCCGAAAGGGATCGTCGATCATGCCACGAAGCTAACGCGCAGCGCCGCGGGTGGATTCGAGCGCGCCACGATCACCGAAGAGGTAGCGGGCCGAGAACTGGAACTGCCGCGGTGGGGCCGCCGAGAAGAGGTACACGGCATCGCCGGGACGACCGAACTGCACGCGGCTGCCACCACCGCCGATGCCGTTCGCGTACCCGCCCCAGGCGATCGAATTCAACAGGTTGAACACATCGGCGCGTACCTCAAGCCCGCGAAGCACCGACCGGCGCGGCCGATACGACGCGCTCGCGCCGACGGTCACGAAGCCGGGCAAGCGCTCTGCGTTGCGACGCACGCCGAAGAATCGATCGGCGTTGCCGATAAATCCGTTGCCGCGTATCGGTCCCGATCCCAACAGGTCGTAGCGCGCGATGCCGCCACCGGTCACCGCGCCGGCCAAGCGATTCAGCGGCACGCCCGTTTGTGCATCACCGATCATGCTGACGGTAAATCCGCGCGGTGATTCATACACGCTGCGCACCGTGACGCGATGGCGCCGATCGTTGTTGGCGTCGGCCCACTCGTCACTCGTGCACGCGGTGCCGGTGACCGCATCGAGGCGATTCGTATTGAAGCAGTTGCCCTGCGTAGCCGAGAAATTGATATCTTCGGTGTTGTTTTGCGCACGTGACCAGACCCAGTTGGCGTCGAGCTGCCAGTACTCAGTGAGTGCGCGCCGCGCCGCCACATACATCGCGACGTAGCGCGCCGTTCCTCCGCTCTGCGCCGTGGATACGCGGCGATAGCCCACCGCGTTCGGGATCTCCCGGCGCGTCGGATCACCCGGGCAGGAAAATGAACTCGCGCACACTAGCGGCACCGAGTCGGCGGCGGTGAGTCTCCGCGCGATCGGATTGAGATCGGCCATCCACGGCAGGTTATGTGTCTCGCTTCGCACCACATCGACACTCAGCGCCCACGCATGACCGAACTGACGCTGATAGCCCAACGTGGCCTGCCAGCTCATCGGCTGTTCGAGGCCGCGTGCGAACGTGCGAAAGATTTCGCGCGGAACCGACTGCACATCGGCATTGGGAATGTTCGCGGGCAGCGGTCCCGCGCCGAACGTAGGTGCGCTCGCGCCACTGAACATCAGCACCGCGTTGCCGGTAGCGCCGAGCTGAATCGCATCGGAATAGATCGCGTACGGCAGCTTTCCGGCGTACCGCCCAACGCCACCGCGTATCACGTCGCGATGGCTCCGCGTGAAGTTGAATGACAGGCGCGGCTGCACGTTGTCGAGGTCGGGATCACTTTCACCACGCGATGTCAGGTCGTCGTAATCCCAGCGCACACCACCCATTACGGTGAGCGAGGAGGTAGGACGCCACGTGTCCTCCACGAAGGCGCTGTACAACGCCTGCGTCAGATTCACCTGCTGCGGGCGCGCGTCGATCGTGTACGACTGCACGCGGGCATTCGCCGGAATATCGGTGATCGACAACGCGCGCCCGGGCTGCGGCTTGATGTTGCCCTCGTTAAAGACGACATACGACCCGTTGGGATTCGTGCTGGCGGCGGCCAGCCGAAACGCGCCGGCGATGACGTCGCCGCCCAGGCGCAGCGTATGACGATCGCCGACCGCGGCTTCGAACACGTCGCGCAGTTGCCATTGCCGTTCGGTTTCATCAAACACGAAATTGCTGGATCCCACAACGGCCTGCGTGGACAGGTTCGGCGCCAGCACGGTGACCTGCGGTCGCGAGAAGTCGCTGCGTGCCGGCGGGAAGTACCACCGGAAGGTGCCGAACTGCACCGATGCCGTGTTTGACGCGCGTCCCTCGCGCAGCGCGCTGCGATGGATCAGCGCCGACAGCGAGCCAATACGCCGGGTCGTGATGTCCGCTTCCGGCGTAAGCACCCCGCTGCCGTCACCTTCGCGATCCACCGCACTCGCCGCGACTCGCAGCGTCGTCGTTTGGGTGGGCGACCAGCCATGATCGAGACGGCCGTACCCCTTCCATGTCTGTCGCGTTTCCGTGCCCAAGAACTGCGCCTGCGCCGTAGAGCCGATACGATCTTCCTGCTCGCGCGTGTACTCGGCGGCCGTGGCGAAAAACGTGCGGGCGGGGTTGATCGCACCACGCAGCGAACCGCCGCCCTGCACGCGTTGAAAACCCTCCTGCTTCCGGGCGAGCGCATTCGGTTCCGCACCAAACGTAATGGGTACGCGCGCATCGATTGGACGTCCTGGGCGCTGGTACACAAACGCATCGCCGGCAAGCGTGGCGCGACCGGCCGCCGACGTGATGTCGACGATGCCGTCAGGGCTGCGTCCAAATTGCGTGGAGTACGTGTTCACCAACGCGTCCATGCGCGCGATGGCCGCCAGCGGTACCTCCACGCGCGGTCCGCCTAGAAAGCCTTCGTTGTTGTCGAGCCCATCGAGCAGGTTCTGCGAGTACAACGAGTTGCCGCCGTTGAACGACAGCCGCGGCGCGTCGCCAAAAAACCCCGTGGCCGGCGTGACGCCCGGAATGTTGTACAGCAGCGCAATCGGGTCACGCGCGTCGGTTGGCAGTGAGGTGAGCTCGCGCGCCTCGATGGATCCGCCGGTCACCGCGTTTTCGGTGTTCAACAGGGGGCGCACTCGAGGGGCCACCACCGAGACGGCGTCGAGCGTGGCCAGCAACGTGAGCACCACCGAGACCGATCGCACACTGCCGGCCACGAGCGGTCCCACCGAAACGCGCTGCGGTGCGTAGCCGCGGGCAACCACCGTGAGCACGAGTGGTGATCCGGCAACCACCACCAGGCGGAATCGTCCGTCAACGTTCGTGACCGCCCTCGTGCCTTGCCCCGTGGCCTCCGCATTGATCACCGGAGCGCCCGCCCGACTACGCACGGTGCCCTCAATGGTTGCCGTGGACACCTGTCCTGATGCCGCGCGAGGGGCGATCATCACGGCAGCGAGGTACATCAAAACGCGCGACCACAGCTGCCGGCGGCCGACCTCCAACAATCCGTTCATCAAAACTCCCATGTTCGATATCGCTGCCTTTGTGGTGATGCTCCTGCTGATGGCCGGGGCCGGTTGGCGCCAGGCCTCGTCGGCCGCCTCGTTTACCGTGGCGTCACGCGACCTGTCGCTCTTCCCGCTGGTCGCCACCCTGGTGATGACGGAATTCAATACCAGTACGCTGCTGGCTTTCGCCGCCGCCGGCTATGGGGTTGGTCCAATGGCGTTGGCCCTGCCGGCGGTGTTCCTGGTGGGGTTGCTGTTCTATACCGTGACCGTGGCGCGCGCCTGGAAACGATTCGACCGCTTGTCGGTGGCCGAACTTTTTACCGTTCGCTACTCAAAAAATGTAGGGCGTACCGCGTCACTGTTGCTGTTGCTCGCCATGACGGGATTCACCGCCACGTATGTGAAGTCGCTCACCCTGTTGTTTACGCCGCTCGCACCGGCTTGGATGCCGGTGCCCGCGTTGTCGGCCGTGCTGTCACTCATCGTATTGCTGGCGGTGCTGCCCGGTGGTCTGGTGTCGATTGTTCGGGCCGACATCGTGGCCTTCCTGGCCACCATTGTCCTGTTGCCGCTATTGCTTGTGCTCGGCATGAAGCAAAGCGCCCTCGCCGGCGGACTGTCGAGCGTGTTTCCTGCTGGCCAGTTGGCGGTGCATCCCATCGCCCAGTGGAACAGCCCAGCGCTGCCCATGCGATTCGTGTCAACGTTGATGGTCATCACCTGCTTCACGTATATCGCGGCCCCGTGGTACGGACAGAAGATCTTTGCCGCTCGCAGCACGAAAGTGGCCTTCCGCGCGGTCGGTATCAGCGCCGTGCTGGTATTCCTCTTGTACGGCGCCGTCGTGTTGGCGGCGGCGTTTTTGCGCGCCGCGCAACCACCGCTCGCCGACGCCCAACTTGCCGTACCCACCATGGTACTCGTGTGGCTTCCCTCCGGGCTGCGCGGCTTCGCCTACGCGGTGCTGTTCGGTGCCGCGCTCACCACGCTGGCCGGCGTGTGGAGTGCGATGGCCACCATGATCGCCGCTGATTTTGGCGGACCGCAGTTCGCCACGGTGGCGTCGCAACGCACGCTCCTCGTGCTCTTCGCCATTAGCAGTTGGCTGGGGGCCACGTTTCTGGTGGACCAGATTCTCGACCGACTCATCCTCGCGAACATTCCCGTGGCCGCGCTGTCGTTCGCCCTGCTTGCCGGCTTTCACTGGCCGCGCGCCACCACGGCCGGTGCCTGGGCCAGCATGATCGTGGGCGTGGCGTGGGGCGTCGGCTGCTACGTCGTGGTCGGCGAAGCGGGTGGCTACACGTGGCCGTGGGCCATGTACGGCATCCCGCTCATCTTCGCGGTCGGCATTATCACGTCGCTGTTCACGTCTACACGTGCTGCACCAGCCATGTCACCAGCGATTTCTTCCATCCCGTGAATCCCGCCTTGCGTCGCTGCTCCGACGCCTGACGGATCGCTTCCGCCGTCGTGGGATAGGGGTGGATCACCGATGCGATTTGCCCCACGCTGAGCTTTAAAGTAACGGCCATCGTGAGCTCGCCGATCATATCGCCCGCGTGCGGGCCAAGGATGTGTCCGCCAATGACGCGCCCCTTGGGGTCAGTGATGATCTTCACAAGTCCTGCCGGCCCGGCATCGGCAATCACACGATCCACGCCGGCCAGCTCGCGGCGCCACACGCCGACACCGCTCCCGTAGCGTTCACGCGCTTCCGATTCGGTGAGTCCCACGTGCGCGAGCTCGGGGTCGGTGTAGGTCACCCACGGCACGCCGGAATACTCGACGGTGCTCGAGCCGGGAAACAGCGCGTTGCGCAAAACGCTGCGTGCCATGTGATCCGCAACGTGCGTGAATTTGAGGCCGCCGCTCACGATGTCGCCGGCGGCATACACCCCGTTTACCGTTGTGCGCAGCGCGCCATCGGTAATCACGCCGCCTTTGTCGGTGCGTACGCCGATCTCGTCGAGTCCCAACCCTTCCACATTCGGCCTGCGCCCCACGGCGACCAACAGCGCATCGCCACGTACGTCGTGCGACACGCCATCGCGCGTAACCGCGAGCACGATGTCCTCGCCCTCGCGGCGCACCGCGGTAGCGGTCGAGTTGAGCATCAGCGTCACGCCTTCTCCCTCAAGCTGCTGCTGCAGCATCACGGCCAGCTCCCGGTCTTCACGCGGAAAGAAATCCGGCAACGCCTCGACCACGTAGACCACGGAGCCGAGCCGAGCGAACGCCTGTGCGAGCTCGGTGCCAATGGGGCCGCCACCCAACACCAGCAGCGTGCGCGGGAGCGTACCGATTGAGAAGATCGTTTCGTTCGTGAGGTAGGGCACGTCGGCAAGGCCGGGAATCGGCGGTACCGCCGGCCTGGTGCCCGTAGCAATCACGATGTGGCGCGCCGTCAGCCGTTCATCCCCAACCTGTATGGTACCCGCATTTACGAATCGCGCCGTTCCTTCCACCACGTGCACGCCGAGTTTCCGGAAACGCTCGGGCGAATCATGAGGAGCGATGCGGGCCTGCACGCGGCGCACGTGGTCGAGCACTTCGTCAAACGCCACCCGGATGTCACCGGCGTGTATCCCCAATCGGGAGGCCGTACGCGCGTCGTGCGCGGCGCGTGCCGCGGCGAGGAGCGCCTTGGAGGGTACGCAGCCATTCCACAGGCATTCGCCTCCCAGTCGGTCCCGTTCCACGAGGGCCACGCGGGCGCCCAAACCGGCTCCACCGGCCGCGGTAACCAGCCCCGCCGTGCCGCCACCCACCGCGATCAAATCGAGTTTACGTTCAGACATGGAGACGAATGGCCGAGAGAGTGGAGCCCGCGATGAGTGAGACGGCACCTGCACCCCATTGGGGTGCCTTACTGCGTCTCGCGATCTTTATCGTAATTCTGGTCGCGCTGTGGTCCGGGGCGCGCATGCTGGGCTTCGATCAGTATATCAGTCCGTCGCGGATCGGGACGACCATCCGCGACGCACGAGAGGTTCCGTGGGCGGGGGCAATCTTCGTGCTGATCTATATCGTGGTGACCACGATCGGACTTCCTGCGTTACCGCTGACCTTGGCCGGCGGTGCCATCTTCGGCGTGGCCGCCGGCATTGCACTCACCTGGTTCGGGGCAACGCTCGGCGCCACCGGGGCCTATCTGCTGGCGCGAACGCTTGGCGGCGATGCGTTGCACCGACTGCTCGGCGATCGCGCCGGCACGCTCAATCGCCTGCTCGGCGATGGTGCCTTTCTCACGCTGCTGCGCCTGCGGCTTATTCCGGTCGTGCCGTTCAACGCCCTCAACTTCGGCGCCGGACTCGCCGGTGTTCGCATCACACACTACATGGCCGCCACCGCAATCGGCATTCTCCCCGGCACCAGCGTATATACCTATTTCGCCGATGCACTACTGGCCGGTACCGAGGGCGCGCGACAAACCGCCTTCGTTCGCGTTGCCATCGCCGGGGTATTGCTGCTCGCACTTTCGTACGCGCCCGCGCTGGCGAAACGCGCGGGATGGATCAGCGTACTGCTGATCTCGCTCGCCACGGCCACCATGTCGCGGGTGCTGCCGGCGCAGTCTGCCTCCGCGAGTGCGCTCACGGTGAACCATGCCGCATGGAACGCGATGCTCGCGTCGTATGTCACCGAAGGCACGGTTGACTACGACGCCTTTCAGCGCGACCAGCGGTTCGCGGCGTATCTCACGCAACTCGGTCGGGTGCAGGCCGCCGCGCTTTCGCGCAACGAACAGCTTGCCTACTGGATCAACGTGTACAACGCGTACACCATCGAACTGCTGAACCGCAGGAAAGAGCGCAAGTCCATTCGCAACATCAATAAAGTGCTCGGCGTGACGCTCAAGAGTCCGTGGGCGGAGCCGATCGTACGCGCCGATCGTCGCACGCTTACGCTCGACGACGTGGAGCACGAGATCATTCGCAAGCAATTCAAGGACCCACGCATTCATGTGGCGCTGGTATGCGCGGCGAAGGGATGCCCGCCGCTGCGCAGCGAAGCATTCACGGCCGAGCGCCTGGATGCGCAGCTCGACGATCAGGCGCGCCGCTTTCTTGCGCAGACCGTCAAGAACCGCGTGGATGTAAAGAGTGGCACGGTGTACGGCTCACCGATTTTCACGTGGTACCGCGAGGATTTTGGCGGATCGCTCGAAGGCGTCGGCGCTTTCTGGGCCAAGTACCTGCCGCCGGGTCCCGCGCAGGAGCTCGTGCGCAGCGGAAAGTTCACGTGGGTGGATACGGACTACGATTGGCGGCTCAATGTGCGGCGGCGGTAAACTGCCAACGGCCTTGTTGGCAGTTCTAGTACTGCGACCGCTTAGCGAGTGGCTTTTTATAACCGAACTTCCGGCGCGCGTCGTGGCGGGTGAAGCGCCACGTACTCGTGGTGCGGAGGCAGTACGAGAGGCTCTGGGCTTGGCGCTTGAGGCCGTGGGTTCTGGGTGATTCCGCTCGCGATTCGGCGAGATCACAACAGCATGACCACAAATTCACGCGGAAAACGACACGGATAAGCTCACGACCACGCACGCCAAGGATCGTTGGCGTAGCGCAGTTCGCTTTTCGTTGTTCAACAACAAAACCCGGATCCGTCGAACGCGCGCCGTAGCGTGTCGTCAACCCCGAGCACATTCGCGTGCTATCCGTGTAATCCGCGGTGAAGCAGTGCCTGGTCGTAGCGATCTGTCGGTCGCCACCTCCGCAGCCGATCAAACCCACCACCCATTACCCACCACTCACGGCCTCAAGCCCATCGCCCACCGCGAGAGGCTCTGGGCTTGACGCTTGAGGCCGTGGGTTCTGGGTTCTGGGTGATTCTGCAGCCGATCAAACCCACCACCGAAACGACAAGGGAGGTCTGGGCATACCTGCAAGGATAGGATCCGCCCGGATTCTCCGACCGTCTGCTTACCTACTCTTTAACCGGTCGCAGTTCTAGTTCCGCCGCACCACCGTATCCCTCAGCACCGCGCGATTGCTCCTGTACGGCGCGCACGCTGGCGCCGAGACGCCGCCTGGGTCGATCTTTCACGATGATCTTCGAACCAGACCTCGAGTGCTTGGCTCCCGATGCCCTTCGCACGCTGCAGGATCGTCGGCTGCGCGAGCTGGTAGCGTTCGTCGCGGCACGCGTCCCGTTCTATCGCGACCGCCTCACCGCTCTCGGCGTCGACGCCGCCGACATCCGAAGCGTGAACGACATCACCCGGCTCCCGATCACGCGCAAGTCCGACCTGCGCGACCACTACCCGTTCGGACTGCTCGCCGTTCCGCGTACGGCACTGCGTCGTGTGCACGGTTCGTCGGGGACCACGGGCAAGCCAACCATCGTGGCCTACACCGCCAACGATCTCGAGCTGTTCGAGCGTGTCACGGCACGCTCGCTCGCGATGGCTGGCGCGGAGCCCGGGATGATGCTGCACAACGCGTACGGTTACGGCCTGTTCACCGGTGGCCTCGGCATTCATGGCGGCGCTGAACGGCTTGGCATGAACGTGGTCCCGGTGTCTGGCGGCATGACCGATCGACAAGTGACCCTCATCGAAGATCTGCGTCCCGATGTGCTGAGCTGCACACCGAGCTACGCGCTGACGTTGGCCAGCGCCCTCGCCGAGCGTGGCCTCACAGCGGGTGACATCTCTCTTCGTTTTTCACTGCACGGCGCCGAACCGTGGACCGATGCGATGCGCACGCACATCGACCTCGGACTGGGGGTGCGGAGCACGAACATCTACGGGTTGTCCGAGATCATCGGCCCGGGCGTGTCGTGCGAATGTGTGGAAGGGCGCGACGGATCGCACATCATGGAGGATCATTTCTACCCGGAGATCCTCGACCCCGAAACGGGAGCGCCGCTGCCGGAGGGCACGGAAGGCGTCCTCGTACTCACCACGCTTACCAAAGAGGCGTTGCCGCTGCTGCGCTACTGGACCGGCGACATCACGTCGATCACACGCGAGCCGTGCCGCTGCGGTCGCACGCTGGCTCGGATGCGCATGATTCGTGGACGCACCGATGACATGCTGATCATCCGTGGCGTCAACGTGTACCCAAGCCAGATCGAGGACGTGTTGGCCAGGCTGCCCGAGCTATCGCCCCACTTCCGCATGGTCGTCTCGCGTGACCAGCATCTGGATCACATGGAAGTGCACTGCGAAGTGAGTGCACCGTGGGCCACCGCCAGCGGATTCAGCGCGCTGCCGGGCGGCGCGCGGGAGGCCCACGACGCACACGAGGCTTCACTGACGTTACGCGCTGCTGTGATCGCGAGACTGCATGAGACGTTGGGTATCTCCGTGCGGGTGCAGCTGCTTGGGGTCGGCGAGGGGCCGCGTTCAGACGGTGCGAAGGTGCAGCGGGTCGTTGATCGACGACCCAAGTCGGCCTGACTCGCCTACTTCTTTGGCACCGTCGTCTTTGGCGTATACCACTCCTTACGGATCCAATCCACCACCATCTCGATCTCGCGCGCCCTCAGGCTCTTCTCGGTGCCGTACGACGGCATGCGATCGTTGTCCCGCCCGAAGAATCGCTTATGCGTGGGGTCGTTCACGAACGCCACCATCCACTCGCGCGATCCCCAGCCGGTGAGCTCCGGGCTGTCGGTGCCGACGTCCTGAAACGTGTGGCATTCGGCGCAACCATTCGTGGTGTTGCGCATGAACTGAATGCCGACCGCGATCTGCGCGCTGTCCCGACGATCCATCGCCGCCTGCGAGGACAGCGCCGCCTGCGAGGACAGCGCGAGCACCACGTTGAGGCGCATGGCTTTCGCGTCATCCGTGTCCGGAATGTGATCGCCGAGCCAACCAACCATGTCACCTTCCGTGTGCGCCGTACCGCCCCAGTAGCGGTGCGTAAGAATCGTGTCGGCATTGAGAAAGCCCTGCACCCATTCGCGCGAGCCGTAGCCCTTCAAATCGGACGCCGAAATGGAGTCCTTGGGCAAGGCGTTGCCCAGTCCATCGTGTCCGTCAAATCGGTGACACGACGCGCAGTTCCGTGCAAAGATGCGCGGTCCCTGTGTGTAAGGATCGTCACGCATGAGTGTGAGCGCCCCCGTAAGCGGCACGCCGGCGTTGGCGAGTACGACCGCGCGCGCCGCATCGCGCTGGGATGTGGCCTTGGCCACCTGGTACTCGGAATCCTGGCGATCGGCGGCGAGCGACTGCCAGGTGAGCAGGGCGATACCGGCCAGCATCGCGCCCATGAAGCCCAAATTGAAGCGATGCCCGAGCTTCCAGCGCCCCAGGAACGGCATGGCCATCAGCACCACAAGACCCAGCGTGGGGAGGACGATGGCGCCAACGATCTCGGTGTTGCCGGGGAAGTACTTGAGAAATTGGTACAGGAACAGGAAGTACCACTCGGGGCGAGCCGCCGAGAACTGTTCCGCGGGATCGGCCGGCGCGCCGAATGGCGCCCCGTGCTCGCGCATCACGAAGAAGAGCACGACCACAAGCACCGCGAGACAGGCCACCGCGTCACGCAGCACCTGCTCCGGCCAGAAGCCTTGGTCGGGGCCCTTGAGCGGCTGCTTCGGCGTGAGGCCGTGGCGACGGAAGAGGTACACGTGCCCAACGATCAGCACGATGACGAGGCCCGGGATGACGCCGGCGTGCAGCGCGAAGAAGCGCGTGAGCGTGTGATGCCCGTAGTTCACCCCTCCCACCACCACCGCTTGCAACGGCTGGCCGATTCCCGGACTCATGCCCACGATGTTGGTGGTCACCGCCGTGGACCAGTACCCATTCTGGTCCCAGGGCAGCAGATACCCGGTGAGTGACAGCGCCAGCACGAGCAACAGCAGCGCCACGCCAAACCAGTAGTTCATCTCGCGCGGGGCCTTGTACGCGCCGTCGATAATGACCTGCATGAGATGCAGTACCAGCAGCACCGTCATGGCCTGTGCCACAAAATGATGCAGGCCGCGCAGAAACCATCCGCCCAGCATCTGGTGCTGGATGTAGTACACGCTTTCCCACGCCGTCTGCGAACTCGGGCTGTAGGACATCCACAGGAACACGCCCGTGACGACCTGCACCATGAAAAAGAACGAGAGCGTGCTGCCCCACACGTAGCGCCATCGCGCGCCGCCGGGCACGTTCTCGAACAGCACTTCGTGCAAGAGTCCTTTATATCCCGTGCGGTGGTCCAGCCAGGAACCGATAGTCGGACGTTCGGTACGCGGTCGTTCGGCCATTAAACAGGAATTTTGTTTGGGGAGCCTTTGCGGAAGTTCTGGAAGCGCACCCAGACGTCGCCGTCACGGACCACCGCTTCCAGTTCATCCATGCCGCGGGGGCTCGGGCTTTTCGGGTCCAAGATGGCGCCGTCCAGCGTGAAGCTGCTGCGGTGACACGGGCAGAAGTAGCCGTGCGTGCTGGCGTTGTAGCCCACCGAGCACCCCAAATGCGGGCAGACCGAGTTGAGCACGCGCACGGTGTTGTCGCCGGTCTTTTGCAGGTAAACCGAACCCACAGGCACATTCTCCGTCTTGTTCCAGGCGTCCAGCAGCGTGTCGAGCACGGGAAACTTGCGCGGCTCGCCGTTGGCGGAGAGCGACGCCAGGGACGTGACGCGTACGAGACCGCGGGTGTCGGTTTTGCGTCGCAGCGGATCGAACAGCGTGAACAGTCCGGCAATGGGCGCCACGACGGAAATGAGGCCGCCCACGACAACCGCGGCGACCTTGGCTACGAAGTTGCGCCGATCGGGCGCGTGCTTGGTGTCGGACATGTCGGCGTTGAGATCCCGGGATGGCAGAACGGCTCGCACCGCCAACGGCGCGTGCCGCAGGGATGGGAAGGCGGGGAGCCTGCCCGGGGCGTTGATACCGCCCCGCAGTGCGAACTCCATTACGTAGTGTACGCAGCGGACCAGCCGTTTGCTGGGGGCGGTACGTCAGCGAAGCACGCGTCCCACACGTAATCATTCCATCGAAGCGCATCTGTGCGTCCCCACTTGCGCGCTCTTCATACCACCTTCCGTACTCCATCTCATATGCATCTGCGATTCCGGCAGTTTGGTGCTGCCTGCGTTCTGGTCTTGGCAATTTCGAGCACGGCCCACGCCCAGCAGGACGAGGAAAAGACGCCGCTCGGCAAGAAAATGAGCGCGATGAACGCGGCCTTTAAAGCGGTTGGCCGTCAGATCGACGACGCGACAAAGAATGCGAACACCCTCGAGCAGCTCGCCATCATTGAAACGAACGCCAAGGCGGCGCTCACGCTGGAGCCGGAGAAGAAGGCGAAGGTGCCGACCGACGAGCAGGCAAAATTCGTGGCCGGCTATCAGGCCGGCATGAAGGAGCTCATCGCCACTGTCGAGAAACTTCGGACGTCGATCAAGGCGGGCAAAAACGTCGAAGCCGTGGCCACGTACGATGAGGTCAAGGGGCTGCAGCGCGAAGGGCACAAGGAATACCGCATCAAGAAGGCCGGCGCGCCTCCTGGCACGAACTGAGCGCGGCACGGCACTTTGGCTTACATGTACGCGAACGGCCCTGAAGTATGACGATTCGGGGCCGTTCGGCTTTGCGCGCCATGGATTGCGCCTCCTCGAATGTGACGCCGGAAATGCTCGACAGAAGATCAATCCGAATGGGCGGCTCGCCGAAAGCAGTGACGGTGTCCGGCGTCTCGAGGTGGGCGCGGTCAAGCACCACCGGCGGCGCACCTCATGGGCGCCGACCCACCCGCGTACCTCGCAACGTGTCAATCTCGAGCACTGGTGAGAAATGCGAGGTAGGCAGCAAGGGCTGGGGGACTCGATCTGCCTGCGTGCTCTGGCCAGACCGAGGTTCATGCTTGTGGGACCGCCCAATGCACCCCAAGAGGGGACAGCTGCTCGGGCTTGATGGGATGGAACAATGCGCCTACGTTTGCAGTACTCATACCGGTACTGTTAAAGGTACCGTTGATCATCTGTACAGGAGCCCGTATGTACGTCATCAAGCAAGCCGGCATCGGCATGGCCACCATGAGTGATCTGAAGACGCACGCGAAGCAGACACTTGCGGCAACGAGGGACGCTCGCATCTACGTGTTGAATGACGGGAAGCCGGTCGCGGGGCTTGTGAGCCTGGAGCATATGGGCATGCTTGAAGAGCTCCTTGAGGATCGCGCACTCGCCCGCGTGGCGATGCAGCGCCAGGCGGCCATTGAGTCGGGCGAGGATATGCTGCTTGATGAAGATGACTTCTTCGCGGCGGCCGAAAGTCACTTTGCGCAGCGGGGCGTCGATGGTGCCGCCGTGCCTACTGGCGCGACTGTCCATTCACCGCGAAGCGCACGCCCCGCGAAGTCTGCGGGGAAAAAGGCGCGCGCGCGCGCCGGTGGTGCTGCCCGGTAAGGAGACACGCGTCCCGATGAGTGCGCGCAAATCAGGCCGAGGGAGGGACCAGAAGTCTGTGGCGCAGGCCCCTGCAACGGCAGGTGGTCCTACGGACCCGCCGCTTTGGCGACTTCGTTTCTCGCCCCGGATCGTCCGAGAGGACCTTTCAGAGATCGGAGACGCCGCATTCGCGCTCGCGAAAGAGGCCATCACCAAGAAGCTCAGGCAGCATCCAGATCAGTACGGCGTCCCATTGAGAGCGCCGCTCACCGGCATGCGGAAGCTCAGCGTCTCGCACGTCCGCATCGTCTACAAGGTGGACGAATACCTTCGAGAAGTGCGCGTTTACATGCTTGGTGCCCGTCGGGACATCTGGGATCACGACCAGCCGGAAATACTTGAGCGGGCGCAAGAGCTGGCGAACGCTATCACCCACGAACAGAAGACAGCGGCTGCGCAGCCCAAGCCGCCGAAGCGCGCGCCCAAGGTATAGACGACGCCCATGGTGGGCCAGTCAGTGTGCGCCGCGGCACGCGCCAACACCGGCGGCCGGCCCGGCGACCGCCGGTGGCTTCGTGTCGAACGACTCGATTTTCGCTGGCCCGTCTTGGACATCGTCCGGTGAGTGTCAGGATAGTTATCGTATGATTGATGCGGGCGCACCGATCATGCGACAACTATCCTGACTCAGTAGGTCCCCGTTGTCCCCACCAATACGCGTCGAGATGAACGCGGGAAATGCCACGTTCACGAGCCAGATGCGACCCTACCAGTTGAAACCGGTCGCTCAGTACCGGGTCCAGGCCCCGGACGGTCTTCCAGCGCGGAAGCGTCGCCTCGGACTGACTCGACAACGCACGTCCGGTGAACGAATCGAGCGGGATCTCGAAGAATGCCTCGGCGATCTCGAGCCCATAGGCATCGCGCAAATAGACAGTGTAAAAACAGTCGCGGAGGAAAAGCCCCCTGTGTCAGGATAGTTGTCGCCATGATCGGTGCGCCCGCATCGATCATGGCGATCACCGGACGGGGGCATGGAGTTGGACCGAAGGCAGACGTACCGTGCCGCGTTTAAGCTGAAGTTCCACGCATCGTTCAACACGTTTGTCCTTGTGTGACAGGCACTTGGCGCCACAGCGGCGTGCGCGTTTCTGTCTACACGTGGATCTGTTGCAGCAAGGTGAATGCGCGCTGTTGTTTTGCGTTCGGTGTGGTGAGGACTTCAAATGTCGGCGCGTCGGGCCCTGCGTTCGGCGTGCGGCACGTGTTGCGCACGATGGTGGGCCATGGCGCGCACGCCGTCCGAACGCTTCGCGTCGATGTCCGCTTTCCGGGACGCGATTGCGACTTCCTCCGCTCTGGAGTGACCCAAGTGTTCCAGCACGCTGCGCGACTGGGGCGTATAGCCATGCGATAGGATGACGTTCGACGGTGCTCGCGCGGTCTCGCATGTTCGGCAGTCGCGCCGTACACTCGGGGGTCCCCGATTCAATTTCCTGTCCGGAAGGAATGATGCCCACG
>JANLVC010000179.1:0-22502 GCA_031363815.1 Gemmatimonadota bacterium
AAGAGCGAAGAGCGCTAGGAATAAACGGCGTTAGGAATAAACGGCGCTAGGAATTACGGGCGCTAGGAATAAGAAGCGGTTCAAGCAAACAACGGTACCGCAAAGGAGTGCGAGCCCCGTGACCATCGGTCACGGGGCTCGCACGTATTCCGTCACTTCCCGCCGTTTATTCTCAGCGCCCGTAATTCTCAGCGCCCCTAATTCCTAGCGCCCCTAATTCCCAGCGCCCCTAATTCCCAGCGCCCATAATTCTCAGCGCCCCTAATTCTCAGCGCCCCTAATTCCTAGCGCCCATAATTCCCAGCGCCCCTAATTCCCAGCGCCCCTAATTCCCAGCGCCCCTAATTCCCAGCGCCCCTAATTCCGTTCAGTACCCCACCGCGCCGCCACTGCGTCTCGGCTCCGGCACGCCTTCCCATCCCCCTTTCACGCGCATGATCGCGTTGATGTTCACCAGCGCGCGAAGTTTCCGCATGGAGTATCCCATCTTCGTGAGTGAGTCGAGTACCGCCGGACGAATGCCGCCGTCTTCGTAGGTGAGCGAATCGGGCAGCGCCTGATGGTGCACACGTGGCGCGCGCATCGCATCGGCAAGGGACATGTGATGATCGATCACGTTCAGGATCACCTGCGTCGTGCCGGTAATGATCGTGGGACCGCCGGCGGCGCCGACGACCAGCAACACCTGACCAGACTTGTCGAGCACGATCGTTGGTGACATCGCGCTCAGCATGCGCTTGCCGGGCTGAATGGCGTTCGCTTCGCCCTGCACGAGCCCGTACATGTTGGCGGTGCCGGGCTGCACGGCGAAATCGTCCATCTCGTCGTTGAGCATGAAGCCGGCGCCGCGCACCCACACGCCAGATCCCCACGAGTTGTTCAGCGTGGTCGTCGTGGAAACGGCGTTCCCCTTCGCATCGACCACCGAGTAATGCGTCGTGTGCTCAGGCTCGCGCATCGGTTGCAGCATCATGGGCTCCAGCGCCTTCGTGCTCGTGGCGCGCGTGTCGTTGATCGTGGCGGCCAGCGACTTCGCGTACGCTTTGCTCGTGAGCTGTTCCATGGGCACCTTCACGAACGCGGGATCGCCCAGCTTGCTGTTGCGATCGATGAACGCACGCTGGAACGCGCTGCCGACCAGATGAAACCAGCGCGTGCTCCCGTACGCCGGCACCGTGCTGTAGTGCTCGAGAATGTTGAGCGCTTCGGTCATCGTCACGCCGCCTGACGACGAGGGCGGCATCGCCAGCAGGCGGTAGCCGCGATACGTACTGGCGATCGCGCTACGCGACACTGGCGTGTACGCCTTAAGATCGGCGCGCGTGATCACACCGCCGCCGCGCCGCTGCTCGGCGACCAGCGAGTCGGCGATCCACCCTTCGTAGAACGCCTTGGCGCCGTTGTCGGCGATCGCCTGCAGCGTGCGCGCGAGGTCGGGTTGAACCAGTCGTGCGCCGGCAGGGAGCGCCGTGCCGTTCGGGAAATACGGTGTGACCGGACTGTTGCGCGATACCATGGTGGCACCGCGAGCCATCGACCCGGCCAATGCGGTGTCGATCACGAAGCCGTCGCGCGCCAGCGTGATGGCCGGTTGCATCACGCGGGACAACGGCATCGTGCCGTACTTCTTCAGCAGCATATTCAATCCGGCCACGGCGCCCGGGACGCCACTCGCGAGATGGCCTTCGATGCTGCGGTCCGTCACTTTGCCATTCGCATCGACGTACATGTTGCGGGTTGCGGCAAGCGGGGCGACTTCGCGATAGTCGATGGCCGCCGAACGACCGTCGGCCATGTGTACGATGGAGTATCCGCCACCACCGATGTTGCCCGCTTCCGGCCAGGTGACGGCCAGCGCGAAGCCGAGTGCCACGGCCGCATCGACGGCGTTCCCGCCGGCCTTCATGATCTCGGCGGCCGCAGCACTCGCGTCGGGACTGTTGCTGACCGCCATCGCCTGCGACGCGAACGTTGATGACACACCGGCGGCGAGGCGCCACCCGTTGGGAAATTGAGCGGCTTCACGCGCCGGTTCCGCGCTGGTGTCGGCGGCGGGTGTCGCACGCGGCGCGCACGCACCAAGGCCGGCACTCACGCCGGCACCAAGGAGGGCCAGCGCCAGCGGCAGCCTGACGGCCTTCAAAACGGTCATGATGGTCATGCGGGAATCGTGAAGTGGCAACGTGTGCGGGCCAATGCGTTAGCGATGCGATCCGAACCCGAAACGCAGAGAAGCGCGCGTGGTGCGTGCGCGCCAGGTGCGGCCGATGCCGTCGGGAAGATCGGACTTGGCGTGCCAGCCCATGCCGAACTCCTGCACGAGCGCGAGGTGCAGAGTGCTGGATAACCCGAAGCCGAAGCCGGCGCCGAGTGTGCCGGAGATGTCGTACTGTCCCTTGGTGGGGCCGAGCGCGACGCCGGCCACACCCGTGCTGTCGGCACGGACGCGCATATCACGGAATCCCGTTGCGCCGCCTGCCGCTTCGAACAACGTGTGAAAGCCGCCGCTGCCGCCGCTGCGGAACTGAGCCATGAGCGTCCACAACTGCGTCTGCGCGCTACAGCCGCTGGTACACGACGCAGGCAACTCGGGCGACGTGGGCCGCTTGGCGGCTGAGTAGGTCAACGGTGAGAGCGTGAGGTCAACCACACCGTAGCCCGCCGAAATGCCGATCGTGGTGGCCTCGTCGAGCGCCTTCTCGAGCGTTCCGCGCATCTGCCAGAGCGGATCGCTGCCGAACTTCCAGGTCGATCGCGTGGCACCGTCGCTGATGTCGTTCAGGATCACGGCCGCGGCCCCGCCTGAGAACCACCAGCCGGCATCGGGCGCGCGGGCAGCCGGTCGTCCGCGGATCTGCGCCGCGAGCGTGGTCGCGCCGAGGCCCGTGGCGATCGCGGCGGCGCCGAATGCACGCGCGAACCGACGCGTACCATCGCGCCATGCCACAGCGCGGAGGGCTGGATAGAGCGCCGCACGTCTCGGTGACGCGGGTTGCGATTCGCGCATGGCGACTCCTAAGTTTGACGAGAGCGACGCCGGCGAGACCTCGCTGTCGCGCGTGCTGCCACCACACTCGGCAGCATCCACTGGAACATACCCCGCGCCGCGAGCACAAGACAGCCGATCGCGCGGTGTTCCCTGAACCCGCTCCCGTGCCTGCACCGACACCCGATTCACGTGTCACGGAACGTCGCAATCCGCGTACTGTCCACATCGACCTCGCGTCGCCGCTGGCGATGGTGGATCTTATGAACGCGGAAGACCAGGGAGTGGCTGATGCCGTGGCCACGCAACGGGAGCCGATCGCCCAGTCGATCGCGCTGATCGAAGCCGCATTCCGCAGCGGCCGCCGCCTGTTGTACGTGGGTGCCGGTACGTCGGGACGGCTCGGGGTGCTCGACGCGAGCGAATGTCCGCCCACGTTCGGTACCGACCCGGCCATGGTGGTCGGCATCATCGCCGGCGGAGATCGCGCACTGCGCAATCCCATCGAAGGTGCGGAAGACGATCCCGCCGCGGGCGCTGCGGTGATGAACGCGCACACCGTACAGTCGGGCGATGTCGTATGCGGTATCGCCGCCTCGGGCACGACGCCGTTCGTGCGAGGTGCGCTCACGCGCGCGCGCGAACTCGGCGCACGCACGTTGCTCATCGCGTGCACGGAGCCTCCTGAGGCAATGCGCGATGTCGTCGACATCTGCATGCTTCCGGTGGTCGGACCCGAAGTGCTCGCCGGCTCCACGCGGCTGAAGGCGGGCACCGCCACCAAGCTGGTGTGCAACATGCTGACCACCGGCGCGATGATTCGCATCGGCAAAAGCCACGGCAATTTGATGGTCGATCTGCGCGCCACGAATGTCAAACTGCAGGATCGCGCCGAACGCATCGTCATGGAGGTCACCGAACTGTCGCGTGACGTGGCGCGTGCGCTGCTCGTGCGCGCCGATGGTCGTGTGAAGCTGGCGTTGGTGATGCATGCGCTGAACGTCGATGCGGAGACCGCGCGGCGGCGTCTCGAGGAAGCACAGGGCATCGTGCGCCGCGTCGTGCCGAACGCACCGCCGTCGGTCGTCTGACGTTGTCCGACACGACCCGCGAACAGGGACGAATTGTGGTCGGATTGATGTCAGGCACGTCGCTTGACGGCATCAGCGCGGCCGTCGCACGGTTTCGCGACCTGCCGCACGGTCGCGTGAACGGTGAGCTGCTGGGTTTCACGCATCGCGCGTATCGCGACGACGAACGCGCGCGACTTGAGCACGCCATGCAGCAGGGTACCGCGCGCGAGTACTGCCGTGTGCAGGCCGATGTCGGCGACTGGATGGCCGATGCCGCGGTTGCCGCGATGGCCGATGCCGGTGTGACGGCGCGTGATGTGGCGGCCGTCGCGTCGCACGGTCAGACGTTATGGCATGAGCCGGGCCACAGCACGTGGCAAGTGGGTGATGCGGCGCGCATCGCCGAGCGTACCGGGTGTGATGTCGTGTCGGACTTCCGGTCGCGTGATGTCGCCGCAGGCGGGCAGGGGGCACCGCTGGTCGCGATTGCAGACTGCATGCTGTTCGCGCACGACACGCAGTGGCGCGCGCTGCAGAACATCGGTGGCATCGGCAACGTGACGGTGGTGCCACCCGCCAGTACCCACGATCGCGGCGGGATGCCGTCGGTCCGCGCCTTCGATACCGGCCCTGGGGTCGTGATCATCGACGGCGTGGTGCGTGCGCTGTACGACGGCCGGCCGTACGATCGCGATGGGCTGATCGCTGCCAGCGGTCAGGTAATGGAGTCGGTCGTGTCGGAGGCCTTGCAGCATCCGTATTTCGGCGAGGCGCCGCCCAAGAGCACCGGACGCGAGCTCTTCTCGCGGGCGTACGTGGCGGCGTTCATCCGCCACTGCCAGGCGGCGGGGGCGGCACCCGCCGACATCGTCGCGACCGCGACCGCACTCACCGCACGCTCGCTGGCCGACCAGTATCGTCGATTTATCGCCGAGCCCGTGCGGGAGGTGGTGCTCTCCGGGGGCGGCGCCCACAATCCGACGCTCGTCCGTATGATCGAAGCCGCCGTGGCCAACGAGAACGGGCCACAGGTGTGTATCTTTGATGCATTGTATTTCGATGGAGAAGCGAAGGAGGCGGTGGCATTCGCCCTGCTGGGCTATCTCCATATTTCGGGCCGCGCCGGCAATGTGCCCAGCGCAACGGGAGCGCGAGGTCCGCGTCTCCTCGGTTCGCTCACTCCATCCGTCCGTTAGTTGCTCATGAGCGAACAGTCCCGTCGTGAACTCGCGCAGTTGCTCATCCCTGTGCTCCGTTGGTCGCCGTCGGGCGGCTTTGCCGACACGCGTCCGCTCATCGAGCAGTCGCTCGCTCTCGGCGTGGGTGGCTTTCAGCTGGTCGGTGGTGAGCAGGACGGCGTGCGCGCCCTCGCCAAAGAGCTGCAGCTCAAGTCGCGTCATCCGCTGTTGATCGCGGCCGATCTGGAACGTGGGGCCGGGCAGCAGTTCGCCGGTGCCACTGGTCTGCCGCCGCTGGCCGCGATTACCTCGCTCGACGATATCGAAGCGTTGCGTCGTGCCGCGCGTCTGACGGCGCGTGAAGCGCGCACGATGGGCGTGAACTGGAATCTCTCGCCGGTGTGCGATCTCGATTTGTTGCTCGAGAATCCGATTATCGGCACGCGATCGATGGGGACTGATGCGCGCAAAGTCGCGCAGCTCGTGACCGCATGGGTCGAAGCCTGTCAAGCGGAAGGCGTGCTCGCCTGCGCCAAGCATTTCCCCGGCATGGGGCGCGTGACGCGCGATCCAAACCTCGAGTTGCCGGTGGTCGAGACGCCCGCCGATCAACTCAAAGAGCAGGATCTGCAGCCGTTTCGTGCGGCGATCGCCGGCGGTGTCGCCAGCGTGATGACGTCGCACGTGGTGTATCCGGCGCTCGACTCGAGTCGCGTGCCGGCCACGCTGTCGCGCGAGATTCTCCAGTGGCTGCTCCGACAGCAGCTGAAGTACGACAATCTCATCGTGGCCGACACGATGACGATGGCGGCGGCTGTCGAGGGACGCACGGGCGCCGAAGCGGCGGTGCTGGCGGTGCGTGGTGGCTGTGACGTGCTGTTGGCGCCTGGTGATCTCGAGGACGCGCTCAACGCCCTCGAACGCGCCTACGATGACGGCACGCTCGAGCCAGAACGAGTGAAGCACTCGGTGCGTCGTCGTCTCAAGTGGGCGCAGTGGGCGTCACCGCCGAACGATTGGCGTCGACCGAGTGGGGCCGACACCGCGTGGGGCGCACTCCTCGCCGACAAGGTGATTCGTGTGGAACATGGTCCGTTGCCGCCGGTCGGCACCATCACCGAAATGGCGATTGTGGACGACGATCATCAGGCCGATGGTCCATCGGTCGAGCGCACCGGAATCGCCGAAGCCATGCGTCTCGGTGGCAACGACGCGCGCCTGGTCGATGCGCCCACACCGGCCAGCGGTGGCCCGTTTGTGATCGCGCTGTTCGCCGATTATGTGGCTGGTAAAGGACGGACGACGCTGCTGCCGGAGACCGTTGCGCAGGTGCAGGCGCTGGTGGCGCAGGCCGACGCGCTGCAGCGCTCCGTGATCCTCATCGGACTCGGCGATCCGCGCTGGGTCGCGCAGCTGGCCATGACGCACCCCACCGTGCTGGCGTGGGGTGGAGATCGCGTGATGCAGCAAGCCGCTGGACGCGGCCTGCTGCGCCACAAGAAATAGCGGTCGGCGCTTAGCCGAACAGGGCGAACAGGAACCAGCTGATCGGGAGGAACGCAATGACGCCGAGCACCAGAAACACCGGCTGCACGGCCCGTCGTCGTTCTTCAACGACCGGCTCGGGTGCGCCGAGCAACGCGTGATCCTCGCGCGCGCGTGCGGACTCGTCGAGAATGGCGCGTGACGGCACGGGCGTTCCGCGTTTTGGTGTCGGGTCACTTTTGAGCGTAGCGTGCGCCTCGCGCGCCGGAGTGCGCGCATCATCGTGCAGCGTGTCCGCGAGCGGGAACGCATTGTAGCCGAACGAATCGCCGTTCTCCGAGTCCCGCAGCGCGTCGCCGTCGAACCGGGCCGCGATCACGGTGATGTTGTCCGGTCCACCGAGCTGATTGGCGCGATCGATGAAGCGTTTGCAAATCGACCGCACGTCCTGCTCTTCGGTCGCGGTGCGGGCGATTTCCGGGGCGCGCACCAAACCGGACAACCCGTCGCTGCAGAGGATCAGCGTGTCGCCTCGTCGCACCTGCTGATGCGTAAGGTCGATCGTGACGTGGGCCTCGGGGCCAAGCGCCTGCAGAATGATGTTGCGGCGTTCGCTGACCTCGGCTTCCTCGGCGGTGATCTCACCGGCTTCGACCAGACGCTGCATAAGCGACTGGTCCTTGGTGAGCTGTCGCCCGTCGCCGTCGCGCACCATATAGGCCCGGCTGTCGCCCACCTGTACCAGGAAAAGACGGTCGCCGAGCAGTCCGGCGATCGTGACGGTGGTGCCCATGCCGCGATGCTCGGGGTTCTCACGGGCGTGCTGATGAATGCGGGCATTGGCGAGGACCGTGGCATCGCGGAGCGCTTCGGCAAACGCCGTCGGTGACGGGTCCGACGCCATCCACGTGTGTCGCAGCGCTTCGAGCACCAGCGAGCTGGCCATACTGCTGGCGAGCTCGCCTGACGCGGCGCCGCCCATACCGTCGGCCACGAGGAACAGCAGGCCATGCGGGTCGGCGGTGATCTCGTGGTATCCGTCGGTGAAATCGAGCGGGGTTCCCGTTTCGAGATCGGCCACGAGGAACGTGTCCTCGTTGTGCTCCCGAGTGCGTCCCACATCGGTAAGCGCGAAGACTCGCGTGACCAGGCGGCGGTCAGGCGGCAATGGTTCGGTAGGTGGGGCGGGAGCGGTCACAGCATCATGGAGCAGGCCGGTGCGCACAGGGGAACAGGTGTCCGTACGGACGGGAACGCCGGGAGTTGCAGCCCAAGATTCCCAGCCAGCACTCCAAGGTCAGGGTCCGCGTCGACCCTGTTTCCGGAGGCTGATCCGTAGACGAATATAAAATGGGGTTCGTTTCACCAATGGGTCAAATCATTCGGGGACATTCGTTCGATTTGCCCCTGCCGAAGCACGTTCGGGCCCAGTTCATGAAGAAAGTGCGTGGGAGGTGGTTGTTCAACCGCTGGACGCCTGTCCCCCCACGCGTCAGCTTCGACTGAATGATGAACATCTCCGGACCGATGAAAAGGCCGAGTTCGCTCTGGCTGGTCTGCGTGGGGCTCATGGTGAGCGCCTGCGCTCGTCCGACGCGCACCGTGGAGGCGCCGAAGCCGATGGTGGCGCCGCCCTCGATCGTGGCGGGCCTGCCCGCCGTCCCGGAGGTGTGCGGTGCGCCGATCGACGTACGGGTACGCTACCCGGCGGACAACCAGCTGCTCACGAGCCGCGACTCGAACTTCGTACTGGGGAGCGTCGGCACCGGCGATGCCTCGCTCACGATCAATGGACAGGCGGTCCCGGTCGCGCGGAACGGCGCGTTTCTGGGGTGGCTCGCGAATCCGCCGGTCGGTGCGCTGCGCTACGACCTTATCGTGTCGCGGGCCGCGGACACGGTGCGCCGCACGGTGCGCGTGCGGCTGCCCCTGCGAACACCGTTGGCCGCCTCCGGCACGCTTCTGGTGGACAGCGGGTCGGTGCTGCCGGTGCGTGGCATGTGGGCCAAACGCGACGAGTATGTGCGGGTGAGCCTGCGCGCGCCGGCGAACGCGATCGTGATGGTGCAGGGGAGCGACAGCGTGCTGCGCCCGCTGGTACGAGGGAATGGCGTGTCTGCGCCCAGAGCCGCCGCGCTCGGCGCCGCCGCGCTCGGCGACGATATCGCCTCGGTGTTTGCCACCGATATTGCGGCGCGGTTGCTGGCCGACAGCGCCCGCGCGCCGAGGCTGTTCGCGATGCGCGGCGCTGACACGATGCGGTTGAACGTCCCGCTCGTGCGGGCATTGCCGGTGGACACGCGCGTGCTGGCCATGCTGCGCAGTACGTCGACGATCGGCAGTGACACAGACCGTGTGGTGAACGCGCGCACGATCGTGGACGGCACGTACAAGTGGATGCTGTTGACTGGCACGATCGTGGAAGTGACAGGACGTCAGCAGGGATACACGCGCATTCGTCTCGATGGCACCCTCGATGTGTGGGTGGACAGCCACGACCTGGTGATGCTTCCCGAAGGCACTGCGATGCCGCGCCGTGTGACCGGTGGATTTCGCGTGACACCCAGTGCCGAGTGGGTCGACGTGTCGATCTCCACGGGCGAACGCCCGGCGCATTTGGTGGAACCCGACGGCCGCACGCTGGTGCTCACGCTGTACGGTGTGCAGGCCAATCCCGAGATCTCGCCGATTTTTGGCAATGACACGTTGGTGCGCCGCATCAGCTGGGATCAGGTCACGAGCGATCGCGTGCGTGTCACGCTCACACTCTCGCAGCCCGTGTTCGGCTGGCAATCGATCTGGGATGAGCGTCGTCGACAGTTCGTGCTGCGCGTGCGTCGCGCTCCCGTGATCGATGCGGCGCATCCGTTGCGTGGTCTCACAATTGCCGTCGATCCGGGACATCCGCCAGCCGGTGCCACCGGACCCACCGGACTCTACGAAGGCGACGCCGTGTTCCCGGTGGGAGAGCAGGTGGCGGCGATGCTGCGCGCGCGTGGGGCGCACGTGGTCATGACGCGGACTTCGCTGGCGCCCGTGGGTCTGACCGAGCGTGGGGTCACGGCGCGTCGGGCGAACGCCCACGCGTTCATTTCCATACATTTGAACGCGCTGCCCGACGGAGTGAATCCGTTCACCGCCAATGGTACGAGCACGCTCTTCTATCATCAGAACAGTGAGCCGCTGGCCCGCCCGGTACAGGAGGAGCTCATGAAGCGCTTTGGTTTGCGCGACCTCGGCGTCCATTATCAGAATCTCGCCGTCGCGCGGCCTACCTGGTATCCGGCGGCACTGGCCGAGGGACTCTTTCTCATGTTGCCGGAACAGGAGTCAGCGATGCGTGACGCGGGCTTTCAACGGAAGTACGCCGAGGGCCTCGTCGTGGGGCTCGAGCGATACTTCCGGATGTTTGCGCCAGTGCTGACGCCGTGACGTCGACTATTCGCGGATGCACGCGGCTGGCGGCGGCGCTGTGCCTACTGGTGGCGATCACGCCGACCGCGCGGGCGCAGGTTGACCCGCGTGGCGCAATGCGTACGATCGCGATGCCGCACTTCCGGGTACACTTCCGTCCGGATCAGGAAGTGTTGGCGCGTCGCGCCGCGTTCCTCGCGGAATCAGCGTACGCGCAGCTGTCGCGCGAACTGGCGCCACCCGCCGGTCCGGTGGACTTGCTCATCGCCGACAACGTGGATGCCAGCAACGGCTACGCGCAGCTGTTTCCCACCAATCGTGTCGTCATTTACGCCGTCCCGCCGATTGCGTTGCGGGAGTTGCGCTTTCATGACGAATGGCTGCGCTTGGTGATTACGCATGAGATGGCGCACATCTTCCACATCGATCGGGCGCGCGGCGCGTGGGCGGTGGGGCGTGCGCTGTTCGGCCGGAATCCGTTGTTCTTTCCGAATGCCTTTACACCAAGCTGGGTGAAGGAAGGGTTGGCGGTCCACTATGAATCGAAGCTCACCGGCAGCGGACGCTCTCTCGGCACCGAATTCCCAATGGTCGCGCGGTCCGCGGTACGCGATGCGTTCGTGCCGGGACCGCAGCGGTGGAGCTTGTCCACGTCGCAGTTTCCGGGCGGACAGACGGCGTATGCGTGGGGATCGTTGGTGATGCAAGAAGCCGCCACGCGACGCGCCGGAAGTATGCGGCGCTACGTCGACATCACGGCGGCCAATGTGGTACCGTTTCTGTTGAGTCGGAACAGCCGCCAGGCGTTTGGTGCAACGTTCGACAAGTTGTTTGTACGCATGACCGATTCGATCCGACGGGTGACCGCAGTGCTCCCCGGCGACGGTGTGTGGCACATCGTGAGCGCGAATGGGTGGTACGCGTCATCGCCGCGATGGGTGGGCAACGACTCGATTGCGTGGAGCGCCAGCAATGGCCGCGAGGTTGCGGGCCTGTATATCACAGCCGCGGAACGTACTGCGGTAGGACCTCCCCCCGCCGCTGAACCACGGCGGCTCGCCTGGCGCAACACGCTCGATGTGAACGCGCCGGTTCCCGGTGACCGCAGCGGCACGATGGTGTTCGCGCAGTCGGAGCGTATCGATCCCTATGTCGTGCGCTCGGATCTGTATCGTTCTCGTGGCGCCGATCGCGATGGTGAGGCGCGACTGACAAAGGGCGCGCGTTTAGCGCAACCCGACGTGCGCGCCGATGGCAGTATTGTGGCCGTACAACTTGGCGCCGATCATACGCGATTGTCACGAGTGAGTTCCACGGGCGAGAGCGTCGTGCCGATCACTCCCGACGTGAACGGGGAGCAATGGGCCGAGCCGCGCTGGTCTCCCGACGGACAACGCATCGCGGCGGTACAGCTGCTCCTCACGGGAGAACAGCGCGTCGTCGTCTTGGATGTCAATGGCGATCTCCAGATTGCCGTGGCCGGAGCACGCGGTGTGTTCGCCAGTCCGAGTTTCACGCCCGACGGCAAGCGCCTGGTGTGGGTGAGCGATCGCAGCGGACGCTCGCAGCTGGAGACCGCGCCGATCGCGGCGCTCGGCGCGCCAGTCGACACGCTGCGATGGCGCGAGGAGCGCGACGACGTGCGTGTGGTGTCGTCGGTGAGTAGTGGTGTGTTCGATCCCACTGTCTCGCCCGATGGCACGCGGGTTGCCGCATTGTTCTATCGCGTCGACGGCTATCATGTCTCGTGGGCACCGTTGGATACCACGGGAACCGTCGCGCGATCCGCTTGGTATTCGCCAAAGAATGTCGTCGATCTGTCGGTGCCGAATGTCGCGGAGCTGGGCGACCGCGCCGAGTTGGCTGCCGTCACGCCTTATGCGCCGTTGCGCCAACTGGTGCCGCGCTACTGGATGCCCCTGGTTGGCGAAGGACGCGATGGCGGTGCGACGTACGGCGGGAGCACCGGTGGTATCGATATTCTGGGTCGTCACTCGTGGGGCGCGCGCGCGCTGATTCAACCGCAGCTCCGCGAGACGGATGCGTACGCGTCGTATCGCTACGCGGGTCTTGGCATTCAGCTGCTGGATGTGTCGGCGTCGCAGGAGTGGAATGGCACCTTCCGCGCGGTGAGCGATTCGGGGGCCACGCTGGGCTTCATTGCGCGTCGTCGTCGCTTCGTGACCGGCTCCAGCACGTGGCGCATACCGCGGGTGCGTCGCTCGATGAGCGCGACGCTGGGTGCGCAATACGAACTGCGCGATTTCACGAGCGATGTGGATTCGGCACTCGGCGCTCCGAAATCGCTGTTGCGCACGGGCACGCGCTACGGCTCGTTTTTCGCCAGCGGCAGTGTGAGCACGGCGCGACTCGGCGCTCGTGGTATATCCGTGGAAGAAGGATTTACGTTGAGTGGCAGCACGGCGTATCGCTGGCGCGAGAACGACCCCTCGACCTCCGGCGCGTGGCGCTCGATCGCGGGCGTGCGACACTATCTGCCGCTCAATCTGCCGGGCTTCTCGCGTCACGTGATTGCCACGCGCGCCACGCTTGGTGTGGCGCAGGAGAACTCGACGACCGAGTTCAGCGTGGGCGGCATCAGTGGGCAGTCGGCCGAACTGCTGCCGGGCGTCGTGGTCGGCGATCCGTCACGCACGTTCTCACTGCGCGGAGTGGCACCGGGCACGCAGCGCGGCATTCGCGCGCTGGCAGGCGGCGTGGAGTATCGCGCACCGCTAATACTGTTCCGTCGGCTGCCGAGTCCGTTCACGCTGTTTGTGGATCGGATGTCGGTTACGCTGTTCAGCGATGCGGCGCGGGCGTGGTGCCCCCGCGCGTTGGCACGCTCGGCGAACGTGGTGTGCAATCGACTGGGAGAACGTGACGGATGGCTGGCGTCGGCGGGTGCGGAGTTGGTGGTGGACCTCGCGGTTCAGTATGACACGCCGTATCGCGTGCGGATCGGCGCGGCGGCCCCGTATGTGGCGCCGCGGGATGTGCGCGGGGGGGCATTTTACGTGACCTTGGGCGGATACTTCTGAACTCCCTACTCCTTACTGTTTTCTATGCCTGCCTTTTGGATTCATGAGTCGGCCGTCGTGATTGGTGATGTGTCATTGGCCGACGACGTCAGCATCTGGCCGACGGCCGTGATTCGCGGCGACGTGGAACGGATCGTGATCGGGGCCCGCAGCAACGTGCAGGATGGCGCGGTGATTCATGCCGATCCCGGAAAGCCGACGATCGTGGGGGAGGATTGTGTGATCGGGCACCGGGCGGTGGTGCACGGCACCATCCTGGAGGACGGCGTGCTGGTGGGGATGGGGGCGATTCTGCTGAACAACGTGCGGGTGGGGCGGGGGAGCATCATCGCGGCCGGGGCGGTGGTCACGGAGGGCACGCAGGTGCCTCCGGGGTCGCTGGTGGTGGGGATACCGGGGAAGGTGGTTCGCAAGCTGAGCGCGGAGCAGCAGGCGGTGACGCTGGACAATGCGGCGCGGTATGTGGCGCTGAAGGAAGTGCACCGCAACGGGTCATTGGGGCGGTGCACTTCGTGAGTGCGGGCAATTGCCTGTTTTCGGTGTGACTGCAAGCAAGCGCGCTCTGGCGGGCCACACAAGAATGTGATCGAGGCGCGGGTGGGCATGTCGGCGTGCTGTGTTGATGCTGCCGCCGCCGGTCTGAGCCGATCTTCTTCAATCGATTGGTGTATAACGGGTTACACGCTACTATTGTCACTGTCGAGACCGCTGGGACAAGTCGAAACGGCTGTGGCCGCTCTGCCGTGGCGCGTGTCGTGCTTGTAAAAGCTGACCTCGGTGGACAACTTCGGGCGTTTCGCACATCCGTGATGTGCGTTGTGCAAGGCGTTCGCCGGGAACGACTTACACCGCTACTTGTGCGGCCTCACGAACGGAGGCACCATACCCGCCCACTCGGCCCCCCGCCAAGTTCTCGAAAACGTCCTTGAGAACGTCGAGTTTCGGTCATTTTGCCCCGTCCCACGCCAACTGCAGGAGCCCCACGAATGCCCTTCTCCGCCACGCCACCGGAAGGACTGGTAACGCTGTCCGCGAACGCCCGGACCGTGCTCGACAAGCGATACCTGGTCAAAAACAAGTCCGGCAAGTCGGTGGAGAAGCCGGAGGACATGTTCTGGCGTGTGGCGACGGTGGTGGCTGAGGCCGACCGTCGGTACGGGGCGAGCGACGGAGCCGTGCAGGCCGTGGCCGAGGAGTTCTATTTCCTGATGACGCAGCGTCGGTTCGAGCCGAACTCGCCGACGCTCATGAACGCCGGCCGCCCGCTCGGCCAGCTTTCCGCCTGCTTCGTGCTGCCGGTCGATGACGCGCTCAGCAACGGCCAGAGCGGCATCTATGACACGCTGCGCAGCATGGCGCTGATCCATCAGTCGGGCGGTGGCACCGGCTTCTCGTTCTCGCGCCTGCGTGGCAAGGGCAGCATGGTGCGGAGTACGACCGGCGTGGCGTCGGGGCCGATTTCGTTCATGGAGCTATACGACGCGAGTACGGACGCGGTGAAGCAGGGTGGCACGCGTCGTGGCGCAAACATGGGGATCCTGCGCGTTGATCATCCTGACGTGCTCGAGTTCATCGCGAGCAAGGAAGACCTCAGCAAGATCACGAACTTCAATATTTCCGTGGGCATTACCACCAAGTTCATGGACGCGGTCAAGGTCGATGGTAGCTACGACCTCATCGATCCTTCGAACGGAGAGGTGACGGGTCAGGTCCGCGCGCGCGACGTGTGGGACAAGATGATCCTTGGCGCGTGGCGTACCGGTGAGCCGGGCGTGTTCTTCATCGACGAAGCGAACCGCTACAACCCGGTGCCGCACCTGGGTGCGTATGAGGCGACAAACCCGTGTGTGACCGGAGATACGCTCGTCGCCACCAGCAACGGGCTGGTGCCGATTGCGTCGTTGGCCGACGGCAATGAGGCGATGCCCGTGACGCTCGATGCACGCTTCAGCGCCGGGCGCGTGGGTCCGGCGGGGGTGCCGTTCGCCAGCGGCGTGAAGCCGGTGTTTCGCGTGGTCACGCGTGAGGGCTACGATATCCGGGTCACGGCCGATCATCGGTTCATGACGGCGCGTGGTTGGGTCGAGGCGCAGTCGTTGGCTGAAGGCGATGCGCTGCACATTCAGAATGTGAAGGGTGGATTCGGCGCCAGCGGCACGTCGGAAGAAGGACGCGTGCTGGGTTGGCTTATCGCCGATGGCCACATCACCGGTGACTCCGGACACGGCGCCGTGTTGGGCTTCTGGGGCGATGATCGCGAGGTCGCCACGTCGTTCTCCAACGATGTGAACGAGATGCTCGGCCATAGCGGTCGCGCGCCGGTTGGCGTGGTCGACATTCCCACGCGCGCGATGGCCACGGTGAGCAGCACGCGCCTGCGTGCATTGGTTGCCGAGCGTTTCGGCGTGACCGCCGCGTCGAAGCTCGATCGCGTGCCGACCGCGGTGTTGGCCGGTGCGGAAACGATGCAACAGGGTTTTCTCCAGGCGATTTTTACGGCCGACGGACACGTGAGCGGTACGCCGGAGAAGGGCGTGTCGGTGCGGCTGACGTCTATATCGATGTCGTTGCTGCAGGACGTGCAACGGATGCTGCTCAATTTCGGGATCGCGTCGCGCATCTATCGCGATCGTCATCCGGCGCGCGTGGTCACGATCAAAAACTCCGAAGTGGCGTGCCAGGCCGATCACGATCTCGTCATTTCGCGCGACAATGTTTTGCGCTTCGCCGAAGACATCGGATTCCTGACGCGCACCAAGAACAATGCGCTGGTCACGCGCGTGGCAAGTTCCGGCGCGCGGGGGCCGTATCGCGAGTCGTTCACGGCGCGCTTTGAGCGCATCGAGGCGGCGGGCGAGGAGATGGTATACGACCTCACCGAGCCGTTCACCCATTCGTTCATCGGCAATGGGTTTGTCGTGCACAATTGTGGCGAGCAGCCGCTGCTGGCGTACGACGTGTGCAACCTGGGCTCGGTGAACGTCGGCTATTACGTGGTGAACGGGCAGATCGACTGGGACGCGATGCGTCGCGATATCGCGCTCAGCACGCATTTCCTCGACAACATCATCGACGTCAACAAGTACCCGCTGCCAGAAATCGACGCGCTCTCCAAGCGCATCCGTCGCATCGGTCTGGGCGTGATGGGATTTGCCGATATGCTGGTGCGTCTGGGCATTCCGTACGACAGCGTGGAAGGCGTGGAGATGGGCCGCAAGGTTATGGAGTTCCTCGACGTTGAGAGCAAGAAGGAGAGCGAGCGGCTGGCCAAGGAACGTGGGACATTCCCCGAGTGGGCGCGCTCCATCTGGGGTCCCGACGAAACGTGCGCGCGCGACGAGCAAGGCGAGCGCATCCGCCCTCTGCAGCAGCTGCGCAATTGCAACGTGACCACGGTGGCGCCCACCGGCACGATTTCCATTATTGCCGGGTGCTCGAGTGGCCTTGAGCCGCTGTTCGCGGTGGCGTTCATGCGCAATCAGGCAGGCGTGATGATGCCCGACGTGAACGAAGATTTCGTGGCGATCGCGAAGGCTGAAGGCTGGTACAGCGATGAACTCATGGAGCGCATCGCGAAAACGGGCACGGTGAAGCACCACGACGTGCCGCTCAAATGGCAGGCGGTGTTCAACACGGCGAACAACATTGCGCCCGTGTACCACATCAAAATGCAGGCGGCGTTCCAGCAGTACTGCGACTCAGCGATCTCCAAGACCACCAACTTCGGGTACGCCGCCACGCAGGACGACGTGCGCGCGATCTACGAGATGGCGTACGACATGAAGTGCAAGGGCGTTACGGTGTACCGCGACGGTTCGCGCGACAACCAGGTGCTCAGCACCGGTGCCACGCAGGATGCCACCGCCAAGCGCGACGATGCCAAAGCCGCCGGCGCCCCGGAAGCGCCGAAGGCCGACAAGGCCACCGCTGATGCGACCGTAGCGCTCAAGCGCGAGCTGGGCGAGCTGCAGGGCACGATGGCCGAGTTGCAGAACGAACTGGATCGCACCAAGAAGGCGTTGTTCAGTGCGGAGGCGGAGAACGCGAGCCGTCGTGGCAAGCGCTCGCGTCCGGAAGTGATGCGCGGTACGACCATCCGCAAGGAAACGCCGCTCGGTGTGATGTTCGTGAACATCACCGAAGACGAGAAGGGGCAGCCGTTCGAGGTGTTCCTCAACCTCGGCAAAGCCGGCGGCTCGGCGATGGCCGATGCCGAAGCGATTGGGCGGCTGATCTCACTGGCGCTCCGGTCGGGCATTTCATTGCAGGAAATCCATCGTCAGCTGCGCGGTATCTCGAGCGACCGCGCGGTCGGTCTCGGACCGAACAAGGTGCTCTCGCTGCCAGACGCCGTGGGTATCGCGCTGGAACAGTGGTGGCGTGAGAAGCAGGGTGTACAGACCGATCTGCTGGCCGGAGGCGCGGTGGCTGGTATGCCGACGCCCGTGAGCTCGATGATGCCGCCGATGCCGACGCCGGCCGCTGGTGTACCGATCACGCGTCCGCCGATGACGCACGGTGCCGAGCAGATGCAGCCGATCGAATTCGGGTCAGGCGGCGGGGAAGTGTTCATGGGCACGTGCCCGGATTGCGGCAGTCAGCTGGAGTTCGCGGAGGGGTGCGTGAAGTGCCATGTGTGCGGATTTAGCGAGTGCGGGTGAGGGTGCCCCCTAGCGACGCGCCATAACTGTCGCTTTTGTCCCGCCATAGTTGACGTTTCTGTCCAAGCATACTTGTCGTTGAGGTAAACACCTGCGCTGCATGACGATCTGCCGAACCGGCCTGTCTCATGCAGCGCATGTTGTTTGAGGATGCAGGTCCAGCCTCAATGTGGCGGTGACGGACGGATCTGACGGCCGGCCGTGGCGGGCTGGCAGCGTGACCGGTACGTTCTCCGCCACCGCTTCTCACCCCTCTCAACGGAGTCGCCCGTGCGCGCACCGCTCATCCTCGCCCTCACGCTGTTCGCTGTGGCCTGCAGCGCACCATCCAGCTCGTCCGCGCCCGCCCCGCTTTCGGCTGCCGCCCTCGACTCCGTACGCGCCGTCGATGCCGCGTTCTCGGTGGCGATGAACGCGAAGGACTCGATCGCGGCGTACGACATCTACGCGGCCGACGCGATCGTGATGCCGCAGGACTCGCCGGCGCTGGATATGGCCGCTGCGCGCCCGATGCTCAAGGGCTTCATCGACGGTGGTGCCACCGACTTCGTGCTGAAGTCGAATACCGCGTACGGCGTCGGTGATCTCGCGTACATGACCGGGACCGTTTCGTACAAGATGGGCGGCGCCTCGCATACGTTGAAGTTCGTGGAAGTGCTCCGTCGCGGCACCGATGGGAAGTGGCGCTACGTCGTCGACGCCTTCAGCAACGTTGAGCCGCCGGCCGCGCCAGCCGCTGCCGCGAAGTAGTAGTGTATTACCGAAACGTCGTGGCCATCGCCCGGGCACGCAGCGCCTGATATCGCGCATCCGTCCAGAGCGGCCGTAACCAGGGATGGTTCCAACTCGTGAAGGAGCGGAACGCAAAGGTCTTCGCATCGAACGCCCGCTGGAGCCATCGCATCGCGGCGTCGCGGTCGTCCAGCGCGGCGTAGGACATGGCAATGAACGTGGGTTCCACCCACTGTGTCTTTTCGCGCGCTTCCAGCGCGCGGATGACCTGCATGGCCTCGGTGCGCTTGCCCATCTTTGCGTACGTCATCGCCAGCCCCGCGAGGGGCTGGTCGAGCAAGTTCCCCTTGTTCCGGAATTCGTTCAGCGCTTCTTCGTCGCGGTTGAGCGCACGCAGCACGGTGCCTCGCGTGCTCTCGTGGATTTCCGCCAACGGATCCAGCGCACGCGCACGCTTGTCCTGCACCAGCGCCTCGTCGTAGCGCCCCGCGACCCATAGATGGTCCGCACGAAGACGCGCCGCGAGCGGCGACAGCGGATCGATGATCATCAGGTGATCGGCGAGTGCGAGTCCGCGCTGGTGGTCACCGATCATCCACGCGAACAGGCCCGCCATGAACAGCGCATCCGGATTGTTGGGATCGAGTTCCAGACCACGGTCGATCTCCCGCTGACCGCTGGTAAAGTCCCAGGTGGCCGCGGCGATTTCGTAGCCGAGGAGCGTGCGCGCTTCCGGCAGCAGACTGTCGATCGCCACCGCACGCTGGGCCGCGCGCAACGACAGGGTATGGTACTCGTGCGAAGGCTGGAACATGTCGGCCAGCATGTCGTACGCGAACGCCATTCCCGCATGGGCCTGCGCGTAGTTCGAGTCGCGCGCGAGTGCCTGAGTGAAATACTGAATCGCGTTGCGCAGCCCGACTTCGGTCACCTTGTTCTTCTCGAATTGTCCGCGCAGGTAGAGCAGGTGCGCCTCGGGGTTTACCGTGCGTCCCGCACGCGCCGAGGCCAGCGTGGCGGGTGTCAGCACGAGCTTCAGCTCCCTGGCGACGCTGGCCGTGATCGTATCCTGCATCGCGAAGTTGTCCTTCGTGTCGGTATTAAACGTCCCCGACCACAGCGATGTCCCGGTGGTGTCCGTCAGTTCCATTTGCAGACGCACGCGTCCCTTGCCCGGCTGCAGCTTCCCGCTGAGCAATCGCACCACGCCAAGCTGTCGCGCAATCTCGGCCGGGCCGCTGTGCGTGCCCTTGAAGCGCTCGACCGCCACGGGGCCCGACATCTCACCCGGTAGCACCTTCACGACCACGCGTCTTCCGAGCGTCGTGTCGGTCGCCACGAACACGCGCGACATGCCTCCGCCCTCGAGTTCCCGTTCGATGGCATAGGAATCGCCGAGCGTTCGTTGCAGCTCGTCGCGGAGCGACATCAATGGGCGGTACCGGCTATGGGGCTTCGGCACATCCGCCAAGATGCGATGAAAGGCGCGGTCCGGGAAGCACGCGCGCGCGTGCTGTATCTTGTCGCCCCGAGTTGGAAGCCTGACGCCGCCGCTCCTAATCGCCGGCGGCGTCGGTGTTTGAAATCGGGGCGCATCGGAATGCGATCTCATGGCGTGGCGCCGGTCTGTTACGAACCCTCGCTACCGCTTACGGCGCGGCAACAGGGGCTCGTTGACGTCGTTCCACCGTTGGCGGCTGCGCTTTGCTCGGAGAGGGGCTTTACAGCAAGCCCGACCCCTCGCCAGCCACGTGTTCACGATACGCAGCCAAGGCTGCCGAACGAGCGAATGCTCACGGTACGCGCACCGAAGGAGCCGAAGCGCTACAACCGGCTGGTGCAACTGTACCGTGACCGCGCTCCTCGACCGGTTACTCCACCACGCCCACGTGCTCACTTGCGGCCCGCGCAGCTGGCGCACGAAACTTCACGCGACGCCCGAACCCTCGGTCACTGTGCCTCGCTAACCAGTCTCAGCTGGCCGGCGTGGTGGCCGGTTTCGCGGTGTCGATCCGTGGCCGGATTTGAGGTGTCCACTGAGCCGATTCGAGAAGCTGTGCACCACGGGCAGCCCGTGGCGGGCCGGTCACCAACGCCCCCGTACGCCGCGGCGCCGCCAACCCGTTGGCGTACGGGGGCGTGATCGCGCGTCTCGGTGTCGATCCCCCACCGATTTGCTATCGGACCCTTAAAGGGGTAAAATAGGTGTGTCGAGCTTTATCGTACCCCTTTGGGGGTCTGTTAGACATCCAACCAAATTCCGACCCCGTTAGGGGTCCGAACGAACTCCCAACGCTTCATGCGTAAAGTCGTACCAGAACGATTGCCGCCGCTTGACCCCGCGCCGCATGACGCCGCCGTGCGGGGCGGCGTCGTGCTGACCCTCAGCGAACTGGGCCGCGTGGCGCGATGGTGGCGCACGAGGCACCGACGATCCTTGCGTGACGCCGCGGGCATGCTCGGCGTGACGCACCGCCTGCTGGCGGAGCTCGAGCGTGGCGAGCGCGGCGTCCGTCTGGACAAGGCGCTGGACCTCCTCGCGGGCATGGGGTTCGACGTGGTGCTCGTGCCGCGCGACCCCTCGCTGTCCCTGCAGGCGCTGGGTGACCGGGAAGACCGGGACGACCGGGACGACCTGGACGACCGATGACCGCGCCGCGACGCCTGACTGTCTATCGGGCCAGCCGACCAGTCGGGACGCTCTGGGCGGAAGGATCGCTCCTCAAATTCGCGTACCAGGCGGCTGTGCTGGGCGACCGCGCCGCCGCGGTGGGCGTCCTACTGCCCGTGCGCGCCGGCACGTTCGACGATCATCTGGTCCGCCCGTGCTTCGAGAACCTCCTGCCGGAGGGCGACCTCCGCGGCTACCTCGCCAAGGCGGAGAAGGTCGATGTGGGCGACGTGCTCGGCCTCCTCGCCGCGTTCGGCGGTGAGTGCGCCGGCGCGCTGTCGCTGTGGCCAGAGGGGGAGCTCCCCCCGCCCAGCCCCCAGTACGCGCCATGCAGCGCCGAGGACGTGCGGGCGGCGCTGGCGATGGGGCGCGCGCAGGAGGCGAGCGTCCGCCCCTCGCCCGCGCAGGTCTTGAAGCGGGGGCGCCTCTCATTGAGCGGGGCCCAGGACAAGCTGGTCCTCTTCCGGCGCCCACCCAGCGGACCCGGGGCCGCGCCCGACGAGCCGCTGTACCTCGTCCCATTGCAGGGGGCGCCCTCAACGGTGCTCGTGAAGCACGCCCGGGAGGAGCGGTTCCCGGGCCTGCTCCACAACGAGCTGCTGTGCATGCGCCTCATGGCCGCCGCCGGCGTGCCCACGGCTGAGAGCACGGTGCACGCGCTGGATGCGGCGGTGTACGAGACGGCACGGTTCGACCGCGTGCTCGAGGCTCGCGACACCGTGACCCGGCTGCACGCCGAGGACGGGTGCCAGGTCACCGGGCGCACCTCGTTCCAGAAGTACGCCTCGACGGGGGCCCCGGGGTACCAGGAGCTCTGTACCGTCGTGCGGCGGGCGGGCGCCGCGCCCGCGGAGGACGCCGAGCGGCTCCTGCGGTGGGCCGTGGCGAACCTCGCGCTGGGCAATCGGGACGCGCACGCGAAGAACCTGACGCTGCTGCATACGCCGGCCGGCGTGCGGCTCGCCCCCGCGTACGACGTGACCTGTACCCTCGTGTACCCCGACCTCGACGCCGAGGAATTGCCGCTCCGGTTCGGGGGCCAGTCGCACGCGAGGGCGCTCTCGGCACACTCGCTGCGCGTAGCGGCCCGGGAGTTCGGGGTCACGCCGGCGCGGGCAGGCACGGTCGCGGACGATACATGCGCCAGGCTCATGGCCGCCATCGACGAGACCGTGCACGCCGTGGCGCTCCTCGCCGGAGATGTCCCGATGCTTGGGCGGCTGCACGAGACGCTGCACGCCTCGGTGCGCGAGACGCGCGA
>JANLVC010000004.1:0-10848 GCA_031363815.1 Gemmatimonadota bacterium
TAGTAGCGATCTGTCGGTCGCCACCACCGCAGCCGATCAAACCCACCACCGAAACGACAAGGGAGGTCTGGGCATACCGGCCAAGGATAGGAGCCGCCCGGATTCTCCGACCGTCTGCTTACCTACTCTTTAACCGGTCGCCGTACTAGTGGAGCAATGTTTGACCAAATTGGTCAATGCGTGTATTTTCCATAATAGTCAGTTTCACAGGGAGCCCTGATGCCCAAGAAAGTCGTCCGCGAATCCGTAGCGCTATATGACGCGAAGACTCACCTCTCCGCGCTCGTCGACCGCGCTGCGGCCGGCGAGGAGATCGTGATCATGAAGTCCGGTCACCCCATGGCGCGTCTCGTTCCCATGGAGGACACGCGACATCTGCGGGTCCCGGGACAGGGCAAGGGACAGTGGAAGGTGGCGCGAGGGTTCGACGCGCCGCTGCCCGATAACGTGCTGGCCACCTTCGAAGACTGACGTCGCGTGCGCGTGCTACTCGATACCCACGTTCTGATCTGGTGGGACTCCGACGCGCGCTTGTCGCCAGCCGCCACGAAGGCCATCCACAATGCCGACGAAGTGCTGGTCAGCAGCGCCTCGGAGTGGGAGATCGTCATCAAGTCCGCGCTCGGCAAAATCAGCAGCACGAGAACGGTTGCCGCCGCGGTCGACGCTTCGGCCTTTACGGAGCTGCCGGTGCTCTTTCGGCACGCTGAAGCGGCCGCACGTTTGCCATCGCATCATCGCGATCCTTTCGATCGCATGTTCATCGCGCAGGCCCAGGTCGAGAACCTCGTCTTCATCACGCGGGACGAAACCTTTGCCCTGTACGATCTCACGCTCATTCGTGCGTAGCGGCACCATCGTGGGGCCTACGACCGTCACGGTCTAGCAACCGACTGTTACAGCCCCGGAAGGTCGTTCGTCATTTCCCAGACGAACGACCTTTCCTCTATCAGAATCTTTGAAGATGTCCCGTTCACGAGTGCTCCTGGCGCTCGCGGCGAGCATCATGGCCGGCGCCGATGTCGAGCCTGTGCACGCGCAGTCGCTGCCAGCAAACATCCCGACCCCGGCTCAAGCACAGGATTTGGTGCAGAACCGCCCCGAATTGGTGGCGCAACTGCGGCAACGTATCCTGGCATCCGGTCTCTCTTCCGAGCAGCTCAGGGCGCGCCTCCGTGCCATCGGCTACCCCGAGTCACTGCTGGAACAGGTCATGGGTGGAGCCGCCCCCGGCGCTGCCACACCACCAGCCGATTCGCTGATCAGTGCCGTGCGCGCACTCGGCATTGTCGACTCTGATGACGCCGTGGCCCTGCGTCGTGTCGCGCTCGGCGGCCCGCGCGAGGGCAACGGTGGTGGCCACGCCACGTCGACCGGCACATCGCCCGTTCCGGGCGCGACGCGCGACGATCGCACGACCGGGATCAGCTACGCCCACGACGGTTCCACGCTGTTTGGCTACGCGCTGTTCTCGCAACCCACCACGGTATTCGATGCCAACGCCGGTGGACCGGTGGACGCCTCATATAAGCTCGGTGCCGGTGATCAACTGGTGCTCATTCTCAGCGGCGATGTCGAAGCGGCGTACACGCTCGATGTCACCCGCGAAGGGTTTGTGGTCATCCCCTTGGTCGGCACCGTGCCGGTGGCGAATCTCACACTCGGTGATCTCGACGTGCTGCTGCGCTCGCGGTTGCAGCGCGTGTACTCGGGTGTCGGGAGCAGCACGCGCTTTGCGCTGAGCGTGGCGCGATTGCGCAGCAATCAAGTGTTCGTGGTCGGCGATGTGCAGCAGCCTGGCAGCTATCGCATCTCCAGCGCCGGCTCTGCCCTCACGGCACTCTATGCGGCCGGCGGCCCGAGTGAACGTGGGTCGCTACGGCAGGTGGAGATTCGTCGCCGCGGCAAGCCGCCGCAGCGCTTCGACGTGTATGAGTATCTGCTGCGCGGTGACGCCAACGGCGATGTACGTCTCGAGAATGGTGATGTGCTCTTTGTGCCTACGCACGGCGCCAGGGTACGGGTGAGCGGTGGCGTCTTGCGTCCGGCCACGTACGAACTACGACCGAACGAATCGCTCGACGATCTGGTGGCGACCGCTGGCGGTTTCACGGACGATGCGTCGCGTCGTCGCATTCGCATTCAACGCATCGTGCCACCGGCGCAGCGCACCGCAGAAGGCAGCGATCGCATTGTCCTCGACGTGAGCTTGCCAGACGCCGCCAAGGGGATGACGGCTGTGCGCATCCCGATTGAAGCTGGCGATATCGTGGAGGTCCCGCGCGTGTCGAACCGTGTGCGCGGGCGCATTACGATCACCGGCAACGTGTGGCAGCCCGGCTCGCAGGGCATCGACACGGTCAGTACGCTCACCGACGCCATCCGTCACGCCGGTGGACTCAAGTCCGACAGCTATCTCGGACGGGTGATGATCTCGCGCCTGCGCGCCGATTCCACGCGTGAGCAGATACGCGCCACGTTGCGCACCGATGGTACCACGACCGCGCCCGTTGCCCTGCAGGAAGACGACGAAATTACGGTGTTCTCGCTCACCGAGTTTCGTGCGCCGAAGTACGTTGCGCTGAGCGGCGCGGTGCGCAGTCCGGGGCAGTATCCGTTTCGCGAGGGCATGACGATGCGCGATCTGATGATGCTGGCTGGGGGCTTGTTACCGAGTGCATCGTTGAAGGAAGCGGAGATCGCGCGACTGCCGGAAACGCGTCAGCAGGGCCAGTTGGCGATCACCTTCCGCGTGCCCCTCGACTCGTCGTACGTGATGGGCTCGCGTGCCGCAGCGACGCCCAACGACGACACGCGACTTTCGCCCTATGACAACGTGCTCGTGCTGCGTCAGCCGGACTGGCAGATGCAGTCCAGCGTGACCCTCACGGGCGAAGTGCAGTTTCCCGGCACGTATGCCCTGACCTCCAAGACCGAGCGACTCTCCGACGTGATCGCACGCGCTGGCGGGATCACCCCCTCGGCCTACTCCGCCGGCGTGGCATTTTACCGCCGGCAGAATGCGGTAGGGCGAGTGGGCGTAGACCTGCCCAGTGTGCTGCAGAATCCGAAGGATCGCGACAATCTGCTGCTGATCGACGGCGACTCTGTGCACGTGCCGCGCTACAACGCGTTGGTGTCGGTGTCGGGCGCGGTCAATTCAGCGGTGGCCATTCCGTACGAGCCGGGTGCCGGATTGGCCTACTACATCCGTGCGGCTGGCGGCGCGACGCGCAATGCCGACGCGAAGCGTGCGTACGTGGTGCAGGCGAACGGCAAGGTGGAGACAAAGCATCGGTATCTCGTCGTGATCGCCACGCAGCCTACACCGCGGCCGGGAAGCCGCATTGTGGTGCCCTCCCGCGATCCAGCCGACAAACGCGATGTGATGCAGTTTCTGGGCACCATCGCCCAGGTTCTCGGCAGTTTGGTAACGATTGCCGTCGTGCTGAGCCGCACGAACTAGGAAGGGCGCCGGCGTGTGCGAATGGTGACGACGCGTTGGCTAAAGGCTTGGACTCAGAAGCCCGATATTCACTAAGGCATGCCAGTCGAATGATTGCGCAGCAGGCTGGCACTGGGCCGACACCGTCTTTTGGAGAAGTCGCGACGCCGCGACGCAATATTCGCCGCCGACCGTACACTCGATGACGCTCCACACCGTGTCTCCATCGCCGGCGCCATCGCCGCCGGCCGGGTTACCTGCCGAGTGCCGCAAGGCACCGTGGCTGACTCACAACCAGTTGTTCGTGCTCGATGTCACGATGCTCACTGCGGTCTGGGGCATTGCCTGGTCGCTGCGCTTCGAAGGACTCGGGTGGCTCGAGTCGCATTGGCGCGAGGCGGCGAGCTATCACCTGGTGCTGGCGGTGCCGATGTGGCTCGGCATCATGGCGGCGTTCCGGCTGTATCGCCGCGAGTGGGGCATGGCGTCGGTCGAGGAACTCAAGGCGATGATGGCGGCGGTGCTCGTGGCGGCCGTTGCCAACGTGACGCTGGGCGTGTTCCTGCTGCCGGTGTTGGGGCTGTCGCCCACGCGATTACCGCTCTCCGTGATCTCGTCGCATACCATGTGGAGCATCGTCGCGCTCACGCTGCCGCGCTTACTGGCGCGTGTGTGGCTCGTGCACCGCCGCCAGCGTCGTGACCACACTGTACAGGCGGCGGCGCTCATTCTGGGAGCCGGAGCCTCCGGGCGGCTCACCGCGCGAGAAATGCTCGAGAATCCGGCCATGGGGCTGCGACCGATCGGATATCTCGACGATGACGTCTCGAAGCATCATCTGCAGGTGGGTGGCCTGTATGTCCTTGGTTCGGTCTGTGAACTGGAGGCGCGCATCCGCGCACACGGCGTACGTCATGTCATCATCACGATGTCGAGTGCCCCCGGCGCAAAAATCCGCGAGATCGTGCGCATCTGCACGGCCGCCGGCGTGGACATCCGCACGATGCCGCAGATCGGTGAGATCCTCTCCGGACGCAAGGGTGTGAATCAGCTGCGTCCGGTCGAGATTCAGGATCTGTTGCGCCGAGAACCGGTACAGACCGATCTCGGTGCGGTGCGGCGTAACGTGGAGGGGCAGGCGGTGCTCGTGACGGGTGCCGGTGGGTCGATCGGCAGCGAATTGTGTCGACAGATTGCGCGCAATGCGCCGGCACACTTGCTGCTGTTGGGACACGGCGAGAACTCCATTTTCGATATCCAGCAGGAGCTGCGCTCGCACTTCCCCTCGGTGCCGATCACGTGCCTTATCACCGACATCCGTGACGAGACACGGCTCGATGCAATCTTCGGCCAGTATCGACCGAACACCGTATTCCACGCGGCAGCGCACAAGCATGTGCCGCTCATGGAAGACAATCTGGCCGAGGCAATCACGAACAATGTGAAGGGCACGCGAACCCTGATCGATGCCGCGGTGCGTCACGGCACCCCGCAGTTCGTGCTCATCTCCAGCGACAAGGCGGTGAATCCGTCCAGCATCATGGGGGCGACCAAGCGGATTGCGGAGTTGCTTGTGCAACGCGCCGCAGTCTCGACCGGCCGCAACTACGTGAGCGTGCGGTTCGGCAACGTACTCGGCAGCCGCGGCAGCGTGGTGCCGACGTTTCTGCGGCAGATCCGCGCCGGTGGACCGATCACGATCACGCACCCGGACATGCAACGCTACTTCATGACGATCCCCGAGGCGGTGCAGCTCGTACTGCAGGCGGCGGTGCTCGGCAAGGGCGGCGAGGTGTTCGTGCTCGATATGGGGGCGCCGATCAAGATCGTCGATCTGGCGTCCGATCTGATTCGGCTGTCGG
This sequence comes from Gemmatimonadota bacterium, assembly GCA_031363815.1. Classification (GTDB taxonomy): domain Bacteria; phylum Gemmatimonadota; class Gemmatimonadetes; order Gemmatimonadales; family Gemmatimonadaceae; genus Gemmatimonas. The sequence continues at coordinate 5,308 of JANLVC010000004.1, forward strand.
GGCTACGCGTGGGTGATGATGTCGAGATTCACTTCACGGGGCTGCGGCCAGGGGAGAAGTTGTTCGAAGAGCTCTCTCGCGACGACGAGAGCCTCCGGCCCACGTCACACCACACAATTCTCTGCTCGCGACTGGGTATCCCGCCGGCTGGCGTGCATGCGCACGTGGATGCCCTCGTGCAGGCGGCGATGCGCCGCGACGACGATAGCGTGCTGCGGAAGCGTATCGCTGAGCTGGTGCCGGAATACATCGCGCTCGGCACCACACATCCGGTGGCGCGCGAACTCACGCTGGTCGCCTGAATGCCGCGATGCCCCACGACGCCGCAGGGCGCATCGTGGGGCATCGTGGATGCATGGTAGAGCATCGCTGCATACGCGTTCGTGGCGCCTAGAACGCGACGATGTCGAGGTACGCCTTTCGGAACGTCTCAACCTGCGGCAGGGTCGCATCTTCAAGCGAAGGCGCGTACCCCACAAACGCGTCGGCGCTGGCAATACGCTTGACCGGCGCGTCGAGCCACGCGAAGCAGTCGTCCGCAATCCGGGCGGCGATCTCGGCGCCGTAGCCCCACGACAGGGAATCCTCGGTGGCCACGATCACCCGGCTGGTCTTTTTGACGCTGTTGAACACCGTTTCCTGATCCCACGGTGAGAGCGTCCGCAGGTCGATCACTTCAACGCTCGGTCCGCCTTCCTCGGCGATCTGATTGGCAGCCACCAGCGCACGCTGCACCGTGGCGCCGTACGTCACGAGTGTGACGTCAGTGCCCTCGCGTAGGATATTTGCCTTCCCGAACGGAATCATGAAATTCGGGCCCGGGTAGCGGCCCTTGTTGTACGTCTGGCGGTACAGGTGCTTGTGCTCGAGAAAGAGCACCGGATCTTCGCAGCGAATGGCGGTGCGGAGCAGACCGTTCGCGTCGAGGGCATTGCTGGGGCACACCACACGCAAACCCGGGTTGTGCGTGAACAACGACGCGCCCGTCTGCGAGTGATAGATGCCGCCGCGGATGTAGCCGCCGTACGTGGTGCGAATGACCACCGGCGCACTGAACGCATTGTTCGAGCGCCAGCGCATCGTGGCGAGTTCGTCGCGGATCTGCATGAACGCGGGCCAGATGTAATCGAAGAACTGAATTTCGACGACCGGCTTGTAGCCGCGGTGCGCGAGTCCGATGGCGCGTCCGATGATGTTCGCTTCGGCGAGCGGCGAGTTGTACACGCGGCCGCCGCCGAACTTGGTTTGCAGGCCGTGTGTCACCTTGAACACGCCGCCCTTGCCTTTCAGCTTGCCCAGGTGCTCCTCGCGCGACACATCGGCCACGTCTTCGCCGAACACAAGGATGCGTTCGTCACGCGCCATCTCATCACGCATACAGGCGTTGAGCAGCTCCACCATAGTGGTCGGCTCGCCCGTGAACTGCGGATCGTCTTCGGTATCAAACTGTTCGGCGGTCGGATCGACATCCGGCGAGTACACGGCGAAGGTGACCGTGTCGGCGCCGGGCTGTGGCTGCTCGAGCGCGTCGTCGGTGGCGGCGAGAATCTCGGTGTCGACCGTGTCACGCAACGCCTGCAGCTCTGCTTCTGTGACCAGTCCTTCGGCAAGCAGGTACAGCGGGAACGTGGTGAGCGGGTCACGCGCCGCATCGGCATCGCGCTCATCCTGCGGACGATAGAACACTTCGTCGTCGGACAGCGAGTGCGAGTACGGACGGATCACCTTGGCGTGCACGAAGGCCGGTCCCTTGCGCTCACGCGCGTACGTTACGGCACGGTCGAGCGCGGCATACGACGCCAGGAAGTCACAGCCATCGACTTCTTCGATGTAGAGCCCCGGGAATGATGCCACGAGCTTCGAGATCGAGCCGCCGGCGGTATTCACTTCGACCGGCACCGAGATCGCGTAGCCGTTGTCTTCCACGAGATAGACGATCGGCAGTTTGAGATTGCACGCCGTGTTGAGCGATTCCCAGAATTCGCCTTCGCTGGTCGTGCCGTCGCCGGTGGTCACGAGCGTGACATCATCGCCCGGGAACCCGTCGGTCAGCTTGCCCTGCGATGCGCGCAATGTGGACTCGGCATTCCCAACGGCCTGCAGAAACTGCGTGCCCGTTGGCGAGGACACCGACACGATGTTGAGATCCTTCTGTCCCCAATGGCTCGGCATCTGCCGACCGCCCGAGTTCGGGTCGATCGCGGCACCGACGGCGCTGTACAGCATTTCGGCGGGCGTCATCCCGAGCTGCAGGCAGAGCGCCCGATCGCGATAGTACAGATAGAACCAGTCGTACGACGGACGCAGCACCATGCCGGCCGCCGCGAGCACGGCCTCATGACCGGCGCCGGAGATCTGAAAAAAGATCTTGTTCTGGCGCTTTAGCTGAATCTCTTTATCGTCCAACCGGCGCGACGTGTACATCACGCGGTAGGCGTTCACCATCTGCTCACGCGTGAGCGCGGGCTCGGCGGCGGCTCCCTTGCGGGGGCGGCTCGGGCGGGTCGAAGTGGCCATCGAAGTGATCTGGAGGGCTGGAGACAGACAACCCCTAAACTTAGCGCGGGTGGCGAGCGGAAGGGACATTCTCCGGCCGGGATCATGCAGTGCTTGCCGAGCGTTCAACTCGGGGACAGCTTGGCATCACCGCCTCTCCTCTCTGGTGAAATCTTATGCACGCACCCACTGCTCCCCAAACGCCGTCCAGCGGCCACTGCATTTTCTGCGATCTGATTCGTGGCGCGGGTGAAGTGTCGATCTGCTACGAAGATTCCATCGCGATCGCCTTTCTTGATGTTCAACCGGTCAACCCCGGTCACGTGCTGGTCGTCCCTCGTGAGCACTACGAAGTGCTGCAGGACATCCCGAAGGATGTGGGTGCCCATCTGTATCGGGTCGCGGCGAAGTTGATTCCGCATGTGCAGACCGCGTCGGGGGCGACCGATATGAACATCGTCGTGAACTCGGGCGCCGCCGCCGGCCAGAGCGTGATGCACTATCACATTCACCTGATCCCGCGCCGCGCCGACGACGGGTTCGACGTGCCGCTGCCGTTCCCCGGCTCTCAAATGCCCAACCGGCAGCAGCTCGATGGCATGGCGGCCCGCATCGGCAGCATGCTGCGTGACCCGCTCTCGAACAGCGGGATGAAGGGGTAAGTCTGCTTGCGTCTTGACGGGAGCAGGAACGTGATCGTATCATCGCGATGTACGAAGGATCGAAGCAGCGATCATTTCAGCTTTGGTGTGCGTGTCCACCCGGTTTTCCAGGAGGATGATGCGTTCCACTCGCGGTAGTTCCTGTTCGTGCCGAACGGCCAACCCGTCGGCACAGTCCCGGCCCGCATCGCGCCGGCTCTTTCGCTCCGACCGTTCTCAGCGCCCCGTCGTGAGGCTCGCCGCCTCCGCCGGGGCGTCGTCACTTCGGCCACGCATCGCGGCGTATGTCGCCGCGAAACAGGCCATGCGCCGGGTGGCGCTGCGCGACTGCGGCCAACGCTGTGTGTACTGTGCGGCGCGTCTCGATCAGCGCAATGCCACGCTCGACCACGTGGTCCCGCTGGCCCGCGGCGGGGCGCACGACCCGGGCAACGTGGTGACGGCCTGCGGTCCCTGTAATCGCCTCAAGTGCGACATGCTCCCGTTCGACTTCTTCGAGCGACATCCATGGGCGGGCTCGAACTTCGTGCGCTTCGCCCGCTCGGTGCATCGCGCACTCAAGCGTGGCGCGCGCCGGGCCGTGAGTCTGGCCTTCGCGCGGGCGGACCTGATGGCGGCGTAGCGTCGCAAGTTGTACGGGCAACTCGCGCCAGCGACGCGGGGATGCGACCATTCCGTATGCTTCGTTTTCTGGCGCTGAGCGCCTTGTTGTGTGCCGGTGCGCGTGCGTCGTGGGCGCAGGTCGCGGCGCCCGCGACGCCGCTCCCGTTGCTGCCGTCTGATTCGGTGCTACGGTTGGCGGTCGATCCGGCGCGCGCCGCCGGGCAGCCGTTCGTGGTGCTGCTGCAGGAGTCGAGTTTTCGCCTGGACACCAACGGTCGCTGGCAACAGCGGAATCGGCGGGCGGTGCAGGTCATCGACGAGAGCGCCGCGCGCGGCCTGGCCGAGCAGGCGTTCGCGTTCGCGTCGTCACATCAGACGCTCACGATTGAGTGGGTGCGGGTGCTACGCACTACGGGCGTCGTGGTCGCCGACAAGCCGGCGCAGATGCAGGACGCCGATGTGCCGGCGGCGATGGCGAATCCGATCTATCAGGATCAGCGCGTGCGTCGGCTCTCGTTGGCCGGAGTGGCCGCCGGTACCGTGGTCGATATCGCGTGGACGGTGAAGGACTCCGCGCCGCCGCGACCGGGCGACTTTCTTTTCCGTGCCGGACTGAATGGCCCCGTCACCATTCGACGGTCGTTCATCGAACTTGACGTGCCTGAGGGGTACGCGCCCACGATCGTGGAGCGGAATCTCACGGTGCAACGGCGGGATGATATCGCGAACAGTCGTCGTCGATATACGTGGACGGCGATCGATCAGCCCGGCATTCGCGGCGAGCCCTTCGCGGCCGACTCCAATGGCGTCGTGCAGACGATCACGGTGGGGCCGCGCGGGTCGTGGACCGAGGTCGCGAGCTGGTATCACGGGTTGTCGAAGGATCGATACACGCTGAGCGCGACGGCCGCCGCGCGTATGGACTCGATCGTGCGCGCCGCCGCTGCGCGCACCAAGCTCGACACGATACGTGCGGTGCATCGGTTCGTGGCGCAGGATATCCGGTATCTCTCCGTGGCGCTTGGCGTGGGCAGCTACCAGCCGCGCACGCCCGACGAGGTCCTGTCCACCTCGCTCGGAGACTGTAAGGACAAAGCCACGCTGTTCGTGGCGGCGTTGCGCCGGTATCGCATTTCGGCGAACCCGGTGCTGCTGTCGCTGTCGCAGCGCCCCGATCCCAACGTGCCGTCGATGCTGCAGTTCAATCACGCCATCGCCGCCGTGCGCGAGGGTGCCGGTTGGAACTATACCGATCTCACCGCCGAATCGATTCCGTTTGGTGAGTTGCCCGACGTGTATCAAGGGAGCTTCGCGATCATCATCGGCGATGACGGCACGGCCCAGCGCGTGACGCTGCCGGTGCGGCCTACCGAGCGGAACACGTCCACGCTACAGCTCACGATGCAGCTTGATGCCGACGGACGCGCATTGGGCCGGGCGGTGGAGCAGGCAGAAGGATCGCCAACCTACGGACTGCGCATTGGGCTGGGCGCGCCGCTTGATTCGACCCGTCGGGCTGCGTTCTCCCGGTCACTCACACAGCGCCTCTTCGGCGCGGAAGGCACGGGCACTCCACGCGTTGATTCGCTGGTGGTATTCGACGGCCGCGATTTCAATGCGACCCCGCAGATCACGTACGCCGTGTCGGCCGACGAGCTGTTTCGCACGATCGGCACAACGAAGCTGCTGGCGGTACCCGCGGTGATACGCGGGCCGGCGCGCAGCTTTCGCGCCGCGCTCCGCGAGCTCGAGAGCCACGGCCCCCGACAGTTGCCGATCG
>JANLVC010000016.1:0-30617 GCA_031363815.1 Gemmatimonadota bacterium
GGTTCTGGGTTCTGGGTGATTCTGCAGCCGATCAAACCCACCACCGAAACGACAAGGGAGGTCTGGGCATACCGGCCAAGGATAGGAGCCGCCCGGATTCTCCGACCGTCTGCTTACCTACTCTTTAACCGGTCGCAGTACAAGCAGGCATCGGGCGACGATCAGTTCTCCATCAGCGCGCCACGGCGACGGTAGTGCCGGAGCCGAGCACGCATCTGCTCATGGCAAATGGCTTGGCGGGACTGATGGTCATGGCGCGTCGTCGTGGTGCGGCCTGATTCGTTCGGCACGCACCGAAAATCCTGCCGGCTCCCTCGAGACCGACGGGTTTTTTCACATTCCGCACTCAGCGCGTGCCCGTCGAGAGCAGTGTGACCGGTCCGTCCGTCTGAATGCCCAACCCGCCCGTATGCAGCAGGAAGCAGGTCGCGCCGCTGCCGCTCATCATGCCGATCGCCGGTGCGTCGTTGCGGTGCATCTCGTTCGCGATCTGCCGAAAGAGCGGCAGGACCGCCGCGACGCCTTCGTGCATCTCGCTCACGACGGGTTCGAAATCGTTCACGGCGAGCGCGGCAATCGATTCCCACGACGAAAAAGCGCCCGCGGGATAGCTGTACGCCGACACGACGTCGCCGCGGGCCTCGCGCGCCCGCGCAAACGCGCCGTAGGCGGCACCCGTATTGACACCGTCAGGGAATACCGCGAGCCACACAGCAGCCGAAGGGAGCGCCGGTAACGGCAACAGTCGATCACCGCGTCCCCAGGCCCACGCCAGCGATGCGCCGCTCACAAGAAAGGGTACGTCTGCGCCGAGCGTACCAGCGAGGGCGAGCAACCGCTCTGCGCCCAGCGGCGTAGGACTCATCGCCTCGAAGGCGCGCAGCACGGCGGCCGCATCGGCGCTGCCACCCCCAAGTCCACCGCCTACCGGGATCTGCTTCTCAATCTCGATCTCCCAACCGGTCTGCCAGCCGCTGGCGGCGGTGTATGCCACCGCTGCGCGCCACGCCAAATTCTGCTCGATCGGTCCGAGGCCGCATACCGGCATCGTGGGGCCAGCGCAGGTCAGGGAAGGGACCATGGTTCCCACGCGGACGTGCACGACGTCGTGCAGCTCGAGCCGTTGTAACAGCGTCTCGATGCCGTGGTACCCACTCGCGTCACGCGCCAAAATCTTGAGCACCAGATTGATCTTGGCGTATGCGCGTTCGGTGCGTGATTCGCAGGTCATCGCTTACGGCGACGGGCGATCGAAGGGCACGACCGGCGCCGGCGCAACCGGCACCAGTTCCGTGCTCTTGCCGCTCATCGTCCCGACGCTCAGTCCGAGGCGGGCGAAATACACCGCGCCGATGATCGTGATGGGAATGAAGCTGAGCAGGTGATACGCGAGCGCCCAGCTGACGGCGAGTTTGTCGGTGATGCCGTACACGGCCAAGCCGAGCACCGATGACAGTTCGAACACACCGAAAAAGCCGGGCGAGCTAGGAACCGCCACGGCCAGCGCCACCACACCTTGCAGGAAGAACGCCGCGCTGATCGGGACATCGATGCCGATGGCGAGAAATCCGACGTACATGGCCATCGCATTTACCACCCAGTGAGCGATGGCCCACCAGAGCACCGCCAGAAAGCGACGCCCGTCGCGCAGTACGGCCAGCCCTCCCATGGCGTTCTCGACGAAGCCCACCACCACATCCTCGAAGCGCGGCAGCAGGCGGTGCGCGAACCAGCTCACGATCGAGAGAACCCGCGGTGCGTGCATGACCATCGCGTAGCACACCAGCAGCAGCGCCAGCATCGCTCCCACGCCGAACTGCGCGAGCTCGGGTACCGTGCGCCCGGCCAGTGTCACGCCGGCGGGGAAGCGCGGATCGAGCATGGCCGCGAACATCATCGCGAAGATGACGATCGCATCGAAGATGCGGTCGACGGCCAGCGACCCGAGCGCGGTGGTGATCGCCACGCGCGGGACTTCACGCGTTATCGAAAACGCACGGGCAAATTCACCGGCACGGAACGGGAAGACGTTGTTCATCATCATCCCGATCGCGGTGCTGCGCCACAGCGGCCCGAAGGGGATACGTCCCGCCACGGGCTCGAGGATGGTGCGCCAGCGCCGCGCACGCAGCGGAAAGATGCAGGTGCCCACGATCGGACTGAGGGCGAACACCCACATGTTCGACGTGCGCAACACCGACCAGACTTCTCCAACGTTGACGCCCTTGAGTGACCACCAGAGCAGCGCCGCGCTGAGTGCGAACCCCAGTCCGCTCTTCCAATCCAGCTTCATTGCGTGCGCCTCACGACACGCATCACCGCCGGCTTCACGTGGTCACCGCCAGATCGAGCAGATCCGACAGCTCTTCGAACAGCGCGTGGGCCGCCGGTTCGGCGAGCGTCCCACGCTGCCAATGCATCTTGAGTTCGTCCCGCACGTTCCGCGCGCGCGTGATGGCCGAGTGCCCTCGGTACAGCAGGGACTCGATCGGAATCACGGCGGGCACGACCGCCGGTTCAGCGGCCGGCGCGCCCGACCACGTGATGCTTGCCTGCTTCACCTGCTGCGCGAGCTGCTGATCGGTGATCTCGCGATCCATCAACAGCCGCGCCACACGCTGCACGCCCTCGCGCTCGTGCGCTGATGCCAGCGGGGCGCGCGCCATTCGCGTGGCGAGATTGGCGATGCTCGCGGCCCCATAGCTCTCGGCCACATCGGCCAATCCCAACAGCGAGCGGCGCACACCATCGGCCAGCGCGAGCTGCGACGGACCGGCGCTGCTGGTGGCCAACGCCGCCGATTCGCGCGCGACGCCATCGGCCGCGGCGGCAATGTCGGTGCGAAACCGCTGCGCCAACGTGATCGGCGGCTCGGCGTTGCGCTGCAGAATCGCCGGCATGCCGTCGTCGGGGAAGAAGCGCGCGATCGGGACGACCTGCGTGGCCGGCGACGCGGCCGGCGTGTCGGTGGCAAGATAGCCGGCGGCCACTGCCGCCAGCGCCACCGATTGCGTGCGGCTGCGACGTTGTTCCGCGTCGGTCCACACGCCCGCCCGTTCGACGAGCGAGCGCAACTCCACCAGCGCGCCGCGCACCGCGAAGTGCAGACGCTGATCCCATCGGAGTGCGTTGTCGCGCAAGCCGGTCGCGATCCGTTCGATGGTCGAGGCCAGGTCGGGAAGGCCTTCCAGCCGCGTCATCGTTGCGCTGCCGCGCAGCGCTCGCGCGTTCGTGAGAAACGCCGCGGCGTCGGGCGTCTGCTCTTCCGCGTCGGCCATCATCTGGTCGAGGCGGCCGAGATACTCCATCGCTTCCTTCTGAAAGAATTCGATGAGGGCGTGCGGTGCACTCATGCGCGGCAGCTCGGACAAAGAAGGTGAATCCGAAAATCACTCAGAAGCGGTCGGCCTCACGCGCATCGTCCATGGCCTGACGAATTTCGCGTACGGCTTCTGCCAGTCCCACAAAGATGGCGCGCCCGACGATGGCGTGCCCGATGTTCAATTCCTCGATCTCTGGAATCGCCGCCACCGGCCCGACGTTCTGCACCGACAGGCCGTGCCCGGCGTGTACCGCCATGCCCAGTGAAGTCGCCAGCGTGGCGGCTTCGGCCAGCGCCCGCAATGTGCGCAGATCGCCCGGCGCGTGCGCGTACTGACCGGTATGCAGCTCGACCGCATCGGTTCCCAGCTCGTGCGCCGCGCGAACCGCCGCGACGTCGGGGTCGATGAACAGACTCGTTCGCACCCCCGCCCGTTTCAGACGCGCGATCGACTCACGCAGCTGCGGTGCCGCCCGGAACACGTCGAGCCCACCTTCGGTCGTGATTTCCTCCCGGCGCTCGGGAACGAGCGTCACGGCAACGGGACGGAGCGTTTCGGCCAAGGCCAGCATCTCGTCGGTCGCGGCGCACTCCAGATTCAGGGCGGTCGTGACCGTAGCGGCGAGCCGATGAATGTCTGCGTCCTGAATGTGCCGCCGGTCTTCGCGGAGGTGCGCGGTGATCCCGTCGGCTCCGGCCTGCTCGCACAGCACGGCGGCGGCCACCGGATCGGGCTCGGCGCTGCGACGCGCTTGCCGGACGGTGGCGACGTGATCGATGTTCACATACAGGCGCTGATAGCGAAGCGACGTCACTGGGGTATCCGGTAGAAGAACGTGTGGGGTACCTTTCTCCCCGACGAACGGACGAAACCGTGTTTGGTGCCTTTGAACGTTAGGCCCGCGCGTTGCCGATCCGTCAAGATGGTCAACACCGTGGGTAGGAGGCCTGCGTGCAGCGTAACGTGCAGCGTAAGATGATGTGGAATCGTGTGCTCATGTACTCTCTGCTGATTGCGTCGGCATCCGGCTTGAGTGCGTGTACCCGTACGATCCAGAGCACCGAAATGTCGATTCCCGGCGCGGCGGCTACATCCGTGCGGGCCGATGCGCCGGACGCTGTGGGCGCGGTCACGGGCAAGGCTGCCGTGGAGGGGTTCCTGAAGGCGGTCAAGGCGCAGGATCTCCAAGCGATGAGCGCGATCTGGGGCACCACCAAGGGAGCCGCGCGCGACCAGATGAAGCGCGACGACCTGGAGAAGCGCCTCATCATCATGCAATGCACACTCACGCACGAAAAATGGGCCTATCTCGAAGATCGCCCCCGATTGCAGACGGGCGGGCGTCAGGAGTTCCAACTTGAGCTTTTCCAAGGTCCGCGCAGCGCCAAGACGTCGATCGTGACCGTAAACGGACCCGGGGGGCGTTGGTTTGTGGAGGACATCAACCTTCTCCCCTTGAAAGAATTCTGTCGCTGAGCGCGCGGCCGGCTCGTGCGCGGCCGGCTGGTGCAGTGTCGGCCGAGGGCGAACAGGACTAGTGACGCTGGACACCCACACTAGTATTCGGAAAGTTCGACGAGCACCCCGCCAGTGGCGCTCGGATGGAGAAACGCAATGCGCTTCCCCTCCGCTCCGCGGCGTGGCGTTTCATCGATAAGTCGAAGGCCGGCGTCACGGCAGCGCTGCAAGGTGCTGTCGATGTTGTCGACCGCAAAACACACGTGGTGAATACCGGGACCCCGCTTGGCGACATACTTGCCAATAGGGGAGTCGTCGGACTTCGCCTCGAGGAGCTCCACCAGCGATTCGCCGGCCGCCAGTCCCGCTATGGTGGCACCGTCGGCATCGTCCAGTGGGACCTCGGGCAGACCAAGGACATCACGGTAGAACGGAAGTAGCTCGTCGAGGGCATGCACGGCGATCCCGATGTGGGCGATGCGCGTGCCGCGGCGTACGGAATCGGTCATGGTCGGTCGAGTCGATGCGGGCGTGAACGAATCCAGAATTCTAATCCTGCAGGCGGGCGCGAGTGCAACCGGTAGACGCCGGAAGCCGCGCCAACGGAGCACATGATGGCGAACGCAGTTGAAGTGACGGATGACAACTTTGCGACCGAGATCGAGCAGCATCAAGGGCTCGCGGTCGTGGATTTCTGGGCGACGTGGTGCGCGCCGTGCCGTATGATTGCGCCCATGGTCGAAGCGCTGGCCACCGAGTATGCGGGCAAGGCGAAGGTCGCCAAGCTCGACGTCGATAACAACCAGCGGACCGCTGCGCGCTTCAACGTGCGCTCGATCCCGACGATCCTGTTCTTCAAGGACGGCAAGCTGGTTGATCAAGTGGTCGGAGCGGTCCCGCGCCCCGCGCTCGAAGCGAAGTTCAAGGAGCACGCCTGATCAACGTGGGCGACGCGCCCGGCTCGGCCGAATTGGAGGTTATTTCCTCCGATCTCGCCGACCGGGCGGCGACGCTCTGGCCGTCCGCGGCCATCCCCGGGGCGTTGCACATTGTCAGCACGCCGATTGGGAATTTGGGAGACATCTCCTTGCGCGCCCTCGCGGTGCTGAAGGAAGCGTCGGTGATCTGCTGTGAGGACACCCGGCATGCGCGAACGCTGCTTGGCCGCTACGGCATCGGTACGCCGACCATCGCGGTTCACGAGCACAACGAAGCCAGCGTCATTCCGCGGCTGGTCGCGCGCTTGAAGGCTGGCGAAGCCATTGCCCTGATTAGTGATGCCGGCACACCGCTGGTGTCCGATCCAGGGGCCCGTCTGGCCGCCGCCGCCGCCGCCGCCGGCGTGCGTGTCGTGCCCATCCCGGGCGCTTCCGCTGTGCTGGCCGCCCTCGTGGCCTCAGGCATGGTACCGCACCCCTTCACGATGCTGGGATTCCCGGCGCGGAAGGGGAAGGAGCGCGAGGAGCAGTTGGCGCTCGCCGCCCGCCTGCCGCACGCGGTCGTACTCTACGAATCACCTAACCGTTTAGTCGATACGTTGCGTGATCTGGCCGCCATTGCCGGATCCACCCGCCCGGTCGCGGTGGCCCGCGAGCTGACGAAGCATTTTGAAGAGATCAAACGCGGAACGCTCGAGGAGGTGGCCGCGTATTACGAGAACACGCCACCGCGCGGGGAAATCGTGATCGTTCTGGGGGGCGCGTCAGTCGTCGCTCCAAACGAAGACGGACTCCAGGCCGTGACCGTGGGACTGCGCGCGGAAGGGTTCCGCCCTCGTGAAATCGTCCAGCGTCTCATGGACGAACATGGTGCCAGCCGTAATCTCGCTTACCGACTCGCTCACGATACCTGATGCGGCTTCCGGTCCGTCGTTCCCTCCGCTCTCTCCTGCTCACCGCCGTCGCCGGTGTGTCGCTGGCGTTCGCGCCGCGCGCCGCTGAGACGGTGAACGCGACCGTGCGCTGGGGGCGTGGTCCTGGTCGCTTGGCGATCGCCCGCGTGCAGTACGAAGGTGGCGGCGATTGGTACGCCAATCCGTCCAGTCTGCCGAACCTGATCCGTGCGATCGCCGAGCGCACCGCGCTGCCGATCGAGCGAGCTGAGGCCAAGGTCACTTTTACCGATTCCGCACTCTTCGACTTTCCGTTCCTGCACATCACGGGACACGGCGAAATCAAGCTGAGCGAGATCGAGGTGAAGCGACTGCGTGAGTATCTCACGCGCGGTGGTTTCCTGCATGTGGACGACAATTACGGGCTCGACGACAGTTTCCGACGCGAGATCAAGCGGGTGTTCCCCGATCGGCCGCTGGTGGATGTGCCGCACAGTCACCCGATCTACCATTTGGTGTACGACTTTGCGAATGGTCCGCCCAAAGTGCATGAGCACGACGGCAAGCCGGCGAAGGGCATGGGCATTTTCATCGGCAACCGACTCGCCGTGTACTACACCTACTCCGCCGATCTCGGCAACGGATGGGAAGACGTGGGCACGTATCCCGATCCGCCGATCCTTCACGAACAGGCCATCCGCATGGGTGTGAATCTGTTTACGTATGCGATCACGAGTCGGGTGACGCCATGACCGCTCCCGCGCTACGGACCACGGCACTGCCATCGGAAACACTCGAAGCGCGGCTCGGTCGCGAACAATCCGCGCTGCGGGCCCGCTCCTTGGCAGCCGTGGTGTTGGCCGTGATCGGTGTGATCGCGCTCGCCCTTGTCGCGAGCGCGTGGCTGATGGCCGATGGCCGGTGGATGACGCTGCCGCGCGCCGTGCCGATCGCCATGTGGGTCGGCGCTGTGGCTGCCGCCGCCGGACTCGTGTGGCTGCTGCACAAGCGCAACGCCGACGTGCTCTCACTCACGTCGCTCGCGGCCGCCATTGAACGCGAGCAGGCGTTGCGCTCCGGATCGCTGCGCGGCGCGTTGGAAGTGGCCGCTACCGGAGCGCTTGGCGCGCGGGCCTCGCAGGATGTCGCTCGCCGGTTGGCTCCGGGTGCACTGGCGCCGCAGGTGGCGCAGCGTCTTGGACGTGCTGTGACCTTGGCGGGCGTCGCCGCCGCCATCACGGTGGCCGCGCTTTCGTGGTCTGCGCGGGTGGCGCCCGATGGCTTCGCGGCCACCGTGCATCCCGTGCGTGCCTGGCGTGGGACGCTCTTGCCGTCACTCGGCTTCGAGCAGCTCCCCACGCTCGTCCCGCGTGGCATGCCCGTGTCGTTGCGCGTGCGCGCCGATGGGCGCAACCGGGTGACCATTTCGCGACGCACTGAAGGCGAAGCCTGGCGTGACACCACCCTCGCGGTGCGCGCCGATGGACTGGTCACACTGGCACTCGGTGCGGTCTCGGCGCCGATTGCCGTGCGCGTGAACGACGGACGTGCGTCGGAACTGAACGGTATCATCACGGTGGCCGATCGTGGCTGGATCGGTGACGTCGCGCTGTTTGCCGACTATCCGGCCTACCTCGGCCGCACCGATGAATCGATGGAGCCCGTGCCGCCGCTGCGCGTGCCGCGTGGCACGCGCGTGCGCGTGACCGCCATGCTGCGAGGCGGGGCGCGCGATGCGATGCTCACCGACGGTCGTGATACGGTGCGTTTCCCGGCGTCGGTAAACAGCGCCGCGGTGTCGGCGATCATTTCGCTGGACCACGATGGCAGCTGGAGCTGGATCGCCTCGGCGACGCCGCGCGCCGATGCGGCGACGCTACCGCCGGAACTGCCCGATGCACTCGCGTTCACGGTGGTGCCGGATAAGGCACCCGACGTCACCATCGTGTCGCCGGTTTCGGATACGGCGATCGGTCCGACCGGCATCGTTCCGGTATACATCGACGCCAGCGATGATCACGGCGTGAGCAACGTGTCGCTGCAGGTCTGGCGCGAAAGCGCCGGCGCAACCGGAGCCATCACGCGCGAGCGCATCGAAGTTGCCTCGCCAGCGTCGCCGCTGTTTGAAGGTGGCGTGTCGATCACGCTGGACGGACGCCAGCTCGAACCAGGCGATCGCTTGCATGTCACCGCGATCGCCACCGACGATTCGCCGTGGCGTCAGTCGACCGTCAGTGCCGAAGTGCTCTTGCGCGTGCCGAGTCTTACCGAACAGCGCGCGATGGCGCGCGCGCTGGCCGACTCGCTGGCGTCGCAAGCGCAGCAACTGGCGCAGCAGGAGAAACGGCTGCAGCAGAATACCGACAATGCTGCACGGAATCGTGACCTGAAGGGCGGCGGTAAGCCGGAAGAGGCTCAGGCCAACGGCAATGCCAAGAGCGACGGCGGCAAAGGCCAGTCGATGAGCTTCTCGGCGGCCGAAAAGGCGAAGCAGCTCGCGCGCGATCAGCAGCAGCTTGGCGCCAAGGTAGAATCGCTGCGTCAGAATGCGAAAGAACTTGAGTCGCGTCTTAAGAACGCGAACGCGCTCGACACGGCGCTGGCGTCGCGCATGAAGGACATCCAGAAGCTACTGCGCGATGCGATGACGCCCGAGATGCAGAAACAGCTGGAGGAGCTCAACAAGAATTCCGATCGCCTCAGCGGAACGGAAGCGCAGAAGTCCATGCAGCAACTTGGCGAGCAGCAGAAGCAGATGCGCGAGCAGTTGGAAAAGAGTGCTGAAATGTTGAAGCGGGCGGCGCTCGAGGGCGCGATGCAGACGCTGCGCGACGACGCGAACGATCTGGCGAAGGAGCAAAAGCAGACCGCTGATCGCATGGACGGGCGACAGAGTGCAAGCAGGCAGAGTGAACGGGCGGCCTCGAGTCCGAAGGAGTTGGCCGACCGTGCGCGCGAACTCGAGCGCGAAGTGCAGGCGCTGGCCAAGCGTCTCGAAGAGGCCGGCGCGAAGCCGGGCGCTTCGAAAACGCGCGCCGCTCAGCCATTGGTGAATCAGGCCGCTAACGCGATGGAGAAAGCCGCGCAGAAGCAGGCCGGCGAGTCCAAGCCGGGCGAACCCGGTGAGCCAAAGCCGGGCGTGAAGCGTGAGGCCAAGCCCGGTGAGAAAGACCCGAATGCGGCGGGCAAGGAGCCGGGTCGCGAGGGCGCCGCCGGACAGAAGCAACCGGGGAATGAGGGTGAGCAGAAGGCGGGCGCCGAGAAGTCCAGCGCGCAGCCGAACGGTCAGCAGGGGCAACAAGGAACGCCGCAGCCTGGTCAGCAGGGCAACCCGGGCGACCAGGCCCGGCAGGCGGCCGACGCCATGGATAAGGCTGCCCAGCAGCTCGCGGCGGCGCGCGAGGCGCAGGTCGATGCCTGGAAGACCGAACTCTCCAGCGAACTCGATCAGTCGATCAACGAAACAATGCAGCTCGCGCGTCAGCAGGCGGAGCTGGAGCAGAAGGCCCGGAGCCAAGGCGCTCAGGGTATGCAGGGCGAACAGAGCGCGCTGCAGCAGGGTGTGCAACAGGCGGCCGAGCGGCTTGAGAAGGCCGGGCGCAGTTCGTCGCTGTTGTCGCAGCGTTCACAGAAGGCGATGGGCGAAGCACAGCGTCGCGTGGAACAGGCTACGCAGCAGATGCAGCAGTCGGGGCAGCCCGGTGGCAGCGAGCAGGCGCAGAACGCGATGAAGGATGCCAGTGAAGCGCTCAATCAGGCGCTGTCGTCACTGGTGCGCGATCGCGAGAAGATGAACGGCGCGCAGTCGGCGTCGGGCTTTTCTGAAATGATGGAACAGCTCAAACAGCTGGCGCGGCAGCAGGGGCAACTTAACGGCCAGATGCAGGGGCTCAACCTGTTGCCCGGCGGCGCGAAGGGTGATGCGGCGCGGCAGCAGTCGCGCGTGTTGGCCAAGCAGCAGCGCGAGGTGGCGCGGTCATTGAACGATGTGTCGGACGCCGATCAGTCCGGTCGCACCGATGCGCTGGCCAAGGAAGCGCAGACGCTCGCGCAGCAGATCGAACGCAACGGCATCGATCCCGCGGTGGCCGCGCGTCAGCAGCAGCTCTACCGCCGACTGCTCGACGCCGGTCGTTTCCTGGAGCAGGATGAGCGCGACGATCAGGGCCCGCGCGAAGCCAAAGCAGCCAACGGAAACGGCGCGTCCGGTCGCATCGATGGGGCACAGTCGGGCAAGGCGGCGAACAAGTTCGCGCCACCCACCTGGAACGAACTGCGTGGCCTTGACCCCGACGAGCGGCGCATCGTGATCGAGTACTTCCGCAAGCTCAATGGCACGACGCCGCCGTAAGGGGATCGTGATGTCGAACGTGTCGCGGTGCCTCCGCGTTGCGCTGTCGCTGGCGACCTTTTCGGTGGCACCCGCTGCGGTAGCGGGTGCGCAGGGCGGGGCACGTCCGCCGGCCACGCGCGTCGATTCCGCCGACGCGCTGGGCACCGCGCTCGACGCCGAAGACAAAGGGGACATGAAAAAGGCGGCCCTCGCGTACCGTGAGGTGCTGCAGCGTGCGCTCATTCCGGGTAACTCCGACGGCGACAAGGTGGCGTTGTCGTTGCTTGGGCTCGAACGCGTGTGGGCCGAACTGGGCATGCGCGATTCCATCATCCCCGTCGTGCAACGGGTGGTGCAGCTGCGTCCCACCGATCCGGTGGCGCGCAGCATGCAGTTGCGCGCGTTGGTCAGCATCGGTCGCGACGACGAAGCGCGCATCGCCTTCACGTCATGGCGTCGTGCCGCCGGCAACGACGGTGCACCATTCCGCGAGTATGCGCGCCTCCTGCTGCAGCAGGGACGCGCGCAGGCCGCCGACTCCGTGCTTGGTGAAGCGGGACGCCTGCTCGGGTCAGGCGGCGCGCTCTCCGGTGAAGTCGCTCAGCTGCACGTCGCGCTTGGTCGATGGAACGCGGCCGCGGTGGCATTCCGTGAAGCCTTGCGTGACGAACCGTATCTCGAAACGGCGGCCATGTTCGCGCTGAATCGTGCACCGGCACCGGTGCGCGACTCCATTCGCACCGTGTTGCTCGCCGACCCCGCGTTGTTGCCACCGCGCCGTTTGTTGTCCGCGCTCGAGTTGGCGTGGGGCGAGCCCCGGCGCGCGTGGTTTGCGCTGTCGTCGGTCAAGGCCGACGATTCCACGTCGATGGCGTGGCGCGCCTTCGGTGAACGCGCCGAACTGGCGCAGTCGTGGCTGGTGGCGCGCGATGCGTGGAGTGCGGTGTTCGAGAAGCGTGGTGATCTCGAAGCGCAACAGCGGGCCGCGCAGGCCGCCGTCAACGCCGGTGATGCGGCGGGTGCGCTACAACTGATCTCGCGCAAGGGGCCGGGCACCGACGTGGTGCGCGCCCGCGCGCTGCTTCCCATCGAGATTGCCGCGCTCGGTGAACTGGGGCGCGCCATCGAGGCGCAGCAACGTATTGAGGCATCGGGCAAGTTGCTGGATGAAACCGCACGGTCGGCCATGGCACGCCCGTTGGTCAGCGCGTATCTGCGGGCTGGCGATCTGGCCCGCGCGAAAGAGGCCGTGAAGGGCACCGATCTCGAAGACGACGACGAAACGGCCGGTTGGCTCGCGCTGTACGACGGCGATCTGACCACGGCCCGCAAGCGGCTCGTGCGCGCGGCGACGCAACGCGGAGAGTTGGTTGATGCTCTGGGTATTCTGGCCCGCACGCGGGTCGACCAATCGCCGGGGCTCGGCGCGGCGTTTCTCACTCTGGCGCGTCGCGATTCTGCGGGCGCCGCCGCGCGGTTCATTGCGTTGTCCGACTCCGTTGGCCCAGCGGCACCAGCGCTGCTCTCCATGGCCGCGCGGCTGTCGCCCCGTGTCACTGCGATAGCGCTGTGGGATCGCATCATCGCCACGTGGCCCAAGAGCCCGGAGGCGGCGGAAGCGCTGCTGGCGTCGGCGCGTGCGTTGCTGGCCGCGGGTGACAAAGCCGGGGCCACCACGCGCCTGGAAACGCTGCTGGTGGACTATCCCACCAGCGCACTGGCACCACAGGCGCGCCGTGAACTCGAACGGATGAAAGGGCAGGTGCCGCCGGCGCTGTCTTCGTTTGTCACGCGTTGAGCCTCCGCGGGTACATTTCACTCATGCGCTCGTTCGTTCGTAGCACTCTCTGGAGCCGCGTGATGGCGGCCCTGCTTGGTACCATGGTATCGCTCACCATGGCGCGTTCGCTGTCGGCCCAGTCGATGTTGCTGCCGATGGACGACAGTCAGCGCAATCATCTCAAGGCCTACGGCGTCACGTACTTGGCGCTCAAGAATGGGCAGAAAGCAGAGTGGCTGCTGAATTATCGCGGCGGCTCGTTCCTGCTGCCCGATGCCCCCGATCTGCGTCGCCGTGCCGCGCTCGATGGCGTGAGCATCGAGCTGATGACCGATGCGGCGGTGGCCTCCATGCGTGCGGAAGTTGCCGGCGGCAACATGGACGCCGTCGTGCTGGAGCGCGCCCCGAAGATCGCGATTTATCGACCCGTGGATCAGCCGCCCTGGGACGACGCCGTCACGCTCGCCCTCACGTACGCCGGCATCGAGTTCACCTCGGTGTGGGACGATGCCGTGATGCAGGGTGACTTGTCGAAGTACGACTGGGTGCACTTGCACCACGAAGACTTCACGGGCCAGTTCAACAAGCTCTATCTCGCCTATCGCGACGCGCCTTGGTTCGTGGGGCAGCGCGAGCGCGACCTCGCCATGGCCAAGCGCTTCGGCAAAGCCGACGTGCCAGGGCTCAAGAAGGCGGTAGCCGACAACATCCGTGGCTTCGTGGATCGCGGCGGCTTTCTGTTCGCCATGTGCGGGGCCACCGAGTCGCTCGATCTCGCGATCGCGGCCCTCACCGTCGACATTGCCGGACCGTTTTCGGACGGCTCGCCTCCCGCCCCCGACGCCGATGCGCGCATGGACTGGACGCGGGCGCTCGCCTTCACCGGCGCGCACGTGGAGCCGTCGCCGTACATCAATGCGCTCAGCGACATCGACGGTCACCAAGTGAACGTGCCGGCGCGTCGTCAGCCGTTGGGCACGTTCACGCTGTTCGACTTTTCCGCGAAGCTCGATCCGGTCGCCACCATGCTCGTGCAGAATCATCGCACGGTCATAGCCGATTTCTACGGCGTAACCACCAGCTTCAATCGTGCCATCGTGAAGCCAGGTGTGACCGTGCTCGCCAGTGAAGAGGGCGCGCCCTGGAGCAAGTATTTGCATGGTGATGCGGGCAAGGGTTCGTGGACCTTCCTTGGCGGCCATGATCCGGAAGACGCGCAGCACGCCATTGGCAGTGCGCCCACCGATCTCTCGCTCCATCCGAACTCGCCCGGCTACCGTCTCATCCTGAACAACGTGCTGTTTCCCGCTGCGAAGAAGAAGCCGCGGAAGACGTGACCGGCAAGCGTGTGATGAAGGCCGGCCCGAAGACCACCGGTACAACGCGCCTGTCCCCGAAAGCCGCGACCGCCGTGCGGGTGGCGATCAAGCTGGCCGGTGGCAACGAAGTCTGTTTCGTGTGTACGGTCGACGACGAGAACCTGATCACGACGGCGCGGGTCGTGTTCCGCGGCGATGTGCGCAGTGTGTTGGCGCTGCCCGGTGTGGCCGAGCGCGGCGAACTGATGCTGCACAACCATCCGTCGGGGTTGCTCGAGCCCAGTGCCGCCGATCTCGAAGTGGCGGCGCGCATTCACGGGAATGGGGTTGGTTTCGCGATCGTCGATAACGAGGCTACGCGCGTGTACGTGGTGGCTGAAGTGCCGCACGCCAAGCACAAGCTGCCCGTGTCGCTCGACGACGTGGACGTCACGCTTGGCCCCTACGGCTTGATTGCGCAAACGATGCAGCGGGTGAGCGGGTCGCGCGACTACGAAGACCGGCCGAGTCAACGGGCCATGGCGGCGGCCGTTACCGAAGCGTTCAATCGTGGTGGGGTGGCGCTGCTCGAGGCCGGCACCGGCGTGGGCAAGTCGCTGGGCTATCTCGTGCCCGCACTGCGCTGGGCGGCCGCGAATGGGGAGCGCACGATCGTGTCCACCAATACCATCACGTTACAGGAGCAGCTGGTCGCGAAGGATCTCCCGTTTCTGCAGCGCGCGCTCACCGATCAAAAAGTGCGCTTCGCCTTGTTGAAAGGCTGGCGCAATTATTTGTGCCTCATGCGCCTCGAACAGGCGCGCGGAGCAGGGGCTGCACTGTTCGACGATGGTGGTGCCGGCGACGTGGAGCAGATCGCCGAATGGGCTGAGAAAACGCAGGATGGCTCGCTGGCCGACCTCCCCACGCCGCCGCGTCCGGAGGTGTGGGATGAAGTGGCAGCCGAACCGGACTTGTGCGGACGCATGAAGTGCACGTTCTACGACAAATGCTTTCTGTTCAAGGCGCGGAAAGAAGCGGCGGCGGCCGATGTGGTCGTGGTGAATCATCACTTGCTGTTGTCGGATGTCGCGGTGCGACGTCAAGCGCAGAACTGGGAAGACTCCGCGGTGCTGCCGGCGTACAAGCGGCTGGTGATCGACGAAGGACATCATCTCGAAGACGCGGCCGCGGCGCACCTGGGCAGCTCGATTACGCGCAGGGCGCTGGCGCGGCTGTTCAATCGACTCGAGCGGCGTGGCAAAGGCTTGCTGCCGGCGCTGGCGGCTCGGCTGGGAGGCTTCAGCGATCTCCATAGCGTGGCCAGTCTTGATCTCGTGCGCGAACGCATGGTGTCGAGCGCGGCCACGGCGCGTGACCGCACGCAGCTGCTGTTCGAATTGTTGTCGGCGGTACTCGAGGGTACCGGGGCGTCGATTCTGCGTCTCACCGACGAGTTTCAGCAGCATCCGCTCTGGATCAACGGCATCGAAGACACGCTCGCCGATCTCCTCATCGAGATCGCGGCGTTGTCTGACGGCCTGCGCGTGGTGACGGAACGGTTGGAGAGCGATCAGAAACGCAGTGAAGAAATGGCGCCGCTGCTGAACGAAGTGCGTGCGGTCACGCGTCGATTGGCGGGCGCCGGCGATTCGTTGTCACGCGGCCTGCAGCCGCCCAAAGACAAAGATCCCGTGGTGCGCTGGATGGAATTTCAGGGCAAGCCGACCACCACTGAGCGTAACGTGGCCGTGCATTGCGTGCCGCTCGATCTGGCGCCGGTGTTGCGCGACGATCTGTTCGGACGCGTGGAAACCACCGTGATCACCAGCGCCACGCTGGCCACCGATGGCGGCTTCGGGTTCCTCGAGCAGCGACTCGGTCTTGACGGAGGGCAGTTCACAAAGCGCACGGCGATTTTCGACTCGCCCTTCAACTATCCACGACAGGCGTTGCTGGTGGTGCCGACCGACTTGCCGGCGCCGAACGAACATCCGCGTGAACATTTCGCGGCCGTGGTGCAGCACATGCGCGACCTGATCGTGGAGAGTGAGGGCGGACTGTTCGGGTTGTTCACCAGTCATCGCGATGTGCGCGACATGGCGCAGCAGCTGCGCGGCATGGGCCTGGACGGACGCACGCCACTGCTGGTGCACGGCGAAGAGCCGCGCGATGTGTTGCTACAGCGCTTTCGCGATTCCGGTCGCGCCGTGCTGCTGGGCACGGCGACGTTCTGGGAGGGCGTGGACGTGCCGGGAAGCGCGCTGCGCGGGCTGCTGATCGCGAAGCTGCCGTTTCGCGTGCCCACCGAACCCATGGTGGCCGCCCAGTGCGAAGCGATCGAAGCGCGTGGTGGCAATGCGTTCGTGGAGTTTATGCTGCCGCACGCGTCGCTGCGGCTGAAGCAGGGATTCGGTCGCCTGATCCGTACGGCCACCGACTCTGGCGTGGTGGTCCTCAGTGATCCACGGGTGGTCACCAAGCGCTACGGGCGCGACCTGCTCAATGCGCTGCCGCCGGCGAAACGAGTGACCGGGCCGTGGGGTACGCTGCGAGATGACGTGTCACGATTCTATGCGAGCGGTCGGACGAACGGATAGGTTCTTGTACGCACGTCTCCCTCACCACGACTCAGGACTCCCGAGCTCATATGTCTACTCCGTCAAAGATCGTTTGCGTCGGCCGCAACTACGTCGCGCACGCCATGGAAATGGGCAACGATGTGCCGAAAGAGCCAATGTTCTTTCTCAAGCCGCCGTCGTCGATCATCCGCGATGGCGATGCGATCGTGCTGCATCCGATCTCGACGCACATCGAGTTCGAGGGGGAGATCGCGCTGGTGATCGGCCGGCGTCTCACCAAGGCCACCGAAGAAGAGGCCATTGCCGGTATCGCCGGTGTGGTCGCGCTCAACGACGTGACGGCGCGCGACCTGCAGCGCAGTGACAGCCAGTGGTCGCGTGCCAAGGGCATGGACACGTTTTGCCCGATCGGCCCCGAGAACCCCCTCCCCGCCGATCTGTCGGGAATCACGCTGATCACCCGCGTGAACGGCGAAGAGTGCCAGCGGGCCACGGCGGCCGACATGGTCTTTCCCATCCCGATGCTGATCTCGTTTATCTCGCAGTTCATGACGCTCGAGCCGGGCGATATTGTGTCCACCGGCACCCCGGCTGGGACGAAAGCGCTGCACCCCGGCGATGTGGTCGAAGTCGAGCTCGTGGGGCTCAGCATCGTGTCGAATCCCGTCATTGCGGGCACCTGAGCCGGCATTCAGGGTATCTTTTCCGTATGTCCCCGATTCCCCCTTCCCGCGATCGGCAGGGTCGTCCTGGTCAGGGTCGCCCTGGTCAGGGTCCCCTTGGTGATGGGCCGCCGGTTCCGCCGGCGGGGGGAGGGTCGACGGCGCCGTCCAGCCGGACGCGCGGTAGCCTGAGCGCCCGTGCGCGTTCAGGGGGTGCCGTGCGAGAAAAGCAGCGCGCCTCGCGAGCGGTGCTCATCGCCGTCGCTCTCCACGTAGTGGTCGGCGTCGTGCTGGTGCAGTGGCTCACTCTCGGGCACGGTGTTCCGGCGTGGCTGCGTTTTGGGTCGCATGAGCAGCCCGTCGAGGAGCGGCTCACCTACGTGGCACCGCGCGAGCAGCCCAAGCCGATGGCGCGGGTCAAGCCACCCACCACAACCACGACGACCGCCACGACGACCGCCACGCGCCAGTCGGTGTCCGCTCCGGTCACGTCGACCCCCGAGGTCGTGTCCGCGCCGTCCGCGCCGCGCGATACCGGCAGTGGAGCGGCGGTTGGCCAGGGAGACGGCAGCGGCATTGGGGCCGGCGATCCCAACGTGCGTGGTGTGCGCCCAGGTTATTTCGATGGCCGCGTGTGGCGTGATCCGGTTGTCGTCGGCAATCCCGGCGGTGGCGGCGGCGATCGCGCCGACAATCTCGACAGCATCATGGGCTTCGTGCTCACGCAGGCGCGTGACTCGCTTGATGAGCTGAATCGCGCCCAGGGGCGCACCGGTCGTCAGCCCGGCGACTGGACCAAAACCGGCAAGAACGGCGAGAAGTGGGGCTGGGATCAACAGGGCATTCGCTTGGGCAAAGTCATGATCCCCAACGCCCTGCTGGCACTCTTGCCGTTGAACGCCGCCACCGCCGGTCGCATGAGTGGCAACATGACGCAGATGGACGCCGAACGTCGCTTGGCGGCATCACGAGCTGACATCATGCGCATGTCCGATCGCGGCATGGGCGAGGCGGAGTTCCGCAAGATCGCCCATGAACTGCGCGATCGTCGCGAAAAGGAGCGTCGCGTTCGGTTGAAGGCGCCGAGTGCCACGGTAGCGGCGCCGGTGAAGAGCGGCGGGGATCGCTAGGGCTGCGCGGGCGTCGCGCATGGAAGTCGAATCAGCGCAATCGACTTCTCCAATATATCGATGATTTTACACGCATCGCTCTGGCAGCTCGCCACGGTGACAGTGTCGGTCACGCTTCGGTAAGTCAGTACCGACACCGTTGCCTCTCACACGATGCTCGGCGTGCCCACCCGCCGCGAGCAAAGTTGTCAGCGCTGCAGGCCGAGATCGAAACGGTGTGCACCGGCCTCCCCAAGGGCGTGCTTCGACGCAATACACTTGTACAAGCCGACTAGTCCGAGTGAAGTTACTGAGGGGGCCGCTAAATAGTGCGTACGTTGTCACGCGGCGTATCGCACGTGACGTTCTTGAAACAGGTTCCGGATCACCTGCGGTTGTTTCTGACGCCGATAGAGATGTTGCCGCACCGCCGCCGTCATTTTGGCGCGATCTCGTGGGCGACTCTTCCCCAAGGCGTTCGTGTTCACGTCCTGATTGAGGAGTTCATCGGGGGTGAGTTCCGGGCAGTACCCAGGCAGTTGCATCAAACGGATGTCGTCCGCGTGCGCGGCGACGAAGGCCTTGGCGACGCGGGACCGGTGGACGGGATGGCCGTCGACAATCAGATAAACCTTGCCGGCCGATTGTGGTCGCAGGCGGCGCATGAAGTCCACGAACATCGCGGCGCGAAAGGTCCCATGGAACACGCGAAAGGCGAGCTGCCCGCGATTGGTAGTGGCCGAGATCATGCTGCACCCGAATCGCTGCCCCGTCGCGCGGACGACCGGCGTCCGCCCGACCGGCGCGTAACTCGTGCCCGTCACGTGATCGCTGCGGAGCCCCATCTCGTCGCCCCAGTAGATCGTCGCCCCCTCGCGCTTGGCGTCGCGCGCAATGGCGGGGTACTCACGCTGTAGCCACTTCGTGATCGCCGCCTCGTTCCGTTCGTACGCCCGAGGTACCGGCTTCTGGACGTTGAACCCCCACGTCGCCAGGTAGCGGCCGACGGTTGTCAGCGAAACCGAGACGCCGATGTCGCGCGCTATCAAGGCGGCCACGGCCGCGCGCGTCCACAGGCAACACGACAACTGCAGTTGGTCGGGCATCGTATCGATGATCCGCTGGCGCATCGTGGTGGCCTGCGCCGACGTCAGCCGACCCGCTCCCGCCGGGCGACCGCGCGGCTTGGCGGCGAGCGCCCGCAGGCCACCGTGCTTGTCGGTCGCCATCCACTGGTTCACGGCCCGCAAGCTGACACCAAACGTCTTGGCCGCAGCCGTCTGTGTGAGGCCGCCGCGGACCGCTTTGACGACCGTCCGGCGCATATGCGCTTGCGTCGCCGCATCCAACTGTCGGCCGTCTGTGCGTGTCGCCATGCAGGTAAGATAACACTACGCACTATTTAATGCACTGGTCAGTAAGTGTGCACCGAACGGCAGAATGTACTACTGCGCGGTTGATAGAAAGCGTTGAATCGTTCCGCTGAGTGAAAATTTCTCTTGACATTTGTCACGCGCATTGGCATGGTCCACCCGCTTGAATGGGTGGGAGACGTACAGGTGCAATTTGCAGACAATCAAATCAAGGAGATAAGCATGTGAAAGAAAGCACGAAGCATCGTTGCGATGCTTGTAGGCGCGGTCAGCATTGCGTCAGCACAGGACCAATATCCGTGCGCTGACCCGTCGTGCGAAGGGGGGCGGCGGAGGCGGATCCGGAGGCGGATCCTGCACCAATATTCCCGATGGAACAACAGTACGTTTCGCTTATACGGTGTTTACGCCTCCGAATATGACTCGGACCTGCTACTACGTCGGCAACAAGATTCGAGTGGAGTGCAGAAATTCGGAAGAGCAATTGGTTTCAAGTACGACGGTAGTGGTCTGGACGAACGAGACGAGATGCTACAACTCGTACTAACATCGGACTGGATCTAGTGCTGAGACCTTCCACCTTTTCAAGCGAAATTGCCATGAAGTGGCGATGTGGATCTCGAGGTGCGCGAGTCAGGGTCTGCACTTTTCTCGTTCTGACACTCGCCGCATGTGAGCGCTCGCAGGAGCGCGCGCCTGAGATTTACAGTGTGCCGTCGGTCCCCGCGCTTGACCGGTTCAACATCGATACCGCTCTCGCGTCTTCAACGACTCCTACAGGAATTGTTGCGCTTTCAGACAGCCTGATTGCGATCATCGATTCATACGACCCTGTTGTGTCGTTTGTGAGCACGCGAACGGGTAAATTGATCTCCCGTTTTGGCCGTCGTGGGGGTGGTCCGGGAGAGCTAATGACAGTCGGCACGGTACAGCAGTCGACGGACTCGACTGTTCTTGTATCGGATCCTCGGCTACAGCGCTCAGTCGAAATCAATTTTGCCAATGGCTCATCGCGAACGAGACCGCTCTATGAGCGCGGAACCCCCATCGGACTTCTGCAGAGAACAATCGGCTACCTCGGCAACGATGCTTGGATCGCGCTTCGCCGGCGACAGTTTCTACCCTCGGCGAATGGTCCTTCGACCGTTGCGGACACGCCCTCACTCGTGGCTTCCGACAGTACGGGTACCCGCGAGGTCATTCGGCTTTCGCCACGTCGCTTCGTGGTTGTCACAACACGCGGCGACGCGAAAGTTTCGAGTCTAAGCGGACTCGCGCCGGCCGTGGTCGCAGCCTGCGACAATGGGTTCGTGGAGGTTGACACGAGCGGAGTGCGAAGGTTCACTGCTTCGGGTGCGGTCATTAGCTCGCACCGGCATCGCGTGGGGTGGACGAGCACTCCGCCAGCGCTTGTACAAGCTGACATTGCATCGCTTGCGGCGAACGTGACCGACGTGACATTCAGAACGGCGACTGCAGAGCTTTTGCAACGGCAAGCGAGCGATTTAACTCGGCTGTTCGCCGGATTCTACATCGATCCGCACGGCGACGTTTGGGTCAGAAATCGCACACGCGATGGCAGTCAGATAGTTCGACTCTCCGCAGCCGGAGCGCCGACGAGAGCGGTCGATGTGCCATCTGGCTTCAGCGTCGTGACCGTGGGTGTCGGGTACTACGTTGGAATGAGGTTTGACGCCGAGAAGGAGGTGTCGGCATTCACGATCTTTACATTCGACGCCGGCCCGGCGCAGTCATCACGCTGGAAGTGTGCACTGCCTGCCAGTTTTTAGTGGTGACTCGTGGCCCAAAGGTGGGGGGAGAAACGCGCGCAGGGACGCACGGGTCGCAAGCCGGGTGACTGGATCAAGACCGGCAAGAACGGCGAGAAGTGGGGCTGGGATCAGCAGGGCATTCGCCTGGGCAAGGTCATGATCCCGAACGCACTGCTGGCGCTGCTACCGCTCAACGCTGGCACGGCGGGTCGCATGAGCGGCAACATGACGCAGATGGAGGCTGAGCGTCGCCTCGCCACGCCGCGCACCGACATCATGCGCATGTCTGAGCGCGGCATGGGTGAGGCGGAGTTCCGCAAGATCGCCCATGAACTGCGCGATCGTCGCGAGAAGGAGCGTCGCGTTCGGTTGAAGGCGCCGAGTGCCACGGTCGCGGCACCGGTGAAGAGCGGCGGGGATCGGTAGGGTTTCGGAGGGGAGTTCTGCCTACGCGTCCTGCTTCAAGAACGACACCGCCGCCGCGACACGCGCCAGCGAGTGATCGCGCCCCACGTACAGCAGCACGTCAAAAATGCCCGGGCTCACGGTCTTGCCCGTGAGCGCCACGCGCAGCGGCTGAAAAATCTTGCCGCCAGAAATGCCCTTCTCTTCGGCCAGCTTGCGCAGCGCCTCTTCCATCGCGGCCGGTTCCCACGACTCCAGTGTGGCAAGTCGATCGTGCGTGGCCTGCAGAATGTCACCGGTCACGGCGGCATCACGCCACTGCTTGCCGATCGCCTCGGTGTCGTACTCCACCGTTTCGCCGAAAAACGTGGTGGCCAGCTGCACGATCTCGTCGGTGAGACGCGCGCGCACTCGCAGCAACTCGAGTACGCCGTGAAACCACGCCGCGCGTGATTCGAGGTCGGCCACGGTAGCGAGTCCTGCCTTTTCGAACAACGGCGCCACGATCGTCGCGAGCTCGGCGATCGGAATCAGCGCCAGATGCTGCCCGTTCATCCACTCCAGCTTCTTCGTATCGAAGATCGCGGCCTTCGCGTGCAGCCCATGCTCGCTGAACCGCTCGATCAGCTCCGGCAGCTGCATCACTTCGGTGTCGTCGCCCGGCGACCAGCCCAGCAGCGCAAGGAAGTTGAGCATCGCCTGCGGCAAGAGGCCCAGATGTTGATAGTCGCCCACGGCCGTCGCGCCGTGACGCTTCGACAGCTTCTTGCCGTCGGCACCGTGAATCATCGGCACATGCCCGAACTGCGGCACGTCGGCGCCAAGCGCGCGATACAGCAGGATCTGCTTCGGCGTATTCGAGATGTGATCGTCGCCGCGCATGACGAGCGTGATGCGCATCGCGATATCGTCACTCACCACGGCCATGTTGTACACCGGCGTACCGTCGGAGCGGAGGATGACGAAGTCCTCAATGTCCTTGTTCGGGAACGCGATGCGCTCGTGCACAAGGTCGTGCCATTCGGTGTATCCGTCGGGCACTTTGAAGCGAATGGCGTACGGCTCGTGGCGCGCCAGCTTCTCGGTGATCTCGGCGTCGGTCAGCATCGCGGTGTCGCGATCGAACCGGTACGACTCGCCGCGGGCCTCGGCCTCGTTGCGCAGTCGCTCGGTTTGTGACGGCGGCGTGAAGTCGCGATAGGCCGTGCCGCTATCAAGCAGGCGGTGGGCATCGGCGTAGTGCCGGTCTACGTTGGCGCCCTGATACACGACCGCTTCGTCCCAGGTGAGGCCGAGCCACGTGAGACCCTCAAAAATCGCGCGGGTACTGTCGTCGGTGCTGCGGGCGCGATCGGTGTCTTCGATGCGCAGTAGGAAGTCGCCGCCGAACTTCTTCGCGTAGAGCCAGTTGAAGAGGGCCGTACGCGCGCCGCCGACGTGGAGAAAGCCGGTCGGTGACGGGGCGAAGCGTACACGGGGGCGCTTCACGATGGACTCAGGCGACGACATAGATGCGGCAGACCGAAGAGTCGGGAACGCAACAGGACTGGATAAAAAAACAGCGCGGGCCCGCCGACAGTGCAGCGGACCCGCGCAGCGGAGAGGGCGGGATTCGAACCCGCGATAGAGGTTGACCCCCTATGCCGGTTTAGCAAACCGGTGCCTTCAGCCTCTCGGCCACCCCTCCCAAGCTTGCCGACGATGCCCGAGGGCAGCGGTGCAAGCCAGTTGTGCTTCAGACCAGCAATCTCACCCGGAACGCGCCCGGGGTCAACCGGTCGCGGAATCGACAAATCCTGCGGAGATTACCGAGGAGCGCGTCGGCGCGGCCCTTGCATTATGGATTGACGCGTTCCGTTTTCAGTAGGTTTCCAGACTATTCGGGAGTCCAGCATGGCAAAAAAGACCGACGTCAAAACCCACTTCCATACGCGCATCGACCTGCCCGCCCACACGCGGGCGGCCATGGGGATGATCCTGAACAAACGTCTCGCCGACTTTCTCGATCTCGAACGGCAGGCCAAGCAGGCGCACTGGAATATCCGTGGTTCGCGCTTTCAGCAGCTGCACGAGTTGTTCGACGCCACTGCCGCGCTCGCGGTCGGCTGGTCCGATGCACTCGCCGAGCGCGCCAGTCAGCTTGGGGTCCCGGCTGAGGGCACGTTGCAAGTCATTGCCGAACGGAGCCGCTTGCCCAAGGCGCCGCTGGTAGTGGACCACGCCGACGAGTGGGTGCACGTGGTGTCCGAGGCACTGGCGTCCTGCGCAAACGCCGCGCGGGCCAATATCGAGGAAGCGTCGGCCGCCGATGACGCGATTACGGCCGATCTGTTCACGCGCATAACCAGCGAGACCGACAAGCAGCTCTGGTTCGTGGAATCACACCTCGAACCAGAGTCCAAGTAACACGTACTACTTGCCGGCGGCCTTCAGCACCGAGTCACGTTTCGCCTTGAACTCGGTGCCGGGCTTCCAGGTCGGCCATACGTTGCCGTTCGCCACGCGATAGCCGACCTGGAGCAGCACCCGCGTGTCTTCCACCGCGCCGGAGAGATCCCAGTCGGGCTTCACTTCGTCACTGGGCTGGTGATAATCGCGCGACGTGTATTCCTCGCGCTTCTTCATGCCGTACGTGGAATCCTTGCCCACGAATTGCACCCCGGCCTCGGTGTAGAGCGCCGGCACGCCCTGCTTGGCAAATTCAAAATGATCCGAGCGGTAGAAGAACCCCTTCTCCGGCTCCTGATCGGGCGCCACCACGCGACCGGCGGGGCGGATCACGTCGGCGAGCACGTCATCGAGCGTACTGTTGCCGAGTCCGATCACGGTGACGTCTTTGGTGCGGCCCCACTGACTGAAGCCGTCCATGTTGATATTGGCGAGCACATTGGCCAGCGGCACCGGCGGATTCGTGGCGAAGTACTTGGCGCCGATCAATCCCTTTTCCTCGGCCGTGAGCGCTACGAACATGATGGAGCGCGCCGGCTTGATGGGGAGTGCGCTGAAGCCCTTCGCGATCTGCAGCAACTGCGCCGTACCACTCGCGTTATCGAGCGCGCCGTTGAAGATCTGATCGCCCTTGATGGTGGTGTCGCGACCGAGGTGATCCCAGTGCGCGCTGTAAATCACGTACTCGTTCTTGCGCGTGGCATCGCTGCCTTCGAGTGTCGCGACCACGTTGCGTGATTCCACATGACGCGTGCTGTTGCTGATGTGCAGCTTCACCGACGCGCCGAGCGACACCGGCGTGAAATCCTTCCTGCGCGCGGCGGCCTTGAGCGTCGCGAAATCCTTGCCAACGGCCTTCAGCAGTTCTTCGGCTTTGGGCTGCGTGATCCAACCCTCCACCTTCGTGCGCCCCTTGTTGCCGTCGGCGGTGGCGATGTCGAACTGCTCGAGGGCAGCGCTGCCGCTGAGGACTTCGAACGGATAACCCGCCGGGCCGGTCTCGTGGATGATGAGCGCACCGGCGGCACCCTTCGCGGTCGCGATCTCGTACTTGTAAGTCCAGCGACCGTAGTACGTCATCGCTTTCCCCTTGAACATCGTGCGGTCGAGCTGCGTGCTGTCGTTGGCATCGGCCACGGCCGGATCGTTCACCAGCATCACCAGCACTTTGCCCTTCACGTCCACGTTCTTGTAGTCGTTCCACCCGTACTCGGGGGCGTCAACGCCGTATCCCACGAACACCATCTCGGCATCCACCTCGATCACGGGCACTTCGTGTCGCGTACGGGCGATGTAATCGGCGGGGAACGACAGGGGCATGACGCGCGAGCCAATGCGAAACGACGCTTCCGGCTTGCCGGTGATGCCGGCAAAGGTCGCCCTCTGAACGAAC
Source organism: Gemmatimonadota bacterium (assembly GCA_031363815.1). Lineage (GTDB taxonomy): Bacteria > Gemmatimonadota > Gemmatimonadetes > Gemmatimonadales > Gemmatimonadaceae > Gemmatimonas. The sequence goes on from JANLVC010000016.1 coordinate 25,768, forward strand.
GAGCCGTCGGGCATACCGCCCTTGAGCCCCATGGCAGCGAACTGCCGCTGGAGATAGGCGACGGTTTTCTGTTCACCCGGCGTGGCCGGTGCGCGGCCTTCGAGCGAATCGTCGCTGAGTGCTTTGGTGTGGGCCATCAAACCGTCGGCGGTAATCGCGGCGAGGGCGGGAGCCAGCACGGTATCGGCCCCGGTGGCGCGCTCTGAGGTCGGTGCCTTGTCACCGGAGCTGCACGCCGCAAGTGACGCGGTCAGTATCAGCGCGACCGCGCCCGTGCGACGCGTAGGGCGGCGAAGCCGCAGCATTGAAGTGTCCATCCGCCAATCATGGCGTGCGAGGCTACGGCCGTCCAGTTGCGCCCGCGTCGCTCACGATTGCTACCAGTCGAGCCGCGTGATCTTTCCGCCGCCGCCCACAATCCAGGCGCGCGTGCCGACCGCACTCACGCCGGTGGTGAGGGCCGTTGTCAGCGTACGCCACGTGCGGGCGGCGTCACTGGTGATGAAGGCGCCGCCGTAGCTGGTGACGACGGCGGTCTCGCTGCCGGCACCCGGCACCCACGCCACGCCCACCAGCGCGCCGGGCAGCGGCGGACGCGTGCGGAGCGCCCACGTACGACCGGCGTCGGTGGTGATGCCCACCACGGCGGTGGACGAATCGGTACGCAGGCGATTGATATCGGCGGCGACGGCCATGCCGAGCTGCCCGTCTTTGAACGCGAGCCCTGTCAGGCCGGCCACGGTGCCGCGTGTAAACGGCGTGTTCTCGACGTCCCACGTGCGTCCGCCATCGCGACTGCGCAACAACCGCGCACCCGGCGAGCCCGTGGCGATGAACACGGTGCGCGCGTCACCGTGCACCACGCAGAGTCCACTCGCCGCGAAGGCGCCTTCGCCGGGCAGCGGTGCCGGCACCACCGACGGCGCCAACAGTCGCCACGACGCGCCGTCGTTCTCGGTGTGCAGAATGTTGGTGCGTCCGCCTGAGGCATCACTGAAGGCGACGCCCGTGCGGCCACGGCCTGTGCCGAAGGAGAGACAGTCGTAGAACGCCGCGGTATCGGGATTCATGAATTGCAGAGACCATGACGCGCCACCGTTGGTGGTGCGATAGATCCGCGACTTGGCTCCACTGCCGGCCGACATGATCCACGCCGTATCAGCGTCGATGGCGTGGACATCGCGAAACTCGAGCGAGTCGCCGCTGGCGGTAGGGCGTGCCTCCCAGTGATCGCCGCCGTCGACTGAGCGCAGCACGACGCCGCCATGCCCCGAGGCCCACACCACCCGCACGGCGACCGCATGCACCGCTTGCAGCAACGTGGACGTCCCGCTGGTCTGCTCAGTGATGCGCACGGCGGGGGCCAATGTCGGCGTCTGTGCGCCCGCCAACCTCGCGAGTGCCCCCGTGCCGCTGAGGCAGGTCAGCGAGCCCAGCAGCACGAACAACTGTCGGGACGCACCACGGGGGCGGCTCGGGAGATTGGCCATGATTGAGAAGCTACCTGCGCAATCTCAGGACGAAATCCCTAGCGAAAGTCGGGGATCGCTGATTCTCTTAGTAGGGTGCTCCTGATCACCGGGATCGAGTCGATCCTGCGCCGTGCCCCTCCAGCCTTCCGACGATGCTTCAGCTTCGCTCCCTTCGTCGCGGGATCTTCGCGACCCGCCTGCTTCTCGGTGCCACGCTCCTTGTGGGCGGCATGACCGCCTGTAACGACAGCGACAATGCGGTCACCGCGCCGGTCATCAACACCAACGCCGTTGCCGTCACGCCGCGCGTGTCGAGTCTCCGCGTTGGACAGACACAGCAACTCGCGGCGACGCTGGTCGACAAGACCGGCGCCACCGTCTCGGCGGGCGCCGTGACCTGGAAGTCGGCCGAGCCGACGATCGCCACGGTGTCGGCCACCGGCCTCGTGACCATGCTCACCACGGGCAGTACGGCCATTCAGGCCACGATCGAGGGCGTGACCGGCATCGCGTCGCTGCAGGGAGTGGCGGCCGTGGCGACGGTGTCCATCGTCAGCCTCACCCGTCCGCTTGCAGTCGGCGAGCTGTTTCCGCTTTCGTTTCGGACACTCGACGGATCAGGAAATATCCTGGTGGCGCGCAGTGTTGCGTGGGCGTCGTCCGCGGCAACTGTCGCCACCGTGAGCTCTGACGGCGTGGTGAGCGGTATTGCTCCGGGTACGGCGGTTATCACGGCGACCAGTGAGGGCCGGGCGGCCACGGTGAACGTGATCATCGAAGCGCTGGCTCCGGTGGGCACGGTCTCGCTGTCGCCGACCACGCAGACGCTGGCGATCGGCGGGACGCAGCAGCTGACGGCGACGCTGCGTGATGCGAACAACAACGTGCTCTCCAATCGTCCCATCGTCTGGGCATCGACGTCGGCTGCGACGGGGTCCGTCTCCGCGACGGGACTCGTGACCGCACTGACGCCCGGTACGTTCTCGGTCACGGCGACCAGCGAAGGGAGGTCGGGAAGCCTCACGTTCAATCCGCTGCTGAACAACGTTGCGCAGATCATCGCCGGTCCTCTGAATTCGGCCTACAACTTTCTCATCGACGTGCCGGCCGGCGCAACGGGCATCACGGTCACCACGAGGGGTGCCGCTGGTCAGGATCCTGATATCGAAGTGTATCGTCCAGGTACGACCACGGCCGCGTGTGTCGCCGAGACAGACGGGCCCAACGAAACGTGCACCATCACCACCAACGTCGTGGCCGGGACCTGGCGCGTCCGCGTTATCGGATACACCGCGTACTCCGCCGTGACGCTTCGTGCGGTCGTAACGCCCTAACGTTGCTGCGTGGGCAACGAACGACGCCCGCGATCGGCATGCCGATCGCGGGCGTCTGCTGTTGTGCATACGGCGTAGGTGAGATTCGAACTCACGGAACCCTTTCAGGTTCGGCGGTTTTCAAGACCGCTGCCTTAAACCACTCGGCCACCACGCCTTCGGGTCGCTGCGACTTTCACGCTGCAACCCTGAGGGAAGAAAATGGCGAGAGCCCCACGCGGGCAACCCCTGATCTTCACCCGATGCATCCAATGCGCGCAATGCGCCAACGGCCCGTTGTGGGCCACCAAGCCCGCCGGTGAGCCTCCGGGCCGTCCAACGGGAGTACGACGCGCTAGCGGGGCGCTACGACCAGCGGTGGGCCCGCTACGTAGCCGCCTCCACGGCGCTGGCCGACGCACGCTTGGTGCTGCGCCCGGGAATGCGAGTGCTCGACGTGGGCTGCGGCACCGGCGTGCTCTTGGCCCAGCTTCGGGCGCGGATGCCCGAGGCGCGGTTTCTCGGCGTGGATGCCACGCCCGGTATGCTGGCCCGCGCCCGGGAACGCTTGGGGCCCGACGTGCCACTGGTGGAGAGCAGCGGCGAGGCCCTGCCACTGTCCGACCGCAGCGTGGATGCCGTCGTCTCGACCAGCGTGCTGCACTACATGGCCGATGCACCGCGGGCCCTGCGTGAAATGCACCGCGTGCTCGCGCCCGGCGGTACGCTGGTGATCGTGGACTGGTGCGCGGACTTCTTCACCATGCGCGCGCTCGACGTGGTTCTGCGTGTCGTGGACCGCGCGCACGAACGCACGTATGCCGCGGATGAGGTGCGGACACTGGCGGCAGGTGCGAATTTCGAGCGCATCGAAATCACGCGGTGCAAGATCGACCGGTTCTGGGGACTCTTCACGCTCACGGCGCGCGTTCCCATGTCGCGAGCGTCGTAGCCGCGCTCATCGCTGCGTTTCCTCTCGTCGCACCAGCCATGCCCGAACTCCGCAAGCCGTACCTACTCTACCTCGGCGACTCCACCCATCCCACCGATGCCAAAACCGCGTGCGGTCTGCGCGACTGGTGCCCCGACGATGTGATCGGCGAATGGAGTTTGCCCGAAGCCACCATCAGCGTTGGACTCAAGCGCCTGTCGCCGGCGGAGGCCGCTGCGCGTGGGGCCGGGAGTCTGGTGGTCGGCATCGCGTCGGTGGGCGGGCGCCTGCCCGACAGCTGGCTTCCCGATCTACAAGCGGCGATCGCCAGTGGGCTCGACATTGTGAGCGGCATGCACACGCGCCTCGCGTCGTTTCCGTCGTTAGTGGCCGCGGCGCAGCAGTACGGGGTGCGCTTAATGGACGTGCGGCACAGCGATGCCACGTTTCCCGCCGGCACCGGAAACAAGCGCACCGGCATGCGCGTGGCCACCGTGGGCACGGACTGCGCGCTTGGCAAGAAGTACACGGCACTGTCGCTTACGAACGCCCTGCGCGCGCGTGGCGCCAAGGCCACGTTCCGCGCGACGGGACAAACAGGCATCATGATCGCCGGCAGTGGAATCGCCATCGATGCGGTAGTGGCCGACTTTATTGCCGGTGCCGCCGAAGTGCTGTCGCCGGACAACGAGCCGGATCACTGGGACGTGATCGAAGGGCAGGGCTCGCTATTTCATCCGGCCTATGCCGGCGTTACGCTCGGCCTGCTGCATGGCTCGCAGCCCGATTGCCTTGTGCTCTGTCACGACCCGTCGCGGCTTACCATCGAGTACCGTCCCAACCATCCAATCCCGCCGCTGGCCGACGCCGTGGCGCAATACCTTACGGCTGCGCGCATAACGAACACGCGCGTGCGACTGGCTGGAGTGAGCATCAACTCGTCGTCGCTGTCCGACGGCGCGTGGCACGACTACGCCCAACGTGTGTCGGCCGAGCTGGGCGTGCCGGTGTGCGATCCTCTGCGCGGTGGACTCGATCCGATCGCGGCCTCCGTGCTATCGGCATGAATTGCTGAACCGAAAACGCAGAGTCGCAGAGAGCGCAGAGGCGCAGAGAACAACATTGTCTTCTCGG
>JANLVC010000030.1:0-16107 GCA_031363815.1 Gemmatimonadota bacterium
TCCGCGCCGTAGCGTGTCGTCAACCCGGAGCACATTCGCGTGCTATCCGTGAAATCCGCGGTGAAGCAGTTCCTGGTGGTAGCGATCTATCGGTCGCCACCGCCGATCGTGATTCAGCGAGATCACAACAGCATGACCACCGATTCACGCGGAAAACGACACGGATACGCCCACCGGCACGCACGCCCAAGGATCGTGTGCGGCGCTCTGTTGGGGGCTCAACGAGAACGCCGGGCAGCTTGGCGACGGGACGTGGATTTCTCACCGTGGCGTGCCGGCCGCGGTGGCGGGCGGGGGCACCTACGACGGCATTGCCGCCGGTGCGGTGGCGACCTGTGCGCACACACCGGGCAACGAGCTCTATTGCTGGGGCAGCAACTATTTCGGCGGTCTGGGCAACGGGCAGGGGCAGGTGGGCGGCGTGAACCGTCCGGTCCGGAACATCGGCGGATCGTTCTGCGGCGGTGAAGCGGCCAGAAACCATAGCGCGGGCCTCGGCAGCAGTCACGGCTGCGCCATCAAGCTCGACGGATCGGTGAGCTGCTGGGGCGACGCCTTTTACGGACAAACCGGCGATCGCTAGAATTCGTAGACTACGCCCGCTCACATACCGACCGGATTCGCTCATGCGCCTGCTCCGCACGCTCGGCATCGCTCCCGCTATGGCTCCGCCACCGACCGCCGTCGCTGCGGACTGCGTCAGTGCGAAGCACTAAGCGATGAAAGGCGGCAAAGGCGGTCAGGGACGCAAACGTCTTCCGGTCAAGCCGGTCAAGTCGACCACGAAGAACGATCCGCGCGAAGGACCGAAGCGTGGCGCGCCGAAACGCGACTGGGGGGCAGTGGATCGCGAAGAACCCCTGCCCCCCAAGACACCCAAGCCAACGCGTCGCTCTACTTCTTCCTGAGCCGGCGCAGTTCCACTTCCGAAGCCATGAAGGCGAAGCCGGGCCATCCACCGCCCTGCATCGCGCGCTCGAACGAGCCGCGCGCACGCACGGTATCGCCTTTCACGAGATACCAGGTGCCGAGTCCGTAGCTAAGCGTCGCGATCTGCACGTCGGCCGTATCAGCAGGCGTGAACAGTTGATCGGGGGTGACCGCACCACGGTACAACGTGAGGCGTGAGGCGTACGCATATCCCGGCGGCGCGGCCAGCGAATCGGGCTTCCGCGAAAGCATGGCCGTCGCTTCGGCGGTGCGACCGGCGCGCGACAGCGAGAGCCACAGCCAGTCGGTGCTGCCGGTCAATTCACCACCATCGGGTGCACGCGGCTGCGCTTTCCCAAACAGTGTGGCCGCCTGCGCGAAGTTGCCTTGCAGGTAGCGCAGCACCCCGAGGTGAAAGAGGATACCGTAGTTCGTGCTGTCGAGTGCGAAGCCGGCGCGGAGATCGGCATCCGCCTTGGCGAACTCGCGCACCGACAGATAGCGATGCCCGCGCCACCGGAGCAGCATCGCGCGATCGCGCTTGGATTGCGCCGTGCCGAGGTTGGGAAGGGCGCCCAGTCCGCGGGTAAATGTCGCAATGGCTTCGCGGAACTGTCGCACGTTGGACTGCGCCACCCCGAGCGTGATGTAGCGCGGCAAGTGCTGGCGGTCTCCCTCGAGCTGCTCCTGCGCCGCCACGACTTCGGGCGTTGCGGGCATCGCGCGGTACACCTCGCCTTCCGGCGACCGGTACTGCACGGTTTCGCCCGACAACGCTTCGAGCCGGCGATACCACACATTGCGGAAGCGCACGGGATGTTCGTGATCCTGCAGGGAGATCGGCAATCGGTCTTCGTGCGTGGCGTACGGCGGATGCGAACCGTTGGCCGTTGGGCCTACGAGTTCGCGATGGTCCTGTACCAGAATGCCGTTGTGCAGCACGGTGAACACGGCCGGCGCAATCACTTTCTTGGCCGCCGAGAAGCGCGGACGACGATACGTGATGTCGTAGCTCTGCCACTCGCCTGGCGGACGGCTGGCGTTCACCAGCGGGGGATACTGTCCGTACAGCGACGCCGCCTGTCCGTCGGCGTAGGTGGGATTGCGATACGAGTCGAGCACCTGCACTTCGTAGCGACCGCCACCGAAAAACACGCCGCTGTTGCCGCGATCCTGATCGCTACCGCGCGCCGGCACGGGCGACATCCATTCGATGTGCAGCTGCACATCACCCACGGAATCGCGGGAGACGATCCCGCCGGTGCCGGGCGCCACTTCGAACGCCCCATCAGCAACGCGCCATTTGGCGGGGGTGCCATCGTTCTGTGTCCAGCGCGCGAGCGTCGTGCCGTTAAACAGCACCACCGCATCGGGCGGCGGCGGTGTGAACGCACCAGCAGCCGGTGTCACGACTTTGGGCGTCGGACGGGCGCGCGAATGCTGCGGCCATCCACCAAGGGGAGCTTGCTGTGCCGCGAGTGAGGTCGAAAACAGCGCCGCCGCGAGTACAATCGTGGTCGCCGGCGCGAGGCAAGACAGAAGTGAGAGTCGCATGCGGTGGAACGTGCCACCACATTCCCTTCAGCGCTACTTCCCCTTGCCGACAACCTTCTTTCCCAGTGTGAACAGCGTTACCGCCACGGTACCGGACACGAGACCGACCAAGGCATCAATCACCGTGGTGGCCATGAAGGCGAGCACCGCGCTGCGTTCAGCGAGGGAGTGGCCGACCCCTTCCACAAAATGCCCGATGACCGGCACACCGTGCGCAATGATGCTGCCACCGACGGTAAACATGGCTGCCATGCCGAGCACGGAGAGGCTCTTCATAAGGAGCGGTGCGGCGCGCAGGATGAACGCGCCAAGCCGGCGCGCGGTCGCGTTTTCCCGACGGTGCAGCGCGAGTCCGAAGTCGTCGAGCTTTACGATGCCGGCGACGAGTCCGTACACGAGCACCGTGGCGCCGAGCGCGACGGCACTGAGCGCGATCACCTGCTGCACGAGCGGTGCCGCAGCCATCGTGCCGAGCGTGATTACCACGATTTCGGCCGAGAGCACGAAGTCGGTGCGTATGGCGCCATTCACCTTGTCTTTCTCGAAGGCCACGAGATCCACGGTCGGGTCGGCCACGGCCTTCAGTAATTCGCCGGGCTTGGGCCCGTCGTCCTGATGCACGTACTTGTGCGCAAGCTTCTCGACGCCTTCAAAGCACAGAAAGAGACCGCCGATCAGCATGAGCGGCATAATGGCGACGGGAAGGAAGGCGCTGATCAACAGCGCCGCCGGCACCAAAATGAGCTTGTTGATGAACGAGCCCTTGGCCACCTCCCAGACGACCGGTAGCTCGCGTGCCACATGCACCCCCGACACCTGCTCCGCATTCAGCGCCAGATCATCGCCCATCACGCCCGACGTTTTCGTGGCCGCCACCTTGGCGAGCACCGCCACATCGTCGAGCAGCGTCGAGATGTCATCGATGAGGGCGAGCAGACTGGAAGCAGCCATGGGTCCGGTGGTAGAGGAGCGGAGATCGAGCGCTGTCAGGAATTTTACTTACCGGCTCACAAGCAGAGCGCACGGATACGGCACGAACACTCGACGAGAACTGGCGGCGTATCTGCGCCGGATTAGCGCGATCCGTGGTCTGGTTGCTCCAGCTTGTACTCTCGTTGTTCCCGCTGCGGTGGCTCACCAGTTTCGAGTCAACGCACTCGCACCACCGGTACGCCAACGTAGACACTATCGGCCTCGAGCTGCGTGAACTTGGGCACCACGGACAGCGCACCCACTTGCACGCGGGCGCCGGACTCGACACCGATGCCCACGACGCTGCCGATACCGATCAGGGTATTGGGGCCAAGTCGAACGGGAGCCGTTTTAAGGACGCCGCGCTCGACGACATGACCCGACACGTGTGCATCGGAGCCGATCACCACGCCATCGGCGAAGTCAAGCAGATTGTGATCCATCAGCGAAAGACTGTTCACCCACACGTCGCGGCCGAGGCGTGCCCCGTTGAGGCGCATGTACCAATTCCAGATCGTCGTGGATCGGAAGGCGGGCCCGGCGAAAACGCGGACCACGTGGATACTCATGAGATAGCGTCCCCAATTCAGCACGGGCCAGCTGAATTCCCGCAACGGCAAGGCCACATTCGCCGGCGTGCGCCAGCCCAGCGCTTTCGTCGCGAGCGCGGAATACAACATGAGTGAGCAGGCACACACGAGGTACACCGGCGCAAAGCCCAATGAGGCCAGCGTCAGGCGAATCCACGTGGACATTGGCCACGTGGACTGCCAATGTATGAACAGCACCGCAGGCGCGAGCGAGAGACCGGTGATGATCGTTTCCACGAACACCACCGACAGAGAGGCCCACAGGAACCGAGCCGTACCACGCGATGTCGCAGTCATTGAGCAGGACTCATGAGAAAACTGGGAAAGCGGCGGTGAGCGATCGCGGGGACATTTTTCCCGAATCGCACCACCCTGAACATTGTCACGTTCAGGGTGAAGGGCCACCACTGATCTATATTCCCGGTCTCGACGGTACGGGTCTACTCTTCTACCGACAGTCTCGCTTGCTGGCGCGCCGCTTCCGGGTGATCACCTTCCGGCTGCGCGACGACGCGCTCAGCATGGACACCTTGGTGGCCGAAATCGCGCGCCATCTGGCCGACGCCGTGCCCGAGGGCACACCAGCGATCGTGGTCGGCGAATCGTTCGGTGGCGCACTGGCCATGAGTTTCGCGCTTGCCCATCCGGAGCGCATCCGCGCGCTCGTTATTCTGAATTCTTTCTCGCGCGTCACGCCGCGCTTCAAACTGTACGCCGCGATTGCGGCCGCGAGCATCGTGCCCTGGGGCACCATGCGAATCGCTCGGCGTTTCACGGCATCGCGCTTGCACTCATCGCACACGCACCGCGACGAGATCAAGCGCTTTCTCCTGCTCACCCGTGGCACCACGCGACTTGGCTACATCAACCGGCTGCGCATCCTGACGCACTACGACCTGCGGCGGCGGCTCAAGGACATCCGCGTGCCCACGCTGTTTCTCGCGGCCGACGAGGACCACCTGATTCCATCGGTTGAGCAAGCGACGTACATGTCCGCTCGCGTGCCCAACGCTGCGATGCGCGTGCTGCACGGACACGGCCACGGTTGCTTCCTGGCGCCAGATCTCGATCTCGACGCGATTCTCAAAGACTGGGGAAACCGCTAAACACAAAGAGCAAACAGCACCATACAGCCTTACCACAGGTCTCACAGATCTGACGCGGATATGCGAAGAACTGCGCGTTCGCTATCCGACTATTCGTCTTCGCCGCGGTAGACGCATCCGGAGGTGCACGTTTCCCGCACCACGATCTGACTCAGTCCGGACAGCGTAGCTGTGAGACGCCGCCAGATCCAGCGCGCGATCACCTCGCTCGTGGGATTCTCGAGACCGGCGATGTCGTTGAGGTAATAGTGATCGAGCTCTTCGATGACTGGCTTCACCGACGCTTTGAGGTCGGCGAAGTCCATGACCCATCCTTCGTGGGCCGACAGCGGCCCCTTTACGTGGACGGTCACTTCAAAGGAATGCCCATGCAGCCGCGCGCACTGGTGCCCCGGTGGCACATTCGGCAACCGGTGCGCGGCTTCAAAAGTGAATTGCTTGTAGATCTCCATTGGCGCCTCCGCTGCCCAAATTTAGCGGAGTCGGCGGTCGTTCGCGCGGTGTGTGCCGTCGCCACTGCCGTCGCCACTGATGTCGCCCTTCCCTACCGTCATGCCGGAGCCCGTCCTCATGCCCGCTCGTCACTCCCGCCTCGTGGCCTGTTCCCTCGCTACGGTTTGTGCGATGTCGCTCCTCGCCTTGACGCACGACGCTGGCGCACAAAGTGCGAAATCAGCCCGGCTGCGTCGCACGCTCGACAGTCTCTCGGCGGCTCATCACGGTGTGGTCGGCTACAGCATCACCAACCTTGAGACCGGCGAGCATCTCGAGCAGCGTGGCAACGAGACCTTCTCCACGGCCTCGCTGATCAAAGTGCCGATTCTCGTGACGCTGTTCGACCTGGCTGAGCAGAAACAGCTCACGCTCGACGATCCCATCGTACTCACCGACATCGACAAGGTGGGCGGTGCCGGGCAGCTGCAGTATCTCCGCACGCCGCTCACGCTGCGGCTCTGGGACGTGGCGTATCTCATGAGCACGCTGAGCGACAACACGGCCACAAATCTGGTGCTCGATCGCATCAAGATCCGGCGCGTGTGGCAGAAAATGGAAGCGCTCGGCCTCGCCCATACGAAGGTGCACAGTGGCGCCATAACGCGCATCGCCAGCGTCGCCCCCGACAGCTCAGCCAAATACGGACTTGGCGTCACGACGCCCAATGAGATGGCGCAGCTGTTCGTACTGCTGGCGCAGGGGAAGGCGGTGAGTGCAACCGCCGACTCGACCATGTTGCGCATGCTCGCGAACAACGTAGACCAGTCAAAACTCGCGCGCTTCACCTACGGCACACGCCTCGCACACAAGAGTGGCGACGTAGACGCATCACGCACCGACTGTGGCGTGTTCTCGCTGCCGGCGCGGGTCGTAGCCTGTGTGCTCACCAAGGAGAACCTCGACACGCGCTATTGGGTGGACGCCGAGGGCAACGCGGTGATCGGTCGCATCGGTGAAGCGATCGTGAACGCGTGGAAGGAGCAATGACCGATGGTTCGTAACCTCCCGGCCGGGCGCGCTTTTTACGTTTCGGCCAAACCATCGGCCCGGCACTTTGGGTGAGATTCCGCAATGGTGCAGCAACGGAGTACGGCGATAGCGACTTAGTCGAGCAGCAACAGCGTCTGTCCTCCCTCGTGCAGGATGCGCATGACCTGATCCCGACCTTCGGCATTTGAGATGGCATGCACCGCCTCGCACCGCTGCATCCGGTGACTGAGATGCTCACCCTGCAAGCGCGACGCCCCGAACATCAACGCGATGCTGCGGTCGTGTTTGTCGTAGGTCGCGCCAACCAGCGGCATCCCGTGCCCCAGTGTCTGCGCGCCAAAATCATCGCGATCCATCTCGATGCTGCAGGAGCGTCCGACGTTGCGCGTGGTGAAGGCGTTCAACTCCGCATCAAGCACGTCGAGCGCATAGCTGCGGGTTTGTTGCATCGCGGTGGCATTGGCGCGGGCCGCCGCGATGGTGCGCGCGCGTCCGGGCACGCATAACACTGAGCACCGCACCGAACGCACCAGCTCGCTGGTCACGCTGCCCAGCACCATGCGGCGCAGGAAGCCATAGCCATGGGTGGCCGTTACCACGAGATCAGCGTTGATCATATCGACATACTCAATCAGACGGTCTGACGGATTGCCATGCAGCGTAACCGTTTCCAACGTGAACCCGTGCGGGCCGAGGTGTTCCCGCAGCAGAGCGAACCCCTTCTCCGCTTCCTTCTTGTACCCTTCCGCATACTCAAGAAGACTAGCATCGGCGTCGCTCAGCGCCGGACCCACGTGAACGAGCCGTACGGTGGCACCCGCCGCAATCATACCGACGGCAACCTGCGCGGCGTAGAGACTGAACGCACTGAAGTCCGTGGCGATGACCACATTCTTCGGCAGCGTATCCACTCCGGGCTCGACGGCCAGGACCGGCGTATCGCCGAGCTGCAACAGGCGCAGTACCGACTCGCCGCCAAACGTGCGAGCAAGGACGGTGTGCCGACCGCGACCCACGACGATCACGCGCGCGTCGATGCTGCGCGCATCGTCGACGATTTCATGCAGTGGTTCTCCCACGCGCACGCGCACGGCCCACGGTGTCGCGGATGGAACGGTGCGCGCCATTTGTCGCGCGATCATCGACTGGCGTCCCTCCATGAGATACGGCTCCGCCAGCATCGTATACGGGACCGTATCAAAGGCATACATCGGCATCGTGTTCGGTCGCAGCGCGCTCACCACCTGAACCGGTGCGTTCAGCGAGGAGGCGAGCAGCTGCGCCATGGGGAACGCGGCATCGGAGGCCGGCGACGTATCGGTGGCGACGAGAATCGGGCCCGATGGGGCGACCGTCGGTTCGAAGTTGTTCAGAATCTCAGTCGCGCTGCGAATGTTCGGCGATTGGTTTGGCATTGATAGCTCCGGAAGGGAGAGGCGAAGAAACGAACAGCTAGTCGCTCACGATCAGGTTGTCGATGACGGAGCGCACTCCGTTCACCGTCATTGCGGCACGCTCAGCCGTATCGCGTTCGGCGCGGGAGTGCACAACGCCCTGCAGAATCACCGACCCACCAACGGCCTGTACGGCGATCTGCGTTGCCTCACCCGCCGCTGTGCGAAGCAGCGCCGCAGCGATACTCATGTGCACGTCGCGGGCCAGCGTTGGCGGTTCGACCATGATGTGATTCTCGACCGACCGAACCCCATCGAGGAATCGCACGGCGCATTCGGCTGAAGCGCGCTCGTAGTAAAATGACGTGCATCCATCGAGCACGATGGTGCCGTCGTTCACGCTGGCGACAATTCGACCTTTCGGTACATTGGGCGCATCGCGCAGCGCGCGCGTGGATGCCGCGAGCAACTCGCGATCATCACGCTTTATGTATCGCCGGTCGGTGGTCGCGAGGAGTTCCGCCTCCACGCCGTTATCGAACACGGTGCTTCTCTGGGGTTGTAGAGGCGACAGTGGCGGAAAGACCTGCGCGCCGAGCTGTTGAGGCATTGGTGTCGACATCGAGTACTCCGTCGGAACTCCCAGGAAATGGAACTGCGAATGCAGAACTTCGGGTCTCTTCTGTGTTGCGTCTGTCAGGCGTTGAGAGACACGCTGTCGGCGAACGCCCCACAACGCCTCACGAACTACGTCGGCTCCCGAAGCAGCAGATCGTGTTCGAGGGCGATGCGGACATAGTCACTTCGATGGTGCACTCCCAGCTTCTCGTGAATGCGATGGCGGTACGTGTCTACCGTTTTCACCGTGATGCCCAACTGGTCGGCGACCTCAGGTCCACTGAAGCCGCGTGCAATGCGCTCGAGCACTGTTCGCTCACGCGCACTCAGCACATCGAGACACGAACTCTCTGCCGCCGCGGTCGGCTGCGTCGGCGTGCGGAGTCCCGTGGCCAGCGCTTTCGCGGTCGTTGGCAGCACGTAGCTCATGCCGTCAGCGACCATCCCAATGGCTTCGATGAGTTCCGTGACCGACGCGCTCCACGGCAGATAGCCGAAGGCGCCGGCGCGGAACGCGTCCAGCACGTCGTCGGAACGCTGCTCGCGATTCAGCACGATGACGTGCGGCCCGAGGGGAAGCACCGCCAGCGCACGGATCTGTCGAATGACCGCGGCGGAATCCGGCTCCGCCGAGAGCAGCACCACCTGCGCCGCACGATGCGTCGCGTAGGTGATGCATTGTTCGAGATCACACGAGTCACCAACCAGCTGAATGCGCGGGTCGCGCACAAGCAGCGCGGTCAGCGCCTGTCGCATGAGCTGATTGCGATCGAGGATGGCGATGCGAATCGGTTCGCCGGGAAAGCGGGCCCCACGTCGTCGCGTCGCATCGCTCAACAACGCAGCAGCGAGGGCGTCGGATGACTCCGCCGGAAGTACGCCTGCCGTGAACGGTCCCTGTGAGACATTCAGTATTCGCGTTCGCATACGCACCTCCGTTGTCCCAAATCTGCATCGACTGAACCTGTAAGGTTATCAGGGAATCCCCATTTCGGTTGTCCGGGAAACACCCGTCACCGAGGTCAGCTGTATCCAGAGGTAGATTGCCGATCGTGACAACTCCCTCGTCGACTTTACTTCGTCAACTGTTCCCGTCGTGGGAATTCTTCGACGTGGCGCGACTGTCCCCCACGCTGCAGCTCCGGCGGCTCCCCTCGGGGGCTGAACCCGGTGCCTGGCTCGGGGTCGTGCGCCCCGCGCCACGGCGATGGTGGCAGCTGTTCTTCAATCCCGCGGGCACGCAGACGCTGGCCGCTCAAACGCTCGTCGAACGGTGGTATACCGAGCTGATCGAGCAGGGAGAAGACGCGCCGGCATGCCGGGAGTCGTTCGCCGTGATTACGGCGTTGGCCGAGGGCACGTTGGCCGGGCGCGCCGTCGGACCGTTGACCGCGCGCGGCGGATGGCAGCTCCGGCTCGTCGTCATCGACGAGGAAGCGCACACCATGGAGGTCGTGTTCGTGAGCGGCCGCATGGCGGTCCATGGGTGGCCGGTAAAGTAGTGAGCGAACTCCCAGCACTCCTTTCCACCACCGTGGCGTGGATGTGCCGCGTTGCAGCATTGGCGGCCGCCGTGAACGCGCTGGAGCTCCTGTCCATGAGGTGCGCACTGTCAGACCGCGGCGTCTGGCGGGCATCGCTCCTGAGCTCGCACTGGGGCGTCTGGCGCCTCCTTCTCGGCGCACGCGCGTTCATCGTCGTACTCGTGGCACAGCTGGCGTTCGCCGTGACCCTCGCCGCCGCTCCAGGCACGGCGTCGGGATGTCTCGCGGCGGCCGCGTTGGCGTTCACCTCGTGGCTGTCAGCACTGCGCTTTCGCGGCAACGTGAACGGCGGCAGCGATGCCATGCTCTTCACCGTGCTCGGCGGGCTCACCGTGGCCCAGCTGCCCAACGTGTCCAGCGTCGTGCACGAGGCCGGCGTGCTCTACCTCGCAGCGCAGCTCACCCTGTCTTATGTGCGGGCCGGGATCGTGAAGGCGAAAGCGCGCCGTTGGTGGACCGGACACGCCCTGTCGGCGTTCCTCGCACTGCCAGCGTACGGCGTACCAGCCTGGGTGCCACGACGCATGCCGAATCACCTCGCCCTGCTACGCATCGCGTCGGTTGGCGTAATCGGCTTCGAGTGTTTGGCGCCGCTGGCGTGGTTCGATCCTATCGCCTGCATCGTACTGATGGTCGTGGCGCTCACGTTTCACACCGCAACGGCCGCGCTGTTCGGACTCAATCGGTTTCTGCTGGCGTGGAGCGCCGCGCTGCCCTCGTTGTGGTACGCCGTGCACCGGGTCGGTTAGCCGGGTCGGCTAGCGCTACACAAGCCACGCCTTCCACAACGTTTCGTCCACGCCCACGCACAGCTTGTTCTGCAGCCGCACGAGCGGCTGCTTCAGCAGGAGCGGCTCGTCAGCGAGAATGCTGAGCCAACGCTCCTCGCCGTACAGCGCCTGACGCAATCCGAGATCAAGAAAGCGCTTCGACGCTCGATCAATGACCGCGTCCACGCCGAACTTCTGCGTGAACCGCTTGAGCTCACCGATCGACGCCGGCCGTTCGGCCAGGTCGCAGAAGTGCACCTTGATGCGACGCTCCTGAAAGAAACGCTGCGCCTTGCGCGTGTCGGCACTTTTTTTCGTGCCGAAGATCTGGACCACGGTTTCCATGGTGTGATTACCCGGGGGGAAGCTGTTTGGGGGTGAACGTGTGTGAGTCTAGCGGAAGCGGTGCGTACAGACCGTCCGAAGCGGTACTTCCGCTCGACTGAAACAGGTTCGCAACCAAATTACTTCCGGTGTGAAATCACAGGTTCGCCTCCGCGGTCCGCGGCCTCACGCTTGGCGTCGTCGAACGCCCCCTCACTGCGCGACACCACCAGCGTCGCGACACCGTTGCCGATCAGGTTCGTGATCGCCCGTGCTTCGGACATGAAGCGGTCTACCCCAAGCAGCAGCGCCACGCCTTCCACCGGCACGGTGCGAGTGGCGGCGAGCGTACTGGCCAGCACGATAAAGCCCGATCCCGTTACACCGGCGGCACCTTTGCTGGTGAGCATCAGAATACCGAGGAGTCCGAGCTGTTGCGAAATGCTCAGGTCGACCTTGTACACCTGCGCGATGAAGATTGTGGCCATCGACAGGTAGATGCTCGTCCCATCGAGATTGAACGAATAGCCGGTGGGAATCACCAGCCCGACCACCGGCTTTGCGCAGCCGTACTGTTCGAGCTTGACCAGCATGCGCGGGAGCGCAGCCTCTGAGCTCGACGTGCCGAGCACGAGCAGGATTTCTTCTCTGATGAAACGCAGGAACTTCCAGATTCGGAAACCGTACGCGCGGCAGATCAAGCCGAGCACCACGAATACGAACACGGCCATCGTGAGATACACATCGAGCATCAGTCGCGCGAGCGGCACGAGCGTCTTCAGTCCGAATGTGCCCACCGTGTACGCCATCGCGCCAAACGCGCCGATCGGCGCGAGCACCATCACCATCGCGACGATCTTGAAGAACACCGCCTGAAAGCGCACGAGCAAGTCGGCGATGTCGCGCCCCGCGTCACCCACGGCGGTGAGCGCAACACCGAACAGCACCGAGAAGAACACCACCGGCAGCAGCTCGCCGCTCGCGAACGCGGCTACGATGTTGCTCGGCACGATGTGCAGCAGGAACTCGAGCGTACTCTGTTGTGCACCCGTCGCCGTGTACTTGCTCACGTCGCCCATCACCATCGTCGAGATATCGAGACCCGCACCTGGTTTCGTCACGTTCACGATGATCAGGCCGATCGCCAACGCGAGCGTGGACACCAATTCGAAATACAGCAGCGCCTTGCCGCCCACGCGTCCGAGCTTGCGCAGGTCCGCCATGCTCGCGATGCCGTGGACGATCGTGAGGAAGATGATCGGCGTAATCACCATCTTCACGAGATTGATGAACGTATCGCCGAGGGGCTTGAGCGACTTGCCAGTGTCAGGGGATACGACACCCAGCAGAATGCCGAGCGAGACCGCAACGAGCACCTGAAAAGTCAGGTTCCTAAGAAGGCGCGAGATCACGTGGGGGGGTGACAGGGGAAGGAGCCTTGCCGAACACTCTACATATTGTCTCCATGTCCACGACATCGCGCCCCTATCGGCCAGCTTGGTGGCTTCCGGACCCCCACAGCGCCACGCTGTGGGGACGGATCGGCCGCCGCGAGCCCAGGCTGGCGGTGCGCCTGGAACGCCGAGACACCCCCGATGGCGACTTCGTGGAGATCGCCCGCCTGGAGAGTCGTCAGGGCGCAGCGGCCCCGCGACTTCTGCTTTTTCATGGGCTCGAGGGGGGCATGCACTCCCACTACGCCCGCGCGATGTTCCGCGAGGCGAGCGAGCGGGGCTGGGCGGCCGACCTGCTCCTTTTCCGGACCTGCGGTACCGAGCCGAATCGGTTGCCCCGCAGCTATCACTCCGGTGAGACCACCGACCCGCTCTGGGTCGTCCAACAGCTTTCCCGGGAATTCCCCGACGCGCCCCTCGGCTTGATGGGAGTGTCGCTGGGCGGCAACGTGCTCTGCAAACTGCTCGGCGAGTTTGGCGACGTGCTTCCCGAGCAAGTCGTTGGAGCCGTGGGCATGTCGGTACCCTTCGACCTCGCCCGCGCCTCACGACACATCGGGCGCGGGTTCGGTACGATCTACGAAAAGTTCTTTCTCAAATCGCTCATCCCGAAGGCGCTCACCAAGATCGACCGTCACCCGGAGTTGGCACCGCTCCGTCGCGTCACGGACGCCCGCACCCTCTGGGAGTTCGACGATGCCTTCACGGCGCCATTGCACGGCTTTCGCGATGCCGCCGACTACTATGCCCGCGCCAGCTCGCTGCCGTACCTGGCGCGGATTCAAGTCCCGACGCTGCTGTTGAACGCGGTGGACGACCCGTTCCTCCCGTCCGATGTCCTGGAGGCCGTGCGACGCGAAGTCCGCGAGAACGACCGGGTAGAAGTCGAGTTTCCCGAGCGCGGCGGACATGTGGGCTTCACCGCTGGTCTCCGCCCGTGGAAACCGTGGTACTACGGCGAGTGGCGAGCGGCCGAATTCCTCTCCGCTCGGATGCAGCGGTTCGCGCTCGGCCCCCGCTAACCCGAGACACTTCACTGACCCCGGTCTCACGGCACAAGCACTTCGCCCGTAGTCTGGGGGCTGACGGCGCGCTTTCCGTTGAAGCATGTACAGGAGGACGGGGTACGGGGCGAGTCAGCGAGCGAGAGCGCGACATGGAGGTGGCCCTTGAGGCCGCCAATCGCTCCCCATTCGCCCCGCCCCCACCGGGCCCGCACCGGGACCGCGCAGCGGACGGCACGCGATCCGCGCCAGCGGGGCGGAGGTCACGCCGCTGCCCGTCCGTCGGTGCTCGTGGGGTAAACTCGACCCAACCCGACGGGATGTGTGGGCCGGGACCGAGGTGCCGCTCGCGACGTACGCCCAGTGGCAAACACCACGCGCGCACGATGTCGGCGTGTTTCGTCAGCTGTTGGGCGGGATCTCGAGCCGGGAGTACGAGGGGACCGCGGCAGACGCTCCAGGAGCGGCGACAGGATGATGCGGAGTGGCTCGTCCTCGTGCTCGAGGGCACGTCCTTGGCCGCGGACCAGGTGGTGATCGCCTTGGGCGTCACGACCACGGGGGAAACGCGCCTCCTCGGGCTCGTGCAGACGGCGACGGAAAACACGCGGGTGTGGGCCGCGTTCTGGCGCGAGCTGGTCGAGCGTGGGTTCACGGCCCCGGCGGGGCTTCTCGTTGTCCTCGACGGCGCGAAGGGCCGGCGGGCCGCAGTGCGCGACGTGTTCGGTGACGACGTGCCGGTGCAGCGCGATCGACGATCCGTGTCGGTATTCGCGTTGATCCGCGGTAAAGCTGTTGTTTGGCCGCTGAACAAACCGCCTGACCGCTGATTAGCACGAGTGTACACGGATGAACTACAACAATGAAAATGGCTTTCGCGTGCGAGATGCCGCCGCCGCGCGCGTGACGATCCGTGTCGGTATTCGCGTTGATCCGCGGTAAAGCTGTTGTTCTGGCCGCTGATTGACACGAGTGTTCGCGGATGAACTACAACAATGAAAATGGCTTTCGCGTGCGAGATGCCGCCGTCGCGCGCGTGACGATCCGTGTGGTTGTTCGCGTTGATCCGCGGTAAAGCTGTTGTTTTGGCCGCTGAACAAACCGCCTGACCGCGCGAAACGCGCCCTGCAGCAGCTCGTGGCCGAACGCGCGACGCGCAACGCGTCGGCGGCCCGCCGTCTCGAGGAAGGCCTCGAGGAAACGCTCACGCTGCATCGGCTTGGCGTGTTCGCCGAACTCGGCACCCGCTTCACGACCACGAATCTGATCGAGCGCGTCCTGGCGCGTGTCGAAGCGAAGACCCGCCGCGTCGGTCGCTGGCGCACGAGCGATCAACAACAGCGCTGGTGTGCGGCCACGCTGATACACAGCGAGACGGACTTCCGGCGGGTGAAAGGCTACACGCACCTGGCCTGGCTCCACGCCACGTTGCGCGGCACACTCCCCGTGAATACCACGGCCGCGTAAGCGGCTATTCCGAGGCACTCACCCGAATTTCAACGAAGTTCGGGACACGCCATCGGCCCTCCAACACGGTATGTCTGACTCGCTAACGCTCGCTTCTGCAGCGGGCGATCAAATCAAACGCGAGCAGAGCGAACTACTGAATCGCCTGTCTGCAGCACGCATCGTTATGCGGTGGGGCGCTGGCGCGGCGGTTTGGGCGTCCGTCCCGCCATCACGCTTGCGAGCGATCGAAGCGCTTCGTTGACAGATGCCGCATTCGGAAACACGGCCGCCACGTCAGGTTCGAGTACCACGATATTCGAGCCCGCAGCGTAGCGGGCTGCATACGGATTGCGCACGGCCTTGCTCCAGTCGTATTCCGGCTGGATTTCGGCGGCGACTGGCATACAGCGAGTCGGACTAGCGGAAGTCTTTTTCATACTTTTTTCGCTCACGCGGTGTAGCGCAGCGGGCGCTGATGATGCGAACCAGTTCGTCGCCACGGTCGGTGAAGAGAATCGCGAGCAGTCGATCTTCGGACGATCGCCCCAAGAGCAACAATCGATCCTCGTTGAGCGAGTGCTCGGCGTCCGGCTGGAACCATGCTAACGGATCGCCAAAGACGGTGGCGCCTCCCTGAAAGCGACCCCATGCTTCTTCTCGTTGGCGACCGCTTTGCGCGGATCCCATTCGAACGAAAGACCCATCACCTAAATGTACTACGGGCATTGGAAAGCGTCTAACGCCCATGAGCCTGCGTGGAATGCCTGCGTGGCGGACGTTATACAGGCAACTCCTCGCAGCATATCGGGAACGTGTCTTCCCGCGGTTTGCTCCGCAACGCACCGCGGCACAAGCACTTCGCCCGTCGGCCGCGGTTCGCCTCGCGGGCGTTTAGGCTGCGAGCGTCGCAGCC
>JANLVC010000017.1:0-2243 GCA_031363815.1 Gemmatimonadota bacterium
TCCGGGCGATCTCGTGGGCGCGATCGCCAACGAAGTCGGCATCGATGCCAGCGTGATCGGCGCGATTCAGATCGCCGACGGGTACAGCACCGTCGAGGTACCGGAGGAGATCGCCGAGGATATCATCACGGCGCTGCGGAACACGACGATCAAGGGCAAGAAGGTGTTGGTGCGCCGCGATCGGATGCGCTAAACGCGCGCGCGTCCAACGCCCGTGTGAGCACAAAGAGGCCGACCAACGAGGCATTGTTGGCCGGCCTCTGTCTTTCCCGACCGGCATGCGGTGGGTTAGCGCTTTGAGCGGCGGAACCGTAGTATGGGCACTCTATGACCTTTCGCAGCCTGATCCCCTGTGCGATTGCATTGCTGATAGTCGCCGCCCCGTCGCAGGCGCGAGCACACCAAGCGGCCGTGCAGGCAACGGACACCGTGCGCGGCGTAGTGTACGACAGCCTCAGTAATTCCCCACTGGTTGGCGCGTTCATCAGCACCGATGTCGATGATGCGACCACGACCACCGATTCGCTCGGACGATTCATGGTGTCCGCCTCGCGTCGCATTGCGCGGCTGCATGCCTTTCACGATGTGCCTGAACGACTGGGCCTCGGGGCGCTGGTGGTCTATCGCCCGCTGGGTGCGACGCGATGGAATCCCACGCTCGCCACGCCGAGTATCGAAACGGTGTGGCTGCGACTATGCCAAGGACGCCGACCGACCGACGGAACGGGCGGGATCATCTTCGGCAGCACGCGCTTGTCCGACGACACGACGCGACTCGGTGGCGTGCTGGTGGAGGGGCAGTGGGAACTGCCGCGCCTGTCGTCGGACTCCGCGCCGCGGTACGAGTCTCGCAGCACGCGCAGCGACTCGCTCGGCCAATACGTGATCTGCGGCGTACTCGAGCGCGTGGATGCCGCCATCGTGGGCTTGTCGGCGGAGTACCGCTCATTGAGCATGCTGCTCAGCGATGACGAACTGCCGGTTCGGCGCGGCGATCTGGTGCTTGGTCGAATCGATGCGACGCAAGATCGGGCCGTGGTGACGGGCAGCGTCGTCGATCGGGACGGCAAGCCGGTGCCGGATGCTACTGTGCAGATCGAGGGCGCGGATGCGCTGCGCACCGACGCGGCGGGGCGATTCTCGTCGTTGACGGTACCGACCGGTACGCGCATGATGTTCGTGCGGAAGGTGGGGTTTGTGCCGTTCGCGACGCCGGTTGATGTGATCGATCGTGGTGTGCGCGATCGCACGGTGACACTCGACAAAGGCGTGGCACTGGCTGCGGTGACGGTCACGGCGGTTCGTACGCGTTCACGGGATCAGCGCGAGTTTCAGGAGCGTCAGCTGGCGGGGTTCGCGCGCATCATGGAGGGCAGGCAGGTCAAGAATTATCCGGAGCTTCGCAGTGCGATCGCCATGCTGCCTGGCATCATGGTCGTCGGCGACGTGCGCGGTGATTTCAGTATCCTCGGTCGCGTTGGTACAGGCGGCAACACCGGCAGTTTGCGTGCGTCATCGCGAAACCCAGGCGGCCGATGCAACGTGACGCTATACCTCGACGGGATGCTGGTGGACGAGGCGTATCTGCGGGTGATGGCCACCGAGGAAGTGGCGGCCCTCGAACTGTATCCCAGCGAGTCGTACGCACCGCCGCGGTACAGAACATTCGGTGACGGCTGTGCGATGTTGCTGGTATGGACGCGGGCGCATCTGCGAAAGTAGCGCGACACCAGCGCGTCGGCATGTCTTCGCGGGCGAGGAGCTCAGCTGGCGCCTATTCGATGAGCGCTTTGCGTCGGACACTTTTTTTCGCCGGCTCCGCCGCGATGCAGCACATTGACACCAATGCTCATCCACCCACGTGCCGCACGAGCATGGCGCGCCCTGACCACCGGCGACATCCTGTGCATTCCGGCGGTGCAGCCGCGTTCGGACGGCCGTGGTCCGGCGAGTTCTCGCCGACCGGTCTTTTTACGTCCGTCGACTACCAGCGCAGCAACTTGGTGAGCTTCACGACGATGGAGCGGTTCTCAAGCTCGGGATAGTTGGGGCCGATCGTGGTGCGGCCGTCGCTATACACCAGGAAAAATTCACTGCCCGGCTGATACTCCCAACGGAGTCGCAGGTTGGTGGACATGGACGAGCTGCGCGACTGATACTGCACGAGCGCGGCCATGAACATGCGCGGCGTTACGGTATACGTGAGACGCGTGCTGAGCAGATTTGCATCGCCGCTGCCATAT
>JANLVC010000064.1:0-28230 GCA_031363815.1 Gemmatimonadota bacterium
GCTGCGGGCTGTGGGCTCGAGGCTTGGGGCAATGGGTACTGGGTCTTGGGTAGTGGGTTGCCGGCGCGCACGTCACACGGGGAGTCCCCGCACGCGTTTCCACCCAGAACCCACTACCCACCACCCAGAACCTCAAGCCAACAGCCCACAGCAAAGCCCACAGCCCACAGCCCACAGCCCCAAGCCCTACGAAGAAGCCTTCACCACGCGCGGGGCATACCGCTCCATCTCCCGTCCCAACAGCAATGTCGCCATCACCAACGTCGCGCTGATCCAGAACGGGCTTTGCATGCCAAACGTATCGAACGCAAACCCGAGCAGAATCGGGAAGCCCACCCGCGTGATACCGCCGTACGTTTGCTGCACACCCATGTACAACCCGCGCTCCGATCCCGCGACCACGCGTGACAGCATGGCGGTGACACACGGGAAGGTGAACGCCGTACCAAGGGGCAGCATTCCGACTGCCAGCGCCAGCGTGACATAGTCACGGGAGAACGATAGCCCGACCAGTCCAACCGCCAGAAACACCACGCCGTACCGACTTAATTGCGCTTCGCCGAAGCGGTCCACGATCTTGCCAAGAAACAGCGCGCGCACCACCACGCTGAGCACGCCGATGTACATGAAGAAGTAGCCGATCGTGTCGGCCGTGACGCCAAACCGTGCGGCGAGAAAAAGCGCGAGAATGGCCGTCGAGCCCTGAAAGGCGCCGATCGCGATGGCGTAGATCAGCACCAGACGCGACGCGGGTTCACTGGGGTGCGTGATCACGCGCAGCACCGCTTCGCGCGACCCCCTGCGTACCGGCTTAGTGCCGTCGGCGTTGTCGGCCACCGGCTTCCGCACCTCGGTGAGGTACTTCGACGCGAACACGATGTTGACGAGGCATAATCCCGCCGCCGTGAGTCCCGGCGTATGCGGTCCCCAATGCTGCATCCAGCTGCCGATCACCGGGCCAAACGCGACACCGGCATTCGTGGCGGCTGAAAGCCAGCCCAGGCTCTTCGCGCGATCTTCCGGACGGGTGGCATCGGCCACGTAGGCCTGAATCACACTGACCGTTCCCCCACCTGCTCCCTGCACGATACGCGACAGCAGCAGCAACCAGAGCGAATCGGCATAGGCGAACACCACGTACGCGATGGCGCTCGACGCGAGTCCCACGATCAGCGCCGGACGACGGCCATGTTTGTCGCTGAATCGCCCCCACAGCGGTGCGCTGAGCAGCTGGGCCACGCTGAACGAACTCACGAGCAGGCCCACCACGAGGCCGCCGGCGCCCAGATCTTTCGCGTAGAAGGGCAGCAGCGGCAGAATCATCAGCATGCCGAGCATGTCGATGAACGCCGTCACCATCAGCACCGAGAGCTTCCCGAACGCGGACTTGCCGCCGTCGAGCGGATGCTCGTCGGTGTGTGACACGGTCACTCCGTCTTCCCGAGTGCGGCAGGCGCGACGCTGCGTCCGACGACTCCGGCCAACGCGACGATCGTCAGCACGTACGGAATCATCTCCACAAATTGACTGGGAATAAGTTGCGAGCCCTGGAGCTGAATCTGTAGCGTTTCGGCTCCCGCGAACAGGAGACACGCTACGGCCACACGGACCGGCTCCCAACGTCCAAAAATCACGGCGGCCAGCGCAATGAAGCCGCGGCCGGCCGTCATGCTATCGGAAAACTGATGTTGATCGAGCGCGAGATAGGCACCGCCGAGGCTCGCCAGGGAACCCGCAATGAGCAGTCCTTGCAAACGTAAACGAGTGACCGCCACGCCGAGTGTGGCGGCCGCTTCAGGTTTCTCGCCCACGGCCCGCGCGCGCAATCCGAACGGCGTGCGGTACAACACCCACGCCAGCACGGGCAGCGCCGCAAGTCCCATCCACACCACGGGGTTGACGAAGCTCGCGAACATGCCGCCAGCGCCCTCTCCACCAAACCCCGGTACGCGCGGCGAGTTGCTGGCGCTATCAAAGATGCGCCGGAGATAGAACCGGGTGACCGCCACTACCAGCAGGTTGATCGCCACACCAACGACCACCTGATTGGCTTTGTAGCGCAGCGTCGCGACCGCGAGCACCGCCGTGACCATCGCGCCGGCCACCAGCGCACCGGCCAGTCCGACCCACGCATTCCCGCCGTAGTAGCTCCCGAGCGCCGCCCCGAATGCGCCCGCCAGCATCATCCCTTCGAGCCCCAGCGCGATGATGCCCACACGCTCCGACATCACGCCGCCGGCCGCCGCGAGCAGATACGGAATCGCAATGCGAATGGTCTGCAGCAGGAAGGTGAGCAGAATCACGACACCCCCTTCTGCGCATCGCGATAAAACGCTGCGGTGACATTGGCCGCGGCCGCACGCAGCTGCTTCTGCACTTCCGGCACCGCGGTGGCGACGGCGAGAATCACGACCGCCGTGAGAATATCGGTGAGCTGCTTCGGCACGATCGCATTGACGGCCAGTCCGCCTTGCGAGAGCGTGGCGAACAACAGCGCCGCGCCGAGAATGCCGAACGGATGATTGCGCCCCACCAGCGCCACGGCGATGCCAAGAAAGCCGGCACCACCGGCGAAACCTTCTTCGTAGTATCCCTTGTACCCAAGCACGAAGTTCATGCCGCCCAGTCCGGCCAGCGCACCCGACAAGCACATGGTGACCACCCGCACGCGGGGTACGCGCACGCCGCCATACTCGGCGGCATCCGGCTGCAGCCCAACCGCGCGCAGCTCATAGCCGCTGCGGGTGCGAAACAGATACCACCAGCTCACCACCGCCGCGAGCAGGGCAAACACGATCGTAAAGTTCGCGGCACTGCCGCGGAACGCCGCGAAGCTGTCGGCGAAGCGTGGCATCATGCCGGCCACGATCGGTGGCGTGTGCAGCGTTTCCGGTACGTGCAGCTTCGACGAGACGATCCAGTTGAGAAACGCCAATACGATGAAGTTGAGCATGATGGTCACGATCACTTCGCTGGCCCCGAACTTCGCACGTAGCGCGCCCGGCACGGCGCCGACGCCGGCACCCGCCAGCATCGCGGCCAGCAAGCACAGCGGCACGGCGATCAACGCCGGCGTGCCGGCAGGGAGCATCATGCCCAGCAAAGCCGCGCCGAATCCACCGGCGGCGAGCTGTCCTTCGGCGCCCACGTTGAACAGCCCCGCGCGACCGGCCAGCGCAAACGCGAGACCGGTGCAGGCGAGCGTGGTGGCCTTGTACAGCACCTGTCCGATGCCGTAGGCGTTGCCCCACGTGCCTTCAACCAGCAGCCGGAATACGCTAGACGGCGCCTCGCCGAAGCTCAGAATGAGCAGGTCGCCCACCACCGCGGCGATGGCCAGTGCCACCAACGGCGGCAGCACACCGCCGGCCAGTCCGATGCCGGCGCGCGCCGGGAGCTCCGCCATGGCGCGAACTTCACCCGTACTCTGCATCGCGCGCTGTTGCTCGCGCGGCGGCGTGGCTGGTCCGGCACTCATACCGCCGCTCCCGTCATGTAAGGACCCAACTGCTCGGCGGTGCACTGCGCCGCGGGCAAAATGATCACGAACCGACCACCGTACATCACCGCGATGCGATCGGAGAGCGCGAGCACTTCCGGCAGATCGGCGCTCACCAGCAGAATCCCCTTGCCGGCATCGCGCGCCGCTCGCAGCTGCGCGTGAATGAATTCGATCGCACCCACATCGACACCGCGCGTGGGCTGCGCCGCCAACAGCACACTGAACTCGCGGCCCATCTCTCTCGCGATCACGATCTTCTGCTGATTGCCGCCCGACAACGCACGCGCCGACAGCGACGGCATCGCCGGTCGGATGTCGAACCGCTGCACCTGCTCGGCGGCGTTCAGCGCGATGCGCGCCGTGTCGAGTGTGCCGAACGATCCGAAATGATGCTGTCGACCCAGCATGAGATTCTCGGCGATGCTATAGTCGAGAATCAGTCCGCGTCGATGCCGATCTTCAGGAATGTGCGACAGTCCGAGGTCGGCACGCTCGCGTACCGAGCGCGGGCCCAGATCGTGTGCCAACAGTTGCACGCTCCCCGATTGCATGGCGCGCAGCCCCGCGATCGCTTCGAGCAGTTCCGTTTGGCCGTTGCCTTCCACGCCGGCGATCCCCAAAATCTCGCCGGGGCGGATCTCGAAACTGAGTGCGTTCACGGCGCGCGTACCGCGGTCCGACATCACCGACACGTTTTTCACGCGCAGCACCGGCACCGCCGCCGACTCCGTGAAAGCTGAAGCCAC
This sequence comes from Gemmatimonadota bacterium, assembly GCA_031363815.1. Taxonomy (GTDB): domain Bacteria; phylum Gemmatimonadota; class Gemmatimonadetes; order Gemmatimonadales; family Gemmatimonadaceae; genus Gemmatimonas. Next base: position 4,249 of record JANLVC010000064.1, read on the forward strand.
CCACGTATTCGCGCCGTCCTGTGCGTCGAGATGCAGCTGCACATCGCGGCCCACCATTGCCCGCGCAATGTCGCGCGCTGTCGTGCCCTCGGTCGCGAATCGCGACATGGTCATGCCGCCGCGCATCACCGTGATCGTGTCGGACACCGCGATCACTTCGTCGAGCTTGTGCGTAATCAACACCACCGTACCGCCGTCGGCCTTGAGCGCGCGCAGCACGGTCCAGAGATCGCGCACTTCTGGTGGCGACAGCACCGCGGTGGGTTCGTCGAGAATGAGGATCTTTGCGCCACGATAGAGCGCCTTCAGAATCTCGACGCGCTGCGCTTCACCAACCGAGAGATCGGCCACCTTCGCGTTCGGATTGACGTGCAGGCCGCACCGCTTGCACAACGATTCCACTTCGATCACCGCACGGTGCAGATCTACCTGCATCCCTTTGCGTGGTTCCAGGCCGAGTATGACATTCTCAGCCACCGTGAGCGTGGGCACGAGCATGAAGTGCTGATGCACCATGCCGACACCAGCGGCGATCGCATCCTGCGTCTTCCAGCCGGTCACGTCCTTGCCGTTCACCAGCACCGTACCGGCATCGGGTGCGTACATGCCGGCCAGCACGCGCATCAGCGTGCTCTTGCCCGCGCCATTCTCGCCCACCAGGGCGTGAATTTCGCCCTTGGCTACGTCGAGGAACGCATCACGATTGGCGACCACGGCTCCGAACGTCTTCACGACGCCCGTCATCCGGATAGCAGGCGTGGTCGCGGCGCTCATGGTCATCGCGTGCCGGATCGCGTACTGGGCCGCGTACTGCTTCGCGTACTGGGAACCTTGATGCGCCCGGCCACAATGTCGGCGGTGAGTGAATCGAGCCGCGCGCGCACGGCATCGGGGATCAGCGCCTTGTTGTTGGCGTTGTACACGTAACCGACGCCGTTTTCAGCAAGACCGAACTGCTGAATACCGCCCTTGAAGGTGCCGTCCTTCACCGCCTTCGCCACTTGAAAGACCGCCTCATCAATGCCCTTCACCATCGACGTGAGCACGTGACCCGGCGCTTCGCTGTACTGATCGGCGTCCACCCCGATACCGAGCTTGCCCGTGGTACGCGCGGCTTCGAACACGCCGAGTCCGGTGGAGCCGGAGGCGTGGAAGATCACGTTCACGCCCTGATTGTACATCGCCAGCGCCATCTCTTTGCCGCGTCCCGGATTGCGGAAGGCTTCGGGCGTGACACCGGCGTAGTTCACGATCACCTCGCAATCGGGGCAGACATGCTGCACGCCGGCGCGATAGCCCGCTTCGAACTTGTGAATGAGCGCGATGTCCATGCCACCCACGAAGCCCACCTTCTTGGCGTTCCCTACGAGCGCGGCCAGCGCGCCCACCAGAAACGAGCCCTGCTCCTCGCGGAATTTGAGCGCCACGAGGTTTGGGGGCATCGGCAGCGGATTACCCACGCTGTCAGTGGCCACGGCGTAATCGACATCGGCGAAACGGACGTTTGGATACTCCCTCGCCAGCACCGTGATGTCGTCGGTAAAGATGAAACCGACGGCCACCACGAGGTCCATTCCCTCGGCGGCCAGCAGTCGCAGGCCGGCTTCGCGGTCAGAGCCTTCACCCGGCTCGATGTAGCGCACCCGTGCCCCCAGCGCCTTCGTCGCGCGGAGGCCGCCCAGGTAGGCGCCATCGTTGAACGACTTGTCGCCGCGACCGCCCACGTCAAAAACGATCCCGACGTCCAGTCCCTCGGAGGTGTCGGCGACCGTTGCCCCAGAGGGGTGGACGGTGAGGAGGGCGGCGTGGGCGAGGAGGAGCGCCCCAATGAGGTAAAGGGTCCGGCGCATGGACCGGAAGCATCGCCGTATGGCGCCGTTGCGGGAAGGGGCAACGGACGGCAAAGACGCCGTACACGGACTGGCTAGCGTGAAGCCGGCGCCGCCCGCCAGAGGCCATTCAACATGTCGCTGGCAAAGAGGCCACTAGGCGACCAGTGCACTCCCCACACGTGCACCGGCACCCCGCCGGCTCCGGTGTACGTCGCCTTCTGCCGCGCCAGCAGGCTGCAACGTCCGTCGACCGTTTTCTGTGCCGTCGTGCAACTGCCGAGATCTCCGCGCACGTCGAGCACCCGCACGCCGCCGTTGTAATAGGCCGCGTAGGCGAAGCCTTGCGCTTCGTCCACGGAGAAGTTGTGCGTTCCGGCACCGACAACTGAGTACACGGCCACCTCAACCGGCGCGGCGACATTGCTGATGTCCACCACGTGCACGTCGCCCACGCTTGACGACCCGATCGCTCCGGGCCCCTCCTGCCCCACCAGGAGATACTTCTTGCTCTGGGTAACAGGATCGTGCACCCACCACACGTTGTGCACCTGACCGCCCACCGTGCGGGCCCGACCCAGCAGTCGCGGCGCGGCCACCGAGCCACCCTGCGCGCCGATATCCCATATACCTACGCCGTCATTCCATTCGGCGGTGAACAGCAGGCCGTCGCGCACGAACACGTCATGGACGAACGGGGTCCCCATCTGCTGTGACCACACGGTGCGTGGCGCCGACGGTGTGCTGAGGTCGAGCACGACCAGTCGCGCAGGCACGCCATTGGCCGGATCAATTGAGCAGAACGCGTAAAGCACGCCGTTCACACGGGCCAGTTCAGCCGTGTGCACCCCATACTGCAACTCGCCGCCGGTGGTGCGCACGATAAGCTGCGGGGCCCGCGGATCGGCCATCGAGTAAATGGCCACGCCCCCGTTGGGATTCGCCTCGATCGCGACGATCATGATGCTGCCGTCGTCGGACAGCTGTACGTCGCCGGTGGTGGTCGCATTGGCCACAATCACACTGTCCAGCAGCCGCGGCTGATTGGCACTGACGTCCCAGATTTTCACCGCGTTGCCGCGGACACCCCCGCGGTTGCCCCAGGTGGTGGTGTACGCGGTCGTGCCACGTACCCACACCTCGGCGGTGTAGCGCTCGGACACGACCCCCTGGCCGAGGTGCGTGAGGACTGCCGGCGCTACCGGCACCGTGGCCGTGGTGTCACGGGGCGGCGTGACTTGTGTAGTCGCGCTGGTGCCGTCGCCGCCGCAGGCAACGAGCCCGGCCACGGTTATCGCCAGCGCAGCGTGGGCCAGACTTATTCGAGACGACGTCATGGGTGCGTGGGCGAAGCGGTGAAGGCAGACGGGCGACCACCGGCGGGAAGCACGTAGCGTCCCATACGACGGCGCATGGGACCGGCATGCACTCGCGCGCCGAGTGACAGCGACCACTGCGTCGCGGACCCGTAAAATTCGGCGGGCACGAACACGGCCGGCGTGCGCTGTGCCCGGGCAGCGGCTCGCGCCACCTCCAAAAGAGGTGCAACGCGCGTGCCGCGCAAGGCGAGCAAGCGCGTCGCGGGAGCAGCAAGCTGAAAACGTACAAGGACGTCATTAGCGAAATGCAGGCCCGCCTCAAGTAGGCAGACCTGCATTTCGTGGTACTCTGAACAGCGCCGCGCGACTTACTTGAGCGCCTTGTACCGGTAGCTCATGATGCCCGCGCCCGTGCCCTTCAGCGTCACCGACTTCGTCTCGCCCTTCTTGATCGGGCCCGCCGCTTCAGTCGCCGTGGCCACCACGGCTCCAGCCGCATCCAGGAACTCCACGGTCACTGAATACTGACCGTCTTTTGCCGCTACCTGCTCGAGACCGAGAACCAGCGTCGAGACTTCTTTGCGACGATCGAAGCTCGTGACGTCAACCTTCACAGGCAGCGCTTCGGCGTACGTCTGGTACTTCACCAGCGAATCCGTCCACGCCTTCACGTCCACGGGCTTCTTGGCCGTCTGTGCGGCCTTCGCGAGGCCCTGCGACGCGTAGGCGAACAGCATCCACCCGTCAAAGTTATTGGGGTCGAGTTCCACGAGCTTCCGCGTGGGCTCGAACATCAACGTGAACTGATCCTTGCCGTAGTGTGCGGCCGCCACGTTGCGCTGCGCGTCACGGTTGAACGGGTTCTTCACGGTGGCCGCCGAGAACAGCTTGAGCGCGTCTTCCGACTTGTTGGCGCGCGTCGCGATCACGCCGGCCGTCGTCAGTGCGATATCGGTGGCCGATGCCTGCGTGAGCAGCGGCGTATACACTGTCGGGATCAGCGCCGTGTCCTTGGCGATCGTGAGCGCATCCGCCCATGACATCAGCAGATTCGGGGCGTCCGGGCTGTCCGGTGTCATCGTCATCAACGCCTTGAAGCCTTCGGCCGCTTCTCGCGCCGCCGTCTGCTGTTCGGTGCCCGTCTTGGCCTGGGCATCTTCAAGCTGGCTCATCGCCGCGTAATACATGCTGCTGTTTTTCAGATCGCGGTACGTCGTGTCGTCCGCCGCATACTTGATCACGTGCTTCCAGTGCATGATGGCGTTCGCGCGGTTGTCGCGCGCCTTCGCCGTGTTGGCGAGCACGTAGTGCGGGTACGGGTTCGTCGCCGACATCATCATGGAGCGCTTTGCGTAGTACTCGGCGGAGTCGAGCTTGCCGGCATTGGACGCATCAAGCGCCCCTTTGGTGGCGGCCAGCCACACTTCGTTCATGCGCATCGCCGTGATGTCGGCCACGCATGTCGGCACCGCAGCCACGATCGCCTTGTAGGCGACGTCCATGTTCACAACGATGTCGTACGGCTCCGTCGGATTGCTCACGAAGCCGAGCTCACTACGGGCCGGGGCATCGACGAGACCGGGCTCGACGCCCCACATCGTGAGCGCCTGCACAAGCGTCAGGTTGTAACCGCCGGGATTCTTCGCGAAGCGCTCAGGCTTCGTGTCGAGTTCCTTGATGACATCGCGGAGCACCTTCTTCCGGGCGTCCGGAGTCTGCGCGTTACGGGCGCTCTGGAACTTGAACGACATCAACGCCAGTTCCTTGGGCGTGTTCTGGTCGATGTTGCACTGCGGCGCCACGCCACCACCGGGCTGGGCCGTGAGCGCGGAAGGCACGAGAGCGACTCCGGACAGCGACACAATGGTCGCGAAACCGGCCATGTACGTCAAACGCATGACGTCTCCTTGAAGGCGAAAAGAGCGGGAGTAAATGAGCCAGCAAGCCGGCCAGGGGTTCTGTTGGGGACCCAGTGTTCTAAGTTGAAACTACTATGACTCACCGGATCCGCACGCGGTTCCTTGTTATTGGCAGTGGAGTTGCCGGACTTCATGCGGCGTGGCGCGCCTCGGCCCATGGACCGGTGACGGTCCTCACCAAGCGCACCCTGTTCGATTCCGCGACGGCGTATGCCCAGGGCGGCATCGCCGCCGCCTTAGGTGCCGGTGACTCGCCCGAGCTGCACCGACAGGATACGCTCGCCGCGGGAGCAGCGCTGTGCGATGCCGAAGCCGTACAGGTTTTGGTGGAGGAAGGCCCAGCCCGGGTGCGCGAACTCCAGGCCGCCGGCGCCCGGTTCGATCTTGATCCCGACGGCGACTTCAAGCTGGGGAAGGAGGCGGCGCACTCCCGGCATCGGATCGTGCACGCCCACGGTGACCAGACTGGGGCTGAAGTGGCTCGGACGCTGGTGGCCAAGGTGCGTGAGTCGCCCAACATCCAGGTGGTCGAGATGGCCCGGGTGCTCGACCTGCTGCTTTTTGAGGACGAAGACGGGGTCCAGTGTGCCGGTGTTCGCGCCAGCCTCGCCGGACGGGCCGTCGAAATTGTGGCGGATGCCACCGTGCTCGCGACCGGCGGGTGCGGGCAGATCTTCCGGTACACCACGAACCCGCAGGTGGCCACCGGTGACGGCTTTGCCATCGCCCATCGGGCCGGCGCCCGGTTGGCCGACATGGAGTTCGTGCAGTTCCATCCCACGGCGCTCGACACGCGGGAAAATCCGCTCGCCCTCATTTCGGAAGCGGTGCGCGGCGAGGGCGCCATTCTGCTGAACGGACGCGGGCAGCGGTTCATGCCTAAGCGGCATCGGTTGGCCGAACTCGCCCCCCGCGATGTCGTCGCCCGCGAGATCTTCCGCGAGCAACAGCAGTACGGCACGGTGTTCCTGGACGCCACCAAGCTCGGCGCCGAGTTCGCGACCCGATTCCCGGGTATCCTCGCGATTTGCCGGGCCCGCGGCATCGATCCGGTACACGAGCCGATCCCCGTCACACCGGCCGCTCACTACATGATGGGCGGCGTGATGACCGACCTGGCCGGCCGCTCGAGCATCGCCCGTCTCTACGCCGTTGGTGAGGTGGCGCGCACGGGCGTGCATGGTGCCAACCGTCTGGCGTCCAACTCTCTACTGGAAGGGCTGGTGTTCGCCGAGCGCGTGGCTCGCGACATGGTGGAAACCCCCACCGACCTGCCGGTGCCTGAGCCGACCTCGTGGGAAGTACCGGCGCTCGAGGATCGTGGAGCCGCGCAGGTCGCCGCCGACGAGATTCGCGAGCTCATGTGGGCCTATGCGTCCATCGCCCGCACGGCGCCCGGTCTGCGTCGCTGTCTCGCCGCGTTGCACCAGATCGGTGCGCGTCTGGCACCGGGCGCCACCGAAGAGCGGAACCTGCACACCACGGCCACGCTCGTGACGGAAGCATCGCTCCTGCGCAAGGAGTCGCGCGGAGGGCACTTCCGGAGCGATTTTCCAAAGACCCGCCGAAAATGGCAGGGGAAGCACATCACGTGGTAAACGCCAAGGAGGGAGTAACTAAGTAGGGGATAAGAAACTGCCCCCACACTACTCCCGACTCCCTACTCCATACCCCCTACTTCGCAAGTAGAGAATGACGATTTTAGAAGCGCACTACGACCCCGCCCTCGCCGAAGAAATCCGCGTGCTCGCCAAGGAGCGGAACGCGGTGATCCTCGCCCATAACTACGAGCGTCCGGAAATTCAGGACGTCGCCGATTTCGTGGGGGACTCGCTGGGGTTGTCGCGCGAAGCCGCGAAAACGGAAGCGGAGGTGATCGTCTTCTGCGGCGTGCACTTCATGGCCGAGACGGCGGCAATTCTCTCGCCGCAGAAAACGGTGCTCCTTCCCGATCTTGCCGCCGGCTGCTCGCTGGCCAGCACGATCAACGCCGAACAGCTGCGGGCGTGGAAGGCGCAACATCCCGGGGCGGTGGTCGTGGCCTACGTAAACACGACGGCGGAAGTCAAGGCGGAGAGCGACTACTGCTGTACGTCGGGCAATGCGGTCGAGGTGGTGAACGCGATTCCGGCCGACAAGGAGATTCTCTTTCTCCCCGACATGTTCCTCGGCGCACACGTGCGTCGCGAGTCGCGGCGCGAGAATATCCATGTGTGGCTCGGCGAATGTCACGTGCACGCCGGGATCGATCCCGAACACATCTCGAACATGCGCGCCAAGTATCCAGGCGCCGAATTTCTCATCCATCCGGAATGCGGCTGTGCAACGCCGGTGGTGGAGGCGATCAGCGCCGGCGCCATTGATGCCGACAACGTGCACATCCTCTCGACGGAAGGCATGATCAAGCGTCCGAGCCAGACCGATCAGGACACGTTCATCGTGGCTACCGAAATCGGCATTCTGCACCGGCTGCGTCGCGCCAATCCCACCAAGCACTTCATTGCGGCGAACGATAGTGCGCAATGCGCGTATATGAAGGTGACGACGTTGCCCAAGGTGCGTGACGCGCTCCGGTACATGCAACATCGTATCACGGTGCCTGACGATATCGCGGCCCGCGCGCGGATTTCCATCGAGCGCATGGTGTCGATCGGCGGCAATTCCGGCGTGAGTCCCTTTGACCATGAGGATCCCGGCGAATGAGTTCCTTCCACCCGCCCCTGCGCCCCACGCCGCCCAACGGACTTTCCGCGATGACGCCCCGGACCATCACGCCGCTCGGTTCACGCGCGGTTCAGCGGTCAGCGCTGGCGTTTCCCCTGTCGGACGCGGACATCGCGGCGCAGGTGCGGGCGGCACTGCAGGAAGATCAGGCGTTCAACGACGTGTCCACGCTGGCCACGGTCGTCAGTAGTCGTCATGTGCGCAGCGTGATCGTGGCGCGACGCCCCGGCGTGATGGCCGGCGTGCCGCTCGCCGTCGAAGCGTTCCGCCAACTCGACAGCGCCGTCACCATTCGCGTGGAAGCGGAAGACGGCACGCGCGTGAAGGCCGGCGATATCGTCCTGCACCTCAGTGGGCACGCCCGCGGCATGCTGTCGGCCGAACGCACCGCGCTCAATTACCTGCAACATCTGTCCGGCATCGCCACGCTGACCTGTCGCTTCGTCGATGCGGTCGCGGGCACGTCGGTGCAGATCCTGGATACGCGCAAGACGACGCCGGGTTGGCGCGCGCTCGAGAAGTACGCCGTGCGCGCCGGTGGCGGCACGAATCACCGCATGGATCTCCGCAGCGGCGTGCTCATCAAGGACAATCATCTCGCCGCGATCGGCGGCGATATCGCGATGGCCGTTTCCCGCGCCCGCGGTCTCGCGATCAGCGGCACCGCGATCGAAGTCGAATGCGACACGCTGGAGCAGGTCAACGCGGCCGTCGCCGCCGGCGCCGATTGGGTGTTGCTGGACAACATGTCACTCGAGCAGCTGCGCGAGGCCGTGTCGCGCTGCCGCGGCCTGGTGATCACCGAAGCGTCTGGTGGCGTCACGCTCGACACGGTGCGTCGCATCGCGGAAACAGGCGTCGACGGGATCTCAATTGGCGCACTCACGCATTCCGCCCCCGCTCTCGATCTCGGTCTCGATTTCGACGGTCTCTAAGGTCCCTGCCATGCCTGCTCGCCTTCCGCCGCTTACCGATCGCGCTTCCCGCATTCTGCTGGAGGGTCTTGTCGATTACGCCGGACTGTTTGCGCCGGCTGCACTCGCCATGCCCAACGCCGTGCGCAACTATGCGCACTACCGCGCGGCCGGCTCCGGCTGGATCCTCGGGCGATTCATCTGTCCCGCGCAGTCGCTCGAACTCTTTTCCGAGAAGGCGGAACCGCTGCTGCCTCGGGATGCCGGCGCGATTCCGTGGCGCCTCTCGGTCACCGGCAGCCCCGATCTCGCCAGCGATCTCGCGGAGATCGCGGCCTTCAACGAACGGCACCGTGTCTGTTTCGACGAGTGCGGTGCCAAGGTCGATGCGTACGAGATCACGGCCGCGTCGGTCCACGAAGTGGAGCGCATCGCGGGCGCGATGCCGCGCGACGTGCAGACGTATTTCGAGGTGCCGCTCGATGGCGACGTGGAGGCGATCATTGCCGCCATCGCCCGCGTTGGGAAACGGGCGAAAGTGCGCCTGGGTGGCACAACCGCCAACATGATGCCGTCCCCCCAGTCCGTCGTGCGTTTCTTCAACGCCTGTTTCGCCCATGGCGTGACCGCGAAGGCAACGGCCGGACTGCATCACCCCCTGCGCGGCACGTACCGCCTCACCGACGAGCCCGATGCGGCCACCGGCCGCATGTACGGCTTCCTGAATGTCGCGCTTGCCGTCGCGCACATCGGCAGTGGTGGCAGCGAGGCCGAGGCCATGCAGTTGCTCGAAGAATCCGACGCTGGACGCATCGTGTTCAGCGATCTGCATGTTGCGTGGCATGGCCCCGATCGCACGCTCACCTTCACCCGCGACGTGCTGCAGCACATGCGCGAGCGTGGTTTAGTCAGCGTCGGCTCCTGCTCATTTACTGAGCCGGTAGACGAATCACGCGCCTTGGGCTGGCTCTGACCAGAGACCAGCGGTGCGCCAGCGCCGCGCGGGCCGACACGCTAGAATCACCGCATGTCGATCGATCCAACTAACGACCCTGCACTCCGCTCCTGGGTGCCGACCGCGAATCTGCGCGGTGCGGATTTTCCGATTCAGAATTTGCCGTTTGGCATCTTCCGTCGGGCTGGCACCAAGGAAGCGCCGCGTGTCGGGGTGGCCATCGGGGCCTCGATTCTCGACGTCGCCGCCTGTTTGGCGGCGGGCTTGTTCGACGACGATAGCGAAGCGCGCCGCGCCGCGTCGGCCTGTGCGATGCCGACGCTCAATGAGTTGATGTCACGCGGTGCTCCGGCGCGTCGGGCGCTGCGGAATGCAATCTCCGCACTCCTCTCCGATACGGTGGCCGTGCATCGTCGGCAGATCGCCGAGCACGCGATCGTGCGGCAGCAGGAGGCCGAGCTGTTCCTGCCGGCGCAGATCGGCGACTATACCGATTTCTACGCATCGGTGCATCACGCCACCAACGTCGGGTCGATGTTCCGCCCCGACAATCCGCTGCTGCCGAACTACAAATGGGTGCCGATCGGATATCATGGGCGCGCTTCCAGCATCGTCGTATCCGGTACACCGGTGCGTCGCCCCATCGGACAGCGCAAAGGCCCGAACGATGCGGTGCCGTCGGTCGGTCCGTCGCAATTGCTGGACTACGAGCTCGAACTCGCCGCCTTCGTCGGCACCGGCAACGCGCTCGGGGAATCGATTCCGATGGAGCAGGCCAACGACCATCTGTTCGGTCTGTGCCTGCTGAATGATTGGTCGGCGCGTGACATTCAGGCGTGGGAATATCAGCCGCTTGGTCCGTTCCTCGCCAAGAACTTCGCCAGCACGATCAGCCCGTGGGTGGTCACGCTCGAAGCGCTCGAGCCGTTTCGCATGCCGCTCGCCGCCCGTGCCAATGGAGACCCCGTCCCGTTGCCGTATCTCGCGAGCCGCGACGATCGCGCGCGTGGGGGCTTTGGGATCACCGTGGAAGCGTGGCTGCGCACAGCCCGTATGCGCGATGCCGGCGAGCTTGCCGTGCGACTCGCGCAGGGGCAGGCGACCGACCTGTACTGGTCAATGGCGCAGCTGCTGGTACACCACGCCAGCAACGGATGCAACCTCCGGCCCGGTGACCTGTTGGGCAGCGGCACAATCTCCGGTTCCTCCAAAGAGAGCCGCGGCTGTCTGCTGGAACTGACCTGGCGTGGCGCCGAACCGCTTGAACTCCCCAACGGCGAGAAGCGCAGCTTTCTCGAAGACGGGGACGAACTGGAGATCACCGCCTTCGCCGAGCGCGAGGGCGCGGTGCGGATCGGCTTCGGGCGGTGCGTTGGGACGATCTTGCCCGCCCTGCGCTGACAAACAACACGGGGATCCGGGGTATGTCCTACGCACGATGTCCGCCCCACGTAAAACTACGCTCGCTTCGCGTGACCAAGATCCGACAACGCGGCGAGTCGCCCTCGCATTGTTGCCCTATGGGTTCCAGATTGACGGATGCGCCCTGACCTGATTCGTGTCGTGCTGGTGGATGACCACCAGATCGTCCGCGCTGGACTGAAAGCTGTCCTCTCGACCGCCAAAGACATCACGGTCGTGGGCGAAGGCGGTAGTGGCAAAGATGCGCTCGTCCTCGCTGAGCGTGTCAATCCGCACGTCATCGTGATGGATCTCTCCATGCCGGACATGGACGGACTCACCGCCACCCGAGAGCTGCAGAAGGCGAATGCGCTGCGCACGCCGACTCCGGGCGAGCCGATCACCCGCCGCGTGCTCGTGCTCACGATGCACACCGAAGATGAACATTTGGTGGCGTTGCTCGAAGCCGGCGCGGGCGGATACCTGCTCAAGTCGGTGGCCGATCGCGAGCTGGTCGATGCGGTACGCACGGTGGCCGCTGGTGACGTGTACGTGCAGCCGACGGCCGCCCGTGCGCTGGCCCGCGGTCTGGCCCGTCGCGACGGCAACGCGGACGAACGGGCCCGCTTCGAGAAGCTCACCGACCGCGAGCAGGCCGTACTGAAGATGGTCGCCGAGGGTTTTACGGCGCCGGAAATCGGCGAGCAGCTCACGATCTCGCCGAAAACCGTGGACACGTACAAGCAGCGCATCGGCGAAAAGGTCGGCCTTTCGCACCGTACCGACTACGTGAAGTTTGCCCTCAAGCTCGGCTTGCTGAAGAACAACGCGTAGCGGTCCCGTCGTGCGTCAGCGGCATCCTTCCACGTACTGTACCTGCAGTCGCAGTCGCTCCCGCGGCTCGTCGCGCGCTCGATTGCATCCGACGCCCGGGGTTCGCCGCCTGCCGAGATCAGCAGGATCGCGCTGGCAAACCACTTTCGTGTCATGGTGTTGTTCGCTCCACGGCAGCCTGCTGCTCCGCCTTCGTAAGGCTCCACGCCGGGAGCGGTGGAATGGCCACGTCCATCAGTGCATCGGTGGAGCCGTAGCCGTGTTCCGCGCGGATGCGCGCGGCGATGTCACGACGCAGGTCGTCGATCGCCTGGCCCGCGTCGCCGTCGAGCTCCATCCGGATTGCGCGGAAGCGACGCCCCGATTCGATGCAGAACAGATCGGTGAGGGCGATCTCACGCGCGCAGGCTTCTGCGCCGCGTTCTTCGAGAAGCCGTTGCGTGCGCGCAATCGTGGTGGCGCGCGCGTACAGCTCGATCGCCATGTCGGCGAGACGCTCCACCACCAGCTGGCGGTGCAGGATCTCCTTTTTGTGCGTCACGATCATCTGCTGCGTCGCGGCCGCCAGCGCGGCGACATGCGTCTCCACAAACTCAGCGTGCTTGCGCAACGAGGGGTGGAAGGTGACGTCGAAGCGATCTTTCTTTCCCAGGGCCGACGCCACGCGTTCCGCCGCGTAGCTGGACACGAGCACCCAGTTCTGAATGGGATTCCTGAGCGCGCCCGAGAGCTCTTTCAACTCTTCGGCCGGACCCTGAATGCCATTCAGTCCAATAAACAGTCGCAGAATTTCGTTGGCGCCTTCAAAAATGCGATTGATGCGCGCGTCACGCAGATAGCGCTCGTACGGCCAGGGCTTCACAAAGCCGCGTCCACCGGCAAGCTGCACGAGTTCATCGGCGGTGCGCCACACCAGTTCGCTCGCGAATACTTTGGCGCAGGCCGCTTCCAGCGACGCATCCACACTGTCTTCATCGAGCGCCGCGGCCAACGCACCAACCATCGCATCCACCGCGTACGTCTCAGCCGCAATCGTGGCCATCTTGCGCTGCGTGATCTCGAATGACGCGAGCGGTCCGCCAAACTGCGTGCGGGCTTCGGCGTAGCGTGCGAACTCGGCCAGCAACCGCTTGCATCCCGACGCGCATCCCGACGCCAGGGAGAGACGGCCCGCGTTCAGTGCGTTCACCGCCACGCGGAATCCCTTGCCCACCTCGCCCAACACATGGTCGTCGGGCACGAAGCAGTCGTCGAACACCAACTCGGCCTGCGTTGAGGCGCGGATGCCCAGCTTGGCGATCGTGCCGTCAATGCGAAAGCCCGGCATGTCGGGACGCACGATGAACGCCGTGGGGCGCCTGATCATCTCGCCGTTCCGTTCGATCGGCGTTTGCGCGAACGTGGCGATCATCCCGGCGCGCTGGCCGTTACCGATCCAGTGCTTGCGGCCGTTCAACAGCCATCCGGTATTCTCGGCGTTGCGACGCGCGGTGGTCACGATGTGCTGCGCGTCGGAACCGGTTTCCGGTTCGGTGAGGGCGTACGCCGCCAGCATCTCGCCGCGCGCGAGCGCCGGCAGATACCGCGCTTTTTGTGCATCGGTGCCGAAGAGCACGAGCGCTTTACCACCCAGTCCGCAATGCACACCGATCAGCACGCCCAGCGACGCATCCACCGACGCCACGGCGCCGAACACACGCGCGTAGGCACTGGCCGAGAGGCCGAGTCCGCCATACTCCTTGGGCGTGGTGAGGCCAAGCAGGCCGGCCTCGGCGAACGCCTGGATAACCGGTTCGCCCAGCTCCTCGTTCTCGTCCATCTGCCGAGGATCGATCAGCCCCGACGCCACCATCGCGTTGAGGGCAGCGATCAGGCGATGCACCGTGGCCGCTTCCTCGGGGTGTCGCGCGTCGAGCGTGGCCGGATACGGGAAGAGCAGCTCTTCAAGGATCTCGCCCTGAAAGAGACCGCGGAGAAACGATGGCTTGGCCGCCGTCGCTGACGATGGGGACGCGCTCATGAACGGGCACTCCGATGAAGAACGAAAGGCGGGGCGCCTCCAGGAGAAGCGCCCCGCCTTTCACGCTATGTAGTGGGTCGAACTCGGGCGACTCCCTACGGTGTGGCCGCCGTGATGGTCACCGTGACGTTCGTCGTTTTGCCTTCCGGTTGCCCGTTGCTGTTGAGCGACCGCAGGGTGAGCACCGTCGTGCCTGCTTTCGAGGCGTTCACCGTAACGAGCGTGGCGTTGTTGTTCGCCGAACCGGTGGCGACATCAGGCTGACTGCTGGTGACCGCGACCGTGCGCGAGAAAATCTGATTGCCGCTCACGTCGCGCAGCTGGATCGAGAACGACTTGCTGGCCGCGTTCAGGGCGACGGTGTAGTTGCTGGCCACGATCGTATCCACCGGGATCGGCTGCACCGTGACCTGTGCCGTGCCGGAGCGCGTCTCGCTGGTGGCCGTAATCGTGACCGTTCCCGGTGCCTGCGTGGTCACGAGACCCGTCAGCGAGACCGACGCCCGCGTCGGGTCGGTGCTGGTCCATTCGACCACGCGGTCGGTCACGGTGGTGCCGGAGGAATCTTCGATGGTGGCGTTGATCTGCACCGTTCCACCCTGCACGATGCTCGACGAGAGCGGCGACAGGCGTACGGTGGCGACCGGGATCTTGGTCACGTTGAAATTGACCGTATCGACGGCGCCTTCCGCGTTCACCGCGATGCGGGCCGCCCCAAGCGCAATACCGGTGACGAGTCCGTTCGTGCTGACCGAGGCAATCGTCGGCGTGACGCTCGTCCAGGTCACGGTCCGTCCCGGCGGAATCGCCCCGCCGACCGAGTCGGTGAGCGACACCTGGAACTGACGCGGAATGCCGATGCGCAGCGAACCACTGCGGGTGGTGATCACGGCCGACACGATGCGACTATCGACCACGTCCACCGTGGCGTTGCACGACGCCTGCGTATTCTCGACCGGCGACGCCGTAATGCGGGCCGTGCCGGCCTTGCGCGCCGTGACCAGTCCCGAGCCGGTCACCGTGGCGGCGATTTCGTTGTTGCTGGTCCAGGCGATCTGTCGGCCCAGTGACGAGATCACGTTGTTCGCGGTGTCGCGCAGTGTGATCGCCGGCTGCACGCTCTGCGAGACCGTGAGCTTCGACGTGGCCGGCGCGAGCGAGCAGCTACCGATCGGGATTTCCGTTACCGTGACCGAGGCGCTGCCCGACGTTTGGTCGGCTTCCGCGCTGATCACCACCGTGCCCGGTGTGAGCGCGGTCAGCAGGCCGTTCTGGTCGACCGACACGATCGACGAGTTGCTGCTGCCCCACCGGAACGTGCGACCGGTAATGATCGTGTTTTGATTGTTGCGCGCGGTGGCGGTGAGCTGGCGCGTGTTCGTACGACGCAGCGTGAGGGTGGACGGTGTGATGATCACGTTGGCCGCCGTTTCCGGCGTCACCGTGACCTGCACCGAGGCGCTCTTGCCGTCGGCGACCGCCGAGACCGTGGCGCCGCCCAAGCCGACCGCGATCACGTTGCCTTCCGTCGTCACCGTGGCGACCGCGGTGTTGCTCGAGGAATACGAGATCCTTTTATTGCGGATTGAATTGCCGCTACAATCGAAGGCCGTGCCCACGATCGACGACGCGCCGTTCACCGGCAGCGTCAGGGTGGCCGGCGCCACCGAGATGGTGCAGGCGTCCGCGGTGGTTTTGAGATCGAGACATCCCGCCAGCCCAAACAGGGCAAGCGCGGTCGTCGACGCGCGAAGCGAAGCGCGAATGTTCGCAATGGGGGCAGAGACCCGCATGCAGGTCCGTCCTGTCAACAAAAGTGAATGAGCCGTCCGGAAGGGTCTCCCGGATGGCGACGTCCAACTAGGACGCGTGGTCGTCTCCAGCCGTAACCGTCACTGGGCTGGCACCGTCCCACCCTGTGGACAACCTGACCGGTCGTTCACGTGGCGGCAAGCGGCGTGGCCAGCTGTTGCAAGAGTGTGGCCGCGTCGGTGACCGGCATCGCACACTGAAAGCTCCTACACACATGGCCCGTGGCGGTGCCACCTGTGGCCGCCCGGCCCTCCAGCAGCGCCACTGGAGCCGATTCTCCCGCGGATGAGGCCAGCACCAGGGTGGGCACATACCGATCGGCTACGGCGGCTGCCAGCGCGTGCATTGCCATACTGTCCGGCTCGCCGACCAGTGCCACGGCCACGGCTCCATCAATCGCCAACTGGGCGACCCCGAGCAGATGCCCGAACGCATTCGGCCACTTGCCCATCGGCACGGCCAGCGGGGCCATCCGCGCCAGCGACTCGTCGCGGGCGCTTGGATTTCCGTCGAGCTCGCCGAATCGCAAGACGACCTCGAGGGCCAATGAAGCGCCCGCCGGTGTCGCATTATCGTGCACATCCCGGGGACGGGTGATCAGGGCCTCGGCGTCGTTGGCGGTATCGTACCACGTGCCGCTGGCGTCGTCGAAGAAGTGCCGCGTCATGGCGTTGGCGACCCGCCGCGCGTGGTGCAGCCACGCGGGGTCGAGCGTGAGTTCGTGAATCGACAGAAAGGCCAGCGCAACCGCCGCCTGATCCTCCAGAAAACCGGGGCCGGCGCACGGACCATCCGTACCGGACAACACCCGCGTGGCTCGCCCTTCGGCGTTTACCAGCCGGTCGCGCAGCAGCTCAGCGTTGCGCACGGCCAATGCCCGCACCTCCGGATTGCGCCAAACGCGCGCGGCGTCGGCCAGTGCGCGGGTCATCAGCGCATTCCAGCCCGCCAGCACCTTGTCGTCGAGCCCCGGACGTACGCGACGCGCACGCGCCGCCAGCAGCGTGCGCGTTGCCCGGTCGACCGTTGCGCGCAGGGTGTCCTCCGATACCCCGAGGCGTGCCGCAACCAGCTCGGGTATCACTGGGACATGCAGAATCGAGAGGCCCTCAAAGTTGCCGCCCGATTGCACGCGCCAATACGCTCGCGCGATCGCCGCGTCGTCTCCGAGCAACGCGTCGAGTTCCTGCGCCGTCCACACGTAGAACTTCCCTTCCACGCCCTCGCTGTCGGCGTCGAGCGACGACGCAAACCCGCCATTGGCCAGCGTCATCTCCCGGGCCAGCCAACCTATCGTCGACTCGGTGATCCGGCGCACTTCGTTGTCACGAGTGACCTGCCACAGATGAACGCCGAGCCGCACCAGCAGCGCATTGTCGTACAGCATCTTTTCGAAATGCGGCACCAGCCACTCGGCATCGGTGCTGTAGCGCGCGAAGCCGCCGCCGATCTGATCGAACAGACCGCCGCGCCCCATCGCCAGAAACGAACGGTGCGCAATCTCCCGCGCCATCGCGTCGCCGCTGCGCGCATACCAGCGCAGGCAGAAGTCGAGCGCCATCGTGTGCGGGAATTTGGGCGCGCCGCTGAAGCCGCCGAGTGCGCGATCGTACCGCGTGGCGAGTTGCGTGAAGGCCCGTTCGAGCAGCGCGGCGTCGACGGTCCCCGTGGGGTCGGCCGGACGGCTGCTGTTCGCATACAACGCGCGCATGGCGTCGGTGGTGCGCGCAATGGCGTCGGGCTGCTCACGATACGCGTTGGCGACAGCCTGAATAGCGCGCCGGAACGACGGCCTGCCGTGACCGTCGTGTTTCGGAAAGTAGGTGCCGCCCCAGTACGGCGTGCCGTCGGGAGTGAGCACCACCGTCATCGGCCACCCGCCGTGGCCGGTGAGCGCCTGAACCGCCTGCATGTAGATCGCGTCGACATCGGGGCGCTCTTCGCGATCCACCTTCACATTGATGAAGAGGGCGTTCATAAGGGCCGCCGTCTCGGCGTCCTCGAACGACTCGTGCGCCATCACGTGACACCAGTGGCATGCCGCGTAGCCCACGCTCAGCAGAATCGGCCGCTGCTCGGCCCGCGCCCGCTCGAAGGCGTGGCTCCCCCACGGATACCAATCCACCGGATTCTCCGCGTGTTGTCGCAGATATGGCGACGACTCGGTAGCGAGACGATTGGGCATGCATGCAACTTACCCCGCGCCCATGACGATCCCGGTTGACCTTGCCACCAAACCCCGCGTCGCCCCTCCCGGCTCGTGGACCTCGGCCGCGAGCTGGATTCTCGTGGCGGCCGTGCTGCGGGCGGGCCTGTCGGGGGTGGTGCCGCTGCTCCCTGACGAGACCTACTACTGGGAATGGTCTCGGCAACGGCAAGCGGGCTACTTCGATCATCCGCCCGGCATCGCCCTGTTGATTGCTGCCGGCACGCGCCTGTTCGGTCATACGTTGATGGGCGTCCGTGCAGGGCCGGCGATGGCCGCCTTGCTCATGCACGTCGCGGCGGTGGTGTGCGCCTGGCAGCTGGCCGGCCGTGGCATAGACGGGCGCCGCGCCGCCACCCGCGCCGCGATGCTGGTGGCGCTCATTCCCATCGCGTCCCTCGGACTCGTGCTCGCGACGCCCGATGCGGTGCTTTTCGCGAGCGCGATGTTCGCGTTGCTTGGCGTCGAGCGCGCGCTGGCGTCGCCGCTTCGCTCGTGGCGCAGCCTTGGGTGGTGGACGGCGGCAGGACTCGGACTCGGCCTGGCATTCGTCGCCAAGTACACCGCGGTGTTGCTGCCCGTTGGACTGGTGATCGCTTGCGTGATGCACCCCGCGCTGCGGAAGCGGTTCGCCGAGCCGGGCCCGTGGATCGCGTCGATCATCGCGTTGGGCATGTTCGCGCCGGTGGTCGCGTGGAATGCCTTCAACCATTGGGTCTCGTTCCGCTTTCAGCTCGGTCATGGCTTCAGCCCGAGCGCGCGCGGCAATCCGCTCACCCGCGAACTCGAGATGCTGGGCGGACAGATCGGCCTGGCGTCGCCGATTCTGTTCTTGTTGATGACCGGTGCGGTGTGGTTCGCGATGCGCGACGGCTGGCGCATGCGCCGCGATCTGTCGCCCACCGACCCGATGGCGCGTCGGTTCGCGCTGGCCGTCATCTCGGTGGCACCGCTCGCATTCTTCGCCGTGAGCGCCTGGCGCCGTTCTGTGGAGGCGAACTGGCCGGCGATGATTTATCCGGGCGCGATCGTGCTGTTGGCCACGAGCGACAAGCCCTGGTCGTACGGCCGCTGGTGGCATCGCGGACAGGCGTTCGCGGCGATACTGCTCGCCATCGTGACGTGGCAGGCCGCCACTCCGATTCTTCCGATACCGCCGCGCAAGGATCCAATCGCTCGCGGGCACGGCTGGGAAACGCTCGCCGCCGTGGTGGAGCACAACCGGCAAAGTGATTTTCTGCAGGGCACCGTGGATCGATGGGTGGCCGCCGATCGATATCAGGATGCCTCGGAGTTGGCGTTTCACCTCCCCGATCAGCCTACGGTCTTCGCGCTCAACCTCGGCGGTCGCACGAATCAGTACGACCTCTGGCCGAACGCGTACGACAAGATTCGCCCCGGTGACGGTCTGGTGGCTGCCTTCGACGCCGATGCGAAGGGCGACTCGCTGGCCCGCGTGGTTGGCACCTGGTTCGCGGCATCGAAGCAGGGCGTCACGGTGCCGCTGCGTCGTGGCGACGGCGTCGTGACCGAGCGGCGCATCTGGCTGTATCGGATCGCGCGCGACATTCCCCGGCGTCCGTGAATTCCGCGCTGACGCTTCCCCTGCTGCTCGCGGTCGCCATTGGTGGAGCGGCCGGCTCGGTCGCGCGGTACGTCGTGGGCGTGGTGCTGCTGCGCTCAAGCGGTACGTTCCCGGTGTCAACGTTGCTGGTCAACGTGGCAGGGAGCTTTCTCATAGGCCTGTTCGCGCGACTCTTTCACGCGCCCGATCACAATCAGGTGCTTCGCGCGGCACTGACCGTGGGTGTGTGCGGAGGCTTCACAACGTTCTCCACGTTCAGCGCCGACACTGTCACGCTGTTGCAGCAGGGCAAAACCGGGCGCGCCGCGTTGTATATCTCCGTGAGCGTGCTGGCCAGTGTGCTGGCGACGTATGCCGGCCTCGTGGTTGGCCGCTCGACGCGGTAGGCATTGGTCCGCTGCTGCGTTCGTACGCGCTTCGCGTCTCCGTTGGGAAGTCATCATGAACAGATCCACGGTGTCTGTTTCTATCAGCGCATGTCCGTTCACGCAGGAATAGCGTGTTTCCGTTTTTATCCGATTTCCGTTCGTGTCAGCCTGCCGCACTCCACGCACACGCCGAACACCAATCATGACTGCTCCCACGATTCCCGCTGATCTCGCCGCCTGGTGCAGTGCCAATGATGCGCGCGCGCAGGACGAGCTGTTTGCCTTCCTGCGCATTCCAAGCGTCAGCGCACGCACCGAGCACAACGCCGATTGCGCTGCCGCGGCACAGTTTGTTGCCGACGCCCTCACGCGTATCGGCTTCACGGCGAGCATCGAACCGACGCCGGGACACCCGATCGTGGTCGGGGAATGGCGCGGGGCCGGTGCCGATGCGCCCACGCTGCTCGTGTACGGACACTATGACGTGCAGCCGGCCGAGCCCCTCGAACTGTGGACCTCGCCGGCGTTCGAGCCCACGGTGCGCGACGGCCGCATCTATGCGCGTGGATCGGTTGACGACAAGGGACAGTTGTATCTGCACATCAAGGCGCTCGAGGCGCATCTCGCCGTGCGCGGGACGTTGCCGGTGAACGTGATCGTGCTGGCCGAAGGCGAGGAGGAAGTCGGGAGCGAAAACCTTGAGCAGTTCCTCGAACGCGAGAAAGCGCGGCTCGCCTGCGATGCCGTTGTGATCTCTGACTCCACCATGTTCGCGCCGGGCATTCCCAGCATTTTGTCGTCGCTGCGTGGTTTGGCGTACCTTGAGATCACCGTGCGTGGTGCCAGCGGCGACTTGCACTCCGGGATGTACGGCGGTGCGGTGGTGAATCCCGCCATGGCACTCGCGCGCATCCTGGCCAGCATGCACCACGCCAACGGGAAAATCGCCATTCCCGGCTTCTACGACACCGTGCGTCCGTTCCCCGATGCCGTGCTGGCACAGATGCGCGAACTGCCGTTCAGCGACGACCATCTCATGCACGAGGTCGGCGTCACGGCCCTCGGCGGCGAGCCGGGATACACCACGCTTGAGCGACTGTGGACTCGCCCCACCTGCGAAGTGAACGGCATGCTGAGCGGCTACACCGGCGAGGGCGCCAAAACCGTGCTCCCCGCGGTCTCCATGGCGAAGGTCAGCTTCCGGCTCGTGCCCGATCAGAGTCCTGACGCCATAGCGGCACTCGTGCAAGCGCACGTAGAGCGCGTCGCGCCGGCGGGTGTCACCGTGACCGTTGAGAACCTGCACGGCGGGCGCCCGTGGCGCGCCGATCTCAAAGGGCCGATCATCGAGGCCGGCAAGCGGGCGCTCGAAGCGGCCTTCGGCCGGGCACCGGTCATTACTGGCGAAGGCGGGAGCATTCCCGTGGTGGGCGACTTCGAGCGCGTTCTCGGTGCTCCCGTGTTGCTCATGGGCTTCGGTCTGCCCGGGGAGAATGCCCATGCGCCCGACGAGTGGATCAGTGTCGAGAACTATCTGGGCGGCATTCGCGCCGCCGCCACGTTACTCGATGAGTACCGGGCGGCGACGCGTTGAGCCAATCCAATCGAATGCGCGCGAACTAAAACGTGCCGAGGATGTCGTCGGACGATCCATCTTCATCGCCGAACGGAATGATGGCGGCCGCACTCAGCGGGAAGACGTCATCCTGAGCGTGCGTACCGTTCGACGACGCGCTCGAAGCACGAGACTTCACGAGTCCCTTCGCCGCCGGTCGCGCCGGTGCGTTCGACTTCAATGTCGCCGACTTCGCCGCGCCACTTTTTGGAGCCGCCGGAGCAGCGGCCTTCGCTGATGCCTTCGGCGCGACGCGCGGCGCCGGCGGACGCGGCGACGAGAACGTCGGGGACTTATTCAGCGCGGCCTGCCGACGCGATGCCGACGTGACCGTGTGGCCCGACTCGCGATGCATGTCGCGATGCATGTCGCGGGCGCCCACGTCGAACTGCGACGCCAGTTCCTGCATCTCGCCAGCCTGTGCCGACAGCTCGGCCGCGGCACTCGCCGACTCCTCGGCGTTGGCCGCGGTGCGCTGCGTGAGGCCGGCAATCTGGTCCATCGACGACGTCACCTCGGCCAACTCCTTCTCCTGCTCCGCGGCGCCCTCGGCGATGTTGTTCATGATCGCCGCCGCGCGCTGCACGCCGCTGCGGATCTCACGCAGACGACGCGTGACACTCTCGTTCAGCTTGACGCCCGTCTCGGCCTTCTGCACCGACTCTTCGATCAGCGTTGCCGTGTTACGCGACGCCTCCGAAGCGCGGATGGCGAGGCTACGCACTTCGTCGGCCACGACGGCGAAGCCCTTGCCGGCGTCGCCGGCCCGTGCCGCTTCCACCGCGGCGTTCAGCGCCAGTAGATTCGTCTGGAATGCGATCTCGTCGATCGTCTTCACGATCTTCGCGGTGGAGTCGGCCGAGCGCTTGATCTCGGCCACGGCTTCCGCGAGCGCCGTCATGCGTTCCACGCCCTGCTCGGTGTCCACGTTCGCACGCTCCATCGCCGCCCGGGCTTCGTTGGCGTCGGCCACGTTCGCCTTCGTGCGGTCGTCCACCACCTTGATGCGGTGTGAGACCTGATCGATTGCGCCGGCCTGATCGGCCGCGCCACTGGCCAGTTCCTGACTGCCTTCGCCGATCTCTTGGGCCGCCGAGTGCACCTGACTGATCGCCGTGGTGAGCGACGCGAATACTTCGGCGATGTTCTCGAGCGCCGTGTTGAGCGAATCCTTGATCGCGGCATGCTCGCCCACATACTCGCCGGTCACGCGCGCCGACAGGTCGCGGGCCGCCACGCGCTCCAGCACCTGCTTGGCTTCGCTGATCGGCTCCACGACCGAGTCGAGCATTTCGTTCGTGCCCGAGATCATCTGCGCGTAGGCGCCGCGGAACTGCTCCGGGTTGCCACGCTTCGCCAAATCGCCGTGCTTGGCCGCGTCGATCACCGTGTTGATCTCGCCGACGATGCCCTGCAGCGTGTCGGTGGCTTGGTTGATGCTCTTCGACAGCACATCGTGCTCCGAGCGCACCGTCACCTTCGACGTCAGGTCGCCGGCCGCCAGCCGATCCGCGGCGCGGGCCACGCCGCCGATGTACTCCAACATTTCGCGGAAGGCACCGGCCAGCGTACCGATTTCGTCGTGGCTGGTGATGTCGATCTGCTGCTCGATGCGACCGCGGGCGATTTCCGTCGCCGCCGTGGACAGCGTCTGCATGGCGCCGATGATGCTGCGCAGCGTGCCCACCGCAAGCAAGCCGAGCGCGAACAGCGACACGACCAGCACCACGGTCGTGACCCAACGCGACGTATCCTGAAGCTTGCGGGCCTGCGTGAACGCCGCCGAGATCGCCGCTTCCTTCGTGGCGGTGTGCTCCTGCAGCACTTTCGCGAGCGCCGCATACTTGGTCTTCGCGCCCGTCATACCACCCATGAGGACTTCCATCGTCTGGGTGATCATGCCGTAGCTGGAGCTGCGCGCGGCGGTGGCGTAGATCTTGAAATCCGCGCCGATGGCGCGAATCGCCGTCGAATCCACACTCGGATTCTTGGCGAGCGTGTCGGTCAAGGCGAGGAAGCTCGCGGTGATGCTGTCGGCGGCGACCACCGCACTCGTGTCGCTCGCTCCGACCGCGTCTCGCAGGGAGCGATGGTAGACATCGAGCTTCGTTTGAAGTCGGCGGCTGGCTTCGAGAGCCGGCGACGCCTGCAGTTCAATGCGCTCCAGCTGCGCCTGCGAACTCCGGCCAAGCGCCACCGTCGTCGCGAGGGTGACCAAGAAGCCGAGAGCGGCGACCACAGGGAGGGCGAGGATCTTGGCCCGGAGAGACAGAGTTCGAAACATTGGAGAATTGCGAGTTGGCTACACGGGGGGGTGCCGGCTCGGACTTCGTCGCCCGGGCACGTCTCGTATACGGGTATCGGATATTCCCTGACATCACTTAACCACTCGCTCGAAACCGTCACACTGCCGGCGCATTCGTCACGCCGGCCGCCGAAACAGGGCGAAGAGGTCGGCGCGTCGTCCCACGTCCCTCCGCG
>JANLVC010000065.1:0-36981 GCA_031363815.1 Gemmatimonadota bacterium
TGAAGGCATCGCAACTGCCGGAACACGGATAACACAGAGTGCACGGAAACGACACCGATAAGCCACGTATCTGCTTGCAAACCACGAGTGTGCGTTCGGCCGATGGCCGACAAACAGCCTCACCGCGGATCACACGAAAACTGCACGGATTCGCCCGAGTGCAAGCCAACGGCCTCGCGCATCATGAGCTGTTCATTTCAAGAATGAAACAGCGGTCGCATCCGCTGGCGGCGGTGTGTCGTACGCGCCTATCCGTGCCCTGTCCGTGTAATCCGCGGTAAAGCTGTTCTCGAACTATCCGGCTTGCACTTTCGGATGGCCGACAAACAGCCTCACCGCGGATCACACGAAAACTGCACGGATTCGCCCGAGTGCAAGCCAACGGCCTCCGTGCATCGCGAGCTGTTCATTTCAAGAATTGAACGACCGTCGCACCCACCGCCCGCCGTGTTGCGCACGCGATCATCCGTGCAGTTTTCGTGTGATCCGCGGTAAAGCTCTTCACGATCCGTCAAAGCAAAAGGTCAGCGCACCCTCGCGCTGACCTTACCCACACGCCATGACGCCAGCCGAGTATCAGCCGCCGGTCCCGAACTGGCGCGTGAACTTCAGGAACACCGACCGCTGCTGCGGAGCGCCGAGATCGAAAAAGCTGTTCGCGGCCCGGCCGTCGTTCAGCACGATGAAAAGGCCGGTGCCGGCGGTGTTGAGCCAGCCGAAGCGCACGTTCGACGAGAAAATCGCCTGCTGGTTGTTGTACTGCGTCAGCGTCTGCACGAAAATGCGCGGCGAAAAGAAATAGTTCAGGCGCACCGCTTCGAGTGACCGAATGAAATTTCCCTGCGGCAGGCGCACATCGTTATAATCCGCGGTGAACGAGCCGGAGAACGTTGCACCGTGGCGCACCGTGATCGTGCCGCTTCCACCGCTGCGGCGCCCCGTCCAGAACTGCCCCACATCGAAGCGTCCCGTCGCCGTGATATTCTCGCTGGGGTCGGTGACATAATCCCAGCCGATGGTGCCCCAGTCGTACTGGCCCGCGGGAATGACGACGCCCGGAGCGATCGTAAACGGCGCCTGCAGTCCTTCATGCGAGATGTTGTACTCGGGTCCGAACTTGGTACTGTTGGCCAATTCGATTTCAGTGAGATCGATGTGCCAATAGCCCGACTGATAGAACCCGTCGTTGAGACCGTACGCGCTGCGGTAGCTCACGTGCGGGTTCCACTGGCGGAACCACGCCCACTCCGGCTTTCGCACCAGGCGCATCAGCGACATGTCGTACGCGCGGTATCCACCCGGACGGCTCATGAAGCCGACTTCCGGGTTGAAATCTTCGCCGATCTGCGCGATACGTGCGTTGTGATTCCAGACGTTCGTCTGATACGCCAGGCGTCCGCTGAACGCGTTCGCGTCACCATGACGATCGCGCGTGGTGGTCCGGGCGGCCCAGAGGTCGCTCGTCCAGCGCTGACCGAGCCCGATGCGGCTGTCGACGGCGAAGGTGCGATT
This sequence comes from Gemmatimonadota bacterium, assembly GCA_031363815.1. Taxonomy (GTDB): domain Bacteria; phylum Gemmatimonadota; class Gemmatimonadetes; order Gemmatimonadales; family Gemmatimonadaceae; genus Gemmatimonas. The sequence goes on from JANLVC010000065.1 coordinate 1,513, forward strand.
CACATCGCCGCCGTCGTCGGTCGCCATGCGCTGCACCACCATCGCGCCGATGCGTGAACGCGCCGACAGTTCGCGCGTGGCGCGTCCCACGGTGAACGACTGCCCCGGGTTCTGCGCATCGGGGGCGTCCGTGACCATCTGCAGCAAGCCCACCGTGGTGCCGCCAACGCGTCCCGACAGCCGACCACCGCCAAGGATCGGCTGCTGCATCCCGTTGTTGGAGATACCAATGCGACGGGTAAAGAACAGATCGACGGCTTGGGGTGTGCCCGCTGAGAACACCCCCGCGTTTTCGAGGAAGAACGGCCGCTTTTCCGGGAAGAAGATGGGAAAGCGCGTGAGATTCACGCGCTGATCATCTACCTCGACTTGTGCGAAGTCCGTATTGACCGTGAGGTCGAGCGTGAGCGCCGGCGTGATGCCATACTTGATCTCTCCGCCAAATTCTGTGGGACGCTTACTGGCCTGCTTGATGCCACTCGTCCAGCGTTCCTGCGACGACGTGAGCACGTACGGCGTGACCGTGCGAATACGACGCACCGGCAGGGTGAGGTTCGCGAGAGTGCCGGCGATCGACAGGCGATACAGATTGAACTGACGCGGGATGAACGCCCAGTAGAGCTCTTCGTTCTTGCGGCGGATGTTGCGCGACACATTCAGGCCCCACGTCTGCTCCGCGTTGCCCGACTGATAGCGCAGCGTCGAAAACGGGATGCGAAACTCCGCCGTCCAGCCGAGCGAGTCGACCGTGGTGGACACCGTCCAGCTGGCGTCCCAGTTCACATTGAAGCCGCCCATTCCACCGGCCTGCATACGATTCTGGCCCGCGACCATCGCACCACCACCTTCGCCTTCGCGAATCACCTGACCGTCGTACTCCACGCCAGCCGGTGTCGTGGCGAACACGAAACCGTTCTGATGATCGTGGTAGGTGTCGAACACGAACGCGATGTGATCGCTGTTCGCGAGCTGCACGTCGCGGATCTTCTCGCCCGGTACGATCAGGTGTGGCTCGCGATCGTACATGCGCGCGCCAATGTAGAGATTTACGCCGTCGGTGGCCAGACGCACTTCTGTGCGCTCGGAGGCGGGAACGCCTTCGTTGAGCTCGCGCTGCACAAAATCGCGAATGGGGGTGCCCTGCGACCACATCGCTTCATCGAGTTTGCCGTCGATGGTCGGCGCGGTGGTCACGCGCAGGGTGCTGAATGACGGCCGCGGGCGGGCCCGTGCCGCCCGGGCGAACGAATCAGCGACCACGGCATCGAGATGCACCGGCGTACTCGCCGCCGGAGTGACCTGAGCGTACGCGGTCGGGCCGATCGCAATGAGGGCGACGGCAGTGGCCAGCACCATCGTGGTGGCGGATGTGCGAAGCACACGGCTCCGCAGCGCTGTCAAAAAGGGCAAGGAAGGGAGAGCTACAGGTGGGAAGGGGGAACGCGGGCAATCTAAAACTCTGGACAATGGCGAGCGGTGAGTGCCTCTTGGGGCATGACCATCGACCCCTCGCGCCGTCTATTCCTTACGTTCCTGGCCGGCAGTCCGCTGTTGGCCGCCGCCGGACTCGATGAATCCGTGTTCGCCCGGCTGCTGCACGCCAGCGACGGGCCGCGAACCCGCCTCGACGAAACCGCCCTGCAACTCGCTCAACAGATCCGCAGCGCCGGAGAGGCGCTCGACGTCTTTGACTTCGAGCCGGTCGCGAAGCAGAACATCCCGGTCGCCCACTGGGGCTATCTCGCCACCGGCACCGACGACGACGCCACGATTCAGGCCAACCGCCAGGGCTTTGATCGGTGGGCCATGCGACCGCGCCGCCTGATCGACGTGAGCCGGCTCGATACCAGCGTGTCCTGGTTCGGCACCCGCTACCCCACGCCGATCGTCGTCAACCCGGTCGGCAGTCAGAAAGCGTTCCACCCGCTCGGTGAGATGGCCGTGGCCCGCGCGGCCAAAGCGAAGGATCACCTCATGGTGCTCTCCACCGTGGCCACCACGTCCATCGAAGACGTGATCGAGGCGCGTGGCGGACCCGTGTGGTTCCAGCTGTACCACCAGTCCGACTGGGCGGTCACGAAACAACTGGTGAAGCGCGTCGAGAAGGCGGGCGCACCGGCCATCGCATTTACGGTCGATCTCTTGGGCGGCAGCAATCGCGCAACCATGATCCGCGAAGCGCGGAAGGACACACGCACCTGTACCAAATGCCATCTGGGCGGCGCGCCGCTCCCGGGCGTAAGCGGGCGCGTGGACGATCGCGACAATCGACGGAAGCCAAATCTCATGGGCTATCAGAAGGCCACGCCGATCCCCGAAGTCGGCACGCCGACGTGGGAGTTCATCGACCGCCTGAAGCAGTCCACAAGCATGAAAGTGCTGATCAAGGGCATCGTGGCGTCCGAGGACGCCGATCTCGCCGTAACGCACGGCGTAGACGGCCTGTTCGTGTCCAATCACGGCGGCCGCGCCGAAAACTCACATCGCGCGACCATTACGTCGCTTCCCGATGTCCTGCGCGGAACGGCGGGACGGATCCCGGTGATCTGCGACGGGGGATTCCGTCGCGGCACCGATGTGTTCAAGGCTATGGCCCTCGGTGCCACGTCCATCGGCATCGGCCGCCCCTACATCTGGGGACTCGGCGCCTTCGGACAGGAAGGTGTAGAGGCCGTGCTCGGCCTGCTGCGCAAGGAATTCGAAGTCGCGATGAAGCAGAGCGGCACCACCTCACTCTCCGCGATCACCGCCAAACACATCACGCCGGCGTAAGCGCGCGGGGCCGTGGTCGGCCGCGTGTCGTACTGGCCCAGCAGCGCCCACACGGCACCGGCGACCAACGACGTGGGGTACGGGCTTACGCACGGAGGCGCCTTCATCCGCGCGGGAAATCGGGCTTCGTCGCCGCGAGGATCTCCAGAATCGCCGCGCGATCGCCGGCCTGCAGTTTCCTGAACTCCGTACTCGGATCAGCGCCCGTCAGAATCGCGCGCAACTGCCGGTACACCTCGCCCTTGGCCAGATCGGGAAGGGCGTTGAAGCTGTCGGAATAGATCAGGAAGCTGAGTGGATACTTGAAAAGCCGCTGCTCGAGATCCAGATCGCGCAGCGAGCGCCCCTTGGCATCGCGCGGCCCCGCTTTCACGAAGTCCTGTGCGTAGGTGGTCGTGCCCTTCACCGTGCCGTCGAAGGGTGCCTCGCCCACGAACAGCATCGCGCGCACCAGTCTGTCCACGTCGCGACGCAACCGCGCCGCCGGTCCACCGGTATGGCCACGCGAGGTCGTGTCGCGACCCTTCACGCGCGACATCGAATCTTCGAACACCGCATCGGGTGCCGCTTCGTGCACCGCGGTGATCAGGTTGTGCACGACGGTCTGATGCACGAGCACCATCAGCGCCACGATGTCGCTCTGGGCCGACAGATACGGCGCGGGATCGAACTTGCCCGTGAGATCCATGCGCGCGCGCTCGGTGGTCATGTCGATCTGCGAGCGATAGCCCTGCTTGTCGGTGATCTCGTGCGAGAGCTTGGGCGAATACACGTTGCCGGCGTGCGCAGCCGAGCCCGACGTGCCGGTTACATACCATCCGCCGAAGCGCTGTCGCAACGGCGTGGCGTCGGTCGTGCTGCCGTCATGCACACCCACGATCGGGTAACCGTGCCGGTCGGCGATCGACGAAATCACCATGAAGCCCGGCACGCCGCCCGTGGCCGCGCGGGACTGGTGGCACATGAGACAGGTGGTCGTCTCGCGCGCGAACACTGGACGGGCGCGCGGCTCCTGACTCAACGTGTAGAAAATGGCACCGCGCACTGGATCGACGGCGGCGACCTCGAGGAACGTGCTTTCCTGCACGTAGCCGATGTACACGTCGTCGTTGAAGTAGATCGCGCGGGGCGACCACGGCGTGATCTTGTCCGTCTGCAAACTGGTGCGTGAAAACACGAGCCCTTGCGACGACACCGGGATATGCAGCGTTTTCAGCAACGCCGGCAGGTAACCCAACACCGAATCGTGGGCCAACACCACCTCACCGGCATCGAGCTGCGCCTGCAACTGGGCGATCGGGTCGCGGGTGGCCGTCGCCAGCAAGGGTGAACGGCGTGCCACCGACGTGGGTGAGCTGCCGAGCGTCGCCGCGCCTGCACCAAGCAGGGCGACCACGAGCGCGAAGACAGCACGCGTCCGACTGAATCCGGTATTCATAGTATCCGTCACGGTCGGTCCCCGCGCATCATGTCGCAACCGGCGTTTCCCTGACACGGAATGGCTGTACGGCCCGCGACTACGGCCAGGCCGATGGCATGAGCATACTGCCCGCGAAGCAGCCGGCCGGACCAAGGCCGCGCCAGAGCGTCGCGGCCGGCACGTTGAAGTGCGACTCCGTGACGGCCAACGCGCAGCCACCGTTGCCGCTCGTGCCGTGTATCGCGGTCACGTAGTGTCGCGGCGTACCACTCGAGATCTGGGCCCAACCGAATCCGTCAAAACGGGCGATATCGCCATACTGACCACCCACGTACACCTCGCGCGGTCCACGCACCCACAAGCCGGGCCCGACCGCGCCGGGGAACGGGGTGAAGTTCGTGCGCATGGCCACGGTCGCGGCCGGGCTGCGCAGGCGATCCAGATCGCCGGTCATCGGGACGTTCGTCCACTGCGTGCCGTCGAAGCGCAGCAGCACGCTGTCTCCCAACGCCCACACGTCGGTGGCGCTGCTACCTGACACCCGGGCCAGCGTGCGTGTGGTCGGACTCGCCATTACGCTCCAGGTGGATCCGTTCGAACGCAGGATCCGACCGTTTTCCCCCACGGCAAAGATCGCCGTCGGCGACGCGCCCCAAATGCCGTGCAGGGCGCCGCCCGCCGGAGCAGGCTCGTTCGCGCAGGCGGTCGCGGTGCACCGCAGTATCGAGGCGTCACCGACCGTCCACGTGGTGCCGCCGCTCCCCCAGACGCCGTTGTACTGATCGCGCGCCCCAGCCGGCAACAGACTGTCACTGATCGTGACCCACGACGTCCCCGTGAACCGCAGCACCGTGCTCTTGTCGCCCACGGCCCAGGCATTACCGGGGCCATCGCTCCATACGCTCTGCAGCATACGATTGCTGCGCATGCTCGTCGGTGGCGCATCGGCGATCCACTGCGCTCCGTTCCATCGCACGAGCGCCGTGGGAAAACCCACCGCGAAGGCGCTCGTGGCGGAATTCACCGCCACACCGCGCCACGACGGCTGATACGACAGCACGTTCATCCCGGTCGCGCTCACCCGCTCCAGTCGCCCCCCGATGCCGACCACATACGCGTCACCGTTCACCACCACCGGACGGCTGCTGATGTTGGTGTAGCGCGATCGACTGAGCGTGGTCCAACTCGCGCCGTTGAATCGGTAGTACACGCGGTTGATGCCGAGACTGTCACCATAGGCATAGATCTCGTTGGCCGACACCACGCTCCAGTGCAGCTGACGGAAGCCGGTCACGCCCGTGGTCGGCAGTGCCGTCCACGTGCCGTTGCTCCAGCGATAGCCCACCCCGGTGAAGGTCATCACGAAGGCCTGTCCGGCCACGGGACAAGCGAGATCGAGCTTGACGCCCGACAGCGGATGCGCCGTGTTCGTCCATGCCGATCCATCGTAGCGGAAAATTGCGCCAGTGGACGCGTGCGCGAAGGCTTCATTCGGCCCGGTGATACACACGTTGGTGATACGACCGGCTCCACTGATCACCGACTGCTGCCACGTCTGTGTGTCCCCCATCCACACTGCGCCCGCCTCGCCGCCAGCGATCACGTACGGGGTCGTGCCATTCACCCGCACGGACGCCATCGAATACAGCGGGGTCGTCACAGCGGCCACGCGCGCAATCGCGGTGCCATTGTAGCGATACAGCCCCGTGCTCGAACTGAGATACACGTTGTCGCGGGCAAGCGCGGTCAGGTCGGTGTAGTTGTTCGATCCGTTCACCGGCGTATCGGCGGGACCATTGAGTCGCCTCCAGGCGCCGTTCTCGAAGATCGCCAGCTGCGGGACATCCGTCGGCGGCGCGTTGGAGTTGGGCGCGAAGACAAAGCCGCGCGTAAGCGCAAAGACCGTAGCGCTGGCGCTGCCTCCCGATACCGCGCTGATCGGCGCCGTTTCGCCCACGACGCCCGGCGCCACGTACACCGGCGCATCCACGCCACCGGGCGACAGGGCGTTGTCGCCGATCCACTGCACGGTGGCAAATCGCGTCATTGACAAGTCGATGGCCGGAATCGCCAACGTCTTCCCAGGCCCAACCTCGAAGGGACCGATCGGCAACGCCGAGTCGAATGCCTCCGCGCGCGGATCGCGCGTGTTGTCGTATGCCGCCATCGTATCGGGCACGATCAACGCCGCGAGGTACATCGTGCACCCAGGCTTCCCCTGACGCGCATTCGACGCGAGGCACGACGCAATGTCCACGTTGAGCGTGATCGGTATCGTGCCGGTCTGCACCGGCGCGAACTTGAAGCCGAGGAGCTTGTCGGAGTCTCCTTCGCGGTACGCCGCCGCAACCAGTAGCCACGACGGCGCCTGGCGGGCCGACAGGGTGGCCGACACACGCAGCGATACGTGGTTCGACGCCCCGCCGGCAGGTGACAGCAATTCCTTGTCCGCGCAGCCAACGAGCGACCCGGCGAGTCCGGCCGCCACCAGCAATCGGCGTCGCGTAAAGACGTTCACGGATCTGTTCATGGCAGCACCGTCCGGGCGCCAACGGTGAAACCCAGCGTGACCCCGAGCCCGGTCGTCTTGAACGAACCGGTATCGAACGAACCGTACTGCGCGCGCAGGAAGCCGCGTGTTCGTGTACCCATGCCGGCATGCTCCACGCCGATCGTGGCGCCGACGGCACTGACCGCGGCGCCCACCATGACGTCGGTGAAGGACAGTCCCGACTGCCATCGCGCGTCGAGCCCGAGCAACAAGCCGGCCCCGAGCGGACCGCCGCGCACCACGTTGAACGCACCGTCGAGATACGTGCCATCGGAGCCGGCCACACCGGTGCCCGACGAATCGGCGAAAACGCTGCGACGGCGCGCGCTCGCACTGAGCGATCGCTCGCGCCATCCGGCGTTGGCAAAGTCGAACTGCGTGCTCGCGGTGATCTGCGGCCCGAGTGTGTAGGCCACCTGCGGCGTGATGACCCCGTTCTCGTTGGTGCTCACCACATCCTGGCCGTACACGTCGGCAATCACGAGCGTGCTCCAGCGCGCCGCGCCCACGAGGCGATCGAGCCCCGCCGTGACATGCACCGCCGTGCCGGGCGTAACCGAGCTGCTGAAGGTGCTGTTGGCCAGCGCCAACGCGACCGGTGAATACGCATGGCGCTTCTCCACCGAGGCGCCCACCGCGAACGCCCACGACTCGGCGGAGAACGCGCGCAACACACCGATGGTAGCGCCAGCGCCCGTGCCATACGCCGCGACCGGCAGGCCCAGCGACGGCGCCGCGAGCACCTGCAACGCCGACGTTTGTTCGCCATCGAGACCGGTGGTGCCCGTGGGCACCGTCACACCAACCGTCAAACGCAGCGCATCGGAAAACAGTGGACCGGTGGCGCGCAGGCGCACATCGGTGAGCCCCGACAGCTGCACCAGGCGCCCCTTGGCGTCGCTGTCCTCCGGGGCCAGAAAGGCCACGCCGCCCAGCGCGGCCGCGCCGGAGACATCGACACTCCAGCCGCGGATCGTGGTGCGCAGCTGCATGGGGATCGCGACCTGTGCGACGGCGCCTACGCGCCCCGCCGCCTGCGGAATCGGATCGGAGAAGTACCAGCCGCCGCCGAGGGTGCCGATGGACCACGTCACACCCGGCACCAACTGCTGTTGCGCGCGGGCCGTCGTGACGGCAGCCAGCGACCCGGTGATGACGCCGACGGCCGCGCGAAGCGCGCGTCGCGTGCTCATGGCGTCACCCGAATGAGAAAGGTGAGCGAGATCATGGTGCCGGCCGATAGCGGCGCATCGGCAGTGTCCGGAAGCCGCGTGACGAACGGGGCATTGATCGCCGCCGAACTGATCCCCACGATGCGCTCGATGCCGATGCCAGCGCCGGACGCGGCGGCGGGTGCCAACGACCCGCGGATCGCCTCGGCGAAACGCGGGTCGAGGCGCGCGGCGTCGCGATACGACGCCACGGCCCTCGGCGCATCGCCATGTGCTTCGGCGTCGACGCCCTTGCCGTACGCCACGATCGCGGCGAGCTGGGTAGACTGCCGTTGCTCCACGCGCGTACGCTGCGACGCGGTGAGCGTGATGCCGAGCCGCTCGAAGATCAGCAGCGCCAGCGCCTTCTCGGCATCGAGCACGCGCGCGAGCGGGGCATCGGCCGTGACCAGCTCCTCGACCGTACCAGCCACCACGTCGACCACGCGAGCGGTGAGACGAATGGTGTTGTCGGTGGGCCGGGAGACTTCACCGAGCAGCAGACGTCGCGCTCCGACCAGCCGGCCCACGCGCGGCGCGGTGCGCGGATCAACGACGCCCGAGTCCACCAGCGCCAGCTCGCGGAGGATGGCGTCGGTGTCGAGACGTTCCACCAGGCGCAGCGCCGGCGAGACCGCGAGATCACTGATCAACAGGGCCGGCAATCCAAAGCGCAGCGGCGCGAGAATCGTGTCGCCCACAGTCGATCGGAACGGGAGCACGGCGAACGAGCGCGCGGGAATCTTTGCGACATCGAGCGCGTTTTCACCGGCCAGGGCGGCACGGGCGTTGCCATCGGCAGCGGCCAGCGCGGCGGCGCGTGACCGCACCGGGTTGGTCGCGCAGGCGCTGAGTATGGCGACGGCCGCGAACGTCGAGCCGCAGAGGGGTGGACGGAACGTCCGGAAGCGCTGCATTGACCACCAGGGGAGGAGGTGTGGCAACAACCGCATGATCGTCGCGCGGTGTCGCCTCGCGCAGGATATGCAGCCGTCCGGTGCGCTTCACAAGACGCCACATTACGCGGCCTGATTCAGCGGCGATCCGCGAGTGGCGATCCGCGAGCGGCCTACCGCTCCTCGATGGCAGTGGTGGAGAAGCCGCTCAAGACAAATCCGTTGGCGCGTTCGACGACGAACAGGCGCACGAGCATGCGGGTGTGACCGCCGCGCCATTCGAGATCGACATGGAAGTCGGTCACAAAGCCATCGGCGGTGGCAATCGGCAGTGAAGGCAGTCGATCGAAGCCGGCGGCGAAATCGGGGGCCGATTCCGTGAGGCGCAGCAGTTCACGCCGTGCGCGCTCGTCGCCGCCCATCGACGCCAGCTGCGCGATGGCCGCTGTCTGACGTTGGTTGAGCAGCGTCACGAACGCGCGTCCCATGCGGCGCGCGTCGGCCATGGTGGCCGTGGTGGCCGCGTCGGCCGCGGTGGCCGTGGCGGCCGTGGCGGCCGTCGTGGTGGCGGCGGGCGCGCTGGAAGCGGGGGCGACGGTCGCCGGTGACGGCGCCGGCAACGGCGGAGCCGACGGCGCCTCGGTGTTGGGCAACGCGAGCGTAGTGCGGACAGGCGGCGGCGACGGCACCGGGCCCGCTGCGGGGGTGGCAAGGCCCCGTGCAGGAGCCAGTGACCCCGACGCGATGACTGGCTCCGCGAGGCCTTCAGGGGCTACAGCCGGGCCGTTCACCCGCGCGATTGAATCCGACGGCACACTCAGGGCCGCTGGTGCTGACTGGCCGAACAGGCCGATCGCCCAGACGGCGACCACGGCCACCAGTACGGCCACCAGCACGGCCACGGCTCCGATGACCACGTAGCGGACCGGCACCGGCGACGTCGCCGAGGACACCGCAGCAAACGCGCCCGACACGCGCCCCTCCGCCAGCTCATCGAGACGCTGCCGCGCTTCCGACAGCGACGGCCATCGGCCCGCCGGATCCTTGGCCAGCATGCGGGCGATCAGCGCGTCCATCGCTGGCGTGAGCTCGGGCACCACGGCCCGCAGCGACGGTGCCGGCGTTTCCATGTGGCCACGAATTGCTTGGGCCGGTGTGCCGGGAAACGGCAGCCGACCGCTCAACACCTCGAACGCCATCACGCCGAAGGCATACTGGTCGGCCGCGGCCGTCACGCGCTCACCCGCGCGCTGCTCTGGGCTCATGTAGTCCCACGAGCCCAACACGAGACCCGTCTTGGTCACGATCGCGGCGTCGTTGCGACGCGCAATGCCGAAGTCCGACACGTACGCGTTGCCCTGATTGTCCACCAGCACGTTGGCCGGCTTCACATCGCGATGCACCACGCCGCGATCGTGCGCGTGCTGCAGCCCCGCCGCTACCTGCGACAGCATGCGCGCGGCCCGCGCGGGAGGCAGCGCTCCCTGTTCGGCTACGATCGTATCAAGGCTCGTGCCATCCACGAATTGCATCACGATGGCATGCGCGTCGCCACGGCTGCGTACGCCATACACGGTCACGATGTGCGGATGTTGCAACGCCGCCACCGTGCGCGCCTCGCGCAGAAAACGCTCCACGACATCGACGTGTATCGATACATCAGGGAGCAGCAGCTTCACCGCGACCTGACGCTCCAGTGCCGGGTCGTAGGCCAGAAACACCGCCGCCATACCACCGCGACCTAACTCGCGATCAATCCGCAGTTCGTCACCGAACAGCGCGCGCAGGCGTGCGCGCAGCTCTTCGGAGTCGACGCGGAATTTGTTCGTCACTAGGGAACCCGACGGGCATCGCCGCCCGCCAGAAACGTGGCGATCTTCTCGTTCAGGAACCGCTTATCGTCGGGATTCCCACCGGCGCCGGCTGGATGCCCCCACAGGGACGGGATGGGCACGAACTGCACCTTCGGAATGAACTGCGCCTCGTATCGCGCATCGCCAATCGGGAAATACAAATCGGTCTCCGACGGCATGTATAACACCGGCGCCGTGATCGACCGCAACGCTTTCTCGACGTCACCACCAAAGCCTGGCGTCGTGCCCACGTCGTGCCGTGCCCACGTGTGCGCCTGCAGGATGTAGTTGTTCGCATCGGCCGAGAAGCGCGTGCGCCACGACTGCACGAATTGATCGAACGTCGTGCCGGGGCGCGCGCTTGCCCGCCAGAGTTCCTTGCGCCACCACTCCTGCGAATACAGCCAGGCCGCCCACACCATGCCGAACGCTTCGAGGCCGGCCTTTGGCGGCGCCGCATAATCGCCGTTGTTGAACGACGGATCGGTGGTGATTGCCGCGATCTGCCCTTCGAGCCGCATGATGCCGTGACCATAGGTTTTCGCGGTGCCCGCCGTGGCCACAATACGATCGGCAAAGGCCGGATAGCTCACCGCCCACTGAAACGCCTGCTGCGCGCCCATCGAAAACCCGATGACCGCGCGCAGATGCGTCACACCGAGCTGCTCGGTGAGCAGTCGATGCACGATCTGCACGTTGTCTCGAATCGTGGTGACCGGAAAGCGCGGGCCGTGAAACGGCTCCGGCGTGTTGCTGGGAGACGACGACGCGCCGTTCCCGAACAGCTCCGTGGCCACCAGAAAGAGCTTCGTGGTGTCGAGCGCCAGCCCGGGTCCGATCAGCCACTCATAGCCATGGTGATTGGCCATGTAGTGCGACGGCAACAGCACCACGTTATCGCGAGCTGCGTTGAGGTGACCGTACGTGCCGTACACGATCCGCGCTTGCGGCAACGTGACACCACTCTCGGTCGCGAAGTTCGATACCACGAATTCGCGATGATCGGCCTTGTGAGGTGGGGTGGCCTGCGCGGCGAGAAGCGCGGGCGCGAGGGCGAGCAAAGCGGGAAGTGCGAAGTGTCTCATGGCTGAGTTATGGCACCGCCAGGAGTGAACAGCCAGCCCCCGCGCAGGTGAGCGCCACAAACACCTCCGAGCGGATCAGCCAGCGGCCGTCGCGTTTCACCCACTGCGCCGAGAATTTGCCACCGATAATGACGGGTCCGTCATGGGTCCCCTCACGGCCTTCCCACACGCCGGTTTCAAAGGCCAGCGGCCACTGCGCGCTCACCTCCACCTCGTTCGGGAGGCGTCGATACACAATGCGCGGCCCCGACGCCGCGACTCCCGACGCGGCGACACCCGTGGGCGGCTCGAAGGCCGCGCGGGCGGCGGCACGGCCGGCCACCGGCGAGCCGAGCGCGCGGCGCACCGTGATGTCGTCGGTCCAGAACGACGTGATCGCGTTTAGATCACCGGCGGCGATCGCGTCGTTCTGCGCCGAGCGCGCGGCGCGTATGGCCTTCGCGTCGGCCCACGCATTCGCGGTCTGCGCGGCAAGATCACGCGCGCCGATCACCGTCATAAACACACCCAGCAACGTCGCGGCAGTGGAAGAGGACATGGCACGCGGCGTTAACGGGGGAATCCGGCGGCCTGCCCCATGGACATCGGGCAACGCACCGACAGCACAGCCTGCACGGCGGCATCAAGCGACCGGTATACGGTGCAACGCGCGAGCATGAGCCGCGACATGAACCAGGCGTACCCCCGCGCACCAGGCTCGTGCAGGTACGGCTCTCCGACCCGCTCGTCCATGAGCGCGCGGAGCGCATCCGAAGGCCCCGACGGCACCTGCATCTCCAGCACCAAGCCTACCGGTCGAGCCATAATGGATCCTCTTAGCATCTTCGTGTTTGCGCGTCGCTATACCACGTAAACGAATGCCCGTCGAGCGCGAAGGCAACCATTTTCACTCGTCGACATTGGCGGCCTCCTTGGTGAGATCGGCAAACCACAAGCCCGCGCCGAAGTGGCGCGCAGGCACTTTCGATCGCGTCGCGTGATAGAACCCGTATGCCACTCCGTTCTCTCCCCGCCTCCATGTCGGCCGTCGCACACGTCGTGTTCGCGCTCTCGGCGCTCGCCTCCTGCTCTCGCCCGTCGGGAGAGCCACCGCCGCAGCAGCAGCCCACGAGTCCAGAGCAACCGAGCAATGTCACGCCCACGCTCGCGCGCACGGTCGTACTCTCAAGCCTCAGTAACCCGTGGGACATTGCCTTCAACAGCGAAGGCGCCATGTTTTTCACCGAACGCTGCCGTGGACTTTCCGTGCGGCACGTCGACGGTTCGGTCACGCGCCTGTTCGGCACGACCGGATCGTCGCTTGTCGCCGCCGACCTGCTCTGTCAGGGTCAGAGCGGAGTGCACGGCATCGCACTCGACCCGGCGTTCGCTGCCAATCGCGCGGTATACGTGTACATGTCATCGACGGGGACGACCCCACGCACGAATCGCGTCGTGCGGCTCGTGGTGGGTTCAGACCTGCGAAGCGCGAGCAGCCGCATGGACATTGTCACCGATATCGTGTACAAGAATGCCGCCAACGCGCACGGTGGTGCCGGCGCGCACAGTGGCGGACGACTGCGCTTTGGGCCCGACGGATTTTTGTACGTGACCACCGGCGACAATCACAACGGCACGATTCCACAAAGCCCGACGGTGCTTGGCGGCAAAGTTTTGCGCGTCACCACCAGCGGTGCCGCCGTGCCCGGCAACAACGCCCCGGCCGGATTCGACGCCCGCATCTTCACCTACGGTCATCGCAACGTGCAGGGCATCACCTTCCGCCCTGGCAGCGGTCAACCGTTCATCGCCGAGCATGGTCCGAATCACAGCGATGAAGTCACCGCGTTGGTGGCAGGCGGAAACGGTGGGTGGGATCCGCAAAATCGCCCCGCGCTGAACTGCGTCGACGGCTATTGCGGCTATGCGGGAAATGCGAGCACCATGCCGATGACGGACGTCGCGCGCTTCCCCAACGCCTTGCGCGCGTCATGGTCGAACAGCGGTTCCTCGCAGGGTATGGGCCCGCTCGTGTTTCTCACCGGCACCGCGTGGCGCGGATGGAACGGCCGACTCGCCGTGGGCGTCATGGCCGGGCAGCGCATCGACATTCTCACCATCGACAGCGCAGGCCTTGCCATCGACCGCGTAAGCGCCGACCTGCCCGGCACGCGTTATCGAGCACTTGCGATGGGGCCTGATGGATCGTTGTACGTCGCCACCGACGGCGGCGAGATCTGGCGGGTGACACCGGGAGCGTAGCGGCGCGAGCAACAACGCGCCCGCCCTCACCCCGGAAACAACCCCGTACTCAAATACCGATCGCCGCGGTCGCACACGATGAACACGATCGTCGCGTTCTCCACCTCGGCCGCGATCCGCAACGCGATCACGCACGCGCCCGCCGCCGACGGTCCACAAAAAATGCCCTCTTCCGCCGCCATTCGCCTCGCCATCTCCTCCGCCTCGGACTGCGACACCTGCTCGATACGATCGACTTCGGCCGGCGCATAGATCTTCGGCTGATACGCCGGCGACCATTTTCGGATGCCGGCGATCTGCGAGCCCTCCGACGGCTGCGCCCCGACGATCGTGACGCCCGCTTTTTGCTCGCGCAGGAACCGGGACACACCCATGATCGTACCCGTGGTGCCCATCGCACTCACGAAGTGCGTGATACCGCCCTGTGTATCGCGCCAGATTTCTGGACCGGTGGTTTCGTAGTGCGCGCGCGGATTGTCGGGATTCGCGAACTGATCGAGCACGCGCCCCTCGCCGTTCGCTTGCATGGTCATGGCGAGATCGCGGGCGTACTCCATCCCGCCTTGCGCGGCCGGCGTCAGCAGCAGCTCGGCGCCGTATGCTCGCATAGAGGCGCGACGCTCGGCGCTCAGGTTGTCGGGCATGATGAGCGTCATGCGATAGCCGGTCATCGCCGCAATCATCGCCATCGCAATGCCGGTATTGCCACTCGTCGCCTCGATGAGACGATCGCCGGGCCGGATGTCGCCGCGCGCTTCCGCGCCGCGGATCATGGAGAGCACCGGACGGTCCTTCACCGAACCGCCCGGATTATTGCCCTCGAGCTTCCCCAGAATCACGGTGCCGCGCGCCGCGATGTCGGCCGTGGGAATTCGCTGCAAACGTACCAGCGGGGTGTTGCCGATCGTACGATCGATAGTGGCGTACATCAGTATGTGAAAGGGAGGCTGGTCGTGAGCAATGTATCACACGTTTTGAAGCGCACAGTTTGCACCGCGAGTAACGACGCCAACGCGCTGGCCCCGGTGTGTCACTCTTTGGTGGTGGCGGTGGGTTGGCGGTTGTCGGGCACGAAGTGATCACGCGCCGGCATGCGCACCGCACGAAGCGACGTTGCATCAAGGGTGACCGTATCGGGAATGATGGCGTTGGTCGACAGCAGGTACGCCGTCACGGCGTACACGTCGTCGTCGGACATCGAACCCGGCGTAGCAAACGGCATCGCGCGCTTAATGTAGTCGAACAGCGTGGTGGCATACGGCCAGTAGTTGCCGATCGTTTTGGTCTTGTTCGTGGTGGCGAACTGAAACTCCGGTTTGGGGGCGCCTGCGGAGTCGCGCCCCACGAGCTTTGGGAATGTGGGCAGTCCCTCGCCCTTCGCCCCATGGCATTGCGAACACTGTGCGGCGTACACCACGACACCACGCGCTACCGTTCCGCGCCCAGCCGGGAGCTCCGCTCCATCTGGACCGATGTCCTGATTCATCGCGGCGATGGCCGAGTCGGCGGCCGCGTGACCGAGGGCATACGACTGCTTCGCGCCGGGGCCTCCTGGCACCGCGCCCGCATCGTACGACGCAAACGAGCTGTTGGTCGCGTCGTTCGGTATGCTCGACGTGCGTGAGCAGCCGGCAAGCCCAACGACAACCACCGTGCATACTACGTGCACTGGGCGCATGATCAGGTCTCTCCGTGGAAGGTGACGGCACCGCGGCGATCGACCTTCCAGCCGACGATCTGATTGAAGTGATAGTCGGTATACGCACCACGCTCAGCAATCATGGCCGTGCGCGTGGGCT
This sequence comes from Gemmatimonadota bacterium, assembly GCA_031363815.1. GTDB lineage: Bacteria > Gemmatimonadota > Gemmatimonadetes > Gemmatimonadales > Gemmatimonadaceae > Gemmatimonas. Next base: position 17,341 of record JANLVC010000065.1, read on the forward strand.
GCACGTACCCGGCGTCATCGGTGGCGCGACTGAGCAGCACCGCGTCCGTGCCCTGCCAATTCCACATATACTGAAAGCGAACGGTCGACTTGGGCTGCGGCGTGTTGAGCAGTTCGGCGTCGTGCCACGCCGCGCCACCGTCGATGCTCACTTCAACACGCGTTATGCGACCGCGGCCGCTCCAGGCGAGCCCGTTCACACTATGCCATCCGCGAGCGGCAATCATGTTCGGGTAGCAGGGTGACGTGATCACCGACTTGGCGTCGATCTCGAACGTGAAGATTTGCGCCGTGCCATCGGGCAGAGGGTCGGTGTACTTCGACGTTTCCCAACGCGTCATCCACGGCTGCGTGCCGAGTTCGAGGCGACGGATCCACTTCACATTGCTGTTGCCTTCGAAGCCGGGGAGTAGCAAGCGCATCGGGTAGCCCTGCGCGGGCCTGAGTGGTTCGCCATTCTGCGCCCACACAATCATGGCATCGTCCCAGGCCTTCGCGATCGGAATAGAGCGCGCCAGCTTGCAGGCATCGCCGCCCTCGGCGAGAAACCAGGTCGCATCGGGCTTCACGCCGACTTCGCGAAACAGCGTGGCGAGCGGCACACCGGTCCACTCCGACGTGCTGAACAATCCCGCAATCGGCTGTGGCGTCGTGTCCGGCTTGGGATCACGATAGCCGGCGCCGCCGTTGCCGGAGCACTCGATGAAATACGTGCGCGTGACCTGCGGGAATCTCTTGATGTCGCTCACCGTGAACGACATGGGGTGATCCACGAGTCCGTGAATCGTGAGCGTGTGCCGCTCGGGGTCGAGCGTGGGAATCCCGGCGTGATGTCGTTCGAAGTGCAGATCGGAGGGCGTGATGGTGCCGGTCAGATCCTGCAGCGGTGTTCGCGAACTCCCAACGGGTGTGCCGTTCGGGATGCGCGTGGGGGCGAAATACTCCGAGCGCGCCCCCAGCGCCGCGGTGGGCGCGCCGGGCATGCTGGTGGCATCGAGCGGCGCCACCGGACGCGGCGCCACCGGACGAGGAGGTGGCGGGGCTGAAGGAGCGGCTGGTGCTGCGCCCTGTCCTTCGAGTGCGAGCGGGAGTCCGCCCAGAGCGGCGCCGCCGAGAAATCCGGCGGCGCCAGCGATCAGGTCACGACGGGAGAGGTCGGTCATTGGGCCAATCTACGGTCCAACGACGGTCCCGGCTGGCGATCGATGCAAAGGCATGAGCGTGCGCGTGAGCGTGCGCGCCGTCGCGTATTCCACGGCCAGGTCGTACCCGCTCGTCGCCCATGCTCCGCGGTACGGCGTGGGGCAACCCGCCCTATCTGGCCGAGTTCGCTTGATTTGCCTTGCGGCGGCGCGAATTTTACAAATTGCACATCACGGGTGACGTCACCCGGGGACGGAATGGTCACGTCTAAGGAGCAACACCCATGGCACGATTACACCCGCGCATCGCCCCGATGTTGGCGCTCACCGGCGTCGCGGTGTTGGGCATCGCCACGGCGCGGTACGATGCACCGCTGGCCGCGCAGGATACGGCCCCGACGTTCACCAAGGACGTCGCCCCGATCCTGTACAAGAACTGCACGACCTGCCATCGCCCGGGTGGACTCGGTCCGTTCTCGCTGATGGACTACGACAGTGCGAAGGCGAACGTCGATGACCTGCGCGACGCGGTGAGGTCGGGCTACATGCCGCCGTGGCACGCCGAAGGCCCGCACGGCACGTTCAGCAATGACCGGCGCTTGTCTGCGTTGGAGAAGTCGACGCTGCTCCGTTGGATCGACGCCGGCGCAAAGCAAGGCGACGTGAAGCAAGCGCCGCCCAAGCCCGCTTACGCCACGGGGTGGGAGATCGGCACCCCCGACGCAATCGTCACAATGACGGAAGACTTCACCGTGCCGGCGTCAGGCACCGTGGAATATCAGTACTTCGAGATCCCCACGAACTTCACCGAAGACAAGTGGGTCTCGGCCATCGAGTTCATGCCGGGCGCGCGCGAAGTGGTGCACCACGTGCTGGTGTACGCGAAAGTGCCAGTACATCCAAATGCGGCACCCGCGGCGCCACGTCCCGCGGGCTCGCCGGCGCCGCGTCCGTTGTTCGTGCCCAAGCCGCAGTACGACTCGCCGGAAGATCCCCCGCGCCAGGATTTGCGTCACGGACCGCCACGTCAACTCGGTGTGCTCATCGGCGGAACGGCGCCAGGAACGAACGTCATGACCTTCCCCAAGGGCACGGCCGCGCGCCTTCGCGCCGGCACGGTGCTCACGTTCCAGATGCACTACACGGCGCACGGTCACGAGAGGAAGGACCGCACCAGCGTCGGATTCCGCTTCGCCAGCGAAATGCCAGGCGAAGAGATGCGCATGAGTGCCTACATCAACGGCGCCTTTACGCTCCCCGCCGGGCAGAAAGACATCGCGGTCACGGCGGAGCTCGAGCCCACCGAGCCAATCAAGATCTGGGGGCTGCTGCCGCACACGCATCTGCGCGGCACGCGCTGGAAGTACTCGCTTGAAAAGCCCGACGGCACGTCGCAGGTCGTACTCGACGTGCCGCGGTATGACTTCAATTGGCAGACGTACTACTTCTTCAAGGAACCGCTCGACGTCCCTGCCGGCGCGAAACTCGTGTCGACCGCGTGGTACGACAACTCCGCGACGAACAAGAGCAACCCCGACGCCGGCAAGGACGTGAAGTGGGGCGATCAGACGTGGGAGGAGATGCAGTACACCGGGTTTCTGTACACCGTCCCGAGCCGACGTCTGAAGCCCGCACCGAAGTAGTCGCGCACGGTCCTCTTTAGCGCACCACCCACTCGGTCGTCAGCATCACGGTGTCCCACCCGATGCGCAGCTCACCGCGCTGCGCACCGGGGGCCGTGGAGGGCACGAGCCACATCGAAAGACTCTCGATTGACGACGCCAGCGTGGCCTGACGGAGATCGATGCGCGCCGCATCTTTCTTCGCGTCGTACGGCGTCACGTTCACCGACGCCGCGCCCGTCGCCTCGGCCTGCAGAATCAGCGTCCATCCCGTGCGCGCCGGCAGCACCTGCGCCACATAGCGCCCCTTCGCGACATCCTTCCCGCCGATCGTCAAATCAACGTCGGTAGTGAACAGCGTCGCGGCATTCGCGCCCAAACGCCACACCGTGCCGAGGGGCACGAGACTATCGGTGTTGATGCGACGGCCACGCAGATGTGGCTGACCATAGTCGATTCGAATCACGGCGGCCTTGCCGGCAGCGCGCTGCGCCGCAGTATCGACGAGCGTGAGCGAAACTTCGGTGATGGCGCGCGTGCTGGGCGCAGCACGACGTGCGCCGGCTTGAGCCGCGAGCGGCCCGGTCAGGAGCGCCGAGAAAGCGAGCGCCGAGAGCGAGAACAGAGGAAACAGGGATTTCATAAGGCGGGGCGGGGGGAAGGGGAAAGCGTACCCATGCTCAACTCTATTCAAATTCGCCACGACGCGCATCCGGAGCGCGCGACGTCATCGGCGCGCCGGCGGTGGGCGAACGGTCAGCGTCGGCGGGCGCCACGTGGCCTTGTCGCCCTCCACGCCCAGCTTCGCACTCACGATCTCGAGTCGGTCCGCCTGCACCGCGATGAGGACCACACTCGTATCGCGATCCGCGTAGTACGTACTCCAGGCCGGGTTCCAGTGCGCGTCTTTCGTGGCGCGGTCGCGGACCACGCGTGCCCGTCCCACCAGCGCGACGTAGCTCTGCGTGGTGGGGTCGAAGTAGTGCAACACGACATGCGGGCGCCGCACGACTTCTGCCACCTTACGAGTGCGTGGATTGGTCGCGAACCACACCGTCCACGTGCTATCGGGAGCCATCGGCTCCACGGTGCGCGCTTGCGGATGGCCGCGGGCGTCGGTGGTGATGAAGGTGGGGTACACCACGCTACCCACGATCGTGCGGGCCGCGGCGTCGAGTGCCGCAGGCGTGAGTGCGGGCTTTGACTGTGCCAAGAGCACCGCGGGAGTCGCAGTCAGTAGGGCGGAGAGTAAACGTAGACGATGCACAAGGGAGAATTTGACTGTTCAGCATACGCCACGCGAGGATTTCGCGGTGAGTGTTGTGTGGTTGAGCCGTAAAGGAACGGCCAAACCGCTGATTGGCACGGATATTCGCGAATTATTACCACCACAACGACCACCCCCCTGCTGCGCCAACGAGCTGGCCGGCAGGCAAGTTCTCATCCGCGGTAAGATTCGCGGTGATCCGCGGTGAGTGTTGTGTGGTTGAGCCGTAAAGAAACGGCCGAACCGCGAATGAACACGGATGTTCGCGGATCATTTACCACCACAACGACGGCCCCCGCTGCTGCGCCAACGAGCTGGCCGATGGGCAAGCTCTCATCCGCGCTAAGATTCGCGGTGATCCGCGGTGAGTGTTGTGTGGTTAATCCGTAAAGGAACGGCCGAACCGCTGATTGGCACGGATGTTCGCGAATTATTACCACCAGAACGACCACCCCCCTTCTGCGCCAACGAGCTGGCCGGCAGGCAAGTTCTCATCCGCGGTAAGATTCGCGGTGATCCTACCAGTCGGTCGGCGCGTAGTCCTTGAGGAACTGTCCCCACACGTGCACACCATCCGATACGCCGGAAATGATCGGATCAACGATCCGCGCCGCACCATCCACAATATCGAGCGGTGGATGGAAGCGATGGTTCTCCACCTTGCGCGCCGCGATCTCGGCCACGTCCTCGTCGGTTACCCAGCCGGTGTCCACACTGTTCATGTGGATTCCGTCCTGTTGATAGTCCGCCGCCGAGGTGCGCGTCATCATGTTGAGTGCGGCCTTGGCCATGTTGGTGTGCGGATGACGCGTCGTTTTGTTGTTGCGGTAGAACTGTCCTTCCATTGCGGACACGTTCACGATGTGCTTGTCGCGATTCTCCGTGCGCAACATCAGCGGCTTGAGACGCGCGTTGATCAGGAACGGCGCGATCGCATTCACCAGCTGCACTTCCAGCAGCTCCACGCTCGGCACTTCATCAAGCAACAGGCGCCACGAATTCCGCTCGCGCAGATCGATCTGCTGCAAGTCCTGATCGAGCTTGCCCGCAGGGAAAAGTTGATGCGCCACCAGCATGTCGTCAGGCACTAATGGCACCTGCGAGAGCGCGGCCGCATGCGTAAGTCCCACTCGCTCCAACGCGGCCCCACTCTGCAGCACGGCGGCGGTGCGGCCGGCATCAGCGTCGGGGAGCAGTTGCGCGCCACGCAGTCCTTCGTAGGCACCGAGGATCTTGCGCGCCGCTGTTGAGAGCGTGCTGGCGGCCGCGGTCTCGCCGTCCATCATGTGCGCGTAGAACGCGGGCGGGCGGCGCACCGTCTGGCAGGCGTTGTTGATGATGAAATCGAGACGCGCTTCGGTGTGCAGCAATTCGCGACAGAACGCTTCGACGCTTGGCGTATGTCGCAGATCGAGCCCGAAGATCTCCAGCCGATCGCTCCACGCGTCAAAGTCGGGCTCCGCTGCGTAGCGCATGGCCGAGTCGCGCGGAAAGCGCGTGGTCACCAACAATCGTGCCCCGCAGCGCAGCAGTTTGAGCCCGGCCTGGTAGCCGATCTTCACACGACCGCCGGACAGCAGCGCCGTGCGTCCGCTGAGATCCACCAATTTCGTGCGCTTGGCGAAGTTGAAGTCGCCACACGAGAGACACATCTGGTCGTAGAAGTGATGAATCGTGGTGAACTTCTGCTTGCAGATGTAGCAATGCTGCGGCACGATCGCTTCGGGCGCGTCGTCCTCGCGCGACGCATCGATGGATGTGCCCGCCGCCCCGTCACCCAGCAAATACACATTGGGCGTCGTGAACACCGGCTTGCGTCGTAGTTCGCGGATCCCCGTTTCCTGCAACACGCTGTCGTCGCGCTGCGCCGCATCGAGCTTTCGCTGCTTACTCGTCGCCTTTACCATCGAGCGGCGGGCGCGCGCATCGGGGTGAAACACGTGGCCGACCGCTTCAAGGAACCGTTGACGCTCCTCGGCAGGCACCGGCACCAGCAGCGAACGATCCGCGATGAGCTGCTCGAGCAGCGAGGTGGCGGCGCGCAGGTCGTCGCGGAACGCGGCGGTACCGGGTTCGCAGCGCGTATCGTCGGGATGGGTCACTGGATCACCATCCCGAAGCATATCAAGGTGGCGCAGCGGCCGCGACAGATCAGTCTGACTTCGGCACGGCTGGCATGCGGCACACCGTGAGCAGCATGTCGCTGGCTTCGATGGCGCGCACCGCGTGCACCTGCTTCGGAGCGAGCGCGACGAGCTCGCCGCGACCCAGATGCAGCACGTCACCGTCCACCGTGACATCCAGCTGGCCAGCGAGCACGTGAATCGTCACTTCACCCTCGGTGCTGTGCTCCTTGATGAAGCCGTCCGCCTCAAACGCGAACAGGATCACCGACAGCGAACCGCGGCGCACAAGGGCAATCTGGCGATGTCCCGCCACCGACGCGTGCGCCTCGGCCCGGAGTTGGGCTGTGGCCGCGGCAAAATCAAAACGCTGGACCGGCACCGCCAACCGCTCGTGCGAATGCGGGCGAAGTCGTGCTTCAGACGTCATGCTAAGGCCTCCGATGAAGAGCGGACATCAGTGTCCGCCCTCCCGGAATCTACTCGACGCCGACTTCAGCGGCGGTCGATCACGACCTCGAGGTACGCACTGGGCAGTACCAGCGTCTCGTCCCCGGAGCGGTTGTCGCGCTCCATGAGCCGCAGCAAGTCCTCGGTGAACGCCGCCTGCCGGTCGGCGTCGAGCGCGGCGAAGGTCTTGTTCATCGGGCCGTAGTACGTGCGAAAGACCTCGAGCCAATGCACCGGCGACTGATAGCGGAACACAAAGTCGCGGCGGGTGACGGTGATGTCGCTGGCCGAGTCGGCGAACAGCTCGTCGATACGTTCCTTCGTGCCCCACAGGCTTGGCGGCTTCACGCCCGCTGCCGGTGGGATGTACGTGCCGATCGTCTTGAACAGCTGACCGATGAAGCTATCGGGCGTCCAGCTGGCGAGCCCGATACGGCCGCCCGACCTGCAGACACGCGCCATCTCGGACGCTGCTAGAGTCTGATTCGGCGTAAACATCACGCCGAAGGTCGACATCACGTAGTCGAAAGCCCCGTCGGCGAACGGGAGGTTCTCGGCGTCGGCTTCCTGAAACGTGAGCGTCAGGCCCTCGGCCTGCGCGCGGGCGCGACCCGACTCCAGCAGCGACGGTACGTAATCGGTGGAGGTGACATCGCACCAGCGGCGGGCAGCCGCCAGCGAGGCATTCCCATTTCCCGCGGCGACATCGAGCACCGTCGAGCCGGAGCGGAGATCCATCGCTTCGCACAACTGCTCGCCGACGATCTGGAGCGTCGTGCCCACCACCGCGTAGTTGCCGGTGGACCACGCGATTTGCTGGCGCGCCTTGAGCGCGACGAGGTCAGCAGCAGGCGGTGCCAAAGGCGGTGCCAAAGGGAGTGCCGACGGCGTTTCTTGAGACATAGCGATTGACCTGAATCAAGGAGGATAGGCGCGAGATTCGCGACATCGACGAGGATACCGCAACCCTCGCACATCCCGCTTCGCTCGCAGAAGGCGCGCAGAAGGCGCGCAGATGCGCGCACCATTGCACCGCGCGATCGTAATCGCGTACGCGGTCGCACGCCGAGATCATTTAGCAGCAGGCGAGCCCGATCGCTACCTCAATCCTACATCTCGCCGGCGAGCACGGCGGCGTTCACGCCATCGAGCTCCTGCATGCCTTCCGGAATGCGTCCCGCGGTGGCGAGGGAAAAACCGCGCAGCGCGCGACCGACCATTTCGAAGTCCACCGAGCCCGACGCGCGTCCGGCCGCGATCGCCTGCTCGGCGTGCTGGAGCGCCTCTTCCGGGTTGCCATGATCGAGTAGCGCAAAGGCCGCTTCGCGCACCGACAGCCACGCATTCGTCGCCGTGTGGTGGTGCCCGCGAGCAGTTCACGCGCCCGATGCAGCCATCCCCTGCCCCTCGAGCGCCTCGGCAGCGCCGGGCTGATCGCCCGGCGGTGTCACGTGCCTGTGGGGCGAGCGCCGCACCACCAGGGCATCGGAGGCAGGCACGCGTCGATGGATGACTCGCTCTATATCAGGGCCGAGCCGTCCGTCACAGCGAATGCCAGCCTCGACACTGCCGCTGGCCCATGCACCTGCCGATACTGAACAGCAGCTTTTCGCCGTTTTTCTTACGCTTTTCCTGGCACCTGACACATGTGGAACGACCTCTGCGATGACGCCCACGAGGCGCACGCGATGAAGACTATCAACCGCGCCATTCTTACGATCGCCGTGTGCTTCCTGACTTTCGGTGGTTTCGCCCTGGCTACGCGCCTCGGCGCTGACGCACCGCCGAGCTCGGTGACCTACGGCAGCGAGCAGGCCCACAAGGATGCGGCGGTATTCGGGGACTGATTTTCCGCTACTGGAGCACGGGACAGCGATTCGAGCACACGACGAGGGCGCGATCCAGCGGATCGCGCCCTCGTTTGTTCGTCGCACTATTGCGGAGGGCGCTATATCGGGAATACATCTGTCGCGACCCCCAACCGCTCGTGCCTCCTCCCGCCTCACGCCCATGGATCGCCGCACCGCGCTTCGCACCGCGCTTCGCAGCCTCTCCGCCGCCGCGCTGACCACACTGGCCGCGCCGGCGATCCTGCGCGGCCGCTATCGACTCTTCGCGGACAGCCCGGTGGAGTACTCCGCGCGCACGATCGCCTTGGTGCGCGAGTCGACCGTAATCGACATGCTCTGCCAGTTCGCCTTTGAGGACTTCCGGAAGGACGACATCCCATTGGCCACCCGATGGCTGCGCGATCCGGCCGCGTTCACCGCCAAGCACTTCGCGACGTTCCGCGATTCCGGTGTGAGTGTGCTTGCCCTGGGCAGCGGCCCCGGCACCTACGACGACGCCATGAAGTTCTACGCGCAGTGGAACGGATTCATCGCGTCGCACGCCGACTGGTTCACACGCATCGACGACGCGGACGATTTGCGGGTGGTGAAGCCGTCGGGCAAGATCGGCATCATGCTCACCGCGCAGATCTCCGACCATTTCCGGACGCCGGACGACGTGGACACGTTCTATTCGCTCGGTCAGCGCGTGTCGCAGCTCACCTACAACATGCAGAGCCGCATCGGCGCCGGCTTTCTCGAGCATCGCGATGGCGGTCTCTCGGCGTTCGGCCACAGCATCATGGCGCGCATGGAACAGGTGGGGATGGTGGTCGATCTGTCGCACTGTGCCGACGAGACCACACGCGACGCCCTCGCCGCCGCCACGCGTCCGCCCATCTTCTCGCATGCGTCCAGCCGCGCGCTCATGCCAGCGTGTCCGCGCTGCAAATCAGATGACGCGCTGAAGCAGCTGGCCGCCAAGGGGGGCGTGGTCGGCATTCCGATGATCCGGTTCATGATCCGTCCCGCGCCGCCGGTAACGGTGGAACATGTCGCCGATCATGTGGAGCATCTGTTCACGCTTATCGGCCCCGACCACGTCGGCATTGGCTCCGATCTCGACATGGCCGGTCTTGCCAACCCACGGCCGCGCACCGGCGCGCCAGCGGTGCTCGGTCAGCCGAACTTCAGTCGATATGGCGCCTACTTCGCGGAGAATGGCGGTGCGCATGTGGATGGTCTCGATCACCCCAAGCGCATCTTCGATCTCACGGAGGCCATGGTGAGGCGCAAACACTCAGACGAGAACATCAAGCTCCTATTGGGTGGCAGCTTCGCGCGAGTGTTGTCGGCGACGTGGAAATAAGATGCTGCCGCGCTCACGGGTTTCAGCGAATCCCGCGCCGCGTATCGATCGGTGTGCCTCGTCAACCACGAGACGACGCGGCCGCGCACTGCGCGAGTGTTCGCAGCAGCTCGTCGACCACGAACGGCTTGTCGAGCCGCCAGACGTGACGCCACTGCGCCATGCGCTCGTCGCTGATAGCCGTGCCGTAGCCGGACATCAGGATGATCGGCAGCTGCATATCATGCGCGCGGAGCTGCTCGATCAGCTCCACGCCCGTCATCGCCGGCATCGTCTGATCGGTGATCACGGTGTCGATCTCGGGTTTCCGCTGCAGACGGTGAAACGCCTCGGTACCGTTTCCGGTGACCTCGACCTCATAGCCTTGCCGACGCAGCAGTGCCGCCAGCACGCGTAAAATCGCCGCTTCGTCATCGACGATCAGCACTCGTTTGACGCTGGCGGACGACGGCGGCGCGACGGGCAACGCGGCCGGGGCGGCGACGGCATCGGTTGCATGCGCTGGCAGCCGCACCTCAACGGTCGTGCCACGACCCAGCGCGGAGTGCAACGTCACGGTGCCGCCGTGCGCACCGACGATGCCGTGCAGCACGCTCAGCCCAAGTCCCGTGCCTTCACCCACCGGCTTCGTCGTAAAGAACGGCTCGAAGGCCCGCGTTCGCACTTCATCGCTCATGCCACCGCCGGTGTCGGACACGCGCAGCACCAACGTTGGGCTGCTCGTCAGCACGTCGGCATCCGTAGCCCAGCGCAACGACACCGTGAGCGTCCCCCCCTTTGTTTCCCGCATGGCATGCTCAGCGTTCGAGCAGAGATTCAGCAACAGCTGCTGCAGCTGCGTCGCATCGCCATGAACGGTGGCGTTCGAGGCCTGGTTGTCGAGTACCAGCGTGACCGTTGACGGCAGGATCGATCGCCACATGGACTGCATCTCGTCGAGCAGCGCGCTCATGCGCACGTCGGTGTGCGCCGACGGCGACTGCCGGCTGAACGTAAGAATTTGCCGCACCACTTCGCGCGCGCGACGACTGGCGATGAGCAGCTGCTGCAGCGCGTCGGCCGCAGGGGCACTCGGCGCGACATCCGCGAGCGCCAGCTCCGCGTTGGAGTGGATGACCGTGAGCAAGTTGTTGAAGTCGTGCGCCACGCCGCCCGCCAGCGTCCCGACCGTCTCGAGCCGTTGCGTCGTACGCACATGCGATTCGAGCTCACGACGCTCCTGCTCGAGTCGTTTCCGCTCGCGCAGATCCCGCAGTTCGAGATGGTCGAGCGTCGCGTCGTCCAACGGAATGCGCGTGTGACTGACCTCCAACGGAATCAGGGCACCGTTGGGGCCAACTCCCACCAGTTCCTGTCGCCAGGTTGCCGGCGCGTCGGCCGACAGGTGGTTGCCGATCTCGGGAAGGAACGCACTGATCGGACGCGACACGATCGGCGCACCGTCGGCCCGCAGCAGCGCATCGGCGGCCGCATTGGCTTGCCAGATGCTCCCGTCGAGGACCAACAGTTGCGGATTCACGCCGTCGAGAAACAGTCGGCGGAAGCGTTCCTCGCTCGTGGCCAGACGCCGCTCGTTCGCCTCGGCATCGGCGGCCCGCTGGCGCGCACTGCGCGTGCGGAGTCGGTCGACGGTGAAGAACAGCCCAGCGAGGCCGAGCGCATATGCGAGGAGCGCCAGCGGCGAGCGCCACCGGGGAGGCAACACTCTGAAACGACGCTCCAGCGCCACCGATTCGCGTCCGCTGAAATCCATCGCGCGCACGCGGACAACGTGCTCGCCTGCGGGGAGCGCAAGCTGCGTGTCCGTTGGGCGATCGATCCACGGTTCCCGGTGAATCGTCACACCATCAAGCTCAAACCGATACCGCGTGTCGTCTTCGCGATGATACGTGGCCGCCTGCACTTCCAGGTCGATGCGTGAGGCGTTCGACGGAATGCGCCGACCGGCAAACACGGCATCGCCGTTGCCGTCGCGGATCTCGAGTGCGAGCAGCACCGGCGGCGGCGCAATGCGGCGCAAACTCCTCAGGTTCAGGAACCCGGCACCCAGCATCGTCCCGACCCAGAGGCGGCCTTGCGCGTCGATCGGACCGATGCCGTTAATAACCGAATGCGGTAATCCGTCGGCGTCGGAGATCGACGTGACCACCAAGTCGGCCATGTCGAAGCGGCGTCCCAGCTGCATCACCACGAGTCCACGCTTCGAGCCCACGGCCAGCAGACTATCGGGAAGGACGGCCAAGCTCGTGATCTCGTTGCTTCTGAGGCCAGAGAGTGTCCGCTCGGTGACGACGCGCCATTGGGCAGCACCTCCGCACGTGCGGAGCAGCGCCAGCCCTTCGCTGGTTCCCACGACCAGCGCGCACTCTCCCGATGGAAAACGCCACGGCACGACGGCTTGCATCGTGGCGCGCATCGGCACCGTGCCACCCGCGACGATATTCCACGCGGCGCCGTTCGAGCGAAAGAGCACCCCGTTGGCGCCAAGCGCAACCAACGACGGCACCGGCGTCGAGGAGTCGACGACGGTTGCACGGACGCCGTACGGAAATCCTGCCCAAGGCACGAGTGCGCCGTTGTCATCGAGGTAGTAACCGGCGCGCACCGTTGCAATGATCGGACGAATCGACCCATCCGGTGCCGGCCCCTGCCTGAGGTCATAGACGTAGTGGCCGACTCCAAGCTCAAGGATACTCTTGAAGCCGGATGGGCCCGAGAGGTAGAGGCCCCGGTCGACCGACAGCAAGAGGCGTGACGTGCCGCGCACCCGCACCGGCAGTATCCGTACGCGTCCGTCGCCACCACCGACCATCGCACCAGTAGTAGGAACGCGCTTGAGATCCGGGAGGCGGATGACGCCCACCCCGGGTATCCACGACCAGATGCCCCCTTCGTCCGTGACGGGCGCCAAGGAAAACACCGGAAGTCCGGCCATCGCCGGGGGCAGCCGCAGGCGGCCAGCCACGCCCACCCGGAAACGCAGGAGCGCGCCGCTGCGGAATCCGACGTAGATCGTCGGCACGCCCAGGCCGTGGTCGATGGCAGTGAGCACCTGCGCCCGGGAGCCACGTGTGCCCGCGCTGATGTCGAGGAGCTGCGGTGCGCCACCATCCGCGACTCGAAACAGTTCACCGCTGGCCGCGCCTAGCCACGTTTCGTAGCTGTCGCCAATGAGCACCCGCAGCGCGCGCACCATGGACACGCGTGGCCCCACCGGCTGCCAGCGATTGCCGATCAGGAGGAAGGCGCCGCCCTGCGTCGCCACCACCGCCTGCGCGCGGTCGCCCGCGGCGGTCAGGGCCAGATGCTCGACCTGAAGGTCGGTGAGCCCCTGCGATTTCCCCCAGTGGCTCCATCGGCCGGCACGCAATCGGGCGACACCTCCCCCATGGGTGCCGATCCAGAGTTCGTCCATCCCGCTCACGCGTTGGACCGCCACCATGGCGTCGAAGGGCAGCATATCCTTGGGAAGCTCTACGCGCTCGAAACGCGCACGGTCAACCAGGCGGTACACACCCGACGCGGCACCGACCACCAGTTCGCGCTGGCCATCCGGCCGTTGCCACTCGACCGCCGAATAGATAGGGGCGAGCCTACTGTCCAGTCGCACGTTCGCGATCCACTGCCCGCCGCGCTGCAACGCCACGCCAAAGCTGTGCACGAAATAGCGCACGCTGTCGGCCCCGTCGAACACCGTCCGGTATTCGTGGCGCGACACCATCGGCGGGAGTGACTCCGCGACCCAACGGCGACCCGTGAAGCGACGCACGCCATCCGTTGTCCCGACAATCAGCACGCCATCCCGCATGAGGTGCAGGGAAAGCAGCGGCGCATCAGGGAGTCCGTCGCGTCGACCGAACGTGGTGTACGCGGCGTCATCCAGGCCTGCTCCGGTCTGCGCACGGGCCGCTGACGCACACGTGACGGCACTGACGACCAGCGTCAGCTCAAAGCACAAGCGCGCGAAGTGCGCGAAGTGCGCGAAGTGCGCGCGGCGAGTCAGGGTGTGCACGAAGCGCACGAGTCAAGCGAGAAGAGGGTCGAATACAGCGAGCCGTTACGTTTAAGAAGAAACGAGCACGGTCGCCATGCGGCAAGACGGGGCAGCTTACCCGTCACCGCCGAGTCCCTCACAGTCTGGCCCCACGCCCCCTAACTTTGGGATCACTCGCTCCAGCGGGCCCCCATCGTCACATGCCGCCACATGTCACCACTGTCGTCCATGTCCCCCGAACACACGGCACCACCCCTCGTCATTCTTGCCATCGATGCGGCCGACATCGAACTGGTGAAGCGGTGGACCGAGTCAGGGCACATGCCCACGCTGGCCGGCGTCATGCGTACCGGGTGCTTCCTCGAGGTCGGCGGCGCCGACTTGATCAACGAGACGGGCAGTTGGATTTCGCTGTATAGCGGCGTTGCGAAAACGACGCACGGTTTCTACAGCATACGCCAATTGGTGTCGGGCACCTACACGCTCGTGCAGACCAACGCCGCCGTCGCCAAGGACGCCCCGCCCTTTTGGCGCTTCCTTCGTGGGGGCACGAAGAAGGCCGCAATCGTCGATCCGCCGGAATTCAATGTCGTCCCTGACGTTCCCGGCATTCAGCTCACCAACTGGGCGGCGCACGAATCCGAGCGATTGTGGGAAGTGGCGCGTTCGCTTCCCGAGCAGGTGCTGCCAAGCGTGCGCGCCAAGTTCGGCTCGGGAGACAAGCTCGCGACCTTCGCCCATCGCGGCACGGAAGCAGACGACTTCGCCGATTACCAGCGCGCCCTCGCCCGCATTGCCACCAAGGGACTGGTCTGTCGCGACGTGATCGGCCGCGACTCGTTCGACGTGGTCGTGGCCACGTTCTTCGAAGCCCACACCATCGGGCATCGCCTGTGGTCGTATCAACCGGAGTTTGCACCGCCCAACCGACTCTCGAACGGGCTCCGTGATTTGTATCAGGCGATCGACGGCGAACTCGCGCGTACGCTGGCCGATCTGCCACCACACGCCAACGTGTTCATCATGTCGGCCTACGGCATGGCGGGGATGTATCCCACCACAGGTCTCATGGACGCGTTCCTGCATCAGCTCGGGTATCAGGTGCCGCGGCGCCTCGAACAGGTGATCGAGGGCAACCGCTTCGATCCGCTCACGCGGTTGCTCACGCAGATGCTCCCGCGGTTGCGTCGCGCGATTCCCCAACCGGTGCGCAAGTGGGTGAGTCAGTTCCTGCCCGCGAAGGTGCAGGAGCAGCTCATCGCCAGCGACTTCGCCGCCAACACCGACTGGAGTCGCTCGCTCGCCTTCGGTATCCCGAATCTGTACAACGGGCAGATCCGACTGAATGTGCGGGGACGCGAGCCGCAGGGCATCGTCGAACCCGGCGCCGAGTACGACGCGATGCTCGACCGCCTTGAAGCCGACCTGAAACAGCTCATCGACCCGAAAACGGGCCGGCCGGCCGTTGCCCGCGTGTTTCGCAGCGCCGACGCCTTTCAGGTCGGCATCGATCATGTCTTGCCCGATCTGTTCGTGGAGTGGGAGTGGGCGCCGCATTTCATGGACGAAGTACTGCACCCGAAGGGTAAGCTGGTGCAGGATCCGGAGCACTACCATCGATCCAGCTTTCATCGCCCCACCGGCTTCGTGGCCGCCGCCGGCCCGTGGATCCCGAGAAACCCCACCACGCATACGGTCGACGTGCGTGATCTCGCACCCACGTTTCTTTCCATGCTCGACGTGCCGATCCCGGACACGATGACGGGACATCCGTTGTCGTTCGTGCAACGGCCGGTGTCCGCCGCCGCGCGCGCTTGACCACGTCTCGACTCCGCCGTGGTGTCAACCGCGGCGCGAGCCTTGCGCTACCGCTCGCGCTGGTGCTCGTCGCGTGGCTCATGCCGACGGCGTGGTACGACATGTTGCCGCGCGCCCCGGAGCTTCCGGAGCGCCCCATCAGCGGGACCACCCTGCTGCGCATCATCCTCGCGCTGCAAGCCGTGGTACTCGGCGCGCTGGCGCTTCGTGGTTGGCGCTGGACGCCGCTTCCGGCGACGCTACGGGCGTCCGGATTCGCGGTGCGCCGCGAGCCCCATGATCTCGATGCGCCCGCAGCCCGTCGCTGGCTGTTCTTCATCACACTCGTCGCGCTGGCACTCCGCGTGTACGGGATCGGTGCCGATCTCTGGACCGACGAGTTGATGACCATCGATCAAACGGTACCGATGTCGTTCGCCGAGATCATCGGCAGCTACCAATCGTCGAACAATCATCTGCTGATGTCGCTGATCATCAAAGCGTCGGTGATGGCGTTCGGCATGCACGAGTGGGCCGTGCGACTTGGCGTCGCCGCGTTCGGCGTGGCATCCGTTCCCGCGCTCTATCGTGTGGCGCGCCTGGCCCTGAGCCGCCGGTCCAGTCTTGGCGCGGCGTTGTTGCTGGCGGTGTCGTACCACCATGTGTTCTTCTCGCAGAACGCGCGCGGCTACGTGGCCTACGTGTTCTTTGCGTTGCTCGCCACGCGAGCGCTTATCGACGCGCTCCGCGACGACAGGCTGTCCGACTGGGTGCAGTACGGCGCGGCCACTTTCTTCGGCATGATGGCGCTGCTGAATGCGGCGTTTGTGATCGCCGCGCAGCTCCTGGTGGTGGCCGTGGTCGCGCTGCAGCGCGGGCGGCATACCGGCGTGTTCGCGCCGCTCGTCTGGCGACTTGCCGGCGTGTACACCATCACCGGTCTCTCGTGCGTCGGCGTGTACGCCGTGGCGCTGCCCGACGCCTATCTCTACATCACGTCGGCCTACTCACTCGGCCAGACGGGAACGTCCGCCACGTCCAACGAGCTGGTGAACGTGGTGGTGCGTGGGGTGCTGGAGGGGTTCGGTCCCGGTGTCGCGCTGGCGGCGTTGCCGTTCCTCGCGCTCGCCACCGCCGGCTTCGTGGTGCTGTGGCGTCGGCAGTGGGCCGTGACGGCATTGCTGCTGCTACCGGGTGTGCTCACCGCGCTGCTGTTGGCGTCGCGCGGCATGACGTTTTCACCGCGCTTCTTTCTGCTCTGGCTGCCGCTGGCGGTGCTGACTGCGGTCGTCACCATCGACGCCATCGTCGCGCGGGGGTGCGCTACGTCGCCGTGGCGACGACCGCTCGTGTCATCCACACTGGTCGGAGTCGTGGCCTCGCTCTCGGCGCTGTCGCTCGTGCGCTATTACACCGTGCCGAAGCAGCCATTCAGTGCCACACTGCGGTATGTGGAGCGCGTCCGCGGCGCCGACGATCTGGTGTTCGCGATTCAACCGACGTGGCTGGGTGTGCACTACTACGGCCGGAAGCTGCACGTGCCGCTGGATCGCCACTACGTGCAGATCAGTGAAGCCGCCACCCTCGACTCGGCCATGGCGGCGCTCCGCGCCCAGAGCGTCACGCAGAGCGTCAGGCGGCCCGTACGGCTGATCACGACACTCGAACATGTAGTCGAACAGTCGCGCCCCGATCTCATGGCAAAAGTGTACGCGAGGTGGCAGCGCGACACCACCTTCGCCGCCACGATCGGTGGCGGTGCGATATCGGTGTGGTCGGAACGAGTGCCGCGCTGACGCGATTCGGTAACGAGTCGCGTCAGCGCGTGTTGACGGTCAGCGTCGCGCGGGTCTTGGTTTCGCCACGTACAACGTATGCATGGGCCCCTTCGTGTCGTGGGCGCGCACGCGCAGCGTTTCCACCATCAGGCCGCTCCCGCGCAGCGCATGCGCAAACGCCGGATCGTCGCCGACCGACCAATACGCGATAATGCCCGGCGGGCGCAGTGCGGCCACCGTGGTCGCGATGCCGCGCTGCGCATAGAGTCGTGCGTTCTCCGACATGATCATGCCGTCGGGACCGTTGTCGGTGTCGAGCATGATCGCATCGAACTGGCCGGCATGATCGCCCAGCACGTTCACGATATCGTCGTGTACCACGCGGACCCGCGGATCCTTGAGCGTCTCCACCGAAATCCCATACTCGGGATTCGTATTCCACTCGATGACCTCGGCCAGGAACTCCGCCACCACCAATTCGGCGTCGCTGGCCAGCTCCTTGAGCGCCGCACGCAGCGTGAAGCCAAGCCCGAGACCACCGATCAGCACGCGCGCCTGCGGCCTATCCTTGAGGCCCACGCAGGCGACTTCGGCCAGCCGATCCTCGGACAGATGTCGGCGCTGTGACATCAGTTCGATGCCGTTGGCGCGGATGAGATACGAGCCGTCGTGACGGAACAGCTCGAGGAGTGAGCCATCCGGGGTGCGGGCGTTGCCGAGGCGTTCGAAAGGCTTCATATCGAGTTATAGCGGATTCAGGGCGCAGGCGCCGAAAGGGGAGCAACGACGGTTGTCGACACGATCGAGTCGAGCGCTGGAAACCACCGACTGAGATACCTGTTGCCGCGCGACATCATGCGCGACTGCACAGGATCTTCACCATACTCGAAGTTCAGCCGCGCGAGCACGTTCATGCCCTCCACCACCACGCCGATCGGTGCAAACACTCGCTGCCGGTCGAGTTTGACCGCATTGTCGGCCATGTTGACGTACAGCTGCACGGCGCGGCTATTCTCGTCGGCGGTGGTGAACGCCACCGTGCCCCGGGTGTTGCTGTGGCGCATGGGTTCATCGGGCATCGCGGACCGCGCCCACTTGGCATTCACGGAGGGATCACCGTGAATGCCGAACTGCACGACGAACCCAGGCACCATGCGAAAGAACCGATTCCCGGCGTAGTAGCCGATGGTGACCAACTCGTAGAACCGGTCGGCGCCGAGGGGAGCGAGCGTGCGCGTGACCTCCACCACGAACGGTCCCTTGCTGGTCTCGATGCGCACGCGATACGTATCGGGGCTGCGTACCGGCGTGGCCGACGGACCGGGAATCACGCGGGGCACGGCGTGCTGCGCGGGCGCGGGCGACTCGGCCGAGCAGGCCACCGACAGGATCAGGCCGATGGCCAGCAACACCCGCAATGTCAGCGTACTCAAGCCCCGCCTTCACCACGTGCCATAGCGCGACGCAGTTCCGGCTCGATGGGGTCGCTTCGCTCGACCCAACTGCCACGTCGCGATGTCATGCTCAGTCCTCGTCCTCAATCCACAATACCGCCGTCACACCATCACCCACGCACACGATCCCGGCATCGAGCGCCGAATCGGTGAGCGGATCGAAGCTGAAGCCATTCTGCTGCTGTGACTCCTCGCCGAACACGTCGGCCCAATCGCCGTTCGTGAAGCAGGTATACGGCTCCGGCACCATCGCCAGCAAGTCGCTCACCAAGACATCGGCCTCCGTCGCGGGGATGATCACGGCATTGCTTGCCAGGTCGCGACCGAGCACGCCAGCGGCGATGCGCAGCGCATCACTCTCGCTGACCTCCAGCCAGCCCTCGCCGAGCGCACGCAGGCCGACACTCGCGACCGCCTGATCGGCGAGATTGCGTGCTTTCGCCCACTGCGGCTGCGGGACCAGCGCGCAGGTTACGCGGCCACTCGTTCGGCGGGCAACGATTGTTTCAGTCAGCATGATGAGAATTCCAGAGTGTTACGGACGGCATGATGTCAAAGCTATCGCTGCGTTGGCAATGCGCGAAGCAACGGTCGGAAGGTCCAACGCTAGTACTGCGACCGGTTAAAGAGTAGGTACGCAGACGGTCGGGGAATCCGGGCGGCTCCTATGCTTGCAGGTATGCCCAGACCTCCCTTGTCGTTTCGGTGGTGGGTTTGATCGGCTGCGGGATCACCCAGAACCCAAAACCCAAAACTCACGGCCTCAAGCGTCAAGCCCAGAGCCGCTCGCGGTGGGCGATGGGCGTGGGGGCGTGAG
>JANLVC010000070.1:0-63901 GCA_031363815.1 Gemmatimonadota bacterium
GTGGTGCATCCGCTCAGCGGCTGCCATGCGGAGAAACGCGTCCTCTCCAACATGGTCGAGCACCACCGACAGCAATGTCTTCCCAGCGTGTGTCAGGCGCCCAACAACTGCGTCCCATCGCCCGTTGAGGGTTTCAGCGGGCACGGGGCACATCGGCAGCTGGTCTGCCAATATCGGATGATCTGGCGCCAACGGATGCACCGCTTCCACCGCCCATTCAAAGGTTCCTGGACGGAATCCCGCCTTTGACAACAGCGAAAGCTCGACGGCGGTACCAGGCTCGATGCCCATCCATGCCGGCATAGCGTCAGACCAGATCCTGAGGGTCGTGCTACCATCCCGGTGGCCGACACTTACATCGAGGAATGGCTTGTCGGACTTTGTGCGCTTGGTCGTTATGGCTCGAACACACGCTGCCCCTACAACGCGCACATTCAGATGTGCGAGTTCGAGCGGAATGCGCGAGAACTGGAGTGACGGCTGCGGAAAAGTGCTCGCGTTCACGCGGCCTCCTCGGCTACGGTGATGCGACGCAGCATGGCCGTGGCGACGTCGCGCGCGGTCGCCAAGGCCAGCGCATGCCGCTGCTTCGCCACTGCGACCGTGCACCGGCAATTCGCGCTCACGGCGCGCCACTGCTGGCCAGCAGCGCGCATTTCAAGGATGCGGCGATCAGCAGGATCGAGAGACGCCAACACGTCGAGCAGCAGCCGCTTCAACGTGTGGTCACGATGCGACGGCCCGACAACCGCGCGCAGCGCTGCGACCAGCGATCCAAGTGTCGCATTGTTCAAAGAGCGAGAGGCAGTAAGACGCACCTGCTGCTCCCAAGCCATGAGCCAGCGGAGCGCAGTCTGACGCACCCACTGGTCGAATGCGGCGGGGGTGCTCACGGTGCACGAGTCCAAGCTCTCGACGACGTGATCCACCACCATCGTGAAGAGCATGTCGGCGCTGATAGCCGGCGGACAGCATCGCGTCCACGGTTCAGCGATGTCGTGGAGCTTCGGCGTCAGCGCCTGGCGCACGAGCTTGACGGCATCGCGGCGGAGTTTCGTATCCGCTCCCCAGACCAACGGCAGCAGGGGAACGAGATCGTCAGCGTGGGGAGAGGTGGACTGCGAGATGAACGGGGTCATTCGATGTGCTCCCAATGGAGGGTTTGACGAGGCCAGGTGACCTCGCGCACCACAGCCTCGGAGAGGCTGGCGGGGGGCGCCGTCGGCCGCCGCAATTGCATCCCTGCGAACGAAGCGGGCACCCGACGATTGCTCGCGAGTACCCGCTTCGCGTTCGCGCCGCCCGTGGACGGCGTGCAGCCCATTATCTGCCGGCGCTGCTGGCTCCGGCAGCCGCTCGCGCTCGATTACGCGCCGCAACGTCGGGGCGAGACCGACGCAGGCGTCCAGAAGGGCTTCCGTGCACGCTGCGCTTCATTCTATTTGACGTCAGGCGGTCCTCATCGCTCCATGCCCGCATCAAGGCGGCCACACCTGGCGGTATCAGTGCCGGCGGCATCGTGTCCAGCGGGTTGTCGAGCGCCCCATCTTCAACGAGACGCAGCAACCAGGGTACGTAACTCTTCGCATTCTGCCACGTGCCCTCGCGCCCTTCGGGTAGCCAGGTATCAACGATGTAACTCTCTTCAAGCGTCTTGAGATCGTCACCCGTCAGCATCACTGCAAGCGCAGGATTATCGAGTATACGTGCGCAACCGGTCGCGTTCACATATCGAGAGACATGCACACCAAACACGCCAAAAAAGTGCGAGCGATTCACTTGGTCGTAGGTGGTGGCATCGCCGAAGGAGTGGCCGTGGAACTGTGTGGCGATTCGATACAGCACGGGACCCACGATGGCGTTGCGAAAGTGCTCCTTCGAGAAGGGCGACGGCTTTCTCCCCACCGGTGACACGAACAGCGGGAAGAGACCATTCGGCGCATAGGCGTCCTCCACGTGCACGCCAGCCGCCATGAGGCGCGGGGCGCGCACATAGTTGATGTATGCGCGCAGTACGCGCATCGGCAGGTGTGCCGGCCCGAGCTGGCGAGCGCGCGCGTTGCCTTGCTTCAATCGCGCTTGATCGAGCCGATGTCCATACCATCGGGTCTTCACGCCGAACCACTCGCCCGTCTTAGCGTCGATGTCTGGGCTGATGTTCTGACCCCACCGTCCGCAACGGTACTGGGCACACCGCATGCCGTCGTAGAAGACCAGCGAGGTGGCGAGCGTGCCTTCAGCGCTCGCCTCGAAGGCGGCCAGCGCGCGCATCACCACGGCGGCCTTCATGGGATCCTCAGAGGGACGCGCGGTTTTGACAGCCGCGATCTCCGCCTCCAACCGTTTCAGTAGGCGTTCGGACTCCATCGCCAACACCGGAAGATCCACGCACCACATGTGCGACATCGTGAACGTGTTGACTATGCGTTCCTTGTCCTTGCTCCGCAGCAGCATTTCCGCAGGAATCGCTCGCTCGCGCACGTGTTGGCGCAGCGCCCGGTACCGGGCGCGCCAGCCCTCCCACGCGACAGATTGGTTGTCCCGCATCTTGAAGCCGTGGGCCCATTCGGTGACGGAGAACCATGCCTTGAGATCGGACACCACCATGGTGGGGTAACCCGTGCTGACCCCGGGCGCACAGCGCGCTCGGATCTGCGGTGCGGTTTTCGCGATGATCCATCGGGCCAGCGGAACGTCACTGTCCGTCGCCGTCTCCTCATCCCACAGTTCCTTCTCATCGTCTCCCGCTTCGAGTGGGCGCGTCAGCTGCCACAGATGCTTGCACGAAAACGTCGGCAGCAGTTCCGGCGCGTGCACGAGCAGAGCCCCTACCAGACGAGAAAACGCTTCGAGGTTGGCCGCCACGGTGCTCGGAACGTGCATCTTGCCTTTGACTGTTGGACTGTTCTTGTATTTCAGGAGCTGGGCGTGGAGCACTGGGGCGACATCAGCGATGGCATCAAGGGCGCTGCGATGCTGGCAAGGGCCTGACGCAGCGAGAACCGCAAGAACGTTTCGGCCTCGAATGCGTCGGTTGTCATCAAGCGGCGCATAGCGCTTCGCGCCTTCCGGATCAGCCGCCGCGGCGAGCAGTCGAAGCCGACGATATGTGCGAATCGACATACGAACCGTCTTTTCGGAAAGCCCGATCAGCGGCCCGGCTTTCATGAGCTCGGCGGACGACGGCAGTACGGCTGGGGCCTGCGCGCCACCACCGAGCGCGTGCACGACGCGGGCCAGGGCCAGCACACGGCTGTGTGCGCGGCGCTTGGTGTCTGACTCAGCAACGGTGAGTAGCTCGAGCCACTGATCGGACAGAAGCGTTCCGCCGCGCACAACGACCAGCCGTTCCTTTCCGCGCCTTCCGGTGGCCAGCGTGAAAACCTTCCTGCATGCTGCCGGTGCGTCCGCGTGCACGGCCCGGGTCGACGCGAGGTGATGGAGGTTGGACAGCGTGATGCGCATGTCCTCGGTGGGGTCGGTACCGACGCCCGCCGCGTCGAGGGATCGGCCCACCAGGCTCCGCAGCTTTCGTGCGAAACTGGGTGACAGTGTTTCGTCGAGTCGCTTGAACAGGCAGTCGCGTGTGATCGGTTGGCGGCAGGTGAAAAGGGCGGTGGTCATGATGATTGGGGATGGAGGTTTCGTTACTGTTTGATCGCTGACATTCGGTGACGTATGGTGTTTTCCTGCTTTTTTGTGGCGGAATTACGGGCCGGAGATCGTCACTACCATTGGCGGTATGGCCGCGCTCCCTGCCGTAATTCGCGCGAGTCTGATCACGACATTCGGTGACGTTTGATGTACATCGATGACACGTATGGACTTGCGTGCAGACCGAGTGTCCGAGTGCGCTATGGTGGTCATCAGCATTGCCGGTAACAGGTCACGAGGAGCTGGGCCATGGCGGTGAGCGTTGCTGCGCATGTAGCATCTGCGAAGACCACCTCTCACCTATCTCTCATGGACTACTCGCTTCGACAGGCTGCCGTCCACACCGGCTTCAGATCACGCCACATTCAGCGGCTTCTTGACATAGCCCAGCTCACGTTTCGATATGAGCGTGGTATTCGCATGTACGACCGGCGCGCGGTGGAGGAGTGGTGGCAGTGGTACCGCACGCGGGATTACGACCGAGCCAAAAACCTCGGCGTGTATCGACGACGCGCGGTGGACGCGCAGGGTGCGCAGGTCTGCCCTGGGAGCGAAGCAGACGAGAGGGTAGCGTGCGGCGCGACGCTGGGGCGCACGGATCGCGGGCGTCAACGACGCCTCTGTGATGATTGCCGAGCCGCCCTCGATCAGCGACGGGCGCGAGAGGCACGCGCCGCGCTGCGATCCAAGCAACGCACGACGCTGCGCTGAACAAGCAGCACGGCAACGGCGAGCGCGAGTCAGGCAGTTGGGAGCCCCGCATCGAGCATTGCGTCACTTCGCCGTCGCGCGTCGACATTGAGACCTGCCAGGCGGTGTCCGACCACCCGCAGAATCCAAATCGCGCTGGCGGTGTGATCAGGGCGCTACGACGTTGCTTCGACTACGATGGCGGAACGTACGGGTCCGTTGCTGGTGACGTTCGCGGAGTGCGCCGCGCGGGCGCGCAGTCGACGCACGGCGAATGTCATTCCCTCGAGCATGATCCGACAGAACGCCTTGAAGAGCGTGAGCATGAAGGGCTTTGCCCGAGCGTGCTGTGGAGCTGGTTGAGGCGTCGAGACGCTGGTCTCGCGAGCGTCTCTTGCCGGGCTGGCGGCCACCGTGGGTGGGGCGTCGGCGCCGACACGTTGAAGCTGCGCATGGAGCTCGCGCCGCAGTCGACTTAAACGACAGCTACCGCAGGCGAAACCCAACTTCCGGATCGCGCTCGCATCGACGGCGTTTCCCGCCTTGACTCGGATTCGGAGGAGGTCGCGAAGCTGCTCGTTCGTGACGCGTTGGCCGGTGGTCTGTCGGTGGGTACGCACAGTTGCTCCAGAATGCGGGGGACCCGACCGAGATAGAGGCGGGGCATACGCAGCCTAGGCCGATTGCGAGGTGGGGCCTGCGCGGTGTCCGAGCCCCGCAGTCTCGCCCGCGGTCGGTCCGATTCGGGAGGTCAATCGGCAAGGCGTGCCGAGTCGTGCGACCGATGCAGGCGGCGGCCCTCATGCCCCGCGGCGCGAGGGGTACGCTGTTCGTCCAAGAGCAAACCTTTCGCCGGGCGAAGGCCCTATCCCGGTGGTTTCGCTGTGGTGCTTTCCGGATGGCGCAATGAGATCCGGATATCATTGGCGATCCGGATGGCGAACACTCTGATATCCGGTTCGCACAAGACAATATCCGGATGCCCATTGTATCCGGATATTGTCGTTATCCGGTTTTGACGCGCCCTAAGGATCGTCCTCGGCGTCGGCGCGGCGACTGACCCTGATGCTCCGGCCGCCTCCTGAGGCGACGGCGGCGGTCGAAGGCTCCTACCTCGGCGCCATAACGCCGCCCGGGGGCGTGGCGTCGCCCCGCCCTAACGCCAGCGACGAACGGTCAGGACGGCACCCAGTGCTCGATGCGGACAAGCACCGCCACAACGACCGTGGTCCCGACGTCACTGGTCAGGAGCGTGACCGGCCGCCCGCATTTCGCCCGTACGCATCCTTCCCTCACGTCGCCCCATGCCCCAAGATCTCGACCCGCTGCGCATCGGCGACGCCGATTAGGACGGGGTGCTCGCGGCGGCCTCGAGCGCCGACGCTGAGCTGCAGGTGATCGGGTGGCTCCGTGAGGTGGACGAACTCGCCGAGCAGTGTGCGGTCGAGCAAGGCCTCGGCCGAGACTGGTCACGCCCCCCGCACGCGGAGTACCACATGGCGAATCGTTACGCGCTGGCTGGCGTCCTCCTCCAGTCGCTGGCCGAACACGGGAAAACCGCGTTCGTGCGCGATAACGCCGACGGGACGCTGCGCGAGTTCGTGACGCAGCACAATTCCCGCCAGCCCGGCTAGGCCGCCCGCAGGAGAAACGACGTCCATTGGGCAGACTGACCGCCGGCTTGGCGCGAGATCGGCGTTCTGCGAGCCTTCAGGGCTCCAAGGCTCACTGGTCTGCGTCGTCGACCCTCACTGGCATGTG
Organism: Gemmatimonadota bacterium; assembly: GCA_031363815.1. GTDB lineage: Bacteria > Gemmatimonadota > Gemmatimonadetes > Gemmatimonadales > Gemmatimonadaceae > Gemmatimonas. The sequence goes on from JANLVC010000070.1 coordinate 6,106, forward strand.
CTGGAGGACCGCCGCGAGCTTCGCCCGAAACTCCGCGCCCTGCCGCTGAGCTTTTTCAACGTCGAAGGAATCCGAGACTACCGCCTCCTCCAGCGCGTCGAGGAACCTCCACTCGTCGTTCAACAGCGGCACGCAGTGCTCGTCATGCCAATCAAACAGTGCAGCCCGCAGCTCGGGGTCGTTCTTCGACATCTCCAGCATACGGTCGTGCACGCGAACTTGCAGCGACTGAGTTTCCATGTGACCCGACTCAATAACCTGTAGCTCCAGCATCTTGAGCTGGTTCACGTTGTAGAGCGCCTGCCCGATCTCAACCAAGCAAGCCTCCGTGCAGAGCGCCAGGATGCAACGTTGCATGACCAGAAACTCACAGGTCTCTGGCGATGCCGCCTCCGCCTTAGGGAACGCTGCCTTGAAGTGATCCAACCATGCCTCTTTATTGATCGCTTCTTTCGTCGCCGCACTCAATGCGTTCCACCCATAGCTCTCGGCAATCCGCCGTATCACTCTCGCTCTTTGCAGAGCCCACGTGGCCTCGCCTGCAATCGACTTAATGTCTGCGCGGAACTCGTGGCGCCAGAGGTCGGTCAGCGAGCCGCCGTCACTTTTTGCGCGAATCTTCGCAAGGGCATCGAGCCAGTCTTGCGGCATGGGCGGCGTCTTGATCCGATACTCGATCACGCGAAGCAGGTCGGCTTCTAGCATCGGCCGCTGGAATACGCCTTTGAGTCTCGCAAGCATTGTGTCACTCCACTGTGCAGTAGGGGGTGGTGCCGTAATGGAGACGTCTTCTTACAGGACGCTGAGTACGTTTCTTGCGAATCGCTCTGGAAAGGATCGTGACAACCTCAGCACGGTACGACGCGAACTGTCGCTGATGGGCGGCGGCCATCCTCTGCGCGGCCGGGGAACAGCTAGTCGAGAGCGTCGCACCGGAATGGGGCTCGCCCAGGTGCGTCGAATCATTCTCCACCACGCTCGAGGACACCGTACGCGTCGAGTACACGCTGAAGTGCGGACTTCTCGTCCATCGTGATGGCGCGGTCGCGGTAGTATTGCTGGCCGTCGTACCGGAGTGTCGCCCGTTTCGCCTTGATGACCGCCCGGACTATCTCGAGCTCTCGCTCCTCGGCCGAGGTGTCATACCACTCCCAAATGCCGCCATACCCGTTGTCGCGCTCGACCTTATTGAACCCACTCACGTCGAGCGTGAACGTCTGGTCGTCGGCCTTGATGATGTAGCTCTCAACAAAGAGCCAGCTGTCGCCGGTGTACCGACCTCCGCCTCCTTCAAGACGGCGATAATCTGGCTGTCAGTAAACCGTGATGTTTTCATGGGAACCTCCTCGATTCAGAGTACGAGAAAATTCCACTTTTGGCGACCGCTCTTTTCTGGGGGGATTACCGTACACCACGTCGCCGGCTGCGTCGCACAATCTGGGCTGGCAGACGGCGCGTCGTCCGACGCGATGCCGACCAGCACGGCGTCCACTCGGCATGCTGCATAATAGCCGAGCAGTAAGGCTGGGTTCGCCGTCCGCACGCGAGGCTGGAACCGCGACATGACCGCTGCCGGTGGTGGATTCTGCGTACTGCAGATCCCGTAACGCGGATGTCCGAATCCGCGGAAGTCCGCGGAACAGCGCGGCGCGTAACCGCTTGCAAATCGCCGAGAGCATCGCGGGCAATCGCAGCAATGGTGGGGCAGTTTCGTAACGGGGCATTAGCACCTCGTGGAGGGAGTTGCCGCGAGCGTACCTGAACCGCTGCGCTCCCCGCGAGTTGCCGGAGTTCCGCGGCCAGGCGTAGACACGGATATCCTCGTCTCCCTCCCTCATGTCTGGCCTTCCCGCCCATCGCATTACCCTGTCCGCAGCGGCCGCCCACTACGGCCGCTCTCATCGCTGGGTGCGCCTGCACATCGCCGTTACCGGCGCCGCTCAGGCGGCACTATCTCCCGGTACAGCGGGTCCTCGTCACGAGCGCGACTACGACCGTTTGGCCCTGTTCTTACTCTTGGACGCCGTCGTGAGCGCCAGCAGTGACGTGATACGTGCACGTATCGGGTCTCTCGCGGGATATGTGGGCAGGCGTCGCCGCCGGGACAGCATCGGAGTCGCGTTGTGCGAGCGCCCAGGCTGTCACCACCCTGTTCAGGGCCGTCGCCGACTCTGCGATGTGCATACGACGCTGCGAGCGCGTGAAGATCGTCGCCAACGTGACGGTAGGCGGCCGGTGGAACGCCGATCACCGCCATCATCGTAGCGGCGCGCTCAGATCGGAATGCGAAGCGGGGCCGGTCGACCTGCGACCGACCCCGCTTCAGCACCGTTACTCCGGAAGCCCTTACGCGGCCGCGAAGTAGCGGTAACCGCCCCGCACCTTCCGCTTGCTCAGACTACCGTCGAGCACGAGCGTCTCCACCATCGCGTCGCTGCGGGTGCCCTTGACGCCACCAGCCTTCCGCAACGCGTCCTTCGTCGCGCCGCCCTCCACCATCCTCGCCTGCGTGATGCGTTCGATGAGAATCTCGTCCGTGACCTCGCCACGCGCCACATCCGAAGGCACCACGTCGGCGTCGACCAAGTCGTAGTCACCCGTCTGCGGATCACGCGCCACGAGGAGGTCGCCAGCACCATAGCGTCCATTGAAGCGAATTCGACGCACGTTGGCGGGCGCGCCCTTGGGCACGGTGAGGTTTGCCACGACGTCCACGGCGGCACCGATGGAGGTCGGACCACGAAATTCCTCGCCTTTCCCCTTGTTGGCGTGATGGATGATGATGAGCGAGAAGCCGAGGCTGCTTGCCATCTGCGAGAGCGGATACAGGGCTTCGTTCCACGCCTCCGGCGAGCTGCTCTTCATGCTGCCGAGGCTGTACGCCGAGAGGCTGTCCACGACCACCACGGTGGACTTGGTGGCGAGGATGGCTTCCTTCAAGAGCTGCATCGGCGACTTGCTCTCGTGCTGCAGACTGCGCAGCACATAGATGGGCGCCGAGTGCGGGATGCGCATCTCCCGTGCGCGCATCTTCACCAGGTGAACCCCTTCTTCGAGGCTGACGTACAGCACCACCTGCGGTTCCGAGCAGTCGGAGAAAATCGGCAGTCCGAGGGCCAGTTGCTGCATCAGCCATGTCACGAACGTGGTTTTCCCAATTTTCTCTCGGGCGTAGATCAACGTCACACTCAGCTGCATGAGCAGCCCGGCGACGAGAGCGAGGGGCGGCTGAATCGATGCATCTTTCATGATGCTGCCGATCAGTCGGGGGATGTTGTCGGCGTGCTGCCGACGGGTAGTGCCTTTTGACATTAGCGCTCCAGTGAATGTTGTGTCAGCGGGTGACACCAAGAGCCTATAGGGCCTGTAGAGGTGCTCTGCGGCTTCTCTTTCCGGCGCCTGTTCCCGGCCGATGGCGTCGAGGTGGCGTCCGTCCAAAATGCCAAGTCGGGCGTGGACGGACAGGCGGGCCTGCTTATGGCCAGCGTCCGTCCGGATTGCTATGTCCGTGGGGGACGGACGGGGCGGGCATGGCTCACTTCTCAGGCCTCGAGAGTAGACGCCCAGCCTGGGCGTTAAGCGGACTGGCCTCAAGGCTTTCGACTCCTTTTTACCGTGCGACAGAGAATGCCATGCGCGATAAGGCGCACGCGAACGTACTGATTCTCCGCGCGCAACTTTACAATCTGAATCGACACCAACTCGCATTGTGTTCGGAATGCGTATCCTAAAGCACTATCGATTCAGAATCTTCGCCGTACAGCACCTAAGACGGGTGGTCGCTAGGATCGCCTGAGGAGTGAGTTTGTCGATGTGCGGAGAGTGTCAAAATCGCAGTGCCGGGCTTTCCCCCAGTGAGTCAACGACTGGATGCATCGTCGGATTTTGTGGCCTAAGAACACTGGCATGACGATCACGGTCACTTCCTATGCTTACGAATCGAAGTCTCGATGCACACCCGAACGATTCAGCACGGCAAGCAACTCTGGGCTTTTCCGAAGATAGAAGGCAGCGTCAGAATGCTCCGCTGGCGTAAGCGAGGATGCAAGCGTCTCCAGCAACTCAGCGTCTTGAATCCAACGCACGCGAGTGACGAGTGCTCGGCGAACTTCCGGTTGTTCTAGGCACCGTGGAGTATTGATCAGAGCTGCATCCACATCGGCACGGACTAGGGGACTCTCCGCGACGATGCGGAAGACCTTCTCTGTCGCGCTCGGATGTCCAATCACTCTCGCCGAGGACGTCCACGGCGCAACACATTCCAATGCGGCTTCCGTAGCAAACGGAAGGCCGGCGACGATCTCAGCCACACGCCACTTGAGCGACGAGAAGTATTCAAACTCGTCGCGCTGCAGTTGCGCGATTAGTTCAAGCAACGCGTCAAGAATCGGAAGTGTGGAGTTTATACGACCATGGAGACTGAGAGCTTCAACCAGATCCACTGCGTCGTTAACTCTCCCACTCCAGAGGTCGGAGTCTAACTCCGCTGAGCCGAGTACAAGAATCGACCATCGCAGCAGCTCGTAGGCAGCCTCCGGCGCGAGATCAGCCCGTTCAGCCAAGACGACGCCTAAGCTCGAACGCTCGGCGAGGACGCGATTTACAGCGGCCGGCGACCAAACCACAAGTCTCTGCGTGAGCGACAAAGCAATTTCAAGTGTCGGATCGATTCGAGCGATCACCGCATCGACAAGGACCGGGTCCGTAACTCTATCAAGGTCCAGTAGAGCAGCGTCGACTCTCTCGTTCGCGGTGGGGCCACCTCCAGCATCTCTTGTTCCCTTGCAGCGCGGGAACGCCTGGCAGCCCAAAAACTCTGTTCCGATTGATTCACCTCGCTTCGCCGTGCGAAGGACCATCGGACCACGGCATATTGGGCAATACGTCAGCATGGGTGTAAGCGAAGAGGGTCGGAAACAACCAAATGTGGCGAACTGGCGTGAATACAAACAAGGGTGTTCGCAGCGCGATCCAAAAGCTCGCGCCGGTCCCGATACGTTCCATTTGAAATCGCTCAGCTACTTCGATACTGCTTTGAATCGCGCGCCGTATGATTCACGTGATGGCGACGTGCAGATTGGCCAGTCTCTCAAGACGTCTCCGGCCGCGAGCGGGAAACATCAGACCACAGTCGCCGACAGCTTTGCGGGAAGTTCAAGAGCGTTCAAACCATGAAAGCTGAACGCGGGTATGCAAGACAGTTGCGATGGCGATTAAGCGAATTTGGCAGCGCTGCTCTCCGGCGATCACAGTCGAAGTGCCTCGCGAATCACAGTTACGTCGGTGGCCGCTACCAGCCAACCCAAGCCATCGTCCACGGTGAGGCCCGAAGAGCTCGCCTGATCACCGACTTGATCCCAAGAAAGTTGCTCGATATCTGGCAGCGACCCGCGATCTCGAGAAACCAGCACCGGGACGGCCTTCCGACCACTCAGTACGCGTTCCCACGCCGCCGCCGCGTCGCGCGCCGACGACGCCTCAAACTCCGTACTTCGTTCGACGATGCGGATGACCTTGAGCAAGTCCCCATGCGTACGAAGCGCGTGAGCCCCGAGTCGCCCGTCCGCTCCAAGCCACACAGCACGCTCGCCTTCGCGCTCCGCCGCAGCGAGCATCAGACCGGCCACAGTGTCACTCGTAGGCGTCTGCGCTACCGGCGACGACTCTTGAAGGTCGGAGACCTGCTTCGTGCCACGAATGGTCGCAAAGAGCTGAGCTGCGTCCTCTTCCTCGGGAACAGGAGACAGGAAATCGGTCGCGAGTCCCCGTCGTGAGGAAATCAGGACGTCCAATGCTTCGTCGAACGTCTGCGCGATCTCACCCGTCGGGTCCGTAAGTATTGGGAAGTACACATGCACTGGTCGTGTCTGACCAATTCGGAACGTGCGGTCGGTGGCTTGCCCCTCGACAGCCGGATTCCACCAGCGTCCGTAGTGGATGACATGGTTGGCTTCCACCAGCGTGAGGCCCACGCCAGCGACAAATGGCGAAAGGACAATGACGTCAAACCCTACAGTGCCACGAAATCGCGCGAGCATGTTCCGACGAACACTCCCCGTACCACCCCCGAGACGACCAGCGCCTAGCCCGGTCTCGCCGTTTAGCACGTCGATTCTTCGACCGAATACGTGACCGAGCACGTGGGCAAGCAGCCGTTGTCCATCGACACTACGCGCAAAGATTATTGCCTTCTCGCCTGCGGCCTTGACCTCGCGCAACACCTCTACGGTGGCGCGCAATCGCGATGAGGCGCTGATCAACGACTCGATGTTGTCGAACTGCGGGTTGCGCTCGAGTAGTACCGGATGCTGACTCGCCAGATGGAGCTTCTGCAGTGTCGACAATGCTGCGCGCTTCCCGCCTGGACCGCGCATGATGGCGATGATCCCCGCGTTTGCCTTTCGTTCTTCGCCCGTCATCTCGCAGCGCGGTCGATGCTCGATCTTTGGCGGAAGACTGGTGAGAATGGACTTGTCCCGTCGCAGCAAGAACGCGCCTGGCTCTTGATAGTGAAGCACGGTCCGAAGTCGGTCCAGCGCCGCCCGACGCGACGAGGCGTCAGGCGCGTTCTGCGCCGGACGCTCGTACTCTGCGACAAAATGTCGCTGTGTTCCGAGCCGCGTCGGCTCAACCGTGTCCAACAAGTTCCACAGATCTCTAAGTCGCGTCTCAACGGGCGTACCCGTCGCAGCAATCTTGAAGCGAGCATCAAGCGCCTTTGCTGCGTGACTCTTCTTCGTAGCTGGCGACTTCACTTGTTGAGCTTCATCGAAAATGACGAGGCTCCATAGCGGGCGGCCATCGATCAGCTGCGCGAGGCTGTGCTGATACGCGACCAGCGTCTCATACGTAGTAATGACAACCTTATGACGCATGAGGCGGGCTGGGTCGAGCACGGGCTTGCCCAGCAAATCGCGTCCGGCGCCGACATGCCGCACTTTATCGATTCCCTCGTCTCTCAAAACCACCAATGGCTCGAAGCCCTGTCCGGCATCCTTGAAATGGCGGCGCATCTCTTCTGTCCAAGTGCCACTCTCGACCAACAGAAGCGGCGCGACGATCAGAACAGGACGCCAAGGCCCGTTCGGCCCTTGGCCGACAGCGTCGTCTAGCGCCCGTGACTCGATGAGATGTGCGACATGGGTCAGGAGCTGGAGAGTTTTGCCAAGGCCCATGTCATCTGCGAGCACCCCCCCCCGACGTCCCTGGGCCGCTCTGGTCGACGCCAGCCACTGGATGCCATCTCGTTGATAGTCCTGCAGCGTGGTGGAGGGCAGTAGCGAGGCAGGGAGATAGTCGACGGCGATTTCGACTGTCGCCGGCTCGTCATCAGGTACGAGAAGGGCGGTTGTGAGCGTGTCCTCATGCTCATCGATCAACAAATACAGATGCCCGGAACGACCGACTCGACCGACATCCTCTTGGGAGACTGCGGCCACCGTCCGGTCCACCCGGTGCGCCCTAAGTACCGCCTCAAGCGCAGACTCTACGAGAACCTTCACGCCGCCAAACTCGATGCGTTCCACACCACTGCTGATCGCCTTGACGACCTCCGCATGCAGCTCGCTTACGCCCTCGTCACCTTGGAGCCTCAACGTTCGTAAGGTGCCATCGACTGCGTCGACAACATCGATGGATACGGCGGCGCGAGCGGGCTTCAGATCTGGCGAAGATCCGGTTCTCTGGTCCGGGTTGCTCTCTGGCGGCGGCGCACTCTCCGTCCCATAGCCGAGGAGATCGGTGATTCTCCGTCCAGAATCGTTGTGGGAATCGCTTGATAGCTTGAGCGCGCCGACGCCGATGACCCGCGGGCCATATTGTCGTTCAATGTTCAGCAGATCGACAGCGTCTGCGACGCCGTCGAACGCTGCCGCAGGATCTTTGCTGAGTCGTTTCGCGTCATCACCGCGCAGCTTGCGCACGCTGCGCATCCGACGAAGCACTTCAAGCTGAGGCTCCGAAAAGAGCACTCGCACGCGACGATTCTTCGCATCGGTCAGCGTCTCGACCGCGTCCGTACTTGTGCGCTCTAAGAACTTCGTCGTAAATGCGTCAGCGTCAGGCAGGCCCGCAACCCGAGGCTCGAAGGTGATCGAGCCGTCCCCGTGGTCGCGCACCGCAAGGCCGATGGTGTTCGGGATGATCACCGAGTTGTCTGCGAGGTAGCGATCAAGCAGCGCCCCGGTAGCGGCGGCGTCGTCGCGGATCGAGGCGAAAGCGGTCCAGGCGGCGGTCTTGCCACGATCCTTCGGAGCCAGCGCATTGAACGCGTCCATCGCCTCGACCAGCGCCACGGTTCGGCCGTCCAAGTGCATGACCCGCCCAGAGGACTCCTGCCTCACATATGAGCCTGCTCGGGTGACCGCTACCTCGTGCTCGCCCTGGAGCCAGCGAACCACGTATCTGAAATCTGGCCTTCCCAGATCGTCGCTTCGGTCTACGGCGAGCAGTAGGTGCGACGGTGCCGAGAATGCCGTGAGGGATCGAATACCTAACTCGACCGCCAGCGGCCAGTCTGCTACTGGGAGAATCGCTGCACTGTCCGATTCAACGGCAAGCTCCTGTTCGAGGAGCAGCTGCAGATCGGTCGCCACTGCGCGCTCGGCCGGCGCGAGAGCATCTGGAGGGGGCCACGAGGCGGGATCACCGGCGTCGATGCCGGTTTTCGCAAAGCTGAACTGAACGCCCACCGTCGTCGCCACGACGCGAAGGCTCGCGCCATCGACTAAGACGAACTCATTGGCACCTGTCATCCGGGGACGACGCCGTAGGCACGAAGCGTCGACTCAAACCGCCAGTGCCAGTCCCCCCGGTGGGTCAGCCGCTGCTGCATCAGGGACTGATCCTTCAAGCCAGCAAAGGTGAACTTCGCATCCTGAAGATCACCGACGCCGCTTTCAAAGTTCGACGCCAAGTACATGTACATCGCGTTGTTCGCCTTGCTCATCTCGGCGATCACGATGTCGTACTTGCCGCGAAAGTGCATCAGAAAGGCGCTGTGGTCGGATGGTGCATCGACGAGCGTGGCGACCTGCGCGCGGTCTCTGCCAAGTGCGGCGACCAGCTTTTTGCGGTCAAAGTAGTCTGACGCAATGGCGAAATTTACGAGCTGCGGTGATTCCACGTAGCGCTCCCAGAATGGACGGCGAAGCTGCTCATCCTGTCCCGCACCGATAAGGACTTGAAAGAAGGCGCCAAGATCTCTCGCGGCGAATAGCTGTACCGCGAGCTGGCGTGTGCGTTCGGTGATGCCAGCCCAGTTGCCCCGGGTAAGGCGGCGCGCAGGATGACCGAGTCGTGCATCCGACACAATCCACACGGCGACGCGCTCCCTGTATGGCTTCCCAAGCTGGTTGACCGCACCGACCAAGCGCTCAACACAGTGATGGAAAAGCGCCACCGGTAGCATGGGCGCCACCAGGAGTCCGTCGTGACCAGCATCGAACCGTGCTACCGCGGACTCACTGTTCGTGCTCTTGCATACGTCATCCACCCAAGCCCTGACCATCTTGTCGATTGCGGAACTCCCCAGTGATCCGTCTGGCGTAATCGCGAGCCTGTTCATAAGGTCTCTCGCACGTCGCCAATCCGACGAGGCCTGCTTCACGAGCGCGGCGGGCGCCGCGGGGCTCAGCAACGCCGGCTCGTCGGCAAGCGCGCGCATCCAGCGCGGTACAAGTCCGGGCATGCGGGCACGCGACTCGATCATGCCCTCGATCAATGCCGAGGATGTGATACGCCATTGCCGCTCATGAACGAACCATAGACCTCTCAGTAGGCGCGCGTTTGACGCAAGGTTCGCTTGAGATCGAATGGCAGTGACGAATCGAAGGTCCGCGCCGACAACGACATCCCAACAGAGCGCTCGAATCTCACGGCGGGTGAACACCGAGAGTTCGGGCGCAAACCGGCTCCACCGTTTGCGTAGCTCCTCAATATTGAGCTGTGGTGGTGGCGCGGAATCCATCGGCGACGGCTGCCCGCGCATCGCGATGAGCCGCCGCTCCAGCCCAAAGAGTTCGCGGTCTGCCTCCAAAGTACGACCGAGGCGCCCATCAATCTGCGATGGAGAAAATGCCCTCAGCCGCGCGAGCACCTCATAAATCTGATTCACGGCGTGACCACCGCGGACTGAAGCCGCAGGGTGTCCTTCACCTCGGTATGAAGCCGAATACGCAATAACACTCGACGCTGAACAGCGGCATCGCGTTCGGCCAATGGCAGCGGATCCTCCTGTCCTCTACCGCTCGCGGACACCAGATCAAGGTAGCAACCGAGTGCGCCATCGTCTCCCGAAAGGGACTCGGTGCTTTTGGCTACGTAGTCCATTGAACGCAACTGGCTTAATCGCAAGTTGTACCGACGTCCGCGCTGAGGCGTGAATCCGTTGGGAATCGTGTTGTCGGTGTGCCCCTCGACGACTATCTGGTCCAACCTCGGACGCAGCTCTGGACTACACAGCACCCGTGTGAGGCCTGGTGTGGTCTGAACAACGACCTTCTGTCCTTGCGGCATCATCAACGAGTCCCCTCGAACGAAGAACAAGCTGTCAGGGAACACCACCACGACCGAATTCGGATCTCGTGGATCGCGTGATACGGCAGCTGAGTCTATGCCCGCCTGTCGAAGCTCGCCGCGAAGCTGTCGAATGAGTAGGTCTCGATCCTCGTTCCGGTCGCCAACTCGCTTGTTCTGTGCGACCACAAACAGCAGCACGAAGACCGCCAAAAGCGACGCCATCAGATCGGTAAACGACGAGCTCGCGCCGCCCGGTACGGTGCTCATGATACGATCCGCTGTCCCGGCTTCACCGTGTCCTGCAGCTCTTCTACCGCCTGCGATAGCACCTGAAGATTGCCTTCGAGTCGCTCGAACAGCTCCGGCATCTTCTCGTTGACCTTGATCATGATTGACTCGAAGTTCTTCTCGACTTGCACGTTGTAGGTCAGCATGCTTTCAATCATCACACGGAGTGCTGAGGCGAGCTGCTGATCGAGGCCAGTGAAGACTCGACTGGCTTCTCCAAACGTTCGCTCAGTTGCCTCCAGCATCTTCGCTTGATCCTGCACCACAAGTCCAACCCTTGAGACAGTACCCGCCGCGGATTCAGCGGTGGCTCGCTGCTGATCTTGAGTCTCCCGGAGAGAGCGCGTCATGGTGGCGGCTTCCGTAGCGACCGAGCGGAATGCAATCGCGGCCTCTTGCATGTCGCGCACACGCGCAGCCGTTTCGGCCAGAACGTGCTCGACTCCTTCCCGTAGCTCACGGAGCTGGCCGGCAGCACGGTCGAAATCTTCGATCCGCTCGCCGATGCGCAGCAATACCTTCTCGGTTTCCGCGCTGGTGCGCTGCGCGGCGTCTGCGGTCTTCTCGAAGACCAGTTGGGCGTTCGCTGTGCCCTCGGCTGTCGATTCACGCACTCGCCGCTCCATGTCCTCAGCGAACTGGCTGAACTGTCCACGCAGGCCGCCAACCGCGTCGACGAGGAGGCGCTGTACCTCCCCAGCACTGCTCGTCGCGGAGGTGCCCAACTGCGTCACCAGACGCTCCACGAGTTCATTGAGCGCACGGGTACGACCCTCTCCGTCATCGAACGCCTTAGCCGCCCGCCCCTCGGCGTCGACAAGGAGTCGCTGAAGCGACGTCTGCATTGCCTCAAACGAGGTGTTCATCCCTTTCAGGACCTCAGCGCTGGCGCCAAGCGCCTTTGATGCATTATCGAACTCGGTTCCTGCGCTCCCCGAGAGCGACTCTGTGAACTGCGTTCCCATCTTCTCGAGCGTTGTCCGCAGCGAGCTCTCAATAGCCTGCGCCAGAGATCTGAACTCGGCACCCAGAGATTCTTGCTTACCAGTTTCGAGGCTGCGAATCCCCTCTGCGAGTGAATCAAGACCGGCAACGACGCGATTCAACGTCGGCTCAAGCTCACCTTGGACGCTTACCGCAAGCACCGTCCCGAGCTGCGGAAGCAAAGAGGAGCTGAAGATATCCGAGAACTTATCGACAACGTCACTCGAGATATTTGCGAGCGAGGTCTCCTGTTTGCGGCTGGTCTCAAGAAGAGCCGCGAACTGCTGTGCAGGGGAAAGGGTCGGAATGGCCTCGTCAACCGCTGCAAGAAACCGACTGTACTGCGCGTGATATAGTCGACGAAAGAGCACCGCGTCCATCCACTGAAACACCAGCGAAAGCGTCAGCGCGACGATGGACGTGATGAATTTTCCAGAGAGACCGGCCACGAGGGCGGCGACTCCTTGAACCGTCTCTGTCTTGCTATCAGGGACAAGGCCGGCGAGTCCGATGGCGATGGCGACGAACGTACCGATAAGGCCGAGCGCAGTGAGGAGAGAAGGCGTTGCGTCGAGTAGGCGCAAGTTGACTCCCGAGCTCACAAACTCGTCTTCTGTGATAATCGGGCCGTCGCCGTCGCGAAGCTTGAATCGCCGCTCGCTGTTGGCGTCCGTGATCATCACCAATCGTCGCTCGATCAGTGAGGCCCATGCGCGTGCGCTCCCTTTAAGCTTCTTCGCGGCAGACCGCCATCGACCAATGGTCGCCAGATCCCGACCATCGCGGCGGTCCGTGTCGTCGGCTGCACCGAGGCTGCTCAGGACAGTGAGTAAGGAGTCGGTGGAAGCTGCGAGGCGTCGCTTTGCAAGGCTGAACGCTGCCGTGAGCCACACGAACGCGATGGCGATGAAGGCGACATAGCCCCAGAGCCAGTTCGGAATTTGTTGGAGGTACGCGTCAGCGGTCACTGCGATTCAATGGTCAATGCGAGACATGGACATCCTCGAGGAATTCGGGAGTCGTCTACGGCGAAGATATGTCTTAGACATCACGTTGTCACGGTCGAGCGCCCAGCCTGTGAGCCGCTGTGAGTCTGAGATCCCGAAGGAGCGACAGATGGGACGAGACGTTGCTCATGTGAGGTCCGCGTTAGTGACGGTTCGCACCCGCGTCGGCGGGCGGTTTCGCTCGACTCGCACCGGTCGACTCCGTGAGTAACTATCCGCGCATGGCACGTCGTAATGGACTCCGATTGGCCATCTCCGGCCGACAAGGGGCAATTTTCACCGGTGGTCAGCGCACTTCTTTCCAGTAACGACACAGTCCCAGAGGCCAAGTGACCCTAAAATCACGCTTGGTCGAATACTCGGGCGGGCTCAAGACGTGCTGAGGTAGTCAGGCGTCCTCGTTCCACAGCTTCATCTCCAGCTCGTTTTTCTCATCATCAGTAAGGCGCGGCAGGTCCGGCGGCCATGGACACCCTGCCAGCGCGTCCTCAAGTACTAGACGCCACGCGCCGCTCGCCCCCGGGCCCTCCAGAAGCTGGGACGCGAGCTTCCGCACCACACGCGACACCCGCGGTACGTCTTCGGTTTCGCTCCACGCGGCCACGAGGAGAAATGCGGCCACCAGAATGAGCGCCAACGTCGGCTCGTCTAGCACGACGGCCCAGATGTCCGCCATCATCGCGGAGCGCGTGCTCGCCGGCCAGTACGTTGGCGCCCGCTGAACAGTCCGTGCGATGACGCTCCAAAGCAGAAGTTGCTCTCCTTCGGTGAACACCTCTTCGCTCAACCTTGCCCAGATCGCCAAATACGTTCGCGCGTAGACGTCCGGAGTGGCTTGAAGGCGACGCAGGTGCCATTCGACGCAGGCGTTCGTTACGTACCGAATATGGTCGCGCCGTGCGCGATCCGGGGTGCGAATCATCGCTGCCGTCATGTCCGCAGCGGCCCCCGCTAGCACGTCGGGCGTCAGTCGTGAGGTGCGATGCTGCAGGAAGCTGGCGTAGAGGTGGATGCGCGACGACGTCGGCCACCTCTGCGCGACGCCCCAGAGCTGATGAAACACGGGCGCGGTCCCGTGATGACGCACACGCTGACTCCACCGACGCGCGTCGATGTTGCCAAGTTGGTCCACTGCACCGAGTATCGTCTGCGTCGCAGGGAGCAGCGGTCCCGTGGAGATCGGGGCACGCCAGGCGGCTGAACTGAGAGCGGTAAGCATTGCGTGCATGCTGAGGGAGCAAGGAGTGATGAGCGACGATGCAGGGGCGGACGCGCGTCGGCACATGCGCATCTCGCTCTTCCGCGTCGATTCCTCGAGTTGACAATAGTCGCCGAACCTCCGCGGCCGTCACGGAAGGTTGGCCGTGGCCGCATCGTGCATCTACCGGCACGCGTGTCTCACGGCCTCTGTCGCAGTTGCCTCTGCATCTCGGTCAGAGCGTCGAGCTGAGCATCCCATCCGAAGCGCTGGAACAATTCTTGCGCCGTCTGCGCTGCCATTTTACGCGAGCCTTCCACCAGCTCGGCTGCGGTCACGAGCTTGTCGGTGAGCAAGAACTCATCGATGGACGCCGTCTTGCTCTCGATGAATGGCGCTCTATCGGAATCGAGCGACAGTGCGCGTTGAGCGAGACCATGAATAGTCACACGTAGTCGCATTCGCGGCGAGCCTGCTAAAGAGAATGCTAGACGCGAGGCAAACTCGAAGAATTCGGTCAGCGTGTAAATGGCGCCCACCACCGACAGCGCTGTCCCAGGGGTGGGAGTCGGCCTCGTGGTATCGCGGAACCAGTTCTCCTCTTGCCAGTCATCCCAAAGGCCAAGCACATGTAGGAACTGGCCGCTTTGGAAGAGGCGCCATCCTTCGACGTGCATACCACTGTCGACGTCTTGCCCCGCACAATTGGCCCCAATCACCACAGGGTGCTGAGGAAGAACGGCAGGATACGGCCAGCCCCGATACTGAACGTTACAGCCGTCCACTATGTCGAAGAGGTCCGTAACCTTACCCACGCGCCTTTCGTCGTATTCCTCGGGCCAAATACCGAACTCCCAATACCCGCGGGTCTTTGCCTTCTCGATAGTGGCGGAGGTTATGCCGCGGCGTTCGTCAGCATGGCGTGCCTCCCCACTTAGCGGTACCTCAGCGGGCGAATGATTGGGTGCAAGCGTGACGCCGGCCCGAGCAGCCATGACGAGGAACGACCGCAACCGCTTCTCGGTGGCGAGATCGAGTAGGTCCCGCATCTCAGCTTGGCGCGGGACAGGCACTGATTCGGGCTTTCGGCGTGGCCGGATGTAGATCTCACCTTCGCGCAGTCCGTCGCCGTCCTTGCGGCAGAGCACGGGGACATCGGTAAACTCCCTCACGCCTAACACGACGTAGTGCCTCTCATGAAGACATACGGCGTCCACACTAACCTCGACGCTGGGTTCGGCGTAAACGGTCAAGGCGTCGCAAACATTGTCCGCGTTGGCCCACGTCGCGCGCTCTTCCTCGGTCAGGCCCGTCATTATAGCGCGGCCCTTTTGATCGTCGATCCCGATGATGACGTGCCCGCCGTCCCGGCGATTTGCCATGGCGAGAACCGCTCGAGTTACTTTGGCAAAGAAGTGCTTGTCGTCTCGGCGGCCAGGGCCCTTAAACTCGACTCCTGCCTGTTCCTTTCCGAGCTCGATGAGCTCCTCAAACTCTGACGCGTTCATTGGCACGTTGATGTTGGTCATGATTCGGGTCCGGGTGCGCATCCGCCGACAAGCACATTGCTTGGCTGAACGAGAATTTGTAGCGCGATACGAGGATGTCCTGATACGGGCAAAGACTGACAACGACAGTAGGACTCCGCAGCGGAACAAGGTTTGCCGCCTCTACACACGAAGCTTACGGTTAAGCGCCTCCAGTTCCTTTCGTGCAGCACGCAGAACAGCCTCTGCGAAGCTCTGCGTGCTGTCGCTCGCGTCATCGTCCAGCGAGGGAACGCCGCCAAGCAGTAGTCCGAAGGCGTTGATGCGCTGCTTCATGACGCCGACGGCTTTCTCGTCGCGAGTGCCGCCGAACGTTGGGTAAGCATACTGGATCGGTTCGGCGGTGAGCGCAGCCCACGACCCCACGCGTCGGATGCGACCGTTACGCTGGATCGTGCGGACAGGACTTGGATCAAGCTCATAGTGAATGAGGTGCCTGCAGCAGCGATGCAAGTCGACGCCTTCACTGAGCCGATCAGTTGTGACGAGCACGTCCGGCCCGAAGGGGCTGTTGAAGAGCGCGAGCACGATGTCGGGTGTGCCCGTGTATAGCGTACACGGTGGTTCACCAGTCCCGTCGAAATTCCACGCGCCCATTGCTCGGAAGCCATCATCTAGTCTCCCAGGAAAGTGCGACGTGCCACGTCCAAATGCCTGCGTACCCTTGGCGATACTCCTCAGGAGCGCGCGCGTCGACGTCGACTGCGGGTCGAGAAGAATCCTCGTGAACTCCTTCGCCGACTCGTGGATTGTTGGAACGCTCGACTTCGCACGGCGCGGTCGAATAGTTGTCAGCTGGCGTACGAGCGAATCAATCGTGCCCACCGGCTCGTTCAACCATCGGCTCATCTGAGCTCGCAACCCTGGAGTGCAGAGCCAATCTACGATAGGCGCAATTAGGGAATCTTGAATAGGCAAGAGCGACTCCCACGCTCCGCGCCAGATCCTTTCTGGCGGCCCCTTCCGCGGATTTGCCTTCAGTTTGAGCGCGTGCTCAAGCGCGACGAGTAGCTCGCTGGCAGTCGCGCGGTGGTGACAAAACACGAGCACCTTCTCACCAGCGTCGACGATGGGTCTGACCGCATCAACCACTGCCGCAATCTTTGGATGGGGCTTAGCGCGTCTCGCGCGCAGCGCCTGCGAAGCAGCCTCGATGTGTCGGATCGCCGTTGGATCGCTGGCGCGCTCAGCGGCTCGCTCTAGCTCAGTGCTCAGGTGCTGCCATCCCGTGTGGAAGCGAGGATCATTTCGCCGCTCTCCCTTCCTTCTTGGCGTGAGTTGAAGGAGACGATCCATCCGCAGCAGAAGTGCTAGATCGTCATGGCTGGCGGGCTCCGTTGCAATTTCCCAACGCTCCTTAGACACCTCGCCGAAATGCTTGCACTCCGATGCCGCAAGATCGTCGACACCGTGGCGGATGAGGTACGGCTGGAGCTCCGTAATCGCGTCTTTTGCTGCGCCCACAAGTCGCTTGCATTCGGCCGTTGCGTCGTGCCCGTCACCCAAGGAATACAGACGAATGAGATCACTCGCGTAGCGTCTCACTGCGTCGAGCTCGGTCGCACCAACAAACTGGAGCAACTGCTCCAGCTCAGCGAGTCGTATACTGAAGGGCGTGGCAGTGAGGATCAGCTTTCGCTTTGCCCTGTCGCCAAGATTCCGTAAAGCTTCATTGAAAGCGCTACCATCTCCCTTGGCGCGATGCGCCTCGTCGACGATCATCAGGTCGCACGCGGTGCACGCGGTGCCCGCGGTGCGCTTGTCGTACTTAACAAGCACGTGATGAGTCGCAACCTGAATTCGCCCCGCAGTTAGCTTCGTAATATTGCCCGACTTGATGTGGTCAATGCGCGCGCCGAGTTCGGTAAGCATGGGTACGTGGCGTTCGAGTTCCTCCGCCCAGCGTCGGCGTAGAACCTCATTGGGCGCGTAAATACGAACGCGCTTGCCCTCCGTAGCGACGACCCACGCGACGAGCGCACCGACGGTCGTCTTACCAAGACCGACGTCGTCCGCCAGAAGTACACCGCGTCCGTTCGCGAGCCTTGCGAGGATCTCTTTAGCAGTCTTGAACTGCCGAATGAGCGGTTCCACTCGTAGCCCGCCACTCTCACGCTCGATGTATCGAGCGGGGTTGTCGAGGAAGCGCCAACGCCGGGCGTCGAGCTGAAAGTCATCCATCATAACTTCTCTCCTAGGCGCCAGCCTAGTTCCTCGACCACAATCGACGCAGCGGGTCCTCCGCGTCGTGAGAATAGGGTGTGTAGCGCCGCGCCATCCATACGGACTCGCTCAAGGAGACGGGCGTCTGCGCTGGCGTCATCGAGTGCCGACCGCCACTTGTCGATAACGGAGAACGCGGCGCGCGCGTCAATCCACGCCTGAACGGCATAGTCCGCGGCGGGCGCGCCGACACCTTTGGGCTGACGCTCTGCGCCAATCCCAGCAGTCAATTCTGGACCAATGATCGGCCCGCCATAGCGCTGGAGCAGAAACGCTTCGCGTATCGCCTTTTCGATGGCCTGGTCGACCTCGGGAAGCGGTGTCATGACGAATTCGCGAGGAGACCGAACGTCGATGACGTCCACCTCCAATGCCTCCGCTCCCTGCTTAAAGCATGCGATGAGCGGCGTACACTCGGCATTGTTCCACGATATCGACGCCTTGCTGTCAACTAGCGCAGCGCTCTGTTGTGTGCCACCGATGAACGTCGTAACGACGTTGATCTCTGACGTTTCATCGGTGCTACGCGCGTGAAACGCAATGCACTTGCCGTCCCAGCTCGCCTCAGCCCACTCGAGCGCCGATTCACGCTCTTTCTCGTCAACGCGGTCGACGCAGTACGGGACGCTCTTTGGCGGGTCAAAGGGCTCACCGAGATGCTCGATGTCCGTCCACTGCGACTCGAAGATGACGCCGAGCTCGAAGTTTCGAGGTGCGCTCCGGCCTGCGCCCCACGCGGAGGCACTCCAATTCGCTGACGTGATCAACACCCGTCGCTTTCGCCGACTACGAAGGAGGTACAGCTTCGCATGGCTCCATCGCGGGTCGGCGGCGAGATGGTCTTCGGTTAGCCGCGCGTCGTTCGGCAGACACTCAAGTTGCACGCCGCCTCTCTCCAGATTCCGTGCGGCGGTCTTTGAAAGTCCCCAGCCGGATACTGCGGCCCATGGGTGTAGCTCGGAGATCCACTTGAGGTGGACCTTGTTCGGATGCACGCCAACATCGGCGGTCCACGCCGAGAGCGTCTTCTCGTTCCACTCGCCGATGGTTGGTGAGAGTACGTGGATCTCAGACGGGTCGAATAGTGCGAGCTGCCGCCCTGCGCTCTTTCGCCCTGGTATGCTTGCGACGAACGTGACATCTGCAGGACACTCTACACGGCCGAGCAACGTGATGAGACGCTGTACACGCGTGACCGCGACTGGCCCCGCGGAGGCACCGAGCGCGTCGAGAAAGAGGACAAATTCGCCCCATGTCTTCCGTGTATTCTGCGCGGCTGGCGCGCCGAGGGGCAATGTCACGTGCCAGCCCGCCTGCACCTGATCTCTAAATGCTGACGTTGTAAGGTTCATCGACGAAACATGTAGTTCCAGAAACTCACCGACGTCCGTCTTCCAATGAAATGCCCAGAGTTTTGCGTGCTGCACCACACGCACGTCAAAACCGACGCTGAAGTGGCTCACGTACCGCCAGAGCCACGGATACTGTGCATCCTCACGCGGACCGCGTGGCGGCGAGGAAATAATGGTGAGCTTTCCGTGCAGCACCTCGAGCGCTGTAGCGAGCTCGCCGAAGAAGAGGTTTCGTTCTTGGATTTGTTGAGAAAGCGAATAGTTTGCACCCAGTAACGAGGGCAGCAGGTGCTCGACCAACAAGCTCGTGTCAGGCTGATCGAAACACGTCAACCAGGCCTCAAGGAGTTGGCCTCCCGGTGGAGGGGAGGGAAGGACGTCCCTCCAAGTCGGTCTCGTCACAGTGCGTCGCCCTGCTCATCGTCAGTCACCGGCTGCCTCGGGTCATCAAAGGCGCTACGCCCGACGGCGTCGAGCGCGCCGTTCATCGGTGCCACCCCGCACTGGGCGGCGAGGCGGCTAAGCGGACTCAATCGAAAACGGTAGTCACTCGCCGCAATGCCTGTGTCAGCCACAAGCGGGACCATCTTGCCGGCTTGCTCGCGGAACCAGCGCCGGCCTCCGCCATGCTCATGGTGATGGAGGCCAAGAGCTCGTAGTTGATCGATGGGCGCCGTAGCCGACCGCATGGACTCTGCGAGTCGAGTGATGACGTAGTCGTGCGGGAACACGCTCCTTCCGGGTGCGCTCAACCATGCAGCTCCCGCCTCGCGGACCATACCAAGTCTGATTCGTAGCTCCGCCGAGCGCGCCAGTCGATCTAGCGGTGGTGCTTGATCGGTGCCGTCGTGATTTATATCGTTCCAGAGCCCACGCATCGCGTGCATACCGGCGTCGGCAAAACGAGTGAAGGCAGGCAGTGGTGCGAGCGATCTCGGCTCAAGTGCGGTCGAGAGCGCGCATGAATTCGCGAGGGTGTCGCACAGGTCGGCATGCGACGTTGGACGCTTCGCGCCAGCCAGCGTCTCGGCGGTTACGCGCCGAATAGACTCGTCGCTGAAGAGGGTCAGCTCCAGCAACCGCCGCTCGCTTTCAGGAAGTCGCTTGCTGATGGCGCCATCCGGCGTTGGCAGGAGTCCCCCAGAGCGCTCCCACGCTGACGGCCACCCGTGTTTCACCCAGTAGCGCGCCTCATCGCCATCACTCCAGTGGCTCCACTTTGTCCCGTTCTCGAAGCGCTCCTGCCCAAGCCGGACACCGCGAGGGAGACTTTCGTTGACCAAGGTTGCGAGTTGTAGTGCGGTGCCTGCCGGCGTCCAGCCGTCGCCCGTTGTGAGACCGGGCAGAGCGCGAAAGACCACTCGGTACGCGCCATACATGCCGACCTGCCTATGCCGGCCGAACTGCTCGGGGCTCATCGCAAAGCGGAACTCACCCCTTGTGTTCGATACAGAACGGTTTGACCTGCGCCACCGTTCGATACTGCGTCGCCCACGAAGCTGTCCACTATTCTGCCCGGACTCGAGAGTGCGATCCACCCAAAGGAGTTCGAGCGGACGAAGCCACGCGTACCTCGCCCGTTGACCATCGCGTCCAGAGAGATCACCGCCACCGGCGCTGTTCCACGCGACGTGCGACCACTTGAGGCACCACGACATCAGTGAGATCCATCGAGCGTCCGAGGTGGCGTTGCTCAACCCAGGCGCGAGGAGGTCAGCAAAGTAGTCTGCGCCTGCGCGAAGGCCGAGCGCATCGCCGCGTCGCATAGGCACTGTGTCCCAAGGGGCCGTGAAGTACCACGCTGGCCGTGGTACTGCGGTGTCTTGGATATTCGCTTTAGCGGCCATCTTATGGTTTACTCGGGAGGCAATTCACTTCGCTGTGGCGTTCACACTAGTGGTTGTCGAAGTCGTTGAACGGTGTCCCAAGTACGGTTGCGATGTAGATCTCCAGAAGCGCCTGGCAAACCGGATTCGTTTCTTCAACGCAGCGGATCTTCATTCTCGCGACGCGAGCCTTCGCGGCGATAAACGCGGGGCCAAAGACTGGATGTGCACTGAGTGCGGCACGACTTCCCTCAGTCCCATAAACCGCTGAAACGAATCCTGTGTCAGCGCGCGCAATACGAAATGCAAACGTTGCCGAGAAGTGCGTCCCGCTTGGGCGGCAGTGACTCTGAATTCTCGTGCGAAGGCGATTGGTACGCCCAACGTATAGGTGCTCCTGACCTTCAGAGAACAGGTAGATGCCGCGCTGCGGAAGGTCTCGCGGGAGCCCGCCGACGTTGAAGGACGGTCCCTCGACGAGCGCCTCAAACTTCGGATGGAGCGAGTCAATGATCGTTTGGAACTTTGGATGCATTTCCATGTGGGTGAGCGTTTTTGCCAAGTAAACAATACGCCGATGCTCTGACACTCAGCCGAGCAACCTCAGGCCCATTCCATTGCTCTTATGCTCGACGACACCGCAATCCTACATCGTGCACAGCCTTCCGGTGAGGCTTCAGTTTGCCTCTGAGCAGCCGTGTGACAAATCTTGTGACAAAACAAACGCCCGACCGCGCGTTCGCGCGGTCGGGCGTTTGTGGTGACCTCCGGCGCTCAAACCCGAACGCAGCGGTCAGTCCACCACGCAAGTCTATACAGAGTAGAAGCTTACGAACGCACCAGTTTCTTGTACTTGATCCGCGTCGGCATGTCCGCATCCGGGCCCTTGCGCCGTTTGAGGTCTTCGATGTACGCCCCGTAGTTCCCCTCAAACCACACCGTCTCCGAATCGCCTTCGAACGCCAGAATGTGCGTCGCCACACGATCCAGGAACCAGCGATCGTGGGAGATGACCACCGCGCAGCCGGAGAAATCGAGCACCGCATCTTCCAGCGCGCGTAGCGTATCCACGTCGAGATCGTTCGTCGGTTCGTCGAGCAGCAACAAGTTGCCACCCTGCAGCACCGTCTTCGCGAGGTGGAGGCGATTGCGCTCACCACCACTCAGATTCGCCACCAGCTTCTGCTGATCGGCGCCGCGGAAGTTGAAGCTGGCCGCGTACGCGCGGGAATTCATTTCACGCTTGCCCACGGTAATCGTCTCGCGTCCACCCGAGATCTCCTCCCACAGCGTGCGCTTGCCTTCGAGCGTGCGCGACTGATCCTGGTACGAGATCTGCACCGTTTCGCCGAGCTTGAGCTCACCGCCGTCGGGCGTTTCGAGTCCGTTGATCATGCGGAACAGCGTGGTTTTGCCCGCACCGTTGGGGCCGATGATGCCCACGATACCCGCCCGCGGGAGATCGAACGACAGATTGTCAAACAGGAGCTTGTCGCCGTACGACTTCTTGAGCCCCTTCGCAATCACGACATCGTTACCCAAACGCGGCGCCGGCGGAATCACGATCTCGTTTTGCATCGCGCGATCCTGCTGCGCTTCGCTCGCCAAGTCCTCGTACGCGGCCAAGCGGGCCTTGTTCTTCGCCTGACGCGCGCGGGGTGACATGCGCACCCACTCCAGCTCGCGCTGCAACGTTTTCTGACGCGTGCTCGCATGCTTTTCTTCGAGCGCCATGCGCGCCTGCTTCTGCTCCAGCCAACCGGAGTAGTTGCCCTCGTACGGCACGCCCTTGCCGCGATCGAGCTCGAGGATCCACTTCGCCACGTTGTCGAGAAAGTATCGATCGTGGGTGATGGCAACAACGGTTCCGGTGTAACGCTCGAGATGATGCTCCAGCCACGCCACGCTTTCGGCGTCGAGGTGGTTGGTGGGCTCGTCGAGCAGCAGCATGTCCGGCTCTTCCAACAAAATCTTGCACAACGCGACGCGACGCTTTTCACCGCCCGACAGCTTGGTGACGTCGGCATCGCCCGGCGGCAATCGCAGCGCGTCCATGGCCACGTCGATCTTGTTGTCAAGATTCCAGAGGTCGTGCTGGTCGATGTACTCCTGCAGCTTCCCCTGACGATCGATCAGCACATCGAAGTTTGCATCGGGCTCGGCAAACTTGAGCGAGATGTCGTTGAACTCGTTCAGCGCATCACGCTGCGCTTTGACCGCGAGTTCCACGTTGCCGCGCACGTCGAGCGTGGTGTCAAGCTCCGGTTCCTGCGCCAGATAGCCGATGCGCGTGCCCTTGTGGGCCCACGCTTCCCCCTGAAACTCGGTATCGACACCGGCCATGATGCGCAGCAGCGACGACTTACCGGCGCCGTTCGGACCGAGCACACCGATCTTCGCGCCGGGGTAGAACGACAACCAAATGTCATCGAGGATGATGCGCGAAGGTGGGACCACCTTGCGCAGCGCCTTCATGACGTAGATGAACTGCGGAGCCATATGTTGTGCCGAATCCGAAAAGCGGAAGTCGAAGAACGAGATCGAAGAAAAAGAGAACCGTGAAAGCTAGCTAGATCGCGTCGGGTTCCAGAGTGCGTTCCGACACCTTTCCGTTCACCACGCTCACGTAGTACACCTTGGCCTCCTTCCGCGTGGAAACCACCCGCTTGACCGCCGTTTCCTCGAAGTAAATGCCGGCGTCGTTGTCGCAGGCATAGCCGGGCTTCATGTCACCCGACCCGATCAGCTTCTGGTAGAGCGGTCGACGTCCCGGCTCGGCGTCGTAGTGCGGCGAGTGACTGCCGGGAATGAAGCCCAGACACTGGACCGTCGACAACGCCTTGGGACGCGAGTCGGTCGTGCCTTCTTCAAACCAGCAGAGTGACCCCGCACTCGCCCCGCCCAGCACGATGCCGCGGTCCCAAGCCTGCCGCAGGAGCACGTCGACCCCTTGTGCTTTCCAGATCGCCTGTTGGTTGAGCGTATTGCCGCCCGACGCCACGATCCCGTCCATTGAGAGCAGGACCTCGTCCCATCCCAGCGACTGTGCCGTACTGGCGATGAACATGTTCTGTACGTGGGCCTCCACGTTCAGCGGCGCGCAGGCCTTGTACCAGCTCAACGCGGACACGTCGCGATCGGCCGAGGCGGTGGGCAGGTACAAGAGGCGAGGCCGTGGCTTGCCGGTCAGCTGCGCCATATAGCGGATGAACGACGTGCCAAAGCCGCCACCCGCGATCAGGATCTTTCGCGTGGCGCGCTCGGTGCGCATCGGCGCCGACGGCATGCCGTCCACGAACGTCGCCACGTCCTCAGGCAATCCCTCTGCTCCGCCCATCGACTGCGCCAACGCGCCCGCCGTTCCCAACGCTGAGGTCACGAGAAACTCCCGTCGAATCATGTTGCGCTCCTTCGTGGATGTGAGTCGCTGCGATGTCCGCTACTTCTTGATCAACACGTCGGTCATCTTGCGCACCGACGACACATACGCACTGATCACACTCTCGTTGCCATCGGCACCGATGGCCGCTACGCCGAACACATAGTCGTCGATCGACACGTTAGGCATGAGCAGCTGCGTCACATTCCCCACGACCTGCGATTTCTGCCAGTCGTTGGTCCACGCGTCGCGCCAGTACACGCGATACGCCACCGCGCCCGGCGACGCCTGCCACTGCAGGCTGGCGTCATAGCCGGAACGGCCGCGCCCGATCGTGGCGGTGCCCCCGCCAGTGGTCACGCGCGGCGCCGGTGGTGCCAGCGCTACCGAGCCCGCCGCCGCCGCATTCACCCGGGCATTCTGCGCGAGATAGCCGAAGTCCATCCCTTCGAGCTTGTCATCGGGCGAGTGCTGACGTTCATAGTTTTCGTTCGCCTCGCGAAACACGATGGCCGGGAAATCGTTGGCCGTGAACGACGAGTGATCACTGCCGCGACCGAAACGGTCTTCGCGCGCCATCAGGCGTATCGTGTGCGAGGGCACGTAGGTGCCGGCGACGCGCTGGACGTAGCGCGCCAGCGCGCGGTTCGGCGAATCCTCCGGGCCGAGCGCATAGATCTTGACGCTCTCGCCGTCCACAATGCCGTTGCCGCCGAGGCTACTGCCCACGATGTCGTTGTTGAAGTTCGCTTCCACCACACCCTTGGCGTTGCGCAGCGCCGTGGCGTGCGCCATCGAGCCAATCAACCCCTGCTCTTCGCCGGCCCACGTGATAAACACCAGCGTCGCGTCAAACTCGATGCCGCTTTCGGCGAACACCCGAGCGAGCTCCATCGTGAGGGACGTGCCACTGCCATCGTCGTTGGCACCCGGCGCATCGGCGTTGTCGTTGATGGTGGGACGCACCAAAGGCTGACTCGGCGCCGCCCCACTCCCTCCCGTGGCGGTGGCGTCAGCGCCGGCCGGACGACGTGAATTTACGGTGTCATAGTGGCCGCTGATGTACACCCGCCGCGTGCTCTTCCCCGGCAGCACGGCGACCACGTTTACCAACTCCACCTCACGCGAGATCCGACCCTGCGGCGCCAGCATATGCCGGTCATACGACACCTGCAGTTTGGGGCTCAGGCGTTTGAACTCGTCGTAGATCCAGCGCCGTGCAGCCCCAATGCCCCGCGTGGTCGACAGCGTATCGGAGAGCGTGGAGCGCGTGCCAAAGCCGGCCAGTTTGGTCGCGGTGGCCTGCAGCCGCGGCTGCGACACCGACGCCACCAACTTCTCGATGCGGGGGTCGGCGTCAGGGCGAACGGTCTGCGCGCCTACATCCATGCCCAACAGGATGCCCACCGACAGGCTCGACGCGGAGAGGATGGCGAGACGCCGCGCAGGACGCGACCAACGGGAATCCAGCTTGAGTCCAAACATCGACTACCTCGAAGTGGGCCAGTTTCAAAAGACGTGACCAGAGCACCGCATGATCCCCTCAATCCGACCCGGGCGCCAGAGCCATCTGTCAACGAGGAGGGAACACTGGGTCGTGCTGGGCCGTATCTTTCGCACATGATTGCTCTCACGCAGATCGCCGACGTCACCGCGCAGCTCTCGTCCAATCCGGCTGCCGCCCTCCCGCTCCTTTTCGGTGCTGGCGTCTTGACGTCACTCACGCCCTGCGTGTACCCGATGATTCCCATTACGGCCGCGATCGTCGGCGGCCAGTCATCATCGGAACTGTCAGGCGCCACCATCGCGTCAAAGTGGCGACCGCTCGGCCTTTCTTTGACGTACGTGTTTGGCTTGGCCAGCGTCTATGCCGGACTCGGACTGCTGGCCGGCCTCACCGGCACCATGTTTGGCACCGTTTCGGCCAACCCGTGGGCCTACTTCGCCATGGCAAACCTGCTCATGCTGGCCGCCCTGTCAATGTTTGACGTGCTGCCGGTGCGGGTGCCCTCCGCCATTATGCAGCGCGCGGCCAACGCCGGAACAGGTGGACGCGTGGCGGGTGCTTTCATCATGGGCGCGGCCTCAGGCCTCGTGGCCGCGCCGTGCTCCGCCCCCGTCATGGCGGCCGTTTTGACCTGGGTCTCCACTACCGGCTCCGCCCTGCTGGGCTTCGCGTACCTGTTCACGTTCTCGCTGGGCATGTGCACGCTGCTGGTCGTTGTCGGCCTCTCAGCGGGCTCGGTGTCGCGATTGCCGCGCGCTGGTGCGTGGATGCTGACGGTAAAAAAGGTCTTCGCCTTCGTCATGCTGGGCATGGCGGAGTACTACTTGGTGAAGATGGGGCAGGTCTACTTTTGAAGGAACGGCGTACTACGTGAGAGGGGGATGCAGGAACTGGCGTAGGCACGTCACTCCGAATCCCCGATCGCAACGTCTTCCTTTGTACTCCATCACTTGGCAATCATGAAAGCTTTCCGCACGGTATTCACCGCCCTCACCGCCCTCGCCTTGGCCGCCACCTCAGCAGTGGCTCAGGACATCGGCATCGCCGTGGGCGAAACCGCGCCCAGCGGTCCGCTCGAAACACTCGACGGACAAACGGTCGATCTCTCCGCCTACCTCGGCAAGACACCCGTCGTGCTCGAGTTTTGGGCCACGTGGTGCGGTAACTGCAAGGAGCTTGAACCCGCCATGCGCGCCGCGATGACGAAGCACGGCGCCAAGGTCCAGTTCGTGACCATTGCCGTGTCGGTCAATCAGTCCCTCGAACGCGTGAAGGGCTGGCAGAAGGCCAACAAGCTCGGTGGCACGTTGCTGTACGACAAAAAGGGTATCGTAAGCGGCGCCTACGACGTGCCGGCTACGAGCTACGTGGTCGTCGTAAACAAAACCGGCAAGATCGTCTACACAGGCGTTGGCGGCACGCAGAACCTGGAAGCGGCCATCAAGAAGGTCTTGTAAGCAGCTTTTCACGACCCGTCAGATACAACACCGCGATCAGCAGCACAAACGGCACCAGCGATAGCACGTCGGCCATCGGCCCTGAGAACAGGGGATTGTTTACCGAGACGGCCTCGATTGCACGGTTCACACCCGCCATTGCCGGTACGCCTGCCACGAACGCGATCAGGAGGCCGGCGATCGCGCCGCCCGCGATGTAACCCGACGCCATCAGCACGCCGGGACTCTTGTCGCCTTCCGCCGCGAGTTCGTTGTCGGTGAGATGACGTGCAACATGCTTGCGGGCGATCCAGCGATCGACCGCCCAGCGCACCACGCCACCCACAAAAATCGGCGCCGACGTGGAGATTGGCAGGTAGACGCCCACCGCAAAAGCAAGCGACGGAATTCCCGCGAGTTCGAGCACGAGCGCAATCATCGCGCCCAGCAGCACGAGTCCCCACGGCAGACTCCCGCCCAGAATGCCCTTGATGATGTACGACATGAGCGTGGCCTTTGGCGCATCAAACTTCGGCACGTCCTGACCGTTCGCAAGCGTGCGGATGCTGCCGTTGATGCCGGGATCGACGAAGTACACGGGCGTACCTGCATCATTTACGAGATATTTCTCGGCGTTGCCGCCACTCGGGTCTTGGCGGTGCCACA
Source organism: Gemmatimonadota bacterium (assembly GCA_031363815.1). Classification (GTDB taxonomy): domain Bacteria; phylum Gemmatimonadota; class Gemmatimonadetes; order Gemmatimonadales; family Gemmatimonadaceae; genus Gemmatimonas. Next base: position 34,037 of record JANLVC010000070.1, read on the forward strand.
CCCAATACTCGCGCGAGTCGGTGCTGCCGTCGGCCATGATGCCGTCTACCGATTCACGGCGCGTCAGGGTGCGGACATTGACCGTTTCGCCGCTCGTGAGCGCCGCGCCACCGCGCGCATCCGCGGCCATCGCCGACGCGCTCACGTACACGGTACCCGCCGCATTGAGTCGCAGCAAAATGGGGCCGAGCGCGAGTGCCGACACGAGCGCGCCCACCACGATCGCGATCTGCTGCGAGCGGGGCGTGGCGCCCACCAAAAACCCCGTCTTCAAATCCTGGGAGGTCGTGCCGCCGTTGGATGCCGCGATGCACACGATCGCGCCGATCGACAGGGCGGTCACGTAGTAGTTGCTGCCCGTCCAGCCCAACATGACGAAGACCAGACAGGTGAGCAGCAGCGTGGCCACCGTCATCCCGGAAATCGGATTTGACGACGAGCCGATTTCACCGGTCAATCGCGAGGAAACGGTCACGAACAGAAAGCCGAACACCACGATCAGTAGCGCTGCCACGATGCGCGTGCCGAAGCCGGTGCCACCCACATACAGCGGGCTCGCCCCGACAAGGGCGACCAGCAGCGCGATGATGCCGAGCAACACCAGTTTGAACGACAGATCGCGGTCGGTGCGCACCGTATCGCGCATAGTCGTGGCCGTGGAGTTGGACACGTCACGCAGCCCTTCGCGCAGACCATGCCAAATGGTGGGCATTGCCCGGATCACGCTGATGATGCCACCCGCCGCCACCGCACCGGCACCGATGTACAGCACGTACGCGTTGCGGATGGCACCCGGACTCATGTCCTTGACCAGCGCGCGCATTTCGGGGGCCAGCGGCGCCGTGAGCGCCGATCCGAAGTAGGCGATCATCGGAATGAGCACGAGATACGCGAGCACACCGCCGGCAAACATCACCGCGGCTATCCGCGGGCCGATGATATAACCCACGCCCAGCAACTCCGGCGACACTTCCACCGAGACTGACGCCGCCGTGAAGGGCGCGCCGAAGATCTTTTCCGGCACATCCTTCCAGGCGCGCACCGCCGACATGGCGGTCTTGTACACAATGCCGATGCCGAAGCCGGTAAAGATTGTGCGCGCGCTCGTACCCGCGCCGCCCAGTGCATCCTGCTCGCGCCGCGCCGCCTCACTCGCCGCCGCGCGTGACTCGGCATTCGCGCCGGCCTTCAGCACTTCAGCGCAGGCGGTGCCTTCCGGATACTTCAATACGCCATGCTGCGCCACGATCAGCGCGCGACGCAGCGGAATCATCATGAGAATGCCGAGCACTCCGCCCAGCACCGCCACCAACAGCACACGCGCAATCTCGAGGTCGAAACCCAAAATGAGAATGGCGGGCATTGTGACACCAATGCCAAACGCAATGGATTCACCCGCCGAGCCTGCCGTCTGCACGATGTTGTGCTCGAGAATCGTGGCATCACGGCCACCCAGTCGTGCGAAGAGGCGGAAGATCGTGATCGAGATGACCGCCACCGGAATGGACGCGCTGACGGTGAGTCCGACCTTGAGCACCAGATACAGCGACGACGCGCCGAAGATCAGGCCAAGCACGGCGCCAACAATGAGCGGAACCGGCGTAAGCTCACGCAGACGCGTGTCGGGGGCGATGTATCCCATTAGCTCGTGCGTGAAGGAATCGTGCGGCGGCTGAGCAAGCCAGCGGACACCAACGTCATGATCAACGCCACCGGCAGCGGTTCGAGGAAGGTGATGGCGGCATTGATGGCCGGATTTTGGTACAGCACTTCGAACTCCTCCAGTTCCTTCCGCTTTTTCGCGATCGCCTCCTCGCTCTCGCCGGCGGCCTTCGCCTTCTCCAGCGTGTGCGCCGAGATCTTGGCGCTGAAATCGGGCATGAAATTGAAGTACATCACCTGCCAGGTGGCCACGTAGCAGCACGACGAGATCACCGCGATGAGTGCGCCGACCTTGCACGCCCGGCCGAATGACACCGATCCGCCGGCCACGCTGTCGCGATACCTGCGCACGCCGAAATAGATGAGCAAGAAGGCAACGACCATCGTGGTGTAGCCGACGATCATGCCGTAGTCGAAACCGACCACGTTCTGAAGCGCGATGGTCATCGCCATCATGGCCGACAGGAGCGCGCCGGAGATCAGCCCGAACTGCAAAACGATGCTTCGCATAGATCGCCGTGTGAATGTGGAATGTTGGTTCGTGAACATTTGCCAGTGTGGCGGCGTGATGGCTCGTGCGGTGTGCGCTGTTTCGCGTGAGGAGCGCGGCGGCGATTTCCGGCGTTCGGCGACCGCCACGCTACACCCTGTGCTTCGCCACCACCTCGGCGATCGCGGCCTCCATATCCTCCACCAGGTGGTCGATCTGTACCGCATGCGTCCGAAAGCTGAGCACACAGACGCGACCCACGTACCGGCCACCGGCCACGGCGCCGCTGATCATCACACGCCCGCGCTGAGACGTAGCCGCCATCAGGTCCCGCGTAGCCGCATTTTCTTGGGCGAGCGTAGCACCGGGCCAGGTAAGATGAAACGGAAAGAGCGACAGCTCCGGCGGTGCGCCCATGACCACGTGCGGCAACTGCGAAACCCGCGACGCGGCGTCGAGCGCGAGGGTGCGCTTCTCGTTGATCGCCGCGCGAAACGCATCAGCACCGTACAGCTTGATCGTGAGCCACATGCGCAGCCCGGGGAACCCGCGCGACAAATCGGGCCCGTGCTGACTCGGATCGTAGAACTCCGATGCACTCGGCATGTCCGGCAGATAGTCGGCCGTCGCGCCATGCGCCGCCCGCAAGGCCGCGCCGTTGCGCACCAGCAGCGCGCCCGTGCCGTACGGCATAAACATGCCCTTGTGCGGATCGAGCGTGAGTGAATCCGCGCGCTCGATGCCACGCAGAACGTCGCGCGTGTCACTGCACAGCTGGAAGAACGCGCCGTAGGCACCGTCCACGTGATGCCATACCTTTTCGGCGGCGCACACGTCGGCGATCGCGTCGAGCGGATCAACGGCGCCGGTGTTCGTGGTACCCGCGTTCGAGACCACCATGAACGGCAGCAACCCAGCATGACGATCCTGCGCGATCGCCGCACGCAGCGCGTTTACCGGAAGGTGAAACTGCGCGTCGCACGGAATGGATCGCACACGATCGGGCATGATACCGGCCAGCTTGGCTGACTTGATCACGCAGTGGTGCGCCTGATCCGACGTATACAACACACCACGACGGATGTCGTGTCCCAGATACTGCTCCCGCGCGCACAGCACCGCGTTAAACGTGGCCATGGAGCCGCCGGTGGTGAACACCCCGCGCGTGCCCGCAGGAAATCCCATCCACTCGCGCAACCACTCCAGCGCGTTCGCTTCCAGCTGCACCAACGCGGGCGCCGCCTGCCAGATGCCAGTGTACCGGTTTGTGGTGTCGGCAATGAAATCGGCCAACGCCGCCGGAAACAGCCCACCGCCCGGGATGTACGCGAGATAGCCCGGCGATGGTGTGTTGAACGACTGCGGGATGTACGTGGTGAACAGGTCGTCCAGCAGCGTCGCCAGCGGCGTGCCCGTGGCGGGCGACGGTTCGCGCATGCGCAGGCACAGCGCCTCCGCGTTGTGCACACCGTATAGCGGCTGACTCGGCAGCGTCGTGATGTGCTCCACGCAGCGCGCCACGACCTGATCGGCCATCGCGCGCATGTCGTGCGCACTGAATTCAAGGTCGATGATATCCACGCGTGGAAGTATTCCGCCGCGTTACCAGAAGCGCCATACTCGATGCCGATCGTGCGAGTGAATGACGTGATCTTCGTGGCTGAGGGCTATCCGCGCACGCAGGCGATGTTGCGCGACGCGGGAGATGCCCTCGAGACGCTGGCGATGAGCGAGTACGCCAAGCTGGATGGCGGACTGAATTGCCTGTCGCTGCGCTTCTGAGCCAGCGCGCGCCCGAACATGAAGTTCGGAACACTTACGTGAAAAGTGTCAAGTGCGCGTCACGTAGGGCCGACACCACTGTGACAAGGTCAAGTGTCAGCGACAACGCTGACTCCCGCCTGACGTTTACAGAGGAGTCAGCAGCATGTGGTTTGCGGCAATTGGATGACGATGGAGCCGGGTCATTGGCACCCTGAGCATGTCGCTGGCGCTCGCAAGCGCGGCCTCGGAGCTCGGTGCACAGACCGTGATCAGCGTGCCCTTTACCAGCGGTTTTGTGGGTACCAGAGGCACCTCAGCGGGTACGGCCAACAACGTGCTGACGTTTGCGACGCTGGAGATCGCGCGCATTTTCTTCATACAGAGCTCGTCAACCAATACCTTCGAGATTCAGGGAAACGACATCCCTGGAACGATGCGTATTGTGCGCACCAACGGCACGATCCTTGACCTACCCGCATCGGCCAATTGGCGGAATAGCGGCGGGACGACGTATCTGATCGGCTTTCTGCCGCGCCCCTCGTCGCCAATTACGCTGACCTACAGCGGCGGATCAATTCAGATCACCGATGGCGCGGTAAATGGCGGCACGAGCATCGGCGGATACGCGGCCGCCTACGCGGGAGTGAAACTTACCGACGGACAGAGCACAAACGGTAACGCCGCCATTTCGCAGGTGCTTGCTGGCCTCAATACCTATCTCGCCACGGTGATTGCGTCGCGGCCGGCCGGACCGGTCACGGTCACCGCGCTCAGCACGTCGTCGACGACCCCGACGATCACCGGCACCGCGACCGTGGGCACGGGCGAAGCGCTGACGGTTGTGGTGAACGGCGTGCAATACTCCGCCAGCACATCGCCCGCTATCGTGCGGAGCGGTTCAACCTGATCGCTCACGCTCACCACCCCGCTGGCGACCGGTGCGTATGAGGTGGCAGCGACCATTACGAACACCGACGGCTTCACGCTCAGCGATACCAGCACGAACGAACTCACGATCACCCCGGTTACAACCACCGTCACCATCGGTGGCAGCTTTACCGCCAACAACAAGGTGTACAGCGGCACGACGTCGGCTACTGGGAACACCACCAACCTCACGCTGGTGGGCGTCAGCGGCGGCGATCAGGTCACGATTGCCTCCGTCACAATCGCCTTCACCACGGCGTCGGTTGGTAGCGGCAAGACGGTAGCGATAACGAGCGTCACGTTAGCGGGAAGCCAGGCTGGTCTCTATACCGTAAGCCTCGCCGGCGCACCGACCGCGACCGCCAGCATCACGGCGATCCCGCTTACCATCGGTGGTTCGTTCCAGGCCCACGAGAAGCTCTACGACGGCACAACCGCCGTGACGATCGCCAGCAACGCGCTCTCCCTCGTCGGTGTGCGCGACGGTGACAACGTCGTGCTCACGGGCGTCACGTTCGCGTTCGGCGATCCCGCCGTCGGCACACAAAAGCCGGTCGGCATTACCGGCGCCTCACTGGGTGGTAGCGCCGCCGCGAACTACACACTCAGCCTGAGTAACGCCCCCGTGACGGCCGCCAGCATTCTTGCGGCTACGCCACCGTCGGTGCCGCGTACTGTGGCGGGCGTTGCGGGCGACGGACGGATCACGCTCACCTTCGAGATTCCGGCCACCGAAGGCTGTCGCGCCGTGTCGGGCTACGTCGTCGAGAGAAGTACGGACAATGGCGCCAGCTGGCAGCGCACCATGCTCGACGGGCGCACGCTCACCTCCTGGGTACTCCCGGGGCTCACGAATAACGTGCCGACACGCGTGCGTGTGGCCGCCGTAAACGCCTGCGGCTCGAGCCCGTTTGTCGAGGTGCCGGGTCCATTCATTCCAATCGGTCCGACACGCACCGCCGGCGGACAGCCCACGACGACCCCGCGCGGCACCGGCACGCTCTCGCCGAGCAACAGCCCAGTCACCGTCGAGGTGGTGCGCGACACGATACTTCGCCTCTCCGATGGCACCGTTACGCTCTCGCTGCGTGCCAGCGATGCCTCGGGCACAACCATCCCGATTGACAGCAGCCGCACCATGCAGCTCGATCAGGGTGGACGCGCCACGACCGAAGGCAGCGGCTTTGCGCCGGGTACCTACGTGTCGGTGTACATCTACGCACCGAACGGCACACCGATTTTACTGGGCACGGTGGTCGTCGGGAGCGACGGCACGTTCCGCGCTTCGCTCCCGATTCCCGCGTCGCTTCCACCCGGCAACTACACGCTGCAAGTGAACGGCATCGACCGCACGCATACGCTGCGCTCAGCCGCACTCGGTGTCGAAGTGGCCGAGCCGCCCGCTGACGTCGAACTCACCGCCGTGCCCGATCAGAACTCGCCGGCCGTTGGTGACACCATCACGATCACCCTGACGGTCCTGAACAAAGGCACCGGACCCGCGATCAACGTCATCATCCCGCGCGCCTTCACCGAAGCCGGCTTCACGATCGTGAAGACCACGCCGCTCGACGGCAACTACAACGACCTCACGAAACAGTGGACGATTCCGCGCCTTGAGCCGGGTGCGCGCGCGCGCCTGTTGCTCACCGCCATCGTGCTGCCTCCCGCCGCGCTTCAGCCGAATACGCCATGAGCTCCCGCATGATCTCCTCCATGACTTCGCGTCCCACGCGGCATCGCACGACGCCACGGATGGCGTGCGCACTGCTGGCCGCATCACTGCTCGTGACCGCCTGCACTCCAGCCGACCTGGTACGCTCGGTTGATCGCGCACCGGGCCGCATCGATCTGACCCTCGTCAGCGCGGCACTGCTCGAAAGCTTCGGAGACACCGCACGGGTGCAGTCGCGCGTGTTCGACCAAACGGGAGCCGCCCTGACCGAGGTGCCACTGCGCTGGTCGGCATCGCCGGCTGGCATCGTGCAGATGGTTGGCAACGGCACGTTCAGCGCAATCGGCAACGGCCGCGTGACGATCATCGCTCAAGTAGATCCTGGAGAAACGAGTGTCCGTCCGCGCGGCTATCTAAGCGCGCCGCTCGCCGACACCGTGGTGGTCGACGTGCGCCAGCGCGCGGTACGTCTCGCCATCACCGTGTCCGACACCACCTTCAAGTCGCTCGGCGCCGTGCGATCGCTGCGCGCCGAGGTCGCGGATCGTCGCGGGAATCTGATGGGACCGGGCGTCGCGCCGGTATCATGGCGTTCCGTGCACGCCACGATCGTGAGTGTCGACAGTGCCGGCGTCGCACGTTCGCGCGCCGAGGGACGCACCAACATTGTGGCCAGCAGCGGCGAACTCTCTGCCACGGCGGCGATGACGGTCACGCCACGCCTGCCGCATGTGTCCTGCATGGTGTACGCCCAGCGTCGTCAGTCGAAAACCTCGTGCGTGTCACTCGACTTCATGTTGCGCGAACGGGAGGCCGGACGATGAACCGCTTCACAACAGTCGCCGCGTGGCTGGTCGTTCTGGCGCCGGCGCTCCAAGCGCAAACCGCACCGCACGATTCGTCGCGAGTCGATGCGTCGGGCTGGTCACGCGTGAGTATCTCCGTGCGGTACGGGGTGTTCACCCCGTCGGCAAACAGCGAAGTGTATTCGCTCATCGAACGCGCCCTCGATCCGGGCGCCGCGACATTGAATCCACGACTTGCCGGTGCCGATGTGGCCGTGCGCATCACACCGCGCTGGAGCATCCGACTGGGTACCGAGTCGGGGGAGCGCACCATGGGCTCCGTGAGCCGCGTATCGCCGGCTATCACCACCAGCCCGGTGGCGCAACAGACCGCCCTCCAACTCACCTCGGTGCAATCCCTCGGCGTCGAATGGCGTGCCGCCCGTTGGACGCGATCAGACGGTGCCGGCATCGATCGCGCGCGACTGCTGCTTGGCGCAGGCGTGGGAACGGCGCGTTACCGCTTCCATCAATGGGGCGCCTTCGTAGACGCCGAGCGACTCGTCGCGTATCGCGACGACTTCTACTCGACGGGACGCGGACTGTTCGAATACATCAGCGCCGGCGTGGACGTGCCCGTCACCCGCTGGGTTGCCCTGCAGGGTACGGTGCGTCAGCAGTTCGGCGCGGCGCCGATGAGCGATGACTACGCAAGCTTTGACCGCCTCGATCTTGGCGGCATGAGCGCCAGTGTCGGCGTGCGCTTCTCGCCTGCCGAGATCCTCGGCAGGCGATAGCACGATCGGCTCAGAGCAGCGACACGTAGTGCGGCTCGAACATTGCCTCGGTGACGGCGACAGCAATGTCCGCCGGCCGATCCGCCCGCGCCAATCCGAGGTCGAAGGCCATGGTGGCAACTTCAATCGCGATAATGCGTGACACTTCGCGAATGCGCGACAGGCTAGGATAAATACGTCCCATTGCCAGATCGTCGTCGGTGACCAGCGACGCGAGCGTGCGCGCCGCGGCGGCGAACATGCCTTCGGTCACGCGTGACGACGCGCTGACCATGACGCCGAGTCCGACGCCCGGGAAAATATAGGCGTTATTGCCCTGACCGGGCACGTGCGTCTTCCCCTGGTAGGTCACGGGCGCGAACGGACTGCCGCTGGCGAAGATCGCGCGACCCTCGGTGCCCGCATACGCCTGCAGTGCCGTGCACTCGGCCTTCGACGTGGGGTTGGACAGCGCGAGGATGATGGGCCGCGCGTGCTCCTTCGCCATCGACGCGAGCACGTCTTTGGTGAACGTGTTCGGCGTTCCCGACACGCCGATGATCGCGTGGGGCTTGAGCGATTCCACCGCGTCGAGCAGCGTGCTCACTGGCGCGTGATCGTGCGCGAAGCGCTTCTTGTGTTCCGCGAGATCCGTGCGCGACTGCACCACCAGCCCCTTCGAGTCCACGAACCAGCAGTGCCGGCGCGCCTCCGCCAGCGACAGGCCTTCCGCGCAGAGTGCTTCGACCACGAGATCGCCGATGCCGATACCGGCCTCGCCCGCGCCGAGAAACAGGAGGCGCATATCGCGCAGTGGCGTGCCGCTGACGCGCGATGCGGAGTACAGACCCGCCAGTGCCACCGACGCCGTGCCCTGAATGTCGTCGTTGAACATGCAGATGCGATCGTGCCAGCGTTCGAGCAGCGAGAACGCATTGTGATTGCCGAAGTCCTCGAACTGCAGACAGGCCAGCGGAAAGCGCGTCTGCACGGCCTCGACAAACTCATCCAGCAATTCGTCGTATTCCGCGCCGCGCAACCGCGGCTGACGCAGGCCGACGTACGAATGACTCTCGCGCAGCGTCGTGTTATTCGTACCGACGTCGATCGTGATCGGCAAGCATTGATTCGGCGACACGCCGGCGCACGCCGTGTACAGGGTCAGCTTGCCGATGGGGATGCCCATGCCGTTCGCGCCGAGATCACCCAGGCCCAGAATGCGCTCGCCATCGGTAACCACGATCATGCGAATATCGTCCTGCGGCCAGTTGGCGAGCACCTCCGCCACATGCCCCTTGTCGGCGGCGGTGATGTACATGCCGCGACTGCGACGGAAAATGCGGCCGAACTCCTCGCACGCCTGCCCGACCGTTGGCGTGTACAGCACCGGCATCAGCTCTTCGAGGTGCTCCATGACCAGGCGATAGAACAGCGTGACGTTGCGATCGTGCAAGGCGACCAAATACGCATACTGTTCGAGCGGCGACTGCTTGGAACGCACGCCGGGCAGAATGCGGGCAAGCTGCTCGTCCTGCGACATCACGCGTGGCGGCAGCAACCCACGCAATCCAAAGGCGTCGCGCTCGGCGTCAGTGAACGCGGTGCCCTTGTTCAGGACAGGGTCGTGCAGCAGGTCGGCACCACGTTTGGAAGGGAGCGAGGTCGTCACGGCTTCTCCGGAGAGCGGATCTGTGCGCTGCACTTGATTTCCACGCGCGCGGCGGGACGCGGGAGGGCGGTCACGGCGACCGTCGCGCGCGCCGGGGGGTCGACGCGGAAGTACTCGGTATATATACCATTCATCGCCGCGTAGTCGCGCATGTCGGTCAGGAATACGGTGCACTCACCGACATCGGCCATCGTGGCACCCGCCGAGAGCAGCGCGGTGCGGATGTTCTCGAGTGTCTGACGTGTCTGGAGCGCAACGCCGCCCTCGACGATGTCCTGCGTGCCCGGTTTGATACCGGTCATGCCCGATACAAACACCTGATTCCCGGCGCGGATGGCCACCGAGTACGCCGGCACCAGTGGCGCAATGCCCGGGGGATTGATCGTGCGGCGAGCGAGCGAGGATGGCGCGCAGCCGGTAACCAGCAGCAGGCCGAACGCCGCGCCGCCGCCGACCGTCAGGAGGGCGTTGCGCATGTTGATCTTCTCATGAAACAGGGGGAGGGCAGGTTTCGCATCAGGTCACAGATGCGACCTCGAAGCCCGAAGCGCTAGTGCTGCCGCCCGATCAGCGCAGGATGAGCGCCGCTTCCGCCACCAGTCCCTCCACCAGCTTGGCGAGATGCGTCTCGTCGGTGCGCGCGTTCATCACCGTAATGCGCAACACGCGACGCCCATCCAGGGTAGTGGCCGTGATCCACCCACGTCCCGAGCGGTTGTAGCGCTCGCGCAGCGCGTCGGTCAACGTGTCGAGATCGGCCGCGGCGACTCCGGTGGGCGTCCACGCGAAGCACAGAATGTTCGACATCGGTTCGTGCAACGGCACAAAGTCGGTGCGTGCGCTGAGCAGACCGTGCAGCGTAAGCGCCATGCGACAGAGCCGATCGTACAGCCGCGCCAGATTGTCGGACCCGTAGCGCTCGATCGCCACCCAGAGCTTCAGCACATCGGCGCGGCGAGAACATTGGAAGGAACGCGGGCCCATATCCCAGATCTGCGCGTCAGAGCCGGAGCTGAAGAGATACGGCGCCTCCTGCGTGAATGCGCGCGTGAGATCGTCCTGATCGCGCACCAGCACCATCCCCGCCGACAGTGGTAGCAACAGCGTTTTGTGCGGGTCCCACGCCAGCGAACGCGCGCGGACCAGTCCCTTCACGCGATGCTGATGCGGCGGCGACAGCATTGCCGCGCCGCCGTGCGCCGCATCGACGTGCAGCCAGAGGGGGCCGCGATCGTCGGCGAATTCGTCACAGAGATCGGCAATGGCCGTCAGGTCATCGAAGCTGCCGGTCGCCGTGCAGCCCGCCGTCGCCACCACCGCCATCACGCGCGTGCCCGCGCCACGGAGCATCTCGAGACGCGCCCGCAGCGCGTCGGTGTCCATCCGCAGCTCGCGCGACGAAATCACAATCACTCGGGCGAGGCCGAGTCCCATCTGACCGGCCGCGCGCGACACCGCGTAGTGCGCATGCTCGCCGCACACGATCACCGGGACGTTCGCGCCCAATCCGTTCGTCCACACGTCGGGCACCGCGCGGCTGCGCGCGGCCAGCAGCGCGGCGAACGTTGCCTCGGTGCCACCGGACGTCATCGTACCACCGGCCTGCTCGTCCCATCCCACCAGGTCGGTCATCCACGCAATCACCTGATGCTCCAACGGCGTGAACGACGGAGACATCTCGCGCACCGCCTGCGACTGATTGAGGGCGCTGATCAGCGCATCGGTCCATACCGCGGCCGGCAGCGGCGCCGACACCTGATGCCCGATGTACATCGGATGCGCCAGGCGGTTCACGTCCTCCAGCAGCAGCGACGACAAGCGACGCGCCACATCCGGCAAGGCGCGCGGCCCACGCGGCATCGGGCCGGCGATGCGATCGGCGATCACCTGCGCACTGTGCCACGTGGACACCGGCCCCTCGCCACGGCGCGTCTCGGCGAAGTAGCTGGCTGCCAGCTCGAGAATCGGTCGCGCCGCCTCGAGCGTCGTGTCCGCTTCGAGCATCGCCAACAGCTCCGCGTCGCTGTCTGCACGCGTATCCATCATGGGCGGGGAAACAGTTCAGGGCGCTGGGTGCGCGCGTCCCAGCGCCAGGACTGCGCATTCGGACACTGCGTGCCACCGATCCATCGATCGATGCCATGCGCCCGCACCGCATCGACGCGGGCCCGTACTACATCCTGTCCGAATAACGTCAGCTGCACGGCCGCTCCCAGAAAGCACGGCCACCGGTATCGCGCAGCGGCGCGATTACCTGGGAGCCATTGGTATGCACAACGAACAACCGGCCCAGCGTGATGCGAGCCGGTGACCGCGTCTCACACAGCTGTCGCTCGCTGCGCGACAGCCCGGAACGCGCGAGGGCTTTGGCGGCCGAGTCGCCATGAGTAAGGTGCAGGGTGAGCATGAGTCAGGTATGTTGTTCGTAGCCGAGCAGATGCGCCAGTTGCCACGGGCGTTTTGCATTCGCGGCCCGCCCTTCGTGTTCTTCACTCCGCTGCCACGATGCCTGAGCCCCGCGCTGTCGCTCCTCATGTTGCGCCCCCTGTGCTCGTCGAGTCGTCGCCGATGGTAGGCACCATGGAGGAGTTCGAAATCGAGCCCCTGCTCGAGACGCAAACCGCACTTTGGGCCGTCGTCTTCGCGGGCGGGATCGGCACCCGCTTCTGGCCGCTCAGTACGCCCCAGCGTCCCAAGCAGCTGTTGGCACTCGTCAACGAGCGGCCGCTCATCGCCGACACCATCGCTCGCCTTGCGCCATTGGTGCCGGCCAACCGTGTGCTGGTGGTCACCAGCGCCGACATTGCCGACGCGTTACACGACGCCATTCCTGAAATCCCGCGCGCCAATATGCTGATCGAGCCGCGTCCGCTCGGCACGGCGGCCGCGCTGGCGTGGGGCGCCCAGGAAGTCGCCAAGCGCGCCGGACCAGACACCGTATTCTGCGCGTTGCATGCCGACCTGTCGGTCGGATTTCCCGACGTATTCCGCGACGCCCTGCTCCGCGCGGCAACGATAGCGTCGTCGGAGCCGGTGCTCGTCGCCCTCGGGGCCAAGCCCACGCGATGCGAAACGGGATTCGGCTATCTGCAGCCCGGTGTGCCGTTCGATCCGTTCGTCTCGCCTGCCGAGGGGGGCGCCTGCCGCGTCGAGCACTTCGTGGAGAAGCCGACGGCCGCGCTGGCCGATACGCTCATCGACCAAGGAGCGCTCTGGAACACCGGCATTTTCGTGTGGCGCGCGCGCGTGGTGCTCGAAGAGCTCGCGACGAACACCGGCGAACTGCAGCATGGATTGCCCAAGCTCGCGGCCGGTGACCTCTCGAGCTTCGCCGAGTTGGTGACCTCGGTCTCAATCGACCGCGGCCTGCTCGAGCGCAGTCGCAATGTGGTGGTGCTGCCCACCGCGTGCGCGTGGGACGATGTCGGCACGTGGGCGTCGCTGCGCCGCGTCCGCGATCTCGATGACACGGGCAACGGCGTGATGGGGCATGTGCATTGCGTGGACGCGTCCGGCAACGTGATTCATGCCGATGGGTGCTGCGTGGTCGCGTACGGCATTTCGGGGATGCTCGTGGTGTCGCTGGACGGACTTACCTTCGTGACCACACTCGAGCGCGCCACCGAATTGGGACCACTGCTCAACTCCCTGCCCGGAAGTCTGCGCTACAACCCCGGGCGCAATCAGCCAAGCTGATACACGCCGATGATGGCGGGCGCTTAGCGTCCCTCGAACGTCGGGACGCGTTTTTCCGTGAACGCCGCCAGCGCGGCTCGCGCATCGGCACTGGCGAAGCAGCTCGTGATGGGCGTGAACTCTTCGCGGAGATCGCAGGCGAGCGCGAGACCGAAGCCGGCGCCGGCCGCCGTGCCGAATGTTCGGGTCCGACTTGTGTCGATTCACGTATCGGTCTTCGGGCACCCACTACCACCGATATGGGTGCGTTCGCTAGATCACATGGTGTGCCGGTTCGCACCGGTTGTCAGGCGCACCGACCCGCTGGCCACTCTTGCCCCCACCATGCCTCCCTCCCGCGCTGCTGCTTCCTCAATGATGCTCGACGACCCGACCGCTGCTCAGCAGGGGCCGCTGTACTGTTGCGACGCCCTCGCACGCACAGCGTCGGAAACGTGCCGTCAGCATGAGCGGCTCGCCCGCCTGAACGCGCTGGCGGTCGCGAAGTCGGAGCTCGGAGCAGCCCACGCCATGGTCGACAACATCGATCTGGCGCTCGCCGAGTGTGTGCACGACTTCGAGAAAACCTGCGCGAAGGTCACGATCAGCGACGACGCCGACATCCGGCAGGCCGCCAGCGCCATGTGGCTCTCGGCGCGCGAGTATCTCCGCCGCCACAGCATCGCCGAAAAGGCCTCGCGCCAGCTCGCCCAGCACGACGTCGAGAAACTCAACGATCTGCAGCTCGAGTACGAACTCGAAGCCTCGGCGCTACTGGGCCTCAAGCACGCGATGTCGACCTACCAGAAGCTGCGCCCGGATTCGCGCTGCCCGTAAGTTCGCCGGTCAGCGCGATCGCAAACAGCAACGTGGACGGCTGCGGATCGCGCGTGACATAGACCTGCAACCGCTCGATGATCGCCGGAGCATTCACCCGCAACGCCAGCAATTCGCGTTCGCGAGCCGGCGTGAGCGTCGGATAGAAACTCAGCGTGCAGTGCGGCGTGAAACGGAAGCGCGCCTGCTTGAAGGGCAACCCGCTCCGCGCGAGCCGCTCGTGCAGCGCCCGCAGCGGTCCGTTGTGATCGAGCGGCAACGACACGATGTCCGTTTGCATGAACCGATGCGGCAAGCCCAGCGCCAGCTCCATCGGGGCCGTACTGGCGGCAATCGGCTCGATCGCGTCCCAAATGCGCGCCACTGGGGTATCCGTGGGCATGGCGCCCACGCCCGAAGAGCCGACCAGCGTCACGTGAGGAGGCGTGAGCCGGGCCAGCTTCGGGTCGAAACGCTGTTGAATTTCTCGCACCATGGCACCTGCTTCGCCAGGAAGCTCTGCCAGTACGAAAATGCCGAAGGTCGCCGCCATTCCAGCAATCTAGTCGGTGTACACGCCACCCTCACGGTGGCGCGACCCGTGCGATATGTTCGCCCTATGGGAGAAGCCATGAAGGTTATCCGGGAGTACGTGAACGAGATGGAAGCGCTCGTTGCGCGCAGCGTGCTGGAAGCCCATCACATGCCGGCGGTGGTGCTGCGCGGCGACGCGGGCGGCATGCTGCCCTACCTGCACTATTTGTATCCCGTGCGCCTCGCGGTGCGCGTGGAAGACGCCACGCACGCGCTGCGCATACTCGATGCGCCGTTCGAAGGAGACGCGTACGTCGACGACCTGCTCGGCCCCGACGACACCGCGGGCCATCCGTGAACGAGCAGCCATGAGCAACCGCTTCGCCGGACAGACGGTCCTGCTTACCGGCGCGTCGAGCGGGATCGGCGCCGAGCTGGCACGACAGTTCGCCGCTGACGGTGCCCGATTGGCGCTCGCCGCGCGCGATGTGGCACGTCTGGAATCGGTCGCCGCCGAGTGCCGTGCGCTGGGTGGAGAGGCGCTGGTGGTCCCGGGCGATGTCGGCATCGAGTCGTCGTGCGCATCGATGGTGGAACGCACCGTGGCGCACTATGGCCGACTCGACATCCTCGTGAACAACGCCGGACTTGGCTCGAGCGGCGAGTTTGACCGGATCACCGATCTCTCGATCTTCGACACCCTCATGCGGGTGAACTACCTGGGCAGCGTGTGGTGCACGGCGCATGCGTTGCCGCACCTCAAGCGCACGAAGGGACGCCTTGTCGCCATCTCGAGTTTGACCGGGCTCACAGGCGTTCCCAAGCGCACCGCCTACGCGGCCACCAAGCACGCGATGGCCGGCTTCTTCGACTCGCTCCGCATCGAGCTCGACGGAACCGGTGTGTCGGTCACCGTCATCTATCCCGGCTTCGTCTTCTCCGAGATCAACCAGCGGGCCCTCTCCCCCGACGGCACGCCATTCGGCGAGCGCGGTTTCGTGCGCCGGAAGGGCGAGACGATGGAAACCGACGTGTGCGGTCGCCTGATTCTCGCCGCCGTGGCCGGGCGCCACCGCGATCTGGTCATGACATGGCGCGGCAAGGTCGGACGACTGCTCAAGCTGATCTCCCCGAGACTGGTCGACCGCATCGCTCGCCAGGCCATCGAATCCCGTCAATAGCGGTGTCAACTCCCCGCTAGATTCCGGCATGGCCGGTGCTCCGCTTCTCAGGCTCGACCCCAGTAATCCCGACCCCGTGGTCGTCGCGCACGCGGCCGCCCTGCTGCGCCGTGGGGGACTCGTCGCCTTTCCCACCGAAACTGTGTACGGACTCGGCGCCAACGCGCTCGACCCGGTCGCGGTCGCCGGCATTTACGCCGCCAAGGGTCGCCCGGCGTGGAACCCCGTCATCGTCCATGCCCCTGATGTCGCGGCGGCCCGTTCCCTCACGCGACAATGGCCCCCCGCCGCCGACCGCCTGGCCGCCGCCTTCTGGCCGGGCCCACTGACGCTGGTGCTGCCGAAGGCCCCGCAGGTGCCCGACGTGGCCACCGCAGGGCTCGATGCGGTCGCGCTCCGGGTGCCGGCGCATCCGGTGGCGCTGGCCCTGCTCCGAGCCGCTGGCGTGCCGATCGCCGCTCCCAGCGCGAACCGGTTCACGCAGGTCAGTCCGACCACGGCGCAGCACGTGCAGGCCTCGCTGGGCGATCGCGTGGGGCTGATACTGGACGGCGGACCGAGTACGGTGGGCATCGAAAGCACCGTGGTCGACCTCACCGGCCCCGACGCCGTGATTCTGCGACCGGGCATGATCTCCGCCGCCGATCTCGAGATCGCCCTGCGCGGCTCCGGCGTGGCGGTGCGGACCGAAACCGCCTCCGTCTCGCACCGCGCAGCGTCGGACAGCATGCCGGCGCAGCGCTCGCCCGGAACGGCCGATCGTCACTATGCGCCACGCGCTGATGTCTGGCTGTTCGATCCGGAGCAGCAGGCCGAGATCGCGGACGCACTCGCGGCGCGCAATCCCGCGGCCGGCCCGGTAACGGCGCTCCTGCGAACGACCACATTTGCCGTGCCAGATGGTACGATTGTGCGCATGCCGGATGCCCCCGCCGCCTACGCGCGTGAGCTGTATGCCGCCCTGCACGCGGCCGACGCGGCCGGGGCATCGCTCATCGTGATCGAGCGCCCGCCCGCCGATGACCCCTGGGCCGGACTCCGCGATCGCCTCGCCCGGGCCGCTCGCTAGTCGCCCGTCGCTCGTCGCTCGTCACTCGTCACGAAGCGGTCGCCGCTGCTATCTTGCCCGAATGCTACCCATCGATCTTTCCGGCAAGCGCGCCCTCGTGGCGGGCGTCGCCGACGACGGCGGCTTCGGCTTCGCCGTCGCGAAGGCCTTCGCCGAGGCCGGTGCCTCGGTGTGTGTGGCCACCTGGCCGCCGGCCCTCAACA
Source organism: Gemmatimonadota bacterium (assembly GCA_031363815.1). Classification (GTDB taxonomy): domain Bacteria; phylum Gemmatimonadota; class Gemmatimonadetes; order Gemmatimonadales; family Gemmatimonadaceae; genus Gemmatimonas. The sequence continues at coordinate 51,263 of JANLVC010000070.1, forward strand.
TTTTTCTCAACCTGCTCGAACGCGGGAAGATGGATGCATCCCGTCGCCTGAGCGATGGATCGCTGCTCACCTTCGAGCGCATCTATCCCCTCGACGCCGTGTACGACTCGCTCAGCGATGCGCCCAGCGACGTGCGCGAATCGAAGCGCTACAAGGACATCGGCGACTTCTCCATCGGCGGCCTCGCACAGCGCATCGCGGCCGACTTCGGCGACCAGTCGCTCGACATCGTCTTTCACTCGCTGGCCAACGGGCCCGAAGTGAAGAAGCCGCTGCTCGAAGTCAGTCGCGCCGGCTATCTCGCCGCCTCCAGCGCGAGTGCCTTTTCGCTCGTCTCCATGGTGCAGCGCCTCGCGCCGCTTATGCGCGCGGGCGGCTCGGTCTGCTCGCTCACGTACATGGCCAGTGAACGCGCCATTCCCGGCTACGGCGGCGGCATGTCGTCGGCCAAGGCCGCACTCGAGAGCGACACCCGCGTGCTCTCGTTCGAGGCCGGTCGCAAGTACGGCTTACGCGTGAACACGATCAGCGCCGGTCCATTTGCGTCGCGCGCGGCGAGTGCCATCGGCATCATCGACAAGATGGTGAAATACTGCGCCGCCAACGCGCCGCTGGCCGAAGAACTCACCGCCGCCGAAGTCGGTCACACGGCCGCCTTTCTCGCCAGCTCGCTCGCCAGCGGAATCACCGGCTCCACCGTGTACGTGGACAAGGGGTTCCACGCGATGGGTATGGCCGTCGCCATGCATCCCGGCCTAGAGCCGCACGGCATAGAGCCGCACGGCGCGTAGGACGTGCCCGACCGATCGCTCCCCGAGCAGGACGACGTTCCCCCGGTACCACGGGGTACGGGCCTCCGCGCACGTCTGCTGGGGATGGCGCTGATCGTGGCGGCGCCACCACTGTTGGTTAGTCTGTTCACGCCGATGCCGAACAGCGGATGGCGTGGCCTGCTGCTCCTCGGCGGGGCGCTGATCGTATCGATCACGCTCGCCGTGTACTTCGGCACCAAGATCGCCCGACCAGTACTGGCGCTGATCGACGATGCGCATGCCCTGGCGGTCGGCGTGGCGGGCCATCGGTCGCGCATCAGGTCCAGCGATGAAATCGGTTCACTCGCGACGGCCCTCAACCAGATGGCCGAAACGGTCGAGCGCCGCAACGCCGCCCTCGCCGACAGCGAACGCCGCTATCGGTTTCTCTTCGATTCCAATCCACTCCCCATGTGGGCCTGGGATGCGGACACCATGCTGGTGCTCGCCGTGAACGAGGCCGCGATCGAGACGTACGGCTACCCGCGTGACACGTTCCTCTCGCTGCGCATTGTCGACTTGCTCGATCCCACCGAGCACGCGCGATTTAGCGGCGCCCGTTTGCCCTTCTCCGAGTCCAAGCAGAGCGCTGGCACCTGGATGCATCGCAATGCCAGCGGTCGCCTGCTCGAGATGGAAGTCATCACCACCTCGTCGCGTCGGCTCGGACGCGCCAGCTGGTTGTCGGTCGGCATTGATGTCACGGCGCGACGCGAAGTCGAACGTGCGTTAGCCCGCAGTGAAGAGCAGCTGCGGCAGTCGCAGAAGATGGAAGCGATCGGCACCTTCGCCGGCGGCATCTCACACGACTTCAGCAACCTGCTCACCGGCATGCTGGGCTACTGCGACCTCGCGCTCGGCATAATGTCGGTCCACGATCCGGTGCGTCGCGACGTGAGTGAGATTCGCGCCCTGGCGGTGCGCGGCACCGACCTCGCGCGTCAGATTCTTGCCGTCAGTCGCAAGCAGATCGTGCAACCTACGGTGCTTGATCCGAACACCGTGATTCAGGGACTCGATCGCCTGCTTCGCCGAGTGATGGGCGAGCATATCGAGGTCACCACGACGCTCGGCGGCGATCTTGGTACCATTCGCATCGACGCGGCACAGTTGGAGCAAGTCATGCTCAGCCTTGCCAGCAACGCGAGAGACGCGATGCCCGCTGGCGGCACCCTCAGCATCACCAGCGCGCGGGTGAGCGACCATGAGGTGCAGGCGTTCGGTCTCGATGCGCAGCAGGACTGGATCGCCCTTCGCGTGACCGACACCGGCGTGGGGATGACCGACGAGGTGCGTGCGCACATCTTCGAGCCGTTTTTCTCCACGAAAGCGCGCGGCAAAGGCACCGGACTCGGGCTCCCGCTCGCCTATGGGATCATCGATCAGTCGGGCGGCGAGATCCGCGTGAACAGCGCACCAGGACACGGCACCACCTTTTATCTGCTGCTCCCTCGCCTCGGCGAGCTTCCCACCGATCTCACGGTCGAGGAAGAAGTACCCGAGGTGCTCACGGGACAGGAAACCGTTCTGCTCGCCGAAGACGAAGACAGCGTTCGCCTGGTTGCAACGGCCGCCCTCGAGCGCCGCGGCTATCGCGTACTCGCCGCCGCCGACGGCGACTCCGCCATCGCGATCGCGCGCGCGTTTCCGGGCCGCATCGATCTGCTCGTGACCGACGTGGTGATGCCCGGCATGAACGGGCGCGAGTTGGCCGAGCAACTCGAGCGCATGCGATCAGGGCTGCGCGTGCTGTTCGTGTCGGGCTATACTGACGACGACGTACTCCTCAAGGGTATTTCGCGAGACGAGCGCACGTTCCTGCAGAAGCCGTTCACCTCGCTTGAACTCGCACGACGCGTCCGCGTCGTACTCGATCAGTCGCTGCGTGTGAGCTGAGCGCCGGCGGCTATGTACTGGATTCTGGCCATCATGGCCGCCATCGCGGCAAGTCTGATCGCACTCGTGGTTGGCGGACTCGTCACACCGGCCGAGTATCGCGCGGTACGTCGGATCCGATTGCGGCGCCCTGTCGGCGAGGTGCGCGCGCTGTTGGAGGATCTCGCGGCGTACGAACGGTGGGCGCCATCGCCGACCACAATGGTGCGAGAGTCATCGACTGACGCCGATGTCATCGCGCTGCGCGTGACCGACGACGATACCAAGTCGCAGCAGTTGTGGGAGTGGCGTATCGATGGCGACGCGACATCGCGGTCCGAGAGCAGCACCGTCACGCTCATGGAATGCGGACGCGTCGGTAATCCCGTGATTCGCTTTTTCGCCGCGCTGCGCGGACACGGTGGTGGCGCGGAGCGCACATTGTGCGCGCTGGCGGAGCATTTCGACGAGTTCGGTGTGTCGGTCGAACGTCTCTGACCGGCGCACTCGCGGTGCACGCGCCGGCTCGCGAATCCTCTCACGTCAGTCCAGCGGGCGATGCGCATCCCGATCGCTGGCGTATGCTCGGCATTCTCACCATCGCCGAGCTGTTGGGAATGACGTTGTGGTTTGCCGCCAGCGCGGTGTCGGCGCAGTACACTGCGCAGTGGTCGCTTTCGGGAAGCGAAGCCGCCTGGCTCACCACCATCGTGCAGCTGGGCTTCGTGGCCGGCACCGCTATTTCGGCGTTGCTGAATGTGGCCGACATCGTGCCGGCCCGATTGCTCTTCGCCTGCTGTGCGCTGGTTGGCGCGGCGGCGAATGCGATGCTGCTGGCGTCGGACCAGCTCTCAGGTGCGCTGGTGTGGCGCTTTGTCACCGGACTCGCATTGGCCGGCGTGTATCCACCGGCCATGAAGATGATCGCCACCTGGTTCCGCGTGCAACGCGGACTCGCGGTGGGCACCATCGTGGGCGCGCTCACCGTGGGCAAGGCGATGCCGTATCTCGTGCACGCCATCCCCGGTGCCGGCATCACACCGGTGGTGTTCAGCGCGTCGGTGGGCGCGTCTATCGCGGCACTGCTCGTGTGGTTCGGCTATCGCGAAGGACCGTATCCGTTTCCCGCGCGACCGTTCTCATGGAGTCTGTTGCGCGATGTCGTGCGCACGCCCGCCTGGCGATTGTCCACCGGCGGCTACCTCGGTCACATGTTCGAGCTGTACGCCGCGTGGACGTGGCTGCCGGTGTTCATTGCCGCCAGCATCGCGATCAGCGATCCTGCGGCAGGCGCACGCGGCACCTCAGTCGCATCGGCTATCGCCTTCGCCGCCCTCGCCATCGGCGGCGCCGGCTGCATCTGGGGCGGACTCGTGGCCGATCGCCGCGGACGCGCGTGGCTGGTCACGCGGGCGATGGCCATCAGCGGTGCGTGCTCGGTGCTGATCGGCTTCGCCTTCGGACGCTCGCTCTTGCTGCTGGTGCCGATTGCGCTGGTGTGGGGCTTCTTCGTGATCGCCGACAGCGCGCAGTTCTCGGTGTTGGTTACGGAGAGTGTGCCGCCACACGCGGTGGGCACCGCACTCACGCTGCAAACATCGCTCGGGTTCTTGCTCACGGCGGTGGTGATTCAACTCGTACCACCGCTCGCGGAGCGAGTAGGATGGCAGTGGGCGTTTGCGGGGTTGTCACTGGGGCCGCTGTTCGGGATTGCGGCGATCCGGCGGCTGGTACGCCACACGGCGGGCCGTCGCTAGGAACCCGAGGTTCCTGCAACGACCCGCCGTGTGCTACCGCGCCCGCGCGACCACCAGCGCCGCTTACATCCCCGTGATCTCTTCCTCAGCGCCGATGCGACGCGGCGTTTGCACGTCTCCGGCCTTCACTTCGATCGCCGGCAAGCCATGCTTCTTGAGGATCTCGTCGATCGGCGGCAGCAGATCCTTGTACGCCTTGCGGAGCTCCACGAGATACACCTCGAGCTCCTTCGACAGCGTGTCGAACACCACCACTGACTGCTTCGTGGGGCGCGCTTCGGTGCTGCCCACCACGCCCGCCAACGCCGCGATCTGGTTGTTCACCTTGATCGGGTAGTTCAACGGATCCTGGCCGCTTTGGTTCTTGACCTGATACACCTGCGCTTCCATCTCGCTGATTTTTGCATCGAGCGTCTTCACCAGCTGCGCGTACTGCGCCGAGTCGGCACCCACTGCCTTCGAGTGCGACACGGCTTGGCTACGCACATAGCGCACGGTGCGCACGGCATCGTTCGCATCGGTGGTACGGTCGCGGATCTGCATCAGCATCTTGTACTGCGCCACCAGATCGGCCGCCGTCGCGTCGCTGCGCGGATCCTTCTTCACCAGCAGCTTCGACTCAGCCACCGGCGCGCCATCCACCAGCATACGCACCGAGTAGTTGCCCGGAAGCACCAGCGGACCCGTGAGGACACCGGCCCACATGATTATGCCGTTGAACGTCGTCGCATCGCTTTCGCGCAGATTCCACGAGAACGTGTTCATGCCCACCTTGTTGGTGGGCGCCGCATCGGTGGCGACGCCGCGCCGTCCGCCCGCCGGTACAGCGGTAGTACCGGCACCTGCCGTATCACTCGAGAACGTACGTACCGTGCGGCCTGTCGAATCCTTGAACTCGATCGTGACCTTGGTCGCCGGCGACTTGAGCCAGTAGTACACGATCGCCCCTGAGGGCGGATTCGCACCCACCGGCAACGTGCTGCTTCCGCCATCGGAGCCACCGCCCCAATTCACGCGATACGCCGCGCGCGGTGTGAACAGATGCGCGCGTTCCGCCATCGCGCTCGCCGTGAGCTGACGCAACACGTTGATGTCGTCGATCACATAGAATGAACGTCCGTGCGTGGCCGCAATCAGATCGCCGTCTTTGATCGCTAGGTCGTGCACCGGCACGATCGGCATGTTGCGACGCATCGAAAACCACGTCGCGCCATCATCGAGCGAGCCGTAGATACCGCGTTCCGTGCCCGCGAACAGGAGCCCCGGACGCACCTCGTCTTCACGGATCACGCGCGTGAACTCGGTGGCCGGAATGCCATTGGCCCGGCCGCTGTTATCAATGCGCGCCCACGACTTGCCGAAGTCCGTCGTCTTGAAGAGATACGGCTCGTTGTCGTCCATCTGGAAGCGGTTCGCCGCCACGTACGCCGTACCGGTGTTGAAGTGCGACGCATCGATGATCGAGATACGCGCCCACTCCCGTTCCTTGAGCAGCGCCGGTGTCACGTTCGTCCACGACACGCCACCATTGCGCGTGATATGCACCGTGCCGTCGTCGGTACCGGCCCAGATGACACCCTTCGTGACCGGTGATTCGGAGATCGCGAACACGGTGCCGTAGGTCTCGACGCCCGTCTGGTCCTTCGTGATCGGTCCGCCCGAGGGTCCGAGCGTACGCGGATCGTTGCGTGAGAGATCGGGGCTGATGGCGGTGTAGCTGTCGCCTTCGTTCGTGGTCTTGAAGAGCACATTCGAGCCCACATAGAGCGTTTTGGGATCGTGCGGACTCACGGCGATCGGGAACGTCCACTGCATGCGGTACTTCGAATCGATGGCCGAGTGCCCCATCGGGTTGAGCGGCCACGGATTGATGTCGCGGGCGAGTCCGGTACGCATGTCCTTGCGCGTGAGGTAGCCACCGTAGCTGCCGGCGAACACGATGTCCGGATTGTTCGGGAGCGCGGCAATGAAGCCCGACTCACCGCCACCCGCATCCTGCCACATGTCCATCGTGATGCCGCCCGCCGCACGCGACGGTCCGCACAGTGTGCTGTTGTCCTGTTGTGCGCCACAAATCTTGTACGGGAAGTGATTGGTCGTGGTGACGTGATAGAACTGCGCCGTGGCAAAGTCCTGCGCAGTCCACGTCTTGGCGCCATCGGTACTCACATTCGCGCCGCCGTCGTTCGCTTCGATCATGCGATCGCTGTTGTCGCCCGCTATCCACAAGTTGTGCGAGTCACCGTGCGGCGCGTTGATGTTGGTCCACGTCTTGCCACCATCGCGCGAGACCTGAAACTGCACGTTGCTGGCGTACACGATGTCGGCGTTTTTGGGATCGGCGTAGATCTTCGAGTAGTACCAGGCTCGCTGACGCAGCTTGCGTTCGTCGTTCACACGCGCCCATGTGGCTCCGCCGTCGTCGCTGCGATACACACCGCCCTCATCGGCTTCGATAAGCGCGTAGATGCGTTGGGTATTGGCGCCGCTCACGCTGATGCCGATGTTGCCCCAGAGGCCGGCGGGGAGGCCCTTGTTCTTCGTGATCTCTGTCCACGTATCGCCACCATCGGTGCTCTTGAACATCCCCGAGCCCTTCCCGCCCGACACCAGCATCCACGGCTTGCGATGCATCTGCCAGAAGCCGGCGTACAGTACGTTCGGGTTGCTCGGATCCATCGCGAGATCGGCCGCCCCGGTGGAGTCGTTGCGGAACAGGACCTTCGTCCAGCTCTTGCCGCCGTCCTTCGTGCGGAACACCCCGCGCTCAGCGTTCGGGCCCCACGCATGTCCCTGCGCCGCGACATACGCGATGTCGGGGTTGGTGGGGTGCACCAGCACACGCGAGATCTGCCGCGTGTCGTTGAGTCCGATGTTCGTCCAGCTGCTACCACCGTCGGTTGTCTTCCAGACGCCATCGCCGTGCGACACGTTGCCGCGAATCGTGAACTCGCCGCCGCCTACGTAGACCACATTGGGATTGCTCGGCGCTACGCCGATGCCGCCAATGGTGCCGCCAAAATATTTGTCGCTCATCGGCACCCAGGTACCACCGCCGTCGACCGTTTTGAACACGCCGGACCCGGTGGTTCCCATCCAGTACTCGTTCGGACGCGCGACGCTACCGCTCACGGCCGCTGAGCGGCCACCACGGTACGGACCGATCTCGCGCCACTTGACCGCCGTCAGGGCGACGGTGTCGAACGGGGCGGCCAGTGGTAAAATCGCCGCCGGGCGTGGTGCGGTACGGGCCGCTGGACGCGCGGGCTGCGCACCGGCGGACAGGGTGGGAATGAGAACGGCGACAACAAGTGCCAACTGTGGGCTCAATCGTTTCACGACATGCTCTCCGGGGGGGGGCAGGGGACGGGGGGTACCTCGCGACTATTGCTCCGCATTCCCTCACTCGCAAGACTGGTATTTCGGACAACCGCTGGGGGGGGCGGTACTGAGCCACCCCTCCAAGCCTCGGGAGCCGACAGCCGACAGCGTGGTGGGTTTTGGGCTCGAGGCTTGACGCAATGGGTTCTGGGTGCTGGGTGCTGGGTTGAAACCCACAACCCAGAACTCAGTACCCAGAACCCCAAGCCCCAAGCTCATTGCCCGCTCTGACGGTCGAGGAAATTTTACTTGAGGCGATCAGCGTGGTGGGCTTTCGGCCTGAAGCTTGAAGCAATGGGTTCTGAGTCGTGGGTCGGATCGGTACGTCACCAGATTCTCTTCCCCCCCTCCACTGAAACCTCATCCCTCCCCTCGCGTAGTGAGATACTGAAGTGATAGCACTTCAATACCACTCTTCCACGAGAGGCCCCACAATGTTCCGCGAAGTGCAGGCCCGCCCGTCTCCTGGCATCCTGATCGCCGTCCTGATCACCATCGCCCTCCTCGCCGCCGGCGTTCTCGTCGTTTCCGGCGCCCGCGACGGGAATGGACTCGGTGCGACCGCTGGCATGGTGCTCATGACGCTCGCCTTCCTCGGCATGCCGGGGTTCTTCACCGTCGCGCCGAACGAAGGCAAAGTACTCACCCTTTTCGGCACCTACAAAGGCACCGCCAAGACGCCAGGACTCTGGTTCACGAACCCGTTCATGACCAAGAAGTCTGTCTCGCTACGCATCCGGAACTTCGAGACCAACAAGCTCAAGGTGAATGATGCGCGCTCCAACCCGGTCGAGATCGGCGCCATCGTGGTCTGGAAGGTGATCGACACCGCCGAAGCCATCTTCGAGGTGAACGACTACGTGCAGTACGTCGCCGTGCAAAGCGAGTCGGCGGTGCGGGCCCTGGCCTCGTCGTATCCGTACGATCATCACGGCGACGACGCGATCGCGCTCAGCACGCACCCCATGGAAGTCTCCAAGGGTTTGCTGGAAGCGCTGCACGACCGTCTCGGCAAGGCTGGTGTCGAAGTGCTTGAAGCGCGCATCAGTCATCTGGCGTACGCCCCTGAGATCGCGGCGGCGATGCTGCAGCGTCAGCAGGCCAGCGCCATCGTCGCGGCGCGTCAGACCATCGTGGAAGGCGCCGTCGGCATGGTGGAGATGGCGCTCGACGCGCTCTCCAGCCGGAAAATCGTTACCCTCGACGACGAGCGCAAAGCGGCGATGGTCAGCAACCTGCTGGTCGTGCTCTGCTCCGATCGTGCGGTGCAACCGGTGGTCAACACCGGGAGCCTGTACTCCTGATCACGGGAGCGACATGTCATGGCTGAACGCAAGTCATTTCTCATTCGCGTGGACCGCGAGGTGCTCGACGCGGTGCAGCGTTGGGCCAACGATGACCTGCGCAGTCTGAATGGGCAGATCGAATTTCTGTTGCGGCATGCGCTCCGGGATGCGGGGCGCGTGTCGAAACAGGCACCGACCGACCGCAATACCCCGGTCGACGATGTCGACCACGAATCCTCATAACTCGCACGACACCTCCCATGCTGCACGTCATTTTCCGTCGCTCGCGTCGCGCCGGCATCATCGCGCTGCTCGTGACCCTCTGTGCCCTTGTTCTCGGCGCGCTGCTGGCCACGACGCTGTTCGCCAACACGCTTCGCGCGCAAACCGTGCCCGCCTATCATTTCGTGTACCTGCGGAGCATCGATACCCTCGGCACCGAGATGGTCACGCCGGGACCGTCGTCGATCGTTGGACTGCTCACGATGCGTGGCGCGCCGGTGGTTCGCTGGGAACAGCAGCACGTGAACGGCACCCCCGGGCGCCTCACGCTGTCCGTCTTCGCGCCCGGCACGTCGACCACCGGAACGCCTACGCAGAACGTCGTGGTGAACATGGTGGGCGACAGTGCGAAGCTGACGATCTCCGCGAACGGCACCACCAATGAACAGGCGCTGCTGAGCTCCGCGGGCGCGGTCGCCCTCGTGGGCACCTCGGTGTTGCACACGGCGCTCATGGCCGATTACGCCCGCGGCGCGAAGAAGGCGACGGTGCCCGTGTTTCTCACCAGCGGTGGCCGCACGATGCCCGCCACGATCACGCAGCAGGGCGACACCACGGTGTTCTCGATTGCGGGAATGGACGCCCGAATTCTGTGGGATGCGAACGGCGGCCCGCGCGAGATAACCATTCCCGCGCAGAATCTGCGTGTAGTACGCACCACACGTACCGCGAGCGTTTCGAGCGCGCCGGCGAAGATCGATTACAGGGCGCCGGCCAATGCGCCTTACACCGCGGAAGATGTCATTATTCCCACCCCGCGCGGCTACACCCTGGCCGGCACGCTCACCCGTCCCAAGCGCGCCGCAAACTCATCGGCCAAAGTACCGGTCGTGATCACGATCAGCGGCAGTGGCCCGCAGGAGCGTGACTCACGCATCAGCATCGTGCCGAATTACGCGCCGTTCCGCGACATTGCCGACACACTGGGCCGGCGCGGCATTGCCGTGTTGCGCTTCGACGATCGCGGGGTCGGTGCCAGCGACGGCGCCTCATCACGCGACAAAGCCACCAGCGCCGACTTTGCCGACGACGTGGCGGCGGTGATTGCGTATCTGCGCACGCGCTCCGACATCGACGGCACGCGCATCGCGCTCGCCGGACACAGCGAGGGCGGCTTCATTGCCCCGATGGTGGCTGCCAACGACCCCACGCTGCGAGCGATCGCGCTGCTGGCCGGCCCCGCCTACAACGGCCGTCGCATCCTCGAATTCCAGAATGAGAACGCCATCAAGTCCGCCACGCAGCTCACGGAGACGCAGCGCGATTCGATCCGTCGCACCGTACCGAACGGCCTCGACTCCGTTGCCGCCGCCAACAGCTGGATGGGGTTTTTCATGAAAACCGAACCGTCGGCCACGCTGCGCCGCATGAAGCAGCCCACGCTCGTGTTGCAAGGCGACACCGATCAGCAGGTAACGCCCGAACAGGCCGACTCGATCGTCAGCATCCTGAAGAACAGCGGCAACACGCGCGTTACCGTGCGCCACTTTCCCGCCACCAACCACCTGTTCCTGGTTGATCCATCCGGCGCGACGGCCGGCTACACGTCGCTCAAAGACACCAAGCTGCGGCGCGAGGTGCTGGGGGCGTTGGCGGATTGGATGGTACAGGTGATGAAATAGGGTTTTGAACGGCAAACTCCCTAGTGAGCAGAGGGGAGGGTATCAGGAGGCAGGAGGCAGCAACTGCACGCGGTCACCTGCTTCCTCTTCACTGATACCCTCCCCCCTGCTCACTAAGGAGTTTGCTGTTGCCCGTCCGCTACGTCACGCCCCCGCCACCTCAAAAAACTTCGGCAGCTCAATGACGAATGGCGTCGACATGCCATCCGGCTGCCACGTGACCGCTTTACTCAGCACCTCGCCCGGATCGTCCCGCCCACACCACCGGGACACGTTGCGCGCGCTTGGATTGATCACCCAGTACTCCCGAACGCCCTCCCGCAAATACAGATCGCGCTTGACCTGGTAGTCGAGCAGCGGATTGCCGGGCGACACCACTTCGACGGCGAGCAGCAGATCGTGCAGTTCGTACGGATACGGTGGGCGCTTTCCGTCGAACTTCTGAATGACGAACACGTCGGGCTGCACACGATTCCGACTGCGATCGCCACGTCGCACGTCCGACGGCGATACCATGGCCTTCCCGATGTCGGTGCCCATCAGGTAGTCGCGCAGCAACGCATGCAGTTCGCCGACGACATCCTGATGCATTTCCCCCGGGCCCGGAGTCACGAACAGCACCCCGTCGATAATCTCATAGCGCTGCCCGTCGTCGGGCAGCGCATCGAGCATATCGACCGTCCACTCCTGAGTGATGGCAGGCATACCCATAGGCTACTCCACTCGGTGCAGGGAAGGCAAGGCGGCATTGCACACCATAATGGTGATGCGTGGCCGGTTCGTCACCAGAACTATGCCGGCGGTGCAATATTGCGGCAGCGCCATCCGGCTGACGCCGCCTCCGGCGACGCCCACCGCCCCCTTCACGTGGCCCCCGCATGAATGACATCGCTGTTCGGCTGCACGCCGCGCTGGCCGATCGCTACCGCGTCGAGCGCGAGCTGGGCCAAGGCGGCATGGCCACCGTGTATCTCGCGCACGATCTCAAGCACGATCGTGATGTCGCGATCAAGGTGTTGCATCCGGATCTCGGCGCGGCCCTCGGCGGCGACCGCTTCTTGAGCGAAATCCGCACCACGGCGCGGCTGCAACATCCGCATATTCTCGGACTGCTCGACAGTGGTGCGGCCGATGGATTGCTCTTCTACGTCATGCCCTACGTGCGCGGCGAGACGCTGCGCGCACGACTCGAGCGGGAAACGCAGTTGCCGGTAGCTGATGCCCTGTCCATCGCCATCGCGATAGCGGATGCGCTCGGCGAAGCCCACGCGGTGGGCATTGTGCACCGCGATATCAAGCCCGAAAACATCCTGCTGCAGCAATCGGCCAACGGCACGCATCCGCTCGTGGCCGACTTCGGCATTGCGCTCGCCGTGCAACAGGCGGGCGGCGCGCGGATAACGCAGACCGGGCTCTCACTCGGCACGCCGCAGTACATGGCCCCCGAGCAGGCGATGGGCGTAAATGTCGATGCGCGCGCCGACATTTACGCCGTTGGTGCGGTGCTGTACGAAATGCTGGTGGGCGAACCGCCCTATACGGGCGCCAACGCGCAGGCGATCGTGGCCAAGCTGCTCACCGAAGCGCCACGCGCACTCACGGTGCTGCGACCAGCAGTTCCGGA
>JANLVC010000077.1:0-11319 GCA_031363815.1 Gemmatimonadota bacterium
GGATGGTCGTGTACGACGATCCGTCGCGCCGCGCCGGGCGATCGGCGGACATTCGCGTGGATCCGCGGTCAAGCAGTTTCGTTTGGGTTCGCCGAACAGCATAACCGCCGATTGGCGCGAATGCCCGCGGATGACCAGCACATACTTTGATGGGATGGTCGTGTACGACGATCCGTCGCGCCGCGACGGGCGATCGGCGGACATTCGCGTGGATCCGCGGTAAAGCGGTTTCGTTCAAAAATTCGTCGAACAGCCTCACCGCCGATTGGCGCGAATGCCCGCGGATGACCAGCTAATACTTTGGGCTCTTCGTTGAATCGGGTGGGTGATTTTCACGCGTTGTGATCGCGCGGAAGGGGTGGCAGGGTGCACGTGAGGATTTTCAGTCGCCGGTATTCCTCGTCACACAGGCCGTAACAGCGACGAAGGATCCCCCGGATCGTGTTGTTGAGCCCTTCACCAAACCCGAGGGCCACTGTGCTCTCGGGCTGGCAGTAGGCGGCGATGCAGGGTGAGGACAACCGCTCGGGGATCCGCGCCTGCGTCCCGCACCGCGCGGCGCGGCTCGGCTCGGCTCGGCTCGGCTCGGCTCGGCTCGGCTCGGCGTAAAGCCTGGAAACCGATACGCGTCCCGCAACTCCCTTGGGCGCCGCGGCTCGAACGTCCTCACAACCCACTCAAATCACCCACACAAAAGCGCGAAGAGCCTTTTCTCTTTTGCCCTGTGCGATCAGTTCTGCGAGTGGATCAGTTCTGCAGCCCCTTCACCTCGACCTTCTTTTCGGCTTTCGGATCCTCGAGCGTCTCCAGCACTTCACGCCACGAGAACTTCTTGCCGTTGCCAAGCACCCAGTAGTTCATCCACGCCATCTCGGCCGTGCTCTTCACCAGCCGATTGCGCGCATCGGGAATACCGTGCGAGGCGCCCGGGTACACGAACAGCTCCGTCGGTACGCCCACACGCTTGAGACCCATGTGCAACTCAATGCTTTGCGGGCTCGGCACGCGCGGGTCGCCGTCTACCACGTGAATCATCGTGGGCGTCTTCGCGTGGCGGATGTACTTGATCGGCGACTGCTTCCAGTACGCGTCGAAGTCGTCGTACGGGAGCTTGTTGCCTAAGTAGTACTGCCGATTGCGCTGCACGTCGCTCTGCGCGTACATCGAAATCCAGTTCGACGTGCCGGCGCCGCTCGAGATGCCCTTGAAGCGATCGGTGTGCGTGAGAATCCAGTTGCTCCAGTGGCCGCCGGCGCTCCAGCCCAGCACACCCATCTTGGACTCGTCCACCAGGCCCTGCGCAATGAGCGCATCGACACCGGTCATGATGTCGTTAAAGCCCGGCTCGAAGTAGTTGCCGACGATGCCGTTCTTGTGCGCTTCGCCGTAGTTCGTGGAGCCGCGGTAGTTGGGCATCAGCACCGCCCAGCCCTGCCCTGCGTACACCTGTGCGCCGTAGCCGCCGTTGAACGACAGCTGATCGGCCGCCGCCGGTCCGCCGTGAATGGCCACGATGAGCGGATACTTCTTGCCGGGCTGGTAGCCGACCGGCTTGAGCAGCACGCCGCCCACCTTCTTGCCATCCTTCGACGTCCAAGTGACTTCAGTTTCTTCGCCGAGCGCAAGTTGCTCGCGCACCCAGGGGTTGGGATCGGTGAGCTGCGTCCACGAGCCCCGTGAGGCAAGCGCCGCCAGCGACGCCACGGTGAACATCGACGGCGTCGTGATCGGATCCTGATACGACACCATCAGGCGCTTGGTCGCCTCATCCTGCGTCACCGAGATCACACCCTTCACATCGGTGACCGCCTGCACCTTGCCGCTGGCCACATCGAGCGCGAACAGCTGCTGCGTAGCCTTGACGCCTTCGTTGAAATAGATCGTCCGGCCGTCGGCCGACCACCAGTCCGCACTCACGTCGCCGTCGAGATCCCCGATCTTCCGGAAGGCTGCTCCCTTGGCGTCGGTGGCGCGCACGTACACGCGCCGGTTCTTCATGTTGTACGCCGCCATGTCATCCGACGCCGAAAACGCGATCGTGCGCGAGTCGGGCGAAAAGGAGAGCCCCGATTCCGACGACTCCTCATTCTTCGTGAGGCGCTCGATGCTGCCATCGCGCGTATCGAGCAGAAACTGGTCGGCGTAGATTCCCTGCTCCGTGATGTTGCGCTTGTAGCGGTCGTTCGGCACCGCGGTAAAGCCCACCCATTTGCTGTCCGGGGAGATCGCGAACGCCGTCACGGCCAACGACGTGTCGCGCGTGACCCGCGTGGTGGGGCGCGCCGCCAAGGCGAGGTCGATCATCCACAGCGAATTGACCGACGTGGCCGCGTTGCGTACATCGACCGTGAACTTCTTGTCCACGCGGGCCTTCTCGTCGGCGTCCACCGTATCCGCTGTGATGAAGTAGATCCGACGCGAATCGGGGGCCAGCTCCCAGCTGCCCACGCCGGTGGGGTGCTGGGTGAGCGGCGTCGGCGTGAGTGAATCGACCAGCGTGCCGCGGTCGAGCGACGCCATGGCGAGCGCATAGAGCTGCTCCTCGCTTGCCTTGCCGCTGCGATACACCAGCCACTGTCCGTCCTTGCTGAAGGCGAACGTGCTCACCCCCTCCTTCGCCGTCGTGATACGACGGGCTTCACCGCCGTCGGCGCGCATCATGAACAGCTGCTGCTTGGTGTCGCCCGCGGCGCCTTCGCGATTCGACGAAAACACGAACCAGCCGCCGGCCGGGGCCCAGCGCGGCGACGATTCGTTCTTGGCCGTCGTGAACGTGAGCTGGCGCGTGCTTTCGAGGCCGCGGTCCGTGCGCACGAGATACAGGTCGCTCTGGGTCGTGGCCTCCTTCCAGTCGGGCGTCGTGAGCGCGTACAGCATCTGCGTCCCATCTGGCGACAAGGCGGTACCGGCGACGGAACGGAGACGCTGGGCGTCGATCCAGGCCATGGGCCGTTTGCCCTGTGCCCACAGCGACGAGGCGGTCAGCACGAGCAAGGTGCCGCTCGCCGCCAGACGCGCGGCAACGGGAACGAACAATCGGGAGGGCACGAAACGCATGGGCAGCCTCGGTACGGATGGGAGACACGAACTCACGGGTGATCTTGCACCCGGCGCCGTTGGCTGGCAACGTCCCCGGATGCGTTCACTCCCCTTAATACGTCGCAGTGGTGCTACCGCTGCACTTCTGCTCCTCGGCGCGCTTCCGGCGGCCGCACAGCGTCCCGCCTACGACCCAACCCTGTATAGCGACGGCGCGAAAACCAACCGCGCCTTCAAGTCGCTGCGCTGGCGCAACGTGGGCCCCTCGCGTGGCGGCCGCGCGACGGCCGTCACCGGCGATCCCACCAAGCCACTGGTCTTTTATTTCGGCGCCGTGAATGGCGGTGTCTGGAAAACGACGAACGCCGGTCAGTCGTGGGATAACATCACCGACGGCAAGACTGACATCTCGTCGGTCGGTGCCATCACCGTGGCCCCCAGCGATCCCAACGTGATCTGGGTTGGCACCGGCGAGGGCAAGCCCCGTGAAGACCTCACCTACGGTACGGGCGTCTACCGCTCCACCGACGGTGGTCAGACCTGGGCCGCACGCGGGCTCGCCAATGCGCAACAGATCACGTCGCTGCGCGTGCATCCCACCAATCCCGATGTCGCGTTCGTGACGTCACTCGGTCATGCGTTCGGCCCGTCGCCCGATCGCGGTGTGTTTCGGACCACCGACGGCGGCGCGACGTGGAAGAAGGTGCTCTTTCTGAACGACAGCACGGGCGCCGCCGATCTGTCGATCGACGTGACCAACCCGCGCATCGTGTACGCGTCGATGTGGAAGTTTCAGCGCACGCCGTGGGGGATGAACGCCGGCGCGGGACGCAGCGGCCTGTGGAAGAGCACCGACGGTGGCGACAGCTGGACCGAACTCACGTTTAATCCTGGCCTGCCGAAGGGGTTGATCGGCAAGATCGGCGTGGCGGTGTCTCCGGCGAATCCGCAGCGCGTGTACGCGAACATCGAAGCCCAAGACTCCTTGGGCGGCGTGTTCCGTTCCGACGACGCCGGCGCCACGTGGTCGCGCACCAGTGGCGATCAGAAGTTCGTGGTGCGGCCGTTCTACTACATGAGCCTCACGGCGGATCCGGTGAACGAGAACACCGTGTACGTCATGAATCTCACGGTGCATCGCTCCATCGACGGCGGACGCACGTTTACGCCAGTGCGCGTACCGCATGGGGATACGCACATCATGTGGATCGACCCGAAAGATCCGAACCGTCTTATCAACGGCAACGACGGCGGCGCGACGATCTCGATGGACGGCGGCCGTACGTGGAGCACGCAGGGCAATCAGCCCACGTCGCAGTTCTATCACGTGACCACCGACCAGCAGCAACCCTATCGCCTGTACGGGGCGCAGCAGGACAACAGCACCGTGTCGATCGCCAGCCGATCCGACAACGGCTTTATCGGCGAGCGCGACTGGTTCCCGGTGGCCGGCTGCGAGAATGCGTACATCGCCATCGATCCGAAAAATCCGGACATCACGTTCGGCGGTTGCTACATGGGCCAGCTCACGCGCCACGACAAGCGCACGAACACCCGGCGCGACGTATCGGTATGGCTCAGCAACTACGACGGCATCGCAGTCAAGGATGCGCCGCAGCGATTCCAGTGGACCTTTCCGATCCACTTCTCGCTGCACGATCCTTCCACCCTGTACACCACCTCGCAGTACGTGTGGCGTTCGACAAATCAGGGCGCGTCGTGGGACAAGATGTCCGGTGACCTCACGCTCGCCGACACCAACACCATGGGACGCAGCGGCGGTCCCGTGAGTGGCGACATGACCGGCACCGAATGGTATGCCACGATCTTCGCCTTTGCCGAATCGCCGGTGAAGGCGGGCGTGCTCTGGACCGGCAGCGACGACGGGCTCGTGCACGTCTCCACCGACAATGGCACCGCGTGGAAAAACGTGACGCCCAAGGCGTTTGGAAAATTCACGCGCGTGTCGATCATCGAGGCCTCGCCGTTTGATGCTGGCACGGCGTATCTCGCAGCCAACCGCTATCAGCAGGACGACTTCACGCCGTACCTGTTCAAGACCACCGACTACGGCGCCAGCTGGACCCGCATCGACGCCGGCATCCCTGTGGGCGCGTACACGCGCGCCATCCGCAGCGATGTCAAGCGGAAAGGTCTGCTCTTCGCCGGTACCGAGACCGGCGTCTGGACGTCGTTCAACGACGGGTCGAGCTGGGAACCGCTGCAGCTCAACCTGCCGCGCGTGAGCATCCGCGATGTGCATGTGCACGAGAACGATCTCATCGTGGCCACGCATGGTCGCGCCTTCTGGGCGATCGACGACATCTCGCCACTGCGTTCCCTCGGGGACTCGATCACCGCGATGGCCACGCAGCTGTTCGCGCCGGCGCCGGCCATCCGCTGGGCAAGTGGTGGTGGACGTGGCAGTGGGGCAGGTGCGAATCCGTCGTTCGGCGTCTCGGTGGACTACTGGCTCAACACCAAGCCGGCGTCACCGATCACCATGCAGTTCCTCGAAGCGAACGGCACCGTCATTCGTACCTTCGCCAGCGATGCCCCCAGCAAGAAGGACAGCACCGGCCACGCGCAGGCCGACTCGGCCGCGAACACTGCCCGCGCGCTGCAGAACGTCATGCAACTCGCGTACGCCCCAGCGGATTCCGTGGTGCACGCACGGGCCGGCGCGAACCGTTTCGTGTGGGGCCTCATGTACACGGGTCCGATGCGCATCCCGGGCTCGATCAACGACGACGGCTCATTCGAAGGCGCGATGGCGGTACCGGGCGACTACACGGTGCGCCTCATCGTGGGCCGGGATACGCTGTCACGCAGCTTCACGGTGCGCGCCGATCCGCGCGTGCAGTTGACGGCGGCCGAATACAAGGCGCAGTTCGATGCGGTCACGGCGGTCGGTGCACGCATTACCAGCATCACCGAAGCCGTGGCGCGCATGCAGGACGTGCAGCAGCAGCTCGATCAGCGCGCGCGGCAGGCAAGCTCACAGGCCTACGCGGATTCCGTGAAGACGATGGCCACCGCGCTGCATAAGAAGCTCGAGGCGGTGCGCGCTGAAGTGTACGAGGTGTACACCAAGACCGATCAGGCCACGCTCAACTATCCGATCAAGCTGTACCAGATGTTCGTTACGCTGAACGGTCAGGTAAATGAAGGCCCGAATCCGCCCACGCGTCAGCACGGGGAAATTCTCAGCGATCTCTCCACGAAGCTGAACGTGCAGCTGAACACGCTGCAGGCGCTGGAAGACAATGACCTGCAGCAGTTCAATGCGCTGCTCACACGACTCGGCGTGCCCAACGTGTTCGTCGCGCCAAAAAAGCCGATCGGATAACCGATCGGCAGTTCGTCGTCTACCTCAGCCGCCCGAGCGGAGGCGCAGTTTTCGCGCCCGCTCGAGCGCCTGCAGGTAGCGCTTCTCGCTGTGCTTATCGCGGCCTTTGTGCTTCACATCCACGCCGGCCATCACGGCGAGTCCACTGATCCGCAGTATGGGAGCGTTGGGCTGCTCGGTGGCCTGCGCGCCGCGTACGGAGAAGCCGCCCATGACCGCCATGCCGGTTACCTCAACGCGCACGCCGGTTGGCACGAAAATCTCCACACCACCCCAGAAAGTGAAAATCTCGATCTCGGTAACGCCGGCACCGAGCTTTGCCTCACGCAGATCGAGCTGACCGCCACCCATCACGGCAACCACCCGCAAATGACGCGGTACGATCCAGCTGCCGCTGCGTTCGAAGCCGCCCATGATGGCCACCGCCACGCCGCGCGCCGGTACGACGGGATCGGCCGCCACTCGGGCCACTGATGCCTCATCGGCCAACGAGCGGTTCGGCTCCGTCGGATCCGCCAGCAACACTTCCAGCTCGCCAAGCGATCGTGCGCGGTACACCGTGGACAGTCGCTCGTCGAGCTGCTCAATCGATAAGCGGTCCGTCGCAAAGGCGGCCGACAACACTTGCACGACGTAGTCCCGCTGCACGTCAGTGAGTGCAGCGGGTGCGTACCGCAACCCCGTCATGTGGCCATCAGAGTGCGGGACGCTTGGTGTGAATGTCCGTCGCCTTCTGAAACTGGTGCGCGACGGAAAGTATCAGATCGTCGTTGTACAGATTTCCGGTGATGACACCGCAGATCGGTTGCGCCTTGTACACGGGCGCCGGCGTTACCGCATTCGCTCCGCCACCGCCACCGCCGAACTGCGGCACGTCGAACTTGTACGGCAGCACGACGCACGGATGTCCCGTCTGCGCGTTGGGGCCCACATCGGCGTTCGGGCCAGCGATGAACAGGTCGAGGTCCTTCATGAACTCGCCCCACTTCGCCACCAGCAACATGCGACGACGCTGACTCTGCATGAACTCGAAGCCGCGCGTGGTGCGACCTCCAATAAATCGCGGATTCCAGTCGGCCGGTGTCATGGGATTGGTGGCTGCCGCCTCGATACCTTTTGGCACGGCGGACACGTGGTTGCCAAACGGTGCATTCCCCGTGCGCGGCGCGTCGTAGATCGTGTTGAGATCGAGGCCGATCTCCTTCGCCTTGCGCTGCACGTAGAAGTCGAACGCCGCCGCGGACTCCACGTTCAATCCGCCGCCCTGCCCGCCCGCCACGGTAGGCCGGGCGTCGATGGCCTTCGGATTCATGCCAAGTGCACGCAACGTGTCGACCAGCTCCTTCGGCGCGGCCGGGTCTATACCAATGCGCAGCGACGCCAGCTTGAGATTGCGATCGAACTGGAACGGCATGGTCACGGTGCTCGAATCCTTCTCGTCCACCCCGTGCAGCACGCTGAACACCATCGCGCAATCTTCCACGGTGCGGCACATGGGCCCCACGCGATCCATCGACCACGACAGCACCATGCCGCCGTGGCGGCTCACGCGGCCGTACGTGGGACGCAGTGCGCTGATGCCGTTGCGAATGGCCGGCGACACAATCGACCCCTGCGTTTCGGTGCCGATCGAAAATGCCACGCAACCGGCCGCGGTGGCCGAGCCCGGGCCCGTGGAGCTGCCACTCGAACCGATGTTCGTGTTCCACGGATTGTTTGTACGTCCGCCAAACCACCAATCATTCTGCGCGAATAACCCAGTGGCCAACTTTGCGAGCAATACCGCGCCCGCGTCGCGCAAACGCACCACCACTTCGGAATCGTAATCAGGAATCTGATCCTTGAAGTCAGCCGAGCCCCACGTGGTGGGCACGCCCTTTACCGCGAACAGATCCTTGATGCCGTACGGCACACCATGCAGCGGGCCACGATACGTGCCGGCCGTGATCTCGGCGTCCGCCTTGTCCGCCTCCGCGCGTGCCTGCGAGGCAAGCGGCGTGACCACAAAATTGAGCGTCGGATTGAGCATCTCGATGCGCGCGAGATAGATGTCGGTGATCTGCCGCGACGTGATCTTGCGCGCCTTGATCAGCGCCGAGATGCGATGCGCCGGCAGGAACGCGAGATCGTCGGGATTGGTTGGCACCGCGCCGCTCCACTTCTCGACCGCGTGCGGCGTCCGTGTGAACGCGGCCGCTCCCCGCTCGCGCACAACTTTTTCCATGAGCGCGCCGGTACCGCCAGGATACGGCATGAACTGCAGCGCTGGTGCTTCTCCATTGCCAAGCGCGACCGGCGGCACTTGGGGTGGCTGCGCGTCGCCGCTAGCCATGTTGCTCACCCCACCGGCGCGCCCGAGTGCACTCTGCGCACCCGCCGCCGGCGCACCGAACGTGCTCGCGGCGGCCGCCACCAGCGAATAGAACATGAATTGACGACGGTCTACGCCGGTGGTCGATTCATCGTGGTCAGCGGCCGCCAGTTCAGCCTCAACTTGCTCCAGAAAATCCAGGGGGGTATCCACGCAGAGGCTCCAACAGAGAGTGACAGCGAAACGGGACGTTTACTGCTCGCTCCGAATATCTCTCCGGGCACCTGCGGTGGCGAGCCTCGCATCGCTCGCTGGCTATTACGGATTCTGGATGCGGAACACGAACGGCTGTTCAACGAGTTGCGACACAGGGCGCCCGTGGAGAATGGCCGGTCGGTATTTCATCTTTCCCAGCGCCGTGCGAACGGCCATGACAAATTCCGGCGCGGGCTTGTCCAACACCACCAGCGACGCGGTATCCACGTGGCCGATGGTGTCCACGACGAAGCGCACGTGCACCACCCCCTGCACGCCAGCCTTGAGCAGGGCGGGAGGATACTGCGGCCCTTCGGCCGAGGGGTCGAGCGTGACCGTGGAGTCGACTTCGATTTCGCTGTACGCCTTCTCGGAATCGTTTGACGGGTCTGGGAGTTCGATCGCCTCACCGGCCACGTCGCCGAGATTGCCGTGCGGCACAGGATCCTTGCCGTAGTCTGAGGTCTCGATCACGGGAATCGACACGGAATTTACGCCGCCGAGTCCAATGAACTGGATCGTCTCCTGCACCGGCGGCGGAGCAGATTGCCGAAGCGGTGCGAGAAAGCTCGCCGCCTGATCGACGAGCGGCGTGGGCGCGATGCGGTTCAACACACGGGCGCCGATGATTGCGACCGCCACAAGCGCGGCGTACGTACACACACCGAGCAGCTCGGCGACCACGGCGTGCAGCGTGGTCCGGCGAGTCGACTCGATCAGCGTAAAACGGATTTTGGATTTTGGCATGTCGCTACCCCGAGGGCGCGAGACGACGGTGGAACAACGGGACCTGCTTGATCAATGCTGGACGCCCCGCGGGTTGGCAAGGGGGAAGCGATTGACGGACGAGTTTGAAGACCGGGTCCGGAACCAGGCCCTCGCACGCGACCGTCGGGTACGCGCGTGGCCGAAGGCAGCGGGTGCCCGAGCTGCCCTCGCTCTCCAACACTGACCTCATTCGTCCGGAGCCCACACCGCGCATGAGGCAGCAGATGTCCGGCTGCCTTATTGGTCGAGACTATCCTGACCCGATTGTGCGCCACGAATCGGCGTACGCCTTCGCGTGCGAACGCACGTCGATGGGCCATTCCCGTTGACAGCGTCGGGTTGGCGTCACACTGTTCGCTATCTACTGCAAAACCCGTAGCCGCTCACCGGTGACGATCCAAATGTCCGACTTCAGGTTGCTGCGACGAATCGTCCACGCGATGGCGCTCACGGTGCTGCTCACGTTCCCGTCGCGGCTCGCCGCACAGCGCACTGGCACCGGAACGGGGACGCTCGCGGTCTCCGTGACAGCGCAGCAGACCGGTGTGTCGCTGCCGTATGCGGTCGTGGCCCTGCCCGAGCGCACCATCGAGCGGTTCACCGACGCGAGTGGACGAGCGACCATCGTGGCGCTCCCCGCGGGCAGTTATGACATCACGGTGCGTCGCATTGGGTTCGCGCCGTACCGCGGACGCGTGGCGATCGAGGCCGGCCTCGTGACGTCGGCACTCATCACCTTGGCCCAGATTCCCGTGCAGCTTACCGGCATGATTGTGCGTCCACGGGAACGCTGCACCAAGCCCGGCATGCCTGATCGGGGGCGCGATCCGGCCGTCTATGATATCGTGGAACTGCTCCGCGAGAACGCCGATCAGTTCCGCCTGCTCACGTCGCAGTATCCATTTCGCTACGCCACGCAGCGCGTCCTCGCCGCGCTTGCCGACAGCACGGTCTTCGTCCAAACGGTCGATACTTTCGTGGCCGAAAGCAAGGCATTGGGCGGGTATCGACCCGGTCGGGTGGTGCGTGAACAGCGCGCGCCGGGTGGCCGTATCGAAACCACCATGGCAATTCCTATCCTCTCGGATATCGCGGCGCCGTCGTTCATCGCCAACCACTGCTTTCATTTCGGTGGCGTGGTCACCGAGAATGGCGAAACGTGGGTGCGTCTCGAAGTGCGTGCGGCCGACAAGCTGCGGGCACCCGATGTGAACGGCACCTTCTTTCTCGACAGCGCCACGGCGCAGTTGCGACGCATGGAACTCGAAATGAGCCGACCCGATCGCTTGCCGAGGCGACTGCAGGGTATCCGCACGGTAGCCGTGGCGACCACGTTCCGGGAAATCACCCCCGGGTTGTCGCTGGTGGATCGCGTCTGCGCCATCAACTGGCAGAAGCCGTTTCAGGGGCGCGGGCCAAGCCATCCGGTCGAACTGCAACAGCTCACGGCGTATCGCTTCGATGCGGCGCCCCCCGATGGGCCGATGGCAGGCGCGTACGACACGCCGATCTGGAGCCCGCGCACGCAACGGAACCGCGAGGTACTCTGGTGCGATGGTATTGGAACTCCGCACTAGTACTGCGACCGCGTAGAGAG
>JANLVC010000084.1:0-30202 GCA_031363815.1 Gemmatimonadota bacterium
GTGCGCCGCGTGGCCGCGCGCGATACCTTCGTCGCTTACTGCCCCAGCCTCGACCGCGCCTAAAGCCGTCAACTCATCGTCAGCGGCGGTCCGGGCCTTACGATTGCGTGGAGCGCCTTCATGACGGTCTGCCATGCGTCAGCCTGTGGGGCGAGGACGTCGAAGTGGCCGGCACCGGCCACGGAATCGAGCTCCGCCTTGTCGCCCGCGCCTCGCGCAAGGCGCAGAAAGCCACGGCTCTGCGTGATGGGGACGATGGGATCGGCGTCACCGTGCACGAGGCGCACGACGGCGCCGATCGGCACGCGATCCTTGGGGCTTACAGCGTGGTAACGTTGCGGCACCTGCTGCGACGTTCCGCCGAGGAGCGGAGTGACGGACTGGTTGCAGCCACCCGTACCAGCAGCGAACTCGACGAGGTCGGTGATGCCTGCGAGGCTCACGACGCCGAGGGGCCTGAGTGGGGCGATCGCCGACCGAAAGAGGCCGGTGGTCTCGTTCTGCTTGCGGGATGCGGCCCAGAGCGCGAGCAGGCCGCCCGCAGAGTGGCCCATGAGGACGACGCGGTTGGTGTCGATGCGCGGGTTGAGTGCGTGCAGGCGACGGACGTAGTCCACGCCGTGTGCGATGTCGTCGAACGTGCCGGGCCAGCCTCCGCCTACGTCGCCGATGCGGCGATACTCGAGCGTCCACACGACAAATCCATCCTTGGCCATCGCCGCCGCTGCCGGTGCGACGTGCTTGTGGTCGTACTGCGCGCGCCAGCATCCACCGTGGATGAGCACCACGAGTGGCGCGGGTCCATCTCCCGGTGGAAGGCGGAGCTCGCCGAACTGCAAGGTCTCGGAGCCGTAGGCGATACGCTGGTCTGCCGGTGGGACCACGGCGGCGGTGAGCTCGGAGTAGGCGATCATGGATCGTGCGGAGTGGGGTGTGCAGCCCTGGAGTAGGAGTGCGAAGGTGAGAAGTAGAAAGTTTAGATCCCTCGACGTCGCTCGGGATGACATGAGTGTCATTCCGAGCGAGCGAAGCGAGTCGAGGAATCTGCACCTCATACGGTCATCACCGAGGCTTGCTCCGCGTCGCAACGAGTGCCTGATAAACCAGCGTGGAAAACTTCGAGTTCACGTCCGTGCGATTGGGAAGCTGGTTCATCATGAACACGATCACGAGCCGCTCGGCGGGATCGACCTTGTAGTTGCTCGCATACGCGCCGCCCCAGCCGAACGTGCCCACCGACGACGACCCAGTCGCGCCATAGCGCTCGGTGGTTTCGAAGCCGAGTCCGAAGCCGGTGGTGGTGCCGTGAAGCGTACCCACCTGATTGGTGGTCATCAGCGCCACCGTATGCGGGGCGAGATACTGCTGGCCATTCCAGCGTCCACCGTGGGCGATCATCTGCAGGAAGCGCGCATAGTCGCGGGCGGTGGACACGAGCCCGGCGCCGCCGGCAAAACTGACGCGCGGACCATCGATGTAGTGCCCCTGGCCGCGGGCCCCATCGGGGGCGCGACGCACGCGGCCGGAGTCATTGGCGTACACCGTGACCAATCGCTTGCGTTGCGCGACGGGCAGAAAGAAATGCGTGTCGCGCATACCCAGCGGCTGCGTGATGCGGTTTCGCAGAAAGGCATCGAGCGACATGCCAGAGACGCGTTCGACGATGCATCCGAGAATGTCGGTGTTGTAGCCGTACACCCATGCCTCGCCGGGCTGGGCAACGAACGGCAGCGTGCCGAGTTGGTCGATGGTGGTGCACACGGGCTCCGTTTTGTCGGCGGTGTACCAACCCCAGCCGGCGGCGGGGCCGAGGCCCTGCGCTTCGTAGCGGGCTCGTACCGACGCGTCGGTGCCGTAGGAAATGCCGGCGGTGTGCGTGAGCAGATCGCGAATCGTGATGGCGCGTTTGGCCGGCACGATCGCGACGCCGGTGTCGGCGCGCGTGGCCACCGTGGTGCGTGCGAACGATGGCACGAAGCGACTGACGGGTGTGGCCAGTGTCAGTCTTCCCTCTTCGAGCAGCATGAGCACGGCGGTGCTCGTGAGCGCCTTGCTCTGCGAGGCGATGCGGAACAGCGCATCGGGCGTCATGCGTCGCTGCGCCTCGCGATCGTTCCAACCCACGGCGCGCTCATAGACCACCTGATCGTCGCGCAGGACGAGGGCCACGGCGCCGCCGATTTCCTCACGCGCCACGGCCGCGTCGAGCATGGAATCGATCCGCGCAAGGCGATCGACGGCAAATCCGAAGCGCCGCGGCGTGGTGGCGCGCGGTGTGGCCTGCGCACTGAGCGGTGTGCTTGCAAAGACGACAGTGGCGAACGCGAACGAGAACGCGAACGCGAACCGCCGTAGAGAACTCGAGGCGACGGACATGACGAGGCGTGTCAGGGAGAGCGGCAACGCGGACCGACGAGGGGCGGAATCGCTGGGCCGACGCTTCCGGAATAAGGACGATTGCGCGAAGCTACGCGATGCAATGGATCAAGGCTACTCCACGACGCTTCACCGCGACGTTGTCCGCCGTTCTGCTGGTCGCGTACGCCACGGGCGCGTGCGCCACGGGCGAAGCACCGACTGCGCCCGGGACCCCGCCGCCCCCGCCGCCGGTCGTGTTCTCCGTGCCGGTGGTGACGCGCGAGTTCCGCGGGTTATGGATCGCGACGGTGGCCAACATCGACTGGCCGTCGCGCAGCGGACTCTCGGTCGCGCAACAGCAGACCGAGTTTTCCCTGATTCTGGATGCGGCGGATCAAGCCGGGTTGAATGCCATCGTGCTGCAGGTTCGCGCGGCCGGCGATGCGCTCTTCCCCTCCACGCTCGAGCCGTGGTCGCGTTCGCTGACCGGCACGCAGGGCGTCGACCCGGGATACGATCCGCTGGCGTATGCCATCACGCAGGCCCGGCTTCGTGGCATCGAAGTGCACGCCTGGTTCAATCCATTCCGCGCGGCGAACCTGAGCGATACGCTGCGGCTGGCGAGTACGCACTTCGCGGTGCGTCGCCCCGAGCTCACGCGAAAGTACTGCACACAATTGTGGTTCGATCCCGGCGAAGCGGCCGTGCAGGACCAGGCGATCGCGGTGATCACCGATGTGCTGCGTCGGTACGACGTGGATGCCGTGCATCTCGATGACTTTTTCTATCCCTATCCCGACACGAGATGCGCGGGGCTCGACTTCCCCGATAGCGCCACCTACGCCGCCTATCAGCGGAGCGGGGGACTTCTGGGGCGCGCCGACTGGCGCCGCGACAATGTGAATCGGTTCGTTGAACGGTTGTATCGCGAAGCGCATATCGCGTCGCCCACGGCGCGCGTGGGCATCAGCCCATTCGGCATCTGGCGTCCGGGCAGCCCGGCCGGGATCGTCGGCCTCGACTCGTACGCCTCCATCTATGCGGACTCGCGCACGTGGCTGCAACGCGGCTGGGTGGATTACTTCGCGCCGCAGCTGTATTGGTCGATCGCTTCCACCGGTCAGAGCTTTGGGACGTTGCTCACGTGGTGGGGACAACAGAACACGATGCGTCGGCATCTGTGGCCAGGACTGGCGGCCTATCGCGTGAGTGACGGCAGCACGAGTGCTTACGCGGCCGCCGAGATTCCGGCGCAGGTGCAGCTCACACGCCAGCAAAATGCGACGGCGGGTGGGTCGACCGGTACACTGCTGTACAACACGACGGTCGTGTTGAATGATCGCGGAGGTCTGCGGTCACTTCTGGCGAGTGGCGTGTTCGCGGCGCGTGCGATACCGCCGGCCACGGATTGGCTCGATGCTGTCTCACCGCCACCACCAGCGGTGGCGGTGACATCGCTTGGAGCCGTGCTGCGCGTGACCATTACGCCGGTCACGAGTGAGCCGCTGTCGTGGTACTTGATTCGCTGGCGCACCAACGGCGTCTGGTCGCAGCGGCTTCAGCGCGTGTCGGCGTTGATGGCGGATGTGCCCTCGGCCGGTACCGACGGGGTCGTGATCAACGCGATCGACAAGGTGGGCAACGCGAGTGCGGACGTGGTGTGGCGCCCGTAAGTGCCTTATTCGTCCATGTGGGTGTTGTCGCGCGTTTCCGGCATCGTGGCGTACACCACCAGTGACGCGAAAATGCAGCTGGTGACGTACCAGTAGAACCAGCGTTCGTGGCCCATGTTCTTGAACCACAGGGCGAGGTATTCGGCGGTCCCGCCGAACACCGATACCGCCACCGCGTACGGGAAGCCAACGCCGAGTGCGCGGATGCTGGTGGGGAAGAGCTCAGCTTTTACCACGGCATTGATGGCGGTGTATCCGCTCACGGCCACAAGCGCGAGAATGAGCAGCGTGAGCGCCTGCGAAATTGTGCGGGCGCCTTCGAGCGCCGTGAGCAACGGAATCGTGCCGAGCGTGCCCAGCACGCCGAAGGCGGTGAGTACGGGCCGTCGACCGATGCGGTCGGAGAGTGCGCCCACGGCCGGTTGCAGCATCATGTAGACCAGCAGCGAGATCGCGTTGATGTAGGTCGCGTCGCTCTTGCTGAAGCCGGCGGTGTTCACCAGGAACTTCTGCGCGTACGTCGTGAACGTGTAGAACGCGACCGTCCCACCGGCGGTGAGGCCGACCACCGTGAGCACGGCGCGCGGGTGGGCCATGAGGCCGCGCGCCGTGGCCGCGGCACTCTGCGGCGGCCGTGACGCGCGCTCCTTCTCGAACGCCGACGTCTCTTCGAGGCCGCGTCGCATGGCGACGGCCACGACCGCACAGGCCGCACCAATAATGAACGGAATGCGCCACCCCCACGACTCCAGCTCGGCGGGCGTCAGCGTGCGCTGCAACAACAGTAGGACGGCGAGCGCCAGCAACTGGCCCATGATGAGCGTGACGTATTGAAAGCTCGACCAGAAGCCGCGATGCTTTTTGCCGGCCATCTCGCTCAGGTACGTGGCACTCGCGCCGTATTCGCCACCCACGCTGAGCCCTTGCAGCAGTCGCGCCAGCACCAGCACGGCGGGTGCGACCACGCCGATCCTGGCGTAGCTTGGCGTTACGGCAATCAGCAATGAGCCACCGCACATGAGCAGCACCGACAACGTAAGCGCGGCCCGACGCCCCTGTTTGTCGGCGTAGCGCCCCATCAGCCAGCCGCCGACCGGCCGCATGAGAAAGCCGACGGCGAATACGGCAGCCGCATTCAACAGCTGCACCGTTTGATTCGCGGGCGGAAAGAAGCTTTTCGCGAAGTAGAGAGAGAAGGCGGAGTAAACGTACCAATCGTACCACTCTACGAGGTTGCCGACTGAGCCACCCACAATGGAGCGTAGCCGGCTGCTGGCCGACTTGGGGGCGCCGACCGCGGCCGCGACCGGCGCGCTCACGCGGTCACCTGCGCATCGATCGTCCGCGCCAGCAGGTCAAGCAGGTCGGACTCGGAGCGCACACCGGGTACATCGTTCATGTCGATTACGTAGCCATAGCGTTGAGCGATCGCCTCATACAGCGGGATACGGTGGGCGAGCAGCTGTTCAAATCCCCACGACGCGAAGTCGTCGGGATCCACCTGATCGTCGTGCACGATGGCGCGCAGCGACTTGTACTCGGTCCACTTCGCGTCGAGAAACGCCGGGTTGTAGTACATCGGCTTCGGATGCGCGCGGAAGCGATCCACCAGCGTTTGTGTGTGCTCCGGTGTGCCGCGGATGTACACGAGTACCGTGTGATCGGCGAGACAACGCAGCACGGGATCCTGCTCATCATGCGGATCGATGACTTCGCATAAACTGCCGCTGGAATCGCAGACGAAATGGGAGTAGCCGTAGATGTCCTTTGCGCGCTCGATGAACGCGGGGACGTCGAGTAACGCACGGATCTCCGCCGCGCGGTGCTGCGCCTGACGCCGTCGGTATTCGTCGAACGAAAGACCGCCGCGCGCCGGATCGCCCGGCTGGCCGAGATACGTGGAGAGCGGGCTCAGATTTTCGAACGAGATGTTGGAGCGGATATAGATCGAGTCCGAGCGGAGTAACTGGCGCAGGAAGGGATTGCGCATCGCCTCCCGCTTGAAGTTGTCCACGATGTGCTCGTCCATGTAGCGCGTGCCGATGCGATAGTCGACGGAGTACTGGAACCAGTCGTGCTTCTGCAACAGCCCGGCGAGGGACGTCTTGCCCACGCCGGACATGCCGAAGAAGGTTACGGCATGGGCGCGCTGGTCGCGGAGGGCTCGTCCCGATGAGAATCGCATCGTGCTAACTTCCGCTCCGGCTGCACGGACCTCAACCCCTCCCCTGAATGTCGTTCGCCAAACATGGCCTGCAGGTCTTCGATATCCCGATCACGGTGTTGCCCGCGGATATCGACGACAATGACCACGTGAACAACGTGGTGTACCTCCGCTGGATCTTCGACGTGGCGCTGGCCCACTGGAATGCCAGCGCCTCCGATGAGATGAAGCAGACGTACGGCTGGGTCGCCACGCGCCACGAAATCGACTATCGCCGGGAGGCAGTGCTCGACGACGCCATCGTGGCGCGCACGTGGATCGGCGCCGTCGATTCCCGGCGCTTCGAACGGCACACGGAAATCGTGCGGACAGCCGATGACCACGTGCTGGCCCGTGGACGGTCGCTTTGGACACTGATCGCGCGTGATACCGGACGCATTACCCGCATCCCGACCGACATGGTCACGCTCTTCTCGGCGTACATGCACCCGGCCTAGCGTGAGGTTGGCGTACGCCGGGTGTACTACTGCCGTGCGAAGGCCCGCGAGCCGGCGTAGAGATACGCCGCCCGCCCGTTCTCGGAACGCACGTATAGGTGCATGGGGGATCCCTGCAGCGGCGTTGCGACCAGTTCCTGCGCGCCGACAAGCTTCGCGCTCATCACGGCGACACCCTGCTTCACTTTGAGGACGCCATCCTGCGCAAGCACTTCGAGCACGTTCCGCCCTTGCGCATAGCGCCCAACGAGCGCGGCGCGCTCGGTGGCGTTCGCCTCACGCGGCGCAGGAGCTGTGACCTTGACCTGAGCGTAGCCCACAGCCATCTGCAAAGCGGCTGACTCGATCGCGTCGATCCCCAAACCCGGTCCGTTCACCAGCACGATCACCGCCGCCTTCCGGTTGGGGAGCATCGTAATGCGCGCATTGTAGCCGTTAATCGCCCCGCCATGCGTCCACACGCGATCCTGGCCCGAACGGCCCACCACGAGTCCGTATCCATACATCGCCGAGTCGAGACCTGAGCCACCCGGATGTGCGACATAGCCCGTCGTGACACGACGCACCGCGCCCGCTGAGAAGGCCCGCGTGCCGTCGATCATCCCGTTGTGCATCATGGCGATTGTATAGCGTGCCAATTCCGGCGCAGTGGCGAACAGAAATCCGGCGGCCCACTGCGCGGTGTTCTCGGTCATCGGTCGCACGATCTGCATGCCGCTCGCGCCGGTCTGATGCCCCATGGCAATCGGATACGTGAGCGCCTCGAGCGGTTTGAAGGTGCTGAGTCCCATACCGGCCGGTCGCATCACCAGTGACTCCACCAGCGACGCGAAGCGTTGCTGGCCGACGACTTCGCCCACGTAGCCTGCCATCGAGATGCTGGGGTTCGAGTACGAGAAGGTGCGCCCCGGCTCCGTGAAGAACATGGTGTCGCTCACTTCGCGCATCACTTCGCCGAGCGCGCCTTCACCCATGCGGCCGTACGCCACGGCGTTGTCGAGCCACCCGGCGCTGTGCGTCATGAGTTGCTGGGTCGTCACGGCGCCAACCCGCTTGCCTTTAAGCGACGGTACGATGTCGCCAATGGGCTGCGCCACGTCGAGGCGCTTCTGCTCGGCGAGCTCCGCCAGCATGGTACCGGTAAACATCTTGGTGACCGAACCGACCCGCAGCAGCATGTTTGCGGTCATGTGCTGCTGACGTTCCACGTTCGCGAGGCCATAGCCCTGCGCGTACGCGAGCTTGCCGTCGACGACCACGGCCACCGTCGCCCCAGGTGCCTTGGAACTCACGAGGGCGGCACGGGCCACGCTGTCGAGGCGCGCTGCCCAGGCGGGTGCCGATTGCGTTCGGCCGAGGCGGGCGGTGGTCGCCAGCAGAAGGGTGGCGACGAGGACGAGGGAGCGGGACGTAGGCATCCTCAGAAGCTGCTGGGCCAACCGCGACTGGCAAGTAGTGGCAAAGGAATGCGGAACCGAAATGCGGAGGCGGCGATAAATAAAGCCATGACGCGTCCCTCGCCGATCCCCCCGGTCGCATTCGCCCTCGTGGCGCTCCTCACGCTCGGTGGCTGCTCGAGTGCCTCGACTGATCCGA
Source organism: Gemmatimonadota bacterium (assembly GCA_031363815.1). Taxonomy (GTDB): domain Bacteria; phylum Gemmatimonadota; class Gemmatimonadetes; order Gemmatimonadales; family Gemmatimonadaceae; genus Gemmatimonas. The sequence goes on from JANLVC010000084.1 coordinate 8,289, forward strand.
TCGTCTGCGACGCGTCGGCCCGTGCCGGGATTACGGTCACGATTAAGGACGCCGAGACGCAGGAGCCACTGGCCGCCAGCGCACGCGGCGTGGTGCGCGACGGCGCGTATGTCGACTCGCTGATGCTTGCCGGTCCCGACTCACGCGTGGCGGCGTACGAGCGTGTGGGCACGTACAGCGTGGAGGTGCGGCTCTCGGGCTATCAGCACTTCAACACGTCGGGCATCCGGGTGACCAAGGGCACCTGCCATGTGAACGCGCAGGTGGTGCCGGCGCTGCTGTTGAAAGTGCGCAGTTAACTCGGCTCGGCTGGCGCGACGTCGATGTCCGTGCCGCCGCAAAGTGTGCGCGACACGCTTTGAGCGGACACGCCGATGGTGTGGGTCACGCGCTTTGCGGATGCACTGAGGGCCATGCGGCGTTCAGGTCGCAGGCAAAGCGCTCGACTCCGTGTGAAATCGCGGGGACCTCCCCCGACCCACATGCCGGTCATCGCTCACCACGCTGTTCAAAAAGGGCCGCGCAACCGTACCACGATCTCAAGCTCGCGAGCCCCCTATAAATCGGCCGAAACGCGTAACACGAAGGCGCGTCCCGCCGCGTCCGCGAAATTCTTATAGCGCGACATGAAGTCGCGGTAGCGCGTGTCGAACAGGTTCCGCACGCTCACGTCCACGTGCACGAGGCCACGTGGCGTAAGGCGACTCACGCCGGCCGACGCCGACACCACATTCCACGCCTTGGGCGCGAAGTCGTCGCGGAACGTACGCGTCTGTTTGGCATTCCACTCGCTCGCGAGCGACGCGTGTCGGCCAGGCGCCCGCTCGTCCCACCGCATTGTGAGCACGGCGCGTGGCGGCGGTACGAAGGGCAGGGCGGTACCGTCACTCGTATTCGTGGCGTGTACAAGGTCGGCGGTGGCCTGCAGTGAGACGGTGCGCGTGAGTGACACGGCAGCGCCCAATTCTGCACCGACCAATCGCGCGTTCCCCTGTTCGATCTGCAGGGAGTCGAGCGCGCGACCCGGCATGCCCACGGGCGTGAGGTAGATGTAGTCGCGAATGCGATTCACGTAGCCGGTGAGTTCGCCGGTTACCCGAGCGGTACGCAGCCGGAGCCCGGCGTCAATGTTCACGCTCGACTCGACCCGCAAATCCGCACGACCGATTTCGAACGCACGCGTGCCTTCGTGAAAGCCGTTGGCGAACAAGTCGGACGCGCTGGGAGAGCGGAATCCGCGCGCCACGTTTACGGCAACGGACAGCGGCGAGGTGGGGCGATACACGGCGCCCAGTGTGCCCGTCGTGGCGGTGAATGCGCGATCGGTTGGCGACAGGCCGAGTACGCGGTTGCCCGGCGTGGACAGCGTGCGCCAATCATGGCGCGCACCGGCCGAGAATGCGAAATCGCCCACGTTGCGCTGCTCGAGCGCGTACACACCCAACGAGCGCGCCGTGTTGTCGGGGATCAGCGTCTCGTTGCCGAAGGTGGTGAAGCGCGTGTGCTGCACGGCAACGCCGAACACGCCGGTGGCGCCATAAATCGGCGTGTGGTGCCAGTGTGCAAACCCCGACGCTGTGCGTGACAAGAGTCCGAGTGCAACAGCCGGCGTGCGCTCGTCGCCGAACTCGGCGCGCCGGTTCTGCTCGATGCCAGCCTGCAGCTGCAGGCGCTGACCGCCGCGGCGCACGTTGGCATCCACGGTACCGCGCAGGGTGCGGATTTGCTGACGGCCGGTGTAGTTTGGAGCGGTGACCGGATCGTCGGCCACCTGAATGCGTTCATCGCGCAGCGAGCCGGTGGCGGTGACATCGGCGCGCGCACCCTGCCAGCCCAGCGCGCCTTCGGTGTAGCCGGTGATGTTGCCGGTGTTCGACACGATGCCACCCGGTGTGCGCAGGTCGAGCGCGCGGCGACCGGTGCCGCTAAGGCGCCAGCCGAGCGAGCCGGCGCCAACGGGGCTTGCGCCCTCACCCACCAGCGTGAGCGACGGCGAATGGGCGGCACTGTTCCACGCGGTGGCAATGCGGCCTCGCGTTACCCGAGCGGCGTGGTCGGCAATCGGGAGGGGACGGCGCACCACGTTCACGACGCCGCCCAGCGCGTCGGAGCCATACAACACGCTGGCCGGTCCTTTCACGACCTCAAGGCGTTCGGCGTCGGCCGATTCTACGTTGGGGGAGTGGTCATGCCCCCACTGCTGCGTCTCGGTGCGCTGGCCGTTGGCGAGGGTGACCACGCGATTGTTGGTGAGCCCGCGGATCACGGGTTTACCAATGCCGGTGGTCATGGAGAGCGACCGAATGCCCGGAATCTGTTGAAGCGTTTCGCCGAGCGATGCGGAGTTGGCACGTCGGAGTTCGGCTCCACTGAGCAGCGCGGTGGGCTGAGCGATGCGGCGGGCCTCCGTGGCGACGGCCGTCGCCGTGACTTGCAGTGTGGGCAGGGTACGGGCGGCGGTATCGCGCTTGGTGCTGTCGCGCTTGCTGGCCTCGCGCCTTCCGCTGTCGGCGGGGGCGCGCTGAGCCGACAGCGCGGCGGAGGAGAGCGCGGTCGCTGAGAGGGCGCAGATCGAGAGGATACGAACAATCCTGAATCGTATTGGCATAACAAAAGATTAGGCGACACTAAACTTTTGCACAAGCACGTATAAACTGTGAACTCGGCCTTCGCGTGCGTACTGCGGCAGCCGTTCCCGATTCCCGGAGCAGGCGATCAGCTGTGCGAGGCGTCGAACTGCGCGTCCACGTCATCGCGGGCGTTTCGGTGCCCACTTTGTAAAAACCCACCACGAGCTCGCGGTGCGAGTCGTGATGGGTTTCGAGCCAGCGCCGGAAGTCGGCGGCACTGGCGAAGTCGTGCGGAGTTGGTGGTGTCGTCACCACCCACCCTTATGGAACGAGCGCCGCTTTGGGCTGGGTCGGCTTCGGGTTTTTCACATACGTGTCCATCCACGCCACCCAACGCGCCCACAGATCGAGGTCGCTGGCGTACGTGGCCACGCTGTGATCTTCGTATGGATACATGTACAGGGCAGCCTGCTTCCCGAGTCCCTGCAGGGCGAGAAACATGCGGCGTGAGCTGATCGGATCGGTGCCCTGATTCTGATCTTCGATGGCGTGGTACAGCAGAAGCGCACCGGAGATCTTGTCGGCCCGCAGGAACGGCGACATGTCGAGATACGTGTTTTGCGCCTGATAGAAATTGCGACGCTCGCTCTGGAAGCCGAACGGCGTGAGCGTGCGGTTGTACATGCCGTCGCCGGCGATACCCGCCTTGAAGTTCGGCATGAGCGTGAGCGCGTTGACCGTACTGAACGCGCCGTAGCTGTGACCACCGATGCCCATCTTGTCACGATCCACGAAGCCCGCATCGACGACCGCGTCGAGCACGGCGTCGAGGTTTTCCTTGAGGTCGCGCGTGTAGTTGTCGTTCATCTTTCCCGCCTCGCCGAAGATCGGGATATCGGGTTCGATAAACGCGTAGCCCTGACTCACCCACAGCTTGGTGGCGGTGGCCGGGCGCGCCGACGGGACTTCGGGAAACTTGTTGATGTTTGTCACGTAGCGCGACCGCTCGTAATCTTGCGCACTGCTGAACTCGCGCGGATAGAACCATATCACACCGGGAAGCTTCGTACCGGGCTTCCAGTCGCGGGGCACCGTGACGTCTACCCAGAAGGTGGTGCCGTCGCGCGGACGCGTGACGTCGAGGCGCCGAAGCTGCGCGCCGGTCACCTCGGGGGCGACATCGAGGTTGCTCGTGAGCTTCTTCGCATCGCTGCTGCCGGCGGTGCGCAGCCAGGCGTCGGCGATCGTCGTGTTCGACTCGCGCGTCACAATAAACTGCGATAGGTCGTCGTCCAGCGGCGCCACAAACTCTTCGAACATGTTGGCCGGACTGTCCAATACACGCGTGCGGGTCTTCGATTCGATATTGAGCTTCTCCACCCACGGACGCGGCGCCCGCGTGATCCACTGGGCCCCGTACGCGCGCGTGCCGGAGAGCGCGATCGACTGGCCGTCCTTCGCCATGATCACGTAACGACGTCCGCCAGCACCGGTGCGGAGCAGCACCGTGCCCTGCGTGGAGTCCACGACACCGCGCGCGGCACCGCCACCGCCGCCCCCCGCGCCGCCCGTAATCGCGGCCGGCAGCGACACGGTACGACCGAGGTTGTAGCGCTTGGAGCTGTCCTTCACGCGCACCGCGATCGTGGCCCCGCTGTCGGTCACGAACATCGTGCTGCTGTCACTGCTGTACAGCACCGTGGTCAACTGCGCGCTGCCGCGGTACAGCACCGTGGTGTCGTTGGCGCCGAACGGCGCGCGCCAGTGCACGACCTTGCCGGTGTGCACATACAGCAGACCGGTGCCGATGGGGTTCCACTGGATGTTGCGCTTGGCACTGTCGGCGCCAAGTGCGCGCCGCGCTGAGCCCGGAGGGGCACTCGGTGCGGCGGTGGCATCACCGTTATCGGCCGGCGCGCCTTCACGCAGCGCCGTGGTGGCCAACGTCGTGATCACTTGGCCGTTCGCGTCCCACACCTCTTCGACCGAGCCGAAGCTCGCGGCCGGCACGAGATACGAGTACGGCTCCGTCATACGCGTGACGCGTACGAGTGCGCCATCGGGCGCGGCGTCGATGTCGCGGATGGTCGCCGGCGCGCCGATCGCGCGCACCGCCTTACTCTTCACGTCGATGAGGGCGAGCTGCCCCTTCGTGTAGTACGTGAGCAGTGCCTTGTCGTGCGGATCCTGCAGCAGGCTGAAATGCACCGGCTGCGGTACCGCGCGCGCGTCGGTATGGCGCACCTGCGGACCGTCTTCGATGCCGCCCGCGCCATGCTCGGGCGCTGGGCCACGATTCTCCGGCACCAGCACCGCCGCGATGGAACGGCCGTCGGCGGTAAACTCGATAGTGGTCACGAGCGTGGCCAGCAGTGCGCGACGCGACAGCTGCGCCGACTTGCCACTCGCCACGTCGGCCAGGTACACGTACGAGCCGGTCGGGAAGTTCGCGATGTACGCCACCTGCGTACCACGTGGCGACCACACCGGCGACGAAATCGAGGCCCCCGTGGGCACGCTGATGGCGCGCGTGGTGCCGGTTTTCGGGTCGACGAGCGTGAGGCCGTTGCGATTGCTGGTGGTCAGCGACCGCGCACGGTTGGCGCGCGTATCGACCTGCACACCACCAAGCCACATGTGCGGCGCGCCGTACGATTTGATGTCGCCGCGGTCACTGCCGGTGGCGCGCAAAAAATAACGACGATCGGGGCTCGCATTCGTGAACGAGATATCGACGCGGGGCGTCGTAATCATTCGCACAAGATTCTCGGGCGGCTTTACGAAGGATTCGGTGCGTAGGATCTGCTGCGCATCCCAACTGGCGTTGGAATTCTGTGTCTGTGTCTGTGTCTGTGCCTGCGCGATCGCGGGAACCGCGACCACAAAGGCGGTAGCCAGACAGTACGCGACCCGTCGGGGGGACATCACAAGCATGCTCGACTCCGGAGGTGGGAGAGACTCTCGGCAAGTTTACGCGCCCCCGCGGTCGCGCGTTCGGCTTTTCGCCAGTAACCTCAACGCATGACGAACCCAATGCCCCGTCGCTCCTTCCTCGCCGCGCTCGGCACCACTGCCCTCGGCACCACTGCCCTCGGCGCCGGTACGATCCTGACGTCCTGCGCTGCCAGGACCAGTGCCGGCGTGGCCTCCGCTGGCCGCCTGGACCGGATCGGTCTTGAGCTGTACGCCGTGCGGAAGGCCATGAAGGAGAACCCGGAGAAGACCTTGGCGGCGATCCGCGCCATTGGGTACACCGACGTGGAGTTGCTCTGGAGCTTCAAGAACTTTGATCGCTCGCCTGCCCAAGTGAAGGCCACGCTCAAGGCCGAAGGTCTTACCGCCACCTCGGCCCACATGGCTCCCGAAACGCTCCTCAGCGAGTGGTCGGAGAGTCTGCGCACGGCCAAGCTGCTGGGGCACCAGTACCTGGTGGTCCCGAGCCTACCCAGTGAAACGAAGCGTTCGATCAATGCGTGGAAGATCTGGGCCGACCGCTTCAACGTGGCGGGCGAAGAGGCGCGCCGCGCCGGCATCTGGCTGGCGTTTCACAACGAGCCGGATCACCAACGCAACGTTGAAGGCGAGTTCCCGCTCGACGTGTTCCTCGCGCGCACGGAGCCCAAGCTCGTGCGATTTCAGCTCGATGTGGGCAACATGCTGATGGGCGGCGGCGACCCGATGGACTTTCTGAGCCGCTATAAGGATCGCATCGGAACGTTTCACCTCAAGAACGTCGTGGCCGATCGCAAAGCCGACACCGAGTTGGGCGCGGGTGTCTTCGACTTGCGCGCGTTTCTGGCCGCCGTGCCGGACCTGCCGGAAAAACCGTGCTTCGTAGAGCAGGAAGGGGCGGCCGATGAACTGGCGAGTGCGAAGGCCAACTTCGAGTATCTGCGCGGGTTGAGCTTCTAACGGCAAAAGAAAAGCGGCTCTTCGCTGTTGCTTGCCGAGCCAGAACACGAAGCTCGCTGACAGCCAGCACACGGAGGACACGGAGATCACCCACACGATTCCACGAAGAGCCAGAAAAGCAAAGGCTCTGTTCCGTTCCTCGAAGGCTCGCGAGCGACGGTTTCACCACGCTGTCTGCCCGCGTTGTCGTAGCGTGCAAGTCCAGCGGTGGGGCCGGGAGCGCCGGAACGCGCGGATCAGCTTCGCGCGGTGCTGTCGGTGTTAGATGTGGCGACGTCGACCGCCTCCATTCGGTTTCCGAGCTTGCATGAGTTGCACGGCGATCTGGAAGGCCATTGGGCAATCGTCATCACGGCAAACTGGCGTGTGACGTTTCGACTGGAAAACGGGCATGTGTACGACGTTGATTACCAAGATTACCACTAACCGGAGCCCACGATGGCGATGAAGAACCCGGCGCATCCTGGCCGTGTGGTGCGCGCGATGTGCTTGGAGACGAACGGCCTCAGTGTGACCGAAGCGGCGGCTGGCCTCGGTGTGTCCCGGCAGGCCCTGAACAATTTGGTCAACGGGAAGGCGGCCATGAGCCCGGAGATGGCGGTCCGCCTCGAGAAGCGCTTCGGCGGAAGCGCGGAGATGTGGCTCTCGCTTCAGCTGGCATTCGACTTGGCGGCCGCGTACAAGCAAGCGGGCGCGATCCGCGTGAAGCCGTTCAAGGCTGGCGCTCATGTCTCGCCGGCGGCGTAGCCGCGCCCGGGTCAGCCGGGTGCAAAGAGGAGTTCGCAATCATCGATTGCGAACTCCTCTTTTTACGTTAAGCCGCTAAACCCACGCAAGAACGGCACAGAGCCAACGCAGAAGCTCGTTCACGCGCGGGCGATGGCTCGCGTCGATCACGCCAACGGTCCGCGATCTACCAGTCGGTGGGCGTGTAGTCCTTCAGAAACTTGCCCCACACATGCTCGCCCGTGTTGATGCCGTCGATGATCGGATCAACGATTCGCGCCGCGCCGTCCACGATGTCGAGCGGCGGATGGAAACGATGCTCGGCCACCTTCTTTTCCGCGATGTGGACGGGGTCTTCGTCGGTCACCCAGCCGGTGTCCACGGCGTTCATGTGGATGCCGTCGAACTCGTAGTCGGCAGCCGAGGTACGCGTCATCATGTTGAGCGCGGCCTTGGCCATGTTCGTGTGCGGGTGACGCGTTGTCTTGAACTTGCGGTAGAACTGTCCTTCCACCGCCGACACGTTCACGATGTGCTTGTCGCGGTTTGGCGTGCGCAGCATGAGTGGCTTGAGTCGCGCGTTAAGCAGGAACGGCGCGATCGCGTTCACCAGCTGCACTTCGAGCAACTCCACGCTCGGCACTTCATGCATCAGCAACCGCCACGAATTGCGGTCGCGCAGATCGACCTGTTGCATGTCCTGATCGAGCTTGCCCTCGGGAAAGAGGTGGCCACGATCGGTGTGCTCTTCCGGCAACAGTGCCACCTGCGACAGCTCGGCGGCGTGCGTGATGCCTGCTACTTCGGCCAATGCGCGCGGCAGTGTTTTCGGAGTGATCATCTCGCCGTCTTCCGCGTCAGTAGAACCCGGCAGCATGTGATAGCCACGCACACCTTCGTACGCGCCAAGCAGCTTGCGCACGCGCTCGGGCATGCTGCTGAGCGCCGCCGTCTCGCCGTCCATCATGTGCTTGTAGAAATCAGGCGGACGACGGACGGTCTGACAGGCATTGTTCACGATGAAGTCGAGACGATCGTGCGTTGCCATCAGGTGATGACAGAACGTTTCGACGCTCGGCGTATGGCGAAGGTCGAGCCCGAAAATCTCGAGGCGATGCGCCCACTGCTCGAAGTCGGGCTCGGCGGCATAGCGCGTCGCGGAGTCCCGCGGGAAGCGGGTGGTCACAATGAGATGCGCGCCCGAGCGGAGCAACTTGATACCGGCCTGATAGCCGATCTTCACGCGGCCGCCGGTGAGCAGCGCCGTGCGTCCCGACAGGTCGGCCAACTCGCCGCGCTTGCGGTAGTTGAACGTGGCGCACGTGGGGCACAGCTGATCGTAGAAATGGTGCAGCACGGTGAAGTTGCGCTTGCACACGTAGCAGTGCTGCGCTTCCAGTGCTTCGCGAAAGTCGGGCTCGGACTCGACCGTGGTCTGCTCGTCAGATGCCGGCGTCAGATAATTGGGCGTGGTGAAAACCGTCTGACGGCGCAGGCGGCGGATGCCGGTTTCCTGCAGTTGCGACTCGGCCTCCTGCACGCGGATCGTCTTCTCTACGCGCTTCTTGCGCTTGGTCGCCTTTACCATCTGGCGTCTTAAAATCGCATCGGGGCGCGACACTTCTCCGGCCGCCTTGAGCAGGCGATTGCGATCGTCGTCGGTAAGGTCGAGCAGCTCGGCCCGGTTGACGGCGAACTGTTCGAGCAGCTGCGTCGCGGCGCGAACACGCTCGAACAGGCTGAGACTGGCTTCCACGGCGTCAGGAGTTTGGGACATAGCCTTGAAAGCTAGTCGATCACTCGTCGTGAAAGGCCGGTCCAGGGTGAGTGGGCAGCCGCCAGTAATACCAATGGGTTACCCGGTCCCACCCCTCGGCCTCCTCGTTCTCCACGCCCCAGACGCACTCCCCAGAGGGGAACGTGACCTCCTGAAACCGGGCGTCGAGGGCTGCCAGGCGCTCTTGAGTGGCGTGGGTGAAGGGGGCGTCGGCGAGCGCCCGACGGACGTCCAGATCGTTCAGATAGTCCTCGTAGGTGAGCGCGTAGCCGTGCTCTACGTCATCCACCGTACGGGCCCATTGCTCCAGGAGCTGGTCGGCACTGATCATCGTTGCGTTGAAAGCGGCTTAGGATCGTGGGGGCGACGGGCCTGACGGCGGAAGTAGGCCTCCCCGTCGTTGGGCTTGAAAAACGTGCGAATCGTGCCGTCGGCGTCGGCGGCCAGAAAGGCTCCGCTACGGCGGTCGAAGCGAGAAATGACGCCGTCGGATTGTCGCACGACCTCGGCGATGTCGCCTCCCACGGGCGCATCACGCAGGTGCTGGGCCAGCTGCAGGAACTGCGCCTGCGAGATCGACCCAAACTCCCGCCCGTGCTTCTGGTAGTGCTCGACCAGCCGTGCGGTAGAGCTAAACCCCACGCTGCTAGCGGCCGGCGGCTGGGGCAGCGTGGGCGGCGACGCGCTTTTGGTGCGGGCGAGCGACCAGGCTGCGAGGGCACAGACCAGCGCCAACAGGAAGGGTCGAAGCGCACGATTCATGCGCCCATGCTATCGCTGCGTCGCGTCGGCCACAACTCGCACGCATATTTCACCTCATGATCGTCGTGAAAGAACTCCTGTCGTTACTCGAGCTCGAGAAGCTCGAGGTCAATATCTATCGCGGACAGAACCGTGATCTTGGCACCGGACGCGTGTTCGGTGGACAAGTGTTCGCCCAGGCGTTGGTGGCCGCACGCCGCACCGTGGACGAGGCGCGCGAAGCGCACTCGGTGCATGGCTACTTCCTGCGCGCCGGCGATCTCAAGGCGCCGATCGTATTCTTCGTAGACCGCCTTCGCGACGGTGGCAGTTTCACCAGCCGACGCGTCACGGCGATCCAGCACGGCGAGGCGATCTTCCATCTGTCGGCGTCGTTCCACGTGCAGATCGACGGCCTTGAGCATCAGAGTGAGATGCCCGACGTGCCGCCACCGGAAGATCTGATGCCGGAGCTCGATCAGATTCGCGAGCGGGCGGAAGTGTTGCCGCCGGAGCTGCGCACGGTGCTCACGCAGGATCGTCCTATCGACTTCCGCTCCTTTACGTCACACGTGCCGGGCACGGATGAATCGCGCGGGGCGACACGTTTCGTGTGGTTCCGCGTGATCGACACGCTGCCCGATGACGCCATTACGCACCAGGCGATCCTGGCATACGCGTCAGACTACGGCTTCCTGCCCACGGCGCTGTTGCCGCATCAGGTGTCGTATCGGGATCCGTGCTTGCAGCTGGCCTCGCTCGATCACACGATCTGGATGCACCGGCCTTTCCGCTGCGACGAATGGTTGCTGTACAGCATGCACAGCACGGCCGCCGCTGGGGCGCGAGGCTTCGTGCGCGGCGAGATCTTTACGCAGGACGGCACCCTGGTGGCGTCGGTGGCGCAGGAGGGGCTGATCAGGCTCCGCGATTCTTGAGCCGTTCGATCTCGGCGCGTAGCCGCTGATTTTCGCGCTCCAGGGTGGCGATCTCGCGGTCGGCGCGCGTGATCGCCAGTGGTCGCACACCCGAGGTGGTGTGGTCGTCGGTAAAGTAGACACCGCTGAACATGCTGGTTTTGCACGACGCACTGTGTGACGCGCCGTCGCCGTCGGTGTCGTCTACTTCGTAGATCCGATCGCCCTTCTCGCCGAGCCACCCGCGACCGAGCGGTTGCCACGTGATGTCGTTCACGGAGCCGCCACGCTCGGCGACATAGTGCTGAATGCGTTCGCGATCCCATCGATCGGCCACCACCCGGAAGCCGATGGCGAAGAGCACGACGACGAATTATCAACGGTGCTTCATGCGCGTCGTTGCGCCGACGTAGGCACGAATGCCTACCGCACGAACGCCACGATACGATCGCGAAATGTCGCGGTCTGACTCGGGGCCACAATGCGGCCAGCGATCACGTGGCCGTCTTCGCCATTGGTCGGAATGACGTGTACGCGTTCCGCCCTCACGTTGCCGTTGGCGTCGAGCGCATCCAGCCAAGTGGTGGTGCGCTTCGCGTCGACGACGTGGTCGCTTGCGTTATAGAAGGCGAGCGTGGGCACGTCATAGTCGTTGAGCGAGGCGTCGCGGACATGCTCGACCAACGCCTGCAAGGGGAAGAGCGCGGTGGACGGATAGCGCATCGTCCAGAACCGTTTCTGTTCTTCGTTCTTGGCCGTCCACTCGCGCTCCGGCATGAACCACGGCAACACGACCTCGGCCCACGGCAGCGTGAGCATGCCCGCCGCCGGATCCTTCGGGCCGAAATTGGGCGAGATGAGCACCAGCGCCTGCATTCCCTCGCGCACCGGCTTCGGCAGCGTGGCCAGCCACACGCCGAGGGTACCGCCGGTACTGGTGCCGATCACGAGCACGGAGTCGCCAAGCCGACGGGCCACGTCGAGCGAGAATGCGGCGTCGCCCATCCAGTCGCGTGCCTGCACGTGCCCAAGTGAATCGCCGGGCAGGCCGTGACCGCGCAGTCGTGTTTCGTACAGGTTGGCGCCGAGGGCGCGCGCCACCTCCTCGCTGAGTGGCGACGTCTCTTGACGCGTGGCGGAGAAGCCGTGCAGATACACCACGCTCCACGGTGTCTTCGCCGGGCGCATGCTGTCGGCGAAGACCACGCGCTTCGCGACGTCGGGATCGGTCACACCAGCCGCGCGTTCCTGCGTGGCGAACCACGCGGGCAAGGCGGCGATGCTGTCGGGAAGCGCTGAGGCGACGATGTGTATGGTTGCGGGGTACGTGCTGGCTTCTGTCCAGTCTACGCTTGGGCGCGGACCGGAAAAGTAGATCGTGCCCAGCACGAACAGGCCCACGGCGACGCGCACCGCGAGCTGTATGCGGCGCACCGCGCGCGGGTCGGTCATACGGCGTCCGACGAACTTGAGAAGTTGAAATCGCGCACTTTGATGGGCGGCATCGCGACGCCGGGACCGCCTTCACCGCCGGCTGTCCGTACCGCCGCACCGACGCCTTCGAGGTTGTTCAACATGAACAGGGGAGAATCGTTGAAACGGAAATTCTTGATGGAGCGTGCAATCTTGCCGTTCTCGATCAGGAACGTGCCGTCGCGCGTAAGACCGGTGTACATGAGCGTTCGCGCGTCGAGCGGACGCAGGTACCACAACCGCGTGACGAGCACGCCGCGGGTGGTGCTGGCGATCATCGATTCGATCGTGTCGCTGCCGCTAGCCATGCGCAGCGACTGCGCACCCACTGTGGCCGTCTTTCCCTGCTTGTTGGCCCAGAAGCGGTTGTAGGCGAGCTGGTTGAGCACGCCGTTCTGTACCCACGCTTGCTTGGCCGTCGGCATACCCTCACCGTCGAAAGGCGAGCCCAGGATGAGTGGATCGCCCGGATCGGTAACCAGCGTGACGCGTTCATCCACGATCTTCTCGCCAAGGCGCGTGCCGCCGCCGGCCTTCGAGAACGCCGAGCGTCCTTCGTCGGCCGAACGTGCTTGGAAAGCGCCGCCCATGAGGCTCACGAGATTGGCCGTGGCTTCGGGCTCGAAGATCACGGTGTAGCGACCCGGTTCGATGCCCACCGGATTGCGTGAGCGACGAGCCTTGTCGATGGCGCGCGTGGCCACCGACTGGAAGTCGATGGTGGTCCAGTCGTTGCTTTCGCTACCAACCCAGCCGGAGCCGGTGCCGTCGGTCGTGCGCGCGGTGAGCGTGTAATTCGCGCTCGTGCCGCGATGGTACGCAAACAATCCGGCGCTGTTGCCAATCGCGCTGGCGCTGGCGTTGCAGATGATGAATCCCGCGACGGTGAGATCTTTCGCGGTGCGCGCCGGTGCCAATGCGGTCATAGCGGCCTTGGCGCGATCCTCGGCCGACAATTCAGCGGTGCGGTCGAACCACGCATTTACCGGCGTATACGTCTGCGGCGGCAGTTCACCGAGATACTCAGGGTCTTCCGGTGCCAGGCGCGCCAGCGCTTCCGACTGCGCCACGGCGCGACGCAGTCCTTCGTCGCTGCGATCGTTGGTGACCACGCTCGCCTTGCGCTTGCCGAACACACTCTGAATGCGGATCGTGCTGTTGGTCGTTACGCCCGACGTGGACATTTGATTGTCGGCGAAGCGCAGATTGGTTTCGCGCGAGCTGTTCACCGACACGCGAACGGCGTCGGCTTTTGACAGCTTGAGGGCGCGATCGACAATGGCTTGGATTTGTTCGCGCGAGAGCACGCCGATGGCGGCCATGGCGGCGGTGTCACGCATGGACTCGCTCATACCGTGCGTCCCGTGTTGATGATGTTCGCATTCTTGAAGCGCGTGGGCGGACAGCCGTGGCTTACCGCGTTGGCCTGACCGGGTTGACCCTTGCCGTCGTTGAAGGTGCCGCCGAGTTGGTAGCTGCTCTTACCGCCAAGCATGTCGAGCGTGTTCCAGAAGTCCGGGGTGCGCATTTGATATGCGGCGTCCTTTACCTGGCCCACAATTTTGCCCTTGCGTACTTCGTAGCAGAGCTGCGCGCCGAACTGCGCGTTGTAGCGCTGCTGATCGATGGAGTACGATGCGCGCCCGATCATGGCGATGCCCTTGTCGGTGGCGGCAATGAGATCGTCCCAGCTCAGATCTTTCGCGCCGGGTTGAAGCGACACATTCGGCATGCGCTGAAATTGCACATCGGCCCAGCTTTGCGCGTAGGAACAGCCGTGCGAGCGCACCGGCTTGCCGTTCTTGGCGTACCACGACGACAGCCACGGCGCCTGCTCACGCGTGGTCTGGTAGTCGTTAAGAATGCCATCCTTCACGATGTGAAAGGTGTCGGGCTGCACGCCGTCGTCGTCGTAGCCGATGGTGGCAAGCGCGCCGACTTCGTTGCGATTACCCACGAGGTTCATCATGGGCGGTCCAAGCTTGAGCGACCCGAGCACCTTTTCCGGCGGTGCCATGAAGCTGGTGCCGGCATAGTTTGCCTCATAGCCCATGGCGCGATCGAGCTCGGTGGGGTGCGCGAGCGATTCGTGAATGGTGAGAAACAGCTGCGACGGATGCAAAATAAGATCGTAGCGTCCCGGTTCCACCGGTTTTGCGGTAAGCTTTTCAGCCGCTTCCTCGGCCCACTTCGTGGCGTTGTTCACGATGTCGGCTTCGAGTACATACTCCCATCCGCGGCCGGCAGGCTGTACGACTTCGGGGCCGCGTACGGCAGTGCTCGAGCGATCGGGGGCAACGGCCGTGCAGCTCATGGTGACCCAGCTGCGCACGTAATCCTGCGTGATCACCGAGCCGTCGGTATTCGCGTAGTTGCGCTCTTCCTTCACGAACGAGAGGCCGGAGTTTACAAATCGCACATTGGGCACTTTGAGCGCTTCGGCATTGGCGCGTAGCAGCAGGTCGGCCTTGGTCTCCACCGGCACGGTAAAGGGATCGATCTGATACGCGCTGCGCCAGGTGGCGTTCGGATGCGCCGGCGAAGCCGCGAGCTCCACACGACGATCGCGTGCGATGCGATTGGCCTTGGCGATGGTGACCGCTTCCTGGGCCGCGGTGCCAACGCCTTCCTTGGTCAGTTCCTGCGTGGCGCAGAAACCCCAGCAGCCGTCTACCAACACGCGCACACCGCAGCCCATGGTGTCGGTGTCGACCACGTCGGTGACCTGCCGCTCGCGCGTCTGGATACTATTGTTGCGATTGCGCGAGATGCGCACGTCGGCCCACGAAGCGCCGTAGCGTTTCGAGGCGTCGAGCGCCTCCATCATGAGTTCGCGGGTGGCCGCGTCGGTGTAGAGCGCGGGGAGCGCCGTGAACCCGGGCAGTGCACGCAGCGCACTCGGGCCGATCGCCAGCGCGCCGAGTGTGGCGCCGCCGGCAACGAGAAAATCGCGACGAGTAGTCATGTCACGAATGTATCGCCACTAACGGATCAGGTCACGCGGGAAACAGGGAACTCCTTCAGGTTTGCCTTGGCGTGTGGTTCAGGTGCTCGCGAGCTGTGCCGGCTTCCTGCTCGGTCCGGATGGTACGGACGCCCAAATTACTGGGCCGGCAGTTGACCGCGAACTCCGTAACAGCCGGAACACGGATGGCACCAAGCACACCGAAAAAACGCCGGACAAGCCAAACGCGCAGTTTGCTTATCAGTGTCGATTCGGTGTGATCCGTGGTCTCCGTGTTCTGGCTGTTGCCGTTGCTGTTGCCGTTGCTGTTGCCGTTTCACGGCCCGATGGCTTTGGTCATCGGAAGCAGCGGCAGTGTCGTCCCGTCGGGCATCGGATACTCCACGCGGGCGTCTGGCGCGAAGCCGAGGGCTCGGTACAGTGGCTCGCCGGGGAGCGTCGACATGAGCGACAGTGTCGAGAATCCAGCACGCTTCGCCGCCACAGTGCACACGCCAAGGAGTCGTTTGGCGTATCCGCGGCGGGCGTGATCCGGGTGTACGTAAAAGGCGCGGATGCGCGCCGATGCGGTGGCGGGATCGAGGCGTCCTTCGCCGCGACTATGAAATTGATCGCCGCCGAAAAGCGTTTGGCGATCGCTCCATCCTCCGGCGGCCACGATCTCGCCGTGGTGTTCGAGCACGAAATAGCTGTGGTCGTGAATGAGACTGGAGTCCACACCGAACACGTAGGCCAGTGACGACGCGATCTGCGCGTCGGTGTAAAACCCGGTGCCCAGTTGGCGCACCGACACGTCGATCAGGGCCGTGAGTTGCGGGACATCGGCATGGCGCGCCACGCGGCAGTGCGGCCCGGTGGCCATCGCCTCCACCGTGCGCCACCCGTCGGGCCACGCGCCATACCCCGCGTCGGCGTTGATATGGCCGGCCTCGCCCACGTCCCACAGGCGACTGCCCCAGGCCATCGCGTAGCGCTCCGCCTGCTCGAACGTCACGTACTCGTCGTTGCGGCTGGCCACCACCGTGCTGGGGAAGGGCAGCGCGGCCAGCGGAACCGGAGCGAATCCCGAGGGAGCGCTTGGATAGGCCGCGGCCAACGGATCGCTTGGTGCGACCAGTAGCGCACCACGCACCCGCATGATGAGTTCGAGCGGCGCTTCACGCGCCCAATGCGCGACCATGACACAGGCGCTGCTGTGCGCGACCAGCACGACATCGCGTGCATTCTCCTGCATCACGTGCGTGAGCCGTGCGACCCAGTCCGCGCACCGCGGTGCGGCCCACTCGTGCTGCACGACGCGCTCGACCGGCAGCGTTGCCGATACGGCCGACGACGAGGCCTGCCAGCGCGACTGCCAATGATCAGGCCCGGAGTCATACAGCCCGGGCAGCAGCAAGATCGTCGCTGCCGGATCAGATGGCACCGGTCGCCCTCGCCAGCATCGCCGCATCGATGTTGCCGCCCGTGACCACCACCATCGTGGTACGGCCTTGCGTCTCAATTTTGCCCGCCAGCAACGCGGCCAGTGCGGCCGCGCCGCCCGGCTCCACCACCAGCTTGAGTTCGCGCACCGCAAACG
Source organism: Gemmatimonadota bacterium (assembly GCA_031363815.1). Taxonomy (GTDB): domain Bacteria; phylum Gemmatimonadota; class Gemmatimonadetes; order Gemmatimonadales; family Gemmatimonadaceae; genus Gemmatimonas. Next base: position 24,949 of record JANLVC010000084.1, read on the forward strand.
CGATCGCCCGCAATACCTCGTCGTCGGTGACCGTGAGGCCGGCCCCGACGCGCGACTGATTGATGGAAAAGGTGAATTCCCCGGGCATCTCGGTGACGATCGCATCGCAGATCGAGCGCTTCCCCGGCTCATTCCCCACGCGACGCCCTAGCCGCAGCGAGCGCGCCGTGTCATCAAACTCGGCCGGCTCACAGGGATGCACCACGGTGGTCGGCGACACGCCTTCGGCCGCCAGCGCGCAACCGGCGGTTAAGCCGCCGCCGCCGCAGCACACCAGAAGCGTGTCGGGCGTGTATCCCATTGCTGCCGCCTGGGTGAACGCCTCGAGCGCCAGCGTGCCCTGTCCAGCCACGATGTGCGCGTCTTCGAAGGGCGGCACGATCGTGAGCCCGTGTTCGTTCGCGATCGCACTGCCGATCGCCACGCGGTCTTCGGTGTAGCGGTCATACAGCACGACCTCGCCGCCGAACGCACGCGTTCGCTCGATCTTGAGCGCCGGTGCGTCCTTCGGCATGATGATCACCGACCGCATGCCCAGCAGCGACGCGCTGTAGGCGACGGCCTGCGCATGATTGCCCGACGAGTACGCCACGACCCCGCGCGACCGTTCGGTGCTGGACAGTTGCAGCAGGCGATTGAGCGCGCCGCGCAATTTGAAGGAGCCTGTGTGCTGCAGCACTTCGGCTTTGAGCAGCACGCGACCACCGGCGCGCGCGTCGAGGGCCGGAGAGATGAGGAGCGGCGTGACCTGCGCGTGCGGCGCGATGCGGGCGGCGGCGGCGCGGATGTCGTCGAGCGTTGGAATGGCGGGAAGCGTCGTGGGCATGGTGTAGTATCCACCGCGGCGAGCACTCCCGACAGTCGTGCGCCGTTATCGCTGCCGTGGACCGGCCGCACGACGGCGACGCTCGCTGCCGCAGGTAATGGCTCGCTCGAAGCGCGTGCGCGGGCGCAGCACGTATCCATCGGCCAGCGCGGAGTCGATGGCGCGGCGGGCGGCCGCGTACTGCGCAGGGCACGGCGCCCAGAGCGCGTCATCCATGGCGGTGGCCACGGGGGTGGGAATGCCGGTGAACACCCAGAGCAGTGCGATAAACATGACGGCGACGGCCAGAATCGCGACGAGGCGTCCGATCCGCCGGATGCGACGCGGCGCCGGGTCGCCCGGACGTGGTGCAAACTGCATGGGAACGTCGGATCTGTCGGGCATGCTGCAATATGGGCGCGGGGGCTGTAGCTTCGCTGATATCGCCCCCCCTGTACGACGCGAAGGCCCACCATTTTATCCGACGACGTGGAGATCGACCTCGAACTGAGTCTCCTGGCCTTTCAAAGCCGGGTCCTCGCGTTGGCCGAAGATCACGCCGTGCCGCTGCTCGAGCGGCTTCGCTTTCTGGGCATCGTGACCAGCAACATCGACGAACTGTACATGGTGCGCATGGCCGAACTGCGCCGTGCGGCGGTCGATGAACCTGGGTTGGCCACTGAACGATTAATGGCCGTGGAGCGCGGCATCGAGGCGCTCATCTGGCGGCAGTCGCGTTGTGCGACAAACTGTTTGCGGGAGGCGGAGCGCGTCGGTGTGCGCCTGCTCTCGTGGCGCGATCTGACCATCGACGAGCAGCATCTGTTGCGCGTGCAGTACCTCGAAGAGATCCAGCCGGATTTGCGCCCGTTAGCGATCACGCTCAGTCCCGGGCATCCGCTGCCGCATTTGCCGCACCTCGGGCTCTTTCTCGCGGTCCTGTTCCGCCTGGCGCCGGGAGAGCGGTTGCGCCTGGCCGAACACGATTTGCCTGGCGACATGCCGCGCCTGCTGGCGGTGCCGGATCGCGCCGGCGCGGTCATCGCGATCGAGGAAGTGCTGCGCGCCAACGCCCATCTGCTGCATCCGGGCACGATCGTCGAAAGTGCGTACCTCTTCCGCGTGACACGCGGCGGCGATCTGCCGCTCATGGACGACGAAACCGGCAGCCTGCTCGGTGCCGTTGCGCTGGCCACTGAGCGTCGGGTGCACAATCCAGCGGTGCGCGTGGAGGTGGAGCGGAGTATGCCCGACTCGGTCGGTGCGCTGATTCTCGACACGTTGCGGCGCGAGGCGATCGGTCGCGACATGGAGCTCACCGTGGAGTCGGTGCAGCACGTGAACGGGTTGCTCGATCTGCGTTGCCTGCAGTCGCTGCCGTTGCCCCACGATCCATCGCTCGAGTTCCCACCGATGCGCACACAACGGCCCGTGGGCGATCGCTGCATGTTCGCCCTGCTGCGCGACGGTGACCTGCTGTTGCACCATCCGTTCGAGTCGTTCGACGATAGCGTCGTGCGCTTCTTTCAGCAGGCGGCCGACGACCCCGACGTTACATCGATCCGCGCGACGCTGTATCGCGTGGGGAATCCGTCGCCCATTGTGGACGCGCTCGTGAAGGCTGCGGTCTCGGGGAAGCAGGTGGCGGTAGTGGTGGAACTCACGGCGCGATTCGATGAAGAGCACAACGTGCAGTGGTCGCGGACGCTCGAGGCGGCCGGCGTGGACGTCACGTACGGGATCGCTGGCCTCAAGGTCCACGCCAAAGTGGCGATGGTCACGCGTGTCGAGGCCACTGCAACGGTGCGGTACGTGCACGTCGGGACCGGCAACTACAATCCGCGATCGGGGCGGCAGTATACCGACCTGAGTCTGTTCTCGGCGCGGCGCGAGCTGGCTGATGCCATGGATGTGCTCTTTACGGGCCTCACCGAGCGACATGCGCCGCCGCCGGCGCTGCCCCACGGTGCGTTGGTCGCGCCGCACCAGCTGCTCACGGGTTTGCTGGAGCGAATCGAACGCGAGATCGAGCACGCGAGAGCAGGGAAGCCCGCTCGCATCACCATCAAGATCAACGGACTCGGTGATCGCGAAATGGTGCATGCGTTCGAGCGGGCGTCGCAGGCGGGTGTGCAGGTGGAACTGATCGTGCGCGGCATCTGCACTTTGCGGCCGGGAGTCGCTGGCGTGTCTGAACGCATTCGCGTGACGTCGATCGTCGGGCGATTGCTGGAACACTCGCGCATCTATCGATTCGAAAACGACGGGAATCCCGAGTACCTGATCGGATCCTCCGACCTGCGTTCCCGCAATCTTCGACGACGGGTCGAGGTGCTGGTGCCGGTGCCAGGGGCGCTGTTCCAGTCACAGCTCGACGGCATCCTGCAGGCGTATTTGCGCGACGGCACCGCGTGGGAGCTCGCGTCAGACGGTGAATACCGGCAGACGGGCGATCGCCGCGGGCCAGACGCGCAGCACACGATGGCGGAGTCGTTGACCTGATCGTCGACACGCATGTCGTGTACGTGAGTGGCGACGAAGCCCCGTGAAGAATATCTTTTCAGTGATGTCCGGCGGTGCTGGTCGTCCGTCACCGTGTATCCCGGAGCCGTGTTGGCGTCGCTGAGCGGGTTTGATTCGCTACCGTCGTTCGATCAGATCAACCTTGGTTCGACACTCCTGCAGAGTGCCGCAATCCTCGGGTTTGCCGCCGCCCAGCAGGGCGTCGCGCGACACTTCGGTCGGCCGGCAATGCGGGCCATCGCCAGCTTTTGGTCGCTGCTCGCGTTGTCCGCATTCCTGGCCATTTTTTCGTCGTGGAGCGGTGCGGTCTGGAACGATCGTACACTTTCGCGGGCGATCACGACGACGCTCGTCGGCGTGATCGCCGCCGGTATTCCGTTCGTGCAATGCGCGATACAGTCACTGCTGCAACCCACGACGCCGCGTGTGAACGTTCGGCGGGATGCGATCCGCTGGGCGGTCGTCGTACTGCTGGTGCACGGCGTCGGCGTATTTGGATCCGCCGCCCTGTTTCCCGACTTGCGCATCCTGACCGTCAGCTGGAGCCGCGTCACGCAGCTGCTGGTGATGGTGATCCCGGTCGTCATGGCGTGGCGCGCCTGGCGAAATGCGCGGGAACAGCGCGCGGCACTCCAGCTGCTGTTCGTCGGCCTGACGGCGCTCGCCGCGCGTCAGCTCGTCGCGGTGTTGACGGGCCTGCGCGTCGGCATGCCGGATTTGCCGCTGTCGGGGGTGATCTTCTTCGTCACGCTCGATCTGCTGTTCGTGGCAACGGCTGGCGTGTTCGCGGTGCTGGCGAGCACCGCTGAGGAGGTCGTGCTCATCGAGCGTCAGGCGGAGGAGTTGGCGCAGACCCGGCAGCGCCTGGCCCAAGGCGAGCGCATGGAGAGCCTGGGGCGCATGGCGGCGGCGGTTGCGCATGACATGAACAACGTGCTCCAGGTGCTGGGCCTGTCGTTGGAATCCCTGCGCGAGCGCTTGCCTCGCGACCCTGCCGGTGATGCCTACCGAGAAGTGGGCGCCGCGATGCAACATGGACGTGCGTTGATGGTCCAGTTGCTGACGTTCGCTCGTGAACGACCCACGACGCCCGTGCGGTTTGATCCCGTGGCACGGTTGCAGTCGCTCGACGCACTGCTGCGCGTCATGACGGGCAGCAGCCTCGAGCTACAGTTGTCGACGTCTGCGACGAATGTGTCGCTGCTCATGGACCCGACGCAGTTCGAGCAAATCGTCATCAACCTCGTGGCCAATGCCCGCGACGCGAGCGATGCCGGTGGTCGCATCGCCGTCACACTCGATCTCATCTCATTGCCGCAGTTGGGGCGTCCGCGCAGCACGCTGGCCCCGGGCGACTATGTACGCCTATGTGTGACGGACAGCGGCGTGGGTATTCCCGCCGAGATTCGTGATTCGATTTTCGAACCATTCTTCACGACCAAATCGGTCGGCCAAGGCACTGGACTCGGCCTCGCGACCGTGCACGGCATTGCGAAGCAGGTTGCGGGCGATGTCCTCCTCGAGTCGGCAGTGGGCCGCGGCACGACGTTCGAGGTGTATCTCCCCGCTGCATAAGGACAGGCAAACTGGCCGGCGCGAAGGAAGTCGAGTGCGTCTTGACGTGTGCCTTGGTATGGAAAGCGGAAGCACACGGTACGCTCAACGCGACGGGTAAGGATTTCGAGTTCCGCTAATACTGCGACCGCTTAGAGAGTGGCTTTTATAACAGAACGTCCGGCGCGCGTCTTGGCGGGTGAAGCGCCACGTACTCGTGGTGCGGAGGCAGTACGAGAGGCTCTGGGCTTGGCGCTTGCGGCCGTGGGTTTTGGGTTCTGGGTAATTCCGCTCGCGATTCGGCGAGATCACAACAGCATGACCACAAATTCACGCGGAAAACGACACGGATAAGCTCACGAACACGCACGC
>JANLVC010000159.1:0-3173 GCA_031363815.1 Gemmatimonadota bacterium
GTACGCGGAGGCAGCGGCATCCACCGTATCACGAGCCACGCGCAGCGTGACGTAAAGATGCGCGGCGATCATCTGCGCGCAGTTGGCCTTGCCGGCGAACGGATGCGCACCGGCCAGCAGTTCGTACGCCACCACGCCCCATGCGTAGATGTCGGCACGATGCCTCGGCGCCCACGGCCTGCTCGGGCGCCATGTACGCCGGTGTGCCGATCGAGCCGCCAGCCTGCGTGAGCGACGTACTTGCCGCCGCGTGGGCAGCATTCGCGTGGCTGTCGAGCGTGCGCGACGCACTCTTGGGACACCGTGAGCCGCGTACCACCAGCCAGTCGCGCGCGCAGCGATTCGCCGCTCACGAACGGCATGGTGTAGTACGGCAGCGATCCCGAGCTGCCGGTACTGAGAACGGGCACGATGTTCGCCTGCTGCAACCGCGCGGCCAGCTTCACTTCGCGCGCAAAGCGCTCCGCGCTCACCCCTTCGGCCAGCTCGGGGGCGATCACTTTCACCACGACCGTGCGACCGAGCGCGTTCTCGCGCGCCACGAACACGCGCGACATGCCACCACCGCCGAGCTCGCGCTCGAGGGTGTAGCCGTCACCGAGCGTAGTTTGGAGCTGGGCGCGGAGGTCGGTCACCGTCGCCCCCGATACTCTTGCATCAGTGGGATCCACCGCGGGTCTTTGTGCAAGGGCGCGAATTCCAACGAATTGATCGCCCCGTACAAGGTCGGCTCCTTTGTGCGCACGGCGAGCTGTAGTCGCGAAAACGCCGAGTCCACGGCGCCGAGTTGCACGTACACGATCGCTTGGTACGAGAGCGGCAGTGAGTTCGCCGTCACCTGCGCGGTGTTCATGTTATCGAGCAGCGCCCGCGCTGCCGCCGCGTTGCGGTTTCCCCGCGCGTCGCCCCACAACTGGTTACACGCGGCTTCCGGCTTCGCGGCCTTGACGCACTCCGCTCGCGCGTCCACAAATTTGCGCGCCATGCCGAAGACCAGTTCAGCGAACCAGTGCACCGTGGCGTTGTCTTCATTCTCGGCAACCATGCGACGGATGACCGCCGCCGCGGAGTCCAGCTGTCCGATGGCAAGATTCCACAGCGCGATCTCCACCTGCCCCACGGGGATGAGCGGTTCCAACGCGAGCGCACGTCTTAATGGCGCTTCGGCTTCGGCGACGCGCCCGAGCGCCAGCAGTAGTACGCCTCGCTCCTTCCACGCCTGCGCATTCCCCGAGTCCAATCGCACGGCGCGTTCTGCTGCGGCGAGGCCTTCAATAAAGCGCTGATCATGCTCGTACACAGTGGCCACTGCCACGTGCGCATCAGACTGCATGCTATCCAGCGCGATGGCGCGCAGTGCAGACTTGAGCGCGAGGGCATTGGACTCCGCTCTCGGTGTCGAGTCGCCGTAGGTGGGCAGATAGTCGATCGCTTCCGCGTGCCCGGCCCACGCCCGTGCGTAGGTGGAGTCGAGCGCAATGGCCCGGCCGAACTGTTCCGCCGCGCGTTTCAGGTTGCCGAGTCCACGCTGCTTGAGCAGAAAGCGCCCCAGCAACTGCGCATCGCGCGCATCGGCGTTCCTGCTCTCCGGCCGCCGTACTGCCGCGAGGTCGGCCGCGCCGAGCGTTAGCGACAGCGCACTCGCGACGCGCTCGGCCACATCGGATTGCACCTTGAAGACATCCGTCAGCCGCTGCTGCAGCGGTTCACCCCACAACTGCGCCCCAGTGCTCACGCGAATGAGGGCGGGCACGATGCGCACCATCGTGCTGTCGTTCGCCCCACGCCCGCTGGCGCCCGCAATGCGAGCCCACCGAATGGAGCCACTCAGTGCGTACTCTGCACCCAGCTCGCGCGCGATATCCTGCGGCGACTTGTTGGAGCCGCGATAGCGCAACACACTGGCGCGCGCGACCACACTCAGGCCGGGGACGCGCGCCAGTCGTCCGGCAATCTCCTCGGTGATCCCGTCGGCGAAGTACGCGTCTTCGGCGGCGCCGAGGTTGTCGAACGGAATCACGACCACGGTTTGCGTGGCGGGTGCCGTTGTCGGGGTCGGGGTGCGTTTCGAGAACCAGAGGGCGGCCGCTGCGACCAGCGTCAGCATGACGGCGGACGCCGCGAATGTGAACCGCCGAGCGCGCGGAGGACGCAGAGAACTGTCTTGTGGTAATTCGGTGGAGGGCGTGGAGACGGTGCTGAGTCGTGCGAGCAACGCGTTGGCGTCCGGTGGGCGCTGGGCTGGACTCTTCTCCAGGCACTGCATCACGAGCGTGCTGACGTCGCGCGGAACACTCGGCGCGACCGCAGCGAGCGTGCGCGGCGTTTCGGCAATGTGCGCGGCAATCAGCTGCGACGTGCCCGTCTTCCCCGCGAACGGATGCGCGCCCGACAAGAGCTCGTACGCGACAACGCCCCACGCGTAGAGATCGGCGCGGTGATCGATCGACTCACCGACCGCTTGCTCTGGCGCCATGTATGCGGGGGTGCCAATGCTGCTCCCAACCTGCGTGAGCGTACCGTCTGGTGACCTGGGTGCGGTGCCGTCGAGCGTACGCGACGCACTGATTGCCTTCGCGATGCCGAAGTCGGTCACCACGGCCGTTCCGCCGGACAGCAGGATGTTGTCCGGCTTGATGTCGCGATGAATCACGCCTTCGCCGTGAGCGTATGCCAACGCCCGCGCGACGTCGCGCAGCACGCTGAGGCGATCGGGCATCGACAGACTCACGCCGCGCGCGAGCTGCGCACGCAGCGATTCGCCTTTCACAAACGGCATCGTGTAGTACGCCACGCCACCCGATGTACCAGCCGTGAGCAACGGCACGATGTTCGCCTGCTGCAAGCGCGCCGCAGTCGCGATCTCACGCGTGAAGCGCTCCGTGCTCACACTCGCCGCGAGATCGGGGGACAGCACTTTCACCACCACCTCACGCCCCAAAGCATGCTCTCGCGCCACGAACACGCGCGACATGCCACCACCGCCGAGCTCGCGCTCGAGGGTGTAGCCGTCACCGAGCGTGGATTGGAGTTGGGCGCGGAGGTCGGTCATTCAGGAGGGGTCAAGTACAGGCCTCATCGGACACGAGTACGCAGTGCATCTGGAAAGATACCGCTCCGGCTGCTTCCAGATACTCCCGGTTGAGGCGGCGTCGGGGCAGCCGCTCATACCG
>JANLVC010000158.1:0-2291 GCA_031363815.1 Gemmatimonadota bacterium
CTCACGCCCCCACGCCCATCGCCCACCGCGAGCGGCTCTGGGCTTGACGCTTGAGGCCGTGAGTTTTGGGTTTTGGGTTCTGGGTGATCCCGCAGCCGATCAAACCCACCACCGAAACGACAAGGGAGGTCTGGGCATACCGGCAAGGATAGGAGCCGCCCGGATTCTCCGACCGTCTGCTTACCTACTCTTTAACCGGTCGCAGCACTAGCCGATGCGAGCGCGGCGTGGTCGCTCTCGGAGCGGCGGTGGTGCCGAGCTGTCTGGCAGTTGTTCGCGATCCTCCGGCCGCAGGTCGGGCAGATCTTCCGGGGCGATCCAGTGCACCGCCCCGTCGCGCCACACCGCCCACGGCACCCCGAGGGCCTTGTGGACTGCCTGCGCGCGACGGAGCGCACGATTGGCGTGATCGAGGGCATCCATCAGCGGCGGTTGGCCACTGGTCGTGTCGGCGTCGAGTCTCATGGCTGGTCGCGTCGGATGGAAGGATGAGGTAGCGGCGGTGTGACAGGGCGCGTTGCGCGTTGCAGGGCGGCCCACGCGGACGCATCGTCGACTGTCAACGGCGCATCACGCCCCCCGTGCGCGATGTACCGGAGCATGGCCCCAGACGGCGCATCGGCGTCCGCGACGTGCCACGCGTCGACGCGTGGGGCCACCACGGACTGCAGGTTCTGCAAACCCGAGGCATAGCGCCGTCGGATGTCCTCCTCCGACACACCGTGCCCACGGTTCATCATGCGCGTCCGGACGCGCGCGATGCAGAGGGAGGGGTCGGAGATCCAGAGGTAGTACAGCGTCACCCGGTAATCGGCAGCGGCCAGGGCGTCCAAGAACTTCGGCCAGCGCCGGCCGGAGAGGGTGGTCTCCATCGCGAAATCCAGCCGTTCGTCGATGTACCGTGCCTGAGCGGCCAGCGCGAGCTTTCCGGCGGCCAGCGCGCCAAGCTGCGGTTCGCCGGACAGGCCTCCAGCGATTTCATCAGCATCCACGATGCGCCACACCCCATGGGCATGGCCAGCGAACGCGCGCGAGGACGTGGTCTTCCCCGCGCCGTTGGGGCCGGCGATCATGATGCAGTGGGGCCGCTCGATAGCAGCGTCCGCCATGTCCAGCGCAGTTTCCATCCCAGTCATGTCCAATACTACCTGCCCGCGGCGCCGTTCGGCCGCTACGGCGTGCGCCACGTCGCAGCGGCCGGCGGCATTGAGCATCGCCCCACCGTTGGGGCAGCAGCGATCCGGGTTGAGTCAGATCCACGAAACCGCTCGGCACCGTGCACTGTCGTTGCGGAATTCTGAACACTATACCCAGTCAGAGTTCAGAGCTCTGAGAACGGAGTGCTGAGCAGTACAACTCAGCGCCGTGAAAGCAGTCACCGCCCCCGAGTCACCGAAAACGAGAGCATCACGGTGCGGGGCATTCCCGGCTCGAACGCCAGCGCTTTGCCGTTCACGATATCCGGGTTGAGAAACGCCGATCCAATAAATCGGCGATCGGCGACGTTCTCGATGGTCAGGAATCCTTTCACCGTGGCGTCACCGACCTGCACGAGGCGATCGGCGCGCAGGCTGGCGCTGAGAATGTGCGACTCCGGCACGCGCACCGAGTTGGCGTCATCGGCCCAATAACCACCGGTGCCCTGCACGCCAAATTGTGCGGCGAGTCCGAGGGGTGCCTTGGCGGGCGCCCACGTGGCGTTGGAGCCGTAAAACCAGTCGGGAATTCCGACAATGCGGTGGCCGCTGTAATCCGCGGTGGCGCCAGGCTTGCCGTAGTGCACCGAGTCAACCACGTACGTGGTGTACCTGTTGCGGGCAAGCGTGAGCGAGTTCTCGAAGCGCAGATCACCCTTGGCCAGGGCCGTTACCGCGAGCTCGGCACCGGTGCGGCGCGCGCGACCCGCCATGAAGTAAAAGCGCCCCCCGCGATAGGGCACGAGCTCGTTGCGCACGTTCGTGAGGTACGCGGCCGCGTCATACGACACGCTGCTTACGATGCCCGCGCCGTCACCGACCACGAAGATCTGCTTGGTGCCCACTTCGTACGTGTACGAGCGGATCGGCTCCAGCAGCGGATTCAGCGCGGTAACGGTGTCCTGTCCGAAGGTGCTGGCGGGATCGGTTTCGTTGCCGGCCGGCGCTTCCACACCGCCGCCCACGTTGGCGTACAGCGTATGCGTTTTCGACACGCGCCACGATGCGCCCACTTTGGGCGTGAGCTGCGAGAAGGTGCGGCTCGCGTCGGTTTTGGGATTCAGGTAATTCTTGTAATAGTACGAAATGGCGTCG
>JANLVC010000040.1:0-1693 GCA_031363815.1 Gemmatimonadota bacterium
CGCTCGTGGCTCGGTATATCGGACACGCTGCCGCCTCGCTTCGGACGGTTCCGGTGGCGAAGTCTGCACACGGCGCCTTTACCGGCCAATGGCGCGCAGCAAGACTTGTGGATTATGGGCTTGCCCCGTGGCGAACAGGTCACATTGCGCTTCTGGACTGCAGGAGATCGCATCAGAACCGGTGGTGCGCCAGCAGGGAGGCGCGTGACGCGGTACTTTTCAGAAGCACATGTCCCTGCGCTGGATCGGCCGTGCTGGCCGGTGGTGCTCGTGAACAACGAGCCGGTGTGGGTTCCTGGAGTTTGCCGTGGTCTCGCGGCACCGTCTCGGCCCGGTCGGCCGGAAGTGATCTGGTACCGGTGTGAGCCCGAGTTTGACTGAGCAGAGCCAACCCATCGCGGAAGATCCCCGCCTCGACGGCCGTGCCGTCCGGCGAATCGTGTATGACGCCGACACGATCGACGCGCGCGTACAGGAGCTGGGCGCGGAGATCACGGCGGCCTATCCCGACGGTGATTTGCTCGTGCTGGGACTGCTGAAAGGCAGTTTTATCTTTCTCAGCGACCTCGTGCGTCATATTGCACGCCCTTTGCAGGTCGATTTTCTCGTGGCGTCGTCGTACGGCGATGCGATGGAATCGAGCGGCGTGGTGCGTCTCCTCTACGATCCGGAAACGGAATTGGAGGGAAAGCACATTGTGTTAGTTGAAGACATCGTGGATTCCGGCCGCACGCTCAATCGCCTTATCGAGTTGTTGGGTGACCGAAAGCCGCGTTCGCTCGAAATCTGCACGCTTTTGCACAAGCACATTGCGACAGAGCTCCATCATCCCACGCGGTTCATCGGGTTTGATGCCCCGCACGAATTTCTGGTTGGCTACGGGTTAGACCATGCCGAGAATTTTCGGCACCTCCCGTATGTCGCCAGCTTGCAGTAAGGCGGTCAACCTATGCCACCAAACATGACGCCCTCGCCGAAGAAACCGTTCAACGTGGGCCGCTTCTCCAAAACGCTGTCGTTCTGGATTCTTGTGATCCTGATTCCGATCGCGTTCCTGACATACGGAAACGGCCGCGAATCTGTGGCGCCCGTGCTCGATTTCAACGCCTATCGACAGCAGCTCGACGCCGGCAACATCAAGTCGGCCACCTTCCAGACGGACAACGTGCTGGCTGGTCAATTCAACCAGCCGGTGCGCGTGAACAACCGCGAGGCGCGCAAGTTCGAAACGCGTCTGGTGCCGGGATCCGCAGTAAAAGAACAGGAGCTTATGTTCGCACGCGGTGTGCGCACTAATGCCAGTGAGCCGCGCCCGAACTTTGGCAGTTTGCTCATTACCATGCTGCCGTACCTCCTGCTCATCGGCTTCTGGATCTTCCTGTTCCGCCAAATGCAAGCCGGCGGCAACAAGGCGTTCTCGTTCGGCAAGAGCAAGGCGAAGCTGCTGAGCGGCGATACGCCCAAGATCACCTTCGCCGACGTGGCCGGGGCCGACGAAGCGAAGGTCGAACTGCAGGAAATCATCGAGTTTCTGAAAGACCCGCAGAAGTATACCAAGCTCGGCGGTCGCCTCCCGAAGGGTGCGCTGCTGGTCGGCCCTCCGGGTACTGGTAAGACGCTGCTGGCCAAGGCCGTGGCCGGCGAAGCCGCCCGCCCGTTCTTCTCGATGTCGGGGTCCGACTTCGTCGAAATG
>JANLVC010000041.1:0-13569 GCA_031363815.1 Gemmatimonadota bacterium
GCGTAGAGCAGTTCGCTTTTCGTTGTTCAACAACAAAAAACCGGATCCGTCGAACTCGCGCCGTAGCGTGTCGTCAACCCGGAGCACATTCGCGTGCTATCCGTGTAATCCGCGGTGAAGCCGTGCCTGGTAGGAGCGATCTGTCGGTCGCCACCACCGAAGCCGATCAAACCCACCACCCAGTACCCACCACTCACGGCCTCAAGCCCATCGCCCACCGCGAGAGGCTCTGGGCTTGACGCGTGAGGCCGTGGGTTTTGGGTTCTGGCTGATTCCGCAGCCGATCAAACCCACCACCGAAACGACAAGGGAGGTCTGGGCATACCGGCCAAGGATAGGAGCCGCCCAGATTCTCCGACCGTCTGCTTACCTACTCTTTAACCGGTCGCAGCACTAGGCGTCGCACATCGATCGGCACCCGGAGCGCCGGCGGCATGGTTTAAAACGCGAGCATCTGCGTGAACTTCACAATCAGCGCGCGCCCGGTCACCGGACTCTCCGGCGTGAGAATACGTTGGTCGTTGTACACGATGAACAGGTCGCTCAACGGATGATGGATGATGTTGAAACGCACGTTCGCGTTGAATTGCTTCGTCGTTTCGTCGAACTGCGACAGGGCATCGATAAACATGTTGGTCGTGAACGAGTAGTTCACCCGAGCCGTGACCACGTTGTTCACAAAGGCGAGATTCGGCTGCGTCAGCGTTGCCGCCGTGCGCTGTACGCCAAGCGTAGCCCGCAGCTTGTAGTTGGCGCGCAGCGTCATCGAGCCGTTAATCGTGCGCTGCGTCCCGTTGTACAGGCCGCCAAACAGATAGCGGACGGTGGTTGAGACCGGACGACTCTGGTCGGTGATGGCGTAGAGTGACCATTCGGTCCAGCTGTAGCCACCGACGGCCAGGGGCGCGGCCATCTTCCGATTGGGGCGAAACGGCGCATCGAGGCGATTGAACGTGGGATTCAGCGCCACTTCAAAAACCGCGCCGTTATTAAAAAACCACGACTGGCCCGAGTGCAGTTTCTTGGCCACTATCTGGCCGTGCAGGTCTTCCTGATAGTCCCACGTAATGTGCGGATGCAGTTCGCGGATCCCGTGCGCACGCAGCCACGCCGATCGAGGGCGAATGCCGGTGTCGAGCAAGTACTTCCGCATGTCGGTGCGACGATAGAATCCGAGATCGTTCTGGAAACCCGACCCCAGCTGCATCACGCCACCCTTCACGTGCAGAAAGTTTCCTTCGCGGTTGAGCGTGGTGCGCCAGGCGTAGTCGCCCTTGGCGATTCCAGGCGTTTCCGTTTTCACCACGTACGAATTCCAGTCAAGATTGCCGAACAATCGAATGTTGTTGTCGACGCCGTACACGCGGTTGGCATAGCCGCCGCGACGGTGCTGCACGCCCGTATCGGCGCCGCCCAAATTGACGCGCTGCATCGCAAACACGCCGATATCGCCACCGGATTTGCCCAGGTTCTGCCGAAAGCGAAACACGCTGGAGTTGGCGCGGGGATTCAGCTGGTCTCCGCGATCGGAGATGGAGAGCACTCCCAATCGCGTCGACTCGGTCAGCTTGCCGGTCAGTCGCACACCACCATCGATCGGGATCTGTAAACCGGAGGCGCTGAGGCCAATACGCCGCGAGAAAAAGAGAAGGTTGTCCTCGTCCGGTGTGGGCGTGGGGTTGACTCGATTGTTGCGCGCCGCATCACCCACATAGAACACGCCGGAGTTCTCGAGAAAGAAATCCCGCTTCTCCGGAAAGAACTGGGAGAACTGCGTGAGGTTCACTTGTTGCTCATCGGCTTCGGCCTGCCCGAAGTCCGGATTGAGCGTAACATCGAGCGTCAAACCGGGCGTGAGCGCCGCCTTCAGGTCGGCACCCACCTTCGCATGCGTGGCAAACGACGGGTGCGACCGCGCCGTCGTGCCAAGGTCGCGCACCGTAGTGCCCACCACGAAGGGTTTGAGCCGTAAGTCGCGTCCCGATTTTCCCGTCTGCAAGCCCGCCAGATTGCCCGCCAACGATATGCGATTGAGATTGAAGGCACGCGGCACCGGCGACCAGAAGTCCACTTCATTTTTGCGTCGCACATGGCGCGAGAAATTGATGCCCCACGCGGTGGAACCGGCCTTGTTGAAACGAAGCGCGCGGAACGGAATGCGCATTTCAGCAATCCAGCCCTCTTCATAGCGGCGCGTGCGCACCTCCCACACCGCGTCCCAACTCTGGTTGACTTCGCGCCCTTCGAGCGCCACCTGTCGGTCGTGCCGCGCGCCTTCCACGTTGGTGCTGAACACATACCCGTTGCGCCGGTCACCGAACGTATCAAGCAGCAGCTCGAAATCGTCCTGATCCTCTTCCTTGAAGTCCTTCTTGATGTCCGTGACCAGCAGAGACCCGGGGTGGGAATCGTGCATCTTCGCGGCGACGTAGAGATTGGCGTCGTCGAAGGCCACCCAGACCTCGGTGGCCTCGGTGGCGGGTTGGCCGGTGAGCGGCTCGCTTTGGATGAAATTGTTGGCAGGCGTCGCCGTACTCCACACCGACTCATCGAGCACGCCATCCAGTCGAATGGGCCCGCCCGTTCTTACGGCAAGAACCTCGCGACGCGCGTCCTGCGCGGGTCTGGCGACAGCCGCGTCGCGGTGCCCACGTGGGGGTGCGGGAGCCGACGGCTGGGCCCGAGCCGCAAAAGGGTGCAGTGCGAGCAATGCGGCGAGCACCGTGCACGTGAGAGGACGGGGCGCGAAAATCGGGAGCGAGAGTGGCATGGCACGACAGGGGGGACGTGTTGAGAGCGCGACGGCATACCGGACTTTACGTGCGAGACGTCACGGCCGCTGACCCGTTGCCTACGCAGGGCCTTCCGGGCCACGCGCAACAGGGGTCCGCCCCACTCACCACGCGCGCTCCGCCCCCGTCCAGTCGAGAAAGCTCCCCGACTTTTCCCGCGGCAACCGCTCCATCTGACTCAACAATCCGGCCGACGCTTCATCGATCGGCACCCGGAACGCCGAGCCATCGGGCGTGGTGGCAAAGTGTCCCGGATTACCCAGCATCAGCACGATGCGCTCGCCGCTCAGGTCATGCGCCAGGGCGCGCATGTGCATGTGCAACGCCGCGCCGCTCGCACACGCGGCGTAGTCCCCGCCCTGCGTCTTGCCGGCCAGTGAACCAAGCCAGCTGCTCACCACCAGCACGCGCGAGCCATCGCGATTGACCAGGAACGGCAACAGCGTGCGCACCAACAACAGCGGCGCCACGGCGTGCCGCCGATAGTGCTCCGTCAGACCGGTGCCCGACAGCGTCGACAACGTTTCATCGCGCTCGCTGTCGGCCACCTTCTCATGTTGACCCGGCTCAGCCGGAGCAATGATCAACTGATCCAGCGTGTCGGTCAGACTTTCCAACACCGGCACGGCATCGGCCACCAACGACGGATCGGCGGGATCGAGTGCGATCAGCTCCAATCCACCGTACTCGGCACGCAAATCCGCCAACACCGGCACCCGCGCCGGATTGCGCGCCGCCGCGTACACGGTGTCGCCGCGCATGAGACACTGCCGCACCAGCTCTATACCGAGTGGACGCGCGGCGCCCGTGATCAGCGTGCGACGCGGCGAGGCCATGGCATGCATCCCCGCGCCGGTCACGACGCACTCCGGCGCGTATCACGCAGGACTGCTTCCACGGCGCTCACCGTGGCCTCGATCTCGATGGGGCGATTGGCGCGCGCGAAATCTGCCCGCTGATGCAACTCCACCAGCATCCCGGGATCTTTCAGCACGTGTCCAGTGAGCACCGCGACCACGGTGTCGTTCGCCCCGATAATGCCGTCGCGCACGAGGCGGCGCACTCCGGCCACACTGGCCGCGCTGGCCGGTTCACAACCCACACCAGCCGCATCGATGGTGACCTTGGCGTCGATGATCTCCTCGTCGGTGGCGGAAATGACGAGGCCATCGGTTTCGCGAATCGCCCGCACGGCGCGATCCCACGACGCCGGATCGCCAATGCGAATCGCGGTGGCAATTGTTTCTGCCTGCACGGTGTAACGCGTCGCGAAGTCTTCGCGGAAGGCGCGAGCGAACGGGGCCGCGCCGGCCGCCTGCACGCTGACGATGCGAGGCACCTTGGCAATCAGCCCCAGCGCTTTCGCTTCACGGAGCGCCTTCCCAAACGCCGCCGTGTTTCCCAAGTTGCCGGCCGGCAGCACGATAAAATCGGGTGCGTTCCATCCAAGCTGCTGCAACAGCTCGAACACGATGGTCTTCTGCCCTTCCACGCGCCACGGGTTGATCGAGTTCAGCAGATAGATCCCCAACTCGCGCGACGCTTGCTGCACCAGTCGCAGGCACTCGTCGAAGTCGCCCTTCACCAACAGCGTGCGCGCGCCGTATGACAAGGTCTGCGCCAACTTGCCAAGCGCGATTTTGCCCGCCGGCACAAACACGAGTCCGGGAATACCCGCCTGTGCGGCATACGACGCCAACGCGGCCGATGTGTTGCCGGTACTCGCACACGCCACGGCACTGGCCCCGATACGCACCGCTTGTGTGGTACCCACGGTCATGCCGCGATCTTTGAACGAACCCGTGGGATTATGCCCTTCATGCTTGATCAGCAATCCGTCGCAGCCGGTGTACCGCGAAATCGCCGGACGCGACAACAACGGCGTGTTCCCCTCTGGGTGACTCACGATGGCGTCACCGGCTCCGGGCATCACGATCGACTCGTACCGCCACACTCCCGAGGCGTGCCCCATCGGCATCGCACAGCAGTGTTGTGAGAAACTGTGCTTGATCGCGTTGGCCGAGAGTGGCGCATCGAACTCATCACGCGGCGCGCGATGGATGATCTCGAGCAACCCGCCGCAGCTCGGACAGTCGGGCGCCGCATCCAGCGGCGACAGCAACTGTTTGCAGGCCGCGCACCGCTGCACGCTCTGTTCCGCACCCGCGGGCAGTCCGGTCACGCCGGCGGGCAGAAACACCGCATCCAACGGCAACGGGTGAGACATCGACGAGGTCATGACGGCGTGAGCTGAAGGATGTCGTTGAGGACACCGGCGGCCGTAACCGCCGGACCGGCACCAGGGCCGGTGATCACCAGTGGATGTTCGCGATAGCGCATGGTCGTGAACACAATCTGATTGTCGGTGCCGCGCAATCCCGCCAGCGGATGCGTGAGCGGTACCGCGCGCAGGCCCACTGCCACTTTCCGGGGCGACGCGTTGAGCACATAGCGCAACACCCTCCCCTGTTTGGTGGCGGCGGCGAAACGTGTGGCCCACGACGCGTCGTGGTGCGCCAACGACGCCAGGAATTTCGGCAGCAGCATGGTGCGATACGCCGCCGGCACCAGCGACTCCACGGTCACGTCTTGCAGATCGCCGCCAAAGCCCATCATACGCGCCAGGATCAGCGCCTTCCGTGCCACGTCCATACCCGACAAGTCGTCGCGCGGATCGGGCTCGGTAAAACCGCGCGACATCGCGTCACGCAGTGACTCACTGAACAGGCGCCCCTTGCCGATCTCCGTGAGCAAAAAACCCAGCGTGCCCGACGTGCAGCCCTCGATGCGCAGCACTTTGTCACCCGTTTCCACGAGCTTGGCGTAGCTGTCCATCACGGGCAGTCCCGCGCCTACGGTGGTCTCGTGCAGCAGCCGCGAGCCATGCGTGGCCGCCAGTGCGCGCAGCGACTCCACCTCGGCGCGCGGTGCCGACAACGGCCGCTTGTTGGCCATCACGATATCCATGTTGGCGAGAATCGCGGCCCGGATCGCCGGCAGCGTTTCGTGCGCCGTAACATCCACCAGCACCGGACGCGCCAGCGCGTGTGTGCCGATGTACATCACCGCCTCGGCCGCCGTGCCCTTCTGCCCGCCGCTCATCGTAGCCAACACGCCGCCCGACGCCTTGGCCTTCGCGTAGGTCGCCAACTGACGCGCCGTGAAGCCATCGGGTTCGAACACGAATCCGCTGCGATCAATGAGGCCGACGATGGTGGGTTTTACACGACGCCGAACGCGCGGGAGCATGCGCAACAGTTCCCGGCCGATTAAACCCACACCCATCAGCACCACGTCGAGACGATCGACTTCGCGCAATCCGCCGCCGCCGATCTTGTCGAGCTGAAATTCGTGGTGCACCGCGCGCGCCGCCGCTTCGGCGTCGGGTTCGGCAATGACCACCGAGATGTTCAGCTCACTCGAGCCCTGCGCGATCGCCACGATATTGACGCCCGCCTTCGACAGCGACGTAAACATGCGCGACGCAATGCCAGGCGAACCGGCCATGCCAAGTCCGACCACGGCCAGCGTGGCCATGCCGCGCTGCACGTCCATCCCTTCCAGTTCGCGACGGGAGAGTTCGAGCGCGAAGGCCTGCTCCAACGCCGCGCGCGCATCCACGCCACGTTCGTCCGGCACGCACAGACAGATCGAGTGTTCTGACGACGCCTGCGAAATCAGCGTCACGGAAATGCCGGAATGCTGCAGCGCGGCGAAGGTGCGCGCCGCGATACCGGGCACGCCGAGCATGCCGTTGCCCGTTACCGTGACCAGCGCCTGACTACGCACGATCGAGAGCGCCTTTACCGGATAGCGCGTGAGTGTGCGGCGTACCGAGATCTCCGTGCCTGGCGCGGTGGGCTCGGCGAACGGTCGCACAAACACCGGCACCCGCACGCGCGCCAGCGGAATGAGCGCGCGCGGATGCAGCACCTTCGCGCCGTAGTATGCCAGCTCCGCCGCTTCGCGCACATTGAGTTGCGGCACGATGCGGGCGGTGGGCACGAGTCGTGGATCGGTCGTCATCAGCCCCGGCACGTCTTTCCAGAGCGTGATGCGCGCAGCGCGCAGCGAACGGCCCAGCACCGTGGCGGTCAGATCGCTCCCGCCGCGGCCCAGCGTGACCAGGGCGCCGTCGCTCGCTCCCCCCACAAAACCCGGCACGACCGGCAGCACGCGCTTTTTCAGCAGCGGGCGCAACTGCGCGCGCACTTCGCGATCGGTGGCCACCAGGTCCGGAAACGCCCCGCCGAAGACGCCGTCGGTGCGAATGAGCGTCGCGGCGTCGACGTATTCGGCCTTCGCACCGCGGGCCAACAGGCCAGCCACGACCAGACGCGCCGACAGCTGCTCCCCCCGTACCAGCAGAAAGTCCTTGGTGCGCGGCGTCAACTCGCGCAAAGTGGCGACGCCGTGGGCGAGGGTGCGGAGTTCTTGGAAAGCCTCGTCGAGTTCGCGCAGCAGTCGCGCCCGCACTCGCGCGTTGCCGATGATGCCGGTCGCCACCGCGGCGTGTCGATTCTGCAGCTTCGTGACCTGTTCGTCGACCGCCTCGATGTCCCCCGTTCGTGCCGCCTCGGCGATTATCAGCAACGCGTCGGTCACGCCGGCGAGCGCCGAGACCACCGTGACCACGCGCGACGGGCGCGGCTCGATGATGAGCGCGATGGCGTGGCGAACGGCCGCCGCATCGGTCAACGACGCCCCGCCGAACTTGAAAACGTCGATCGCGGTGGACTGCGAGGCGGAACGGGGACGCAGTGGCGGCATGTAGCAGCTGGAAAATGAGACCAATCGGACATCCCGGTCCTCCTCTCGCCAGGCGATCGAGGAGCACATCCGCACACTACTCTGAGCCGGCTCACCTGTCCACACCGGCACGCGCCTGCATACTTTTCGGAGTCTTGTTCTGACGCGACCATTCCTGGCCGCGTTCACGTCACGCGTTCCTGTGGATATGACCGCACCTGTCGAAGCGTCGCCCGCCCCGCTGGTCCCCGCGCCCGCCCCACTGCCGGGACGGCTCGCCGGGCTTGCCCACCTCGCGCACAATCTGGCGTGGAGCTGGAATCGCGACGTACGGATGATCTTCAAGGAGATCGACGAGAGCCTTTGGCAGCGGCTGCGCCACAATCCCATCCAGCTGCTCCATCTGGTCGATCCGGCCCGTCTTGAACAGCTTGCCGACGACACCGTGTTCTGCGCGCGCTACGACCGCGCCATGCAGTGGCTGGCGTCGGAGCGATCGGACGAACACACGTGGTACGCCCGCACGTTCCCCGAGCTGCGCGGCCAGCCGGTCGCCTATTTCTGCGCGGAGTTCGGCGTACACAATTCGGTGCCGATCTATTCCGGTGGACTCGGCGTTCTCGCCGGCGACCATCTCAAGACGGCGTCCGATCTCGGCATCCCGCTCGTGGCGGTTGGCATTCTGTATCGCCAAGGGTATTTCGATCAGCACATCCGTGTGGACGGCTGGCAGGAAGACTCGAACGACGCCATCGACTTCAATGCGGTGCCGATCGTGCCGCTGCCGGGCAAAGATGGCGAGCGGCACCTCGTCACGGTCAACACGTTTGGTCGCGACATCAACATCCGCGTGTGGAAGATGCAGGTGGGTCGTGTGCCTGTGTATCTGCTCGATTCCGATCTCCCCGAAAACCATCCAGACGACCGGCCGTTACTCTCGAAGTTGTATTCGGGTGGCCCGGCGATGCGTCTCCGTCAGGAGTGGCTGCTGGGTGTGGGTGGTGTCCGCGCTCTACGGGCGCTCGGCATCGCGCCCGCGGCGTGGCATGCCAACGAAGGACATGCCGCGTTCATGATGGTCGAGCGCGTGCGTGAGTTATGCCAGCAGGGCCTGTCGTTTGCAGAAGCGGTGAAGCGGGTGAGAAATCGCAGCGTGTTCACCACCCACACCCCGGTACCGGCCGGCCACGATCACTTCGGCGTGAACGAAGTGCGTGAGTGCGCCAATGGCTACTGGAACGAGATGGGCATCGACGCCGACGCGTTCCTGCGCATCGGGTACATGCCGGAGTCGGGCGCCGGCGTCTATCACATGACCGCCGCGTCGGTGCGGCTCTCGCGCCGCGTCAACGCCGTCTCGCGGCGTCACGGCATCGTCACGCGCGAGATGAGCCGCTCGCTCTGGAACGGTCGCGAAGCCGAGAATGTGCCCGTCGGCCACGTAACGAATGGCGTGCACCTCGCCACGTGGATGGCCAATCCGATTATGAAGCTGCTGGACGATCACCTCGGTCCCGCGTGGGGCCACAGCAGTGACCCGGCGCTCTGGGAACAGGTGCTCACCCTCGATGACGAAGCGTTGTGGTTTACGCACTCGCGTCTCAAGCACACGCTCATGCGTCTTGTGCGCGAGGAAGCGCGCCACGCGTTCGCGCGGCGGCAGATCGAGGCCACGCAGCTCGTCGGTGCCGGTACGCTGCTCGACCCGAAGACGCTCACCATCGGGTTTGCGCGTCGCTTCGCCACGTACAAGCGCGCCGACCTCATCTTCCGCGATGTCGAACGCCTGCGCAAGCTCGTCACCAACGTGCAGCGCCCGGTGCAGATTGTGTTCGCTGGCAAGGCGCACCCGGCCGACAACCCGGGCAAGCAGGTGCTGCAGAACGTGTATCATTTCACGCGCGACCCGCGCTTCGAAGGACGCGTGGCGTTCGTGGAAGACTACGGCATGCACCTCGCACACTTGCTCGTGCAAGGTGTCGACCTGTGGATGAATCTTCCCCGCGTACCGCTCGAGGCGTCGGGCACGAGTGGTATGAAGGCCGCGCTCAACGGCGTGCCGCAGATCTCCACGATCGACGGCTGGTGGGAAGAGGGATACGAAGGCAACAACGGTTGGGCCATCACACCGGAAGAAGACGACGAGGCGGGTGTGAGCACGTCGAATCGTCTCTACGAGCTGCTCGAGCAGGATGTGGTGCCGCGCTACTACGACGTAGACAAGAACGACCTGCCGCGCCGCTGGCTGGCTACCATGAAACACTCCATTCGAGTCGCCGGTCAGCAGTTCACGGCGCGTCGCATGGTGGAGCAGTACGCGCGTGCCTACTATGCACCCTCCATCCTCGGCGACTCGCTGCCCGACGATCCACCGATCGCGTAACGCCTCGACCATGACCTCCCCAGCCATGCCCACGCCCGGTTTCGGGTCGCCCGTGATACGGGCCCCCGTAGGTGAGGCGCCAACCCTCGTGCATCTCACGTCGGAGTACAGTCCGTTCGCCCGTACGGGCGGGCTGGCCGAGGCCGTGATGGGGTTGGCCAATTATCAGGTGAAGTCGGGTGCAAACGTGGTCGTATTTTTGCCACTTTACCGCTCGGTCCGTGACCATGCGCCTGATCTTGCGCCGCTCGGTCGTCCTATTCAGGTCGAACTGGGATTCCGCAGCGAGGAAGTGCGCTTCTTTCGCGAAGTGCAGCCGCCGGCTGGTCCAAAGGTGGTGTTCGTGGACATCCCGTCGGCGTTCAGCCGTGCCGGCTTGTACGGCGAAGGCGGTCGCGACTATGTCGACAACGCCCGGCGCTTCGCGCTGTTCTCGCGCGCCGTGCTGGATGGGATTCCGCGACTGATTGCCGGCCCTGTGCTGGTGCACGGACACGACTGGCACACGTCGCTGGCACTGATGTACATGCGCACATACGGCGCGCTCAAGGAGCGGTACGCGACCACGCCGACCGTGCTGTCGGTGCACAACGCCGGCTATCAGGGGCACTTCCCGGCCGCCATGCTGAACGACTGCGGCATCCCGCCCGAGGTCTACAATTTCCGGCATCTTGAATGGTACGACCGCATCAACTTCCTGAAGGGCGGCCTCACCTTCGCGGACATGGTCGTGACCGTGAGCCCCACCCACGCGCAGGAGCTGCGCACGCCCGGCGGCGGCTTCGGCCTGCAGGAGGTGTTTCAGTGGCTCGGCAGTCGTTTTACCGGCATCACCAACGGCATCGATCAGGCGCTCTGGGATCCCGCTACCGACGACCAGATCACCGCGAACTACTCGCGTGCCGACACGTCGAACAAGGCCCGGTGCAAGGCGGCGTTGCAGCGCTCGTTCGGCTTGCCGCAGCGCAAACGCATCCCGCTGTTCGGACTCACCGGTCGCATGGTAACGCAGAAGGGGCTCGACCTCATTCTCAATTCGCCGCTGATCTGGAACCTCGACGCGCAGTTCGTGTTTCTCGGCGCGGGCGAAGCCAAGTATGAGCGCGCGCTGTCGGCGCTTGCCAAGGCGCGTCCGCAGCACGTCGGGGTTCAGTTCAACTTCACCGACCGACTGGAGCATCGCCTGATGGCGGGCGCCGACATGTTCCTGATGCCGTCGCAATACGAACCGTGCGGGCTCACGCAGATGCGCGCGCAGCGCTATGGTTCGCTGCCGATCGGGCGCCGTGTGGGGGGCATTGCGGACACCGTGCAGGACGATACCACGGGCTTTCTGTTCGACGAGTTTCAGCCGGCGGCACTCGACCGGGCGATTTCCCGTGCGCTGGCCCGCTTTGCCGATCCGAGCGCCTGGGCGCCCCGCATGCGCGCCGCCATGAAACAGGATTTTGGATGGGAGCGCTCGGGCGAGCGCTACGCGCAGGTGTACCAGCGTGCAATCGAGATCGCCAAGGACCGTCGCTGATGCATTCGATCATCGTTCACCATCACCTCTACCAGCCGCCGCGCGAAGATCCCTGGCTCGAAGTCGTGCCGACTGAACCATCGGCGGCGCCGGACCACGATTGGAACACGCGTATCAATCGCGAGTGTTACGCGCGACTGGCGGCGGCCGAGGCGCACTTGCGCGACCGGCGCGCGGCCGCGCGTGATCCCGATGCGCGCGCGGGTATCGCCCGCGTGGTGAATCTCTACGCGTGGTGTTCGTTCGACGTCGGGGCCACGCTCTGCGAATGGCTCGAGGCCGAAGCGCCCGAGACGATGCGGGCGATGCAGGACGGTGATGCGGCCAGTGTGCGTCGGTGGGGACACGGCAACGCCATCGCCGCTCCGTATCATCACGTGATCCTGCCGCTCGCGTCACCGCGCGAACGCACCACGGAGATCCGCTGGGGCATGCGCGATTTCCGACGGCGCTTCCATCGTGAACCGGAAGGCATGTGGTTGCCCGAATGCGCCGCTGATGAAGACACGCTCGATGCCGTCGCCAAGGAGGGCATCGCGTTCACGATTCTGGCGCCGTATCAGGTGCATGGGCACCACGGCAGCGGCATGCCGGTGCGGTGGCGCGGCGCGGCGGGTCGGACACTCACCATCGTGCCCTACGACGGCTCACTCGCCGGTGACGTCGCCTTCGGTGGATTGTTGCGCGACGCGCCGGCGCTGGCGCAGCGGCTCACGCCGTATCGCGACGCGCGCG
The DNA here is from genome assembly GCA_031363815.1 of Gemmatimonadota bacterium. Classification (GTDB taxonomy): domain Bacteria; phylum Gemmatimonadota; class Gemmatimonadetes; order Gemmatimonadales; family Gemmatimonadaceae; genus Gemmatimonas. The sequence continues at coordinate 12,185 of JANLVC010000041.1, forward strand.
ACCAGCACACCGATCGGTGCACCACGCTGGCCACCGACGGCGAAACCTTCGGACATCACCACCAGAGCGGAGACTCCACGCTCACCGAAGCGTTGTCGATGGTCGTCCAGCAGTCGGGTTCCCGCGTGACGAACAGCGCCTCGTTGGTGGCCATGCATCCGCCCATCACTGACGTACAGCTGGTGTCGCCGAGTGCGTGGAGCTGCGCGCACGGGGTGGAACGGTGGCGGAGCAACTGCGGCTGCCGCGTCGATGGCAGCAAGCCGCCGGCGCAGCAATGGCGCGGACCGCTGCGCACGGCGCTCGAGCGGCTCTCGCACCACGCGTACGAAGTGTTCGAGCGCGAAGGGCTCACGCTTTTCCGGGATGATCCGTGGGAGGTGCGCGATCGCTACGGTGATGTAGTTGCCCAAGATGGGGAAGCGATCGAGCAGTTCGCCAAACGTGAATTGCGTCCCGATGCATCGGCGCCGCAGGTGCAGCGGGCCCGCGAACTGCTCGAGCTGGCGCGGGCCACGATGCGTACGTTCACGTCGTGTGCATGGTTCTTCGACGAGGTCGAGCGCATCGAAGTGCGGCAAGTCTTGCGCTACGCGGCGCGCGCGATCGAACTGTCCGGCCACGCGTCGCGGCTGATGCCGGAGTTCGTGCAGTGGCTAACGCCCGCCACCAGTGGCGCTCCGAACGCCGGCAGCGCCAGCGAGCTGTTCGTGCGCGAAGCGATGCCGCACCGCGATGCGACCACCTGCGCGGCGGCCGGTGCCATTGCCTGCGCCGCCCATGGTATTACAACCTCGCGCATTGCGATCTTCGATGTCACGATGTCACCAACGGCCCCGTGGCACGTCACCCTCGTCCATCGACGCACGGGCGCGTCGCGCACGTTCGTTGGGCATGTCCACGGCACGGGCCCCGGCCTGACCGTCGATATCGCTGAGACCGACGCCAACGTTGGCGATACGCACGGCATCAACGTCCACGAGTTTCCGGAAGCGATCGCGCGGCAGCTGCTCCGCCCGATGGCGCTCTCCGACGAAGCGCTGTTCGACGAGGTCAGTCCGACGCGCTGAACGTCGCTCCCTACGGCGGCCTCGCGTTGCGACACTAGCACGGCGACCGGTTAAAGAGTAGGTAAGCAGACGGTCGGAGAATCCGGGCGGCTCCTATCCTTGCCGGTATGCCCAGACCTCCCTTGTCGTTTCGGTGGTGGGTTTGATCGGCTGCAGACTCACCCAGAACCCAGAACCCCAAACCCACGGCCTCACGCGTCAAGCCCCGAGCCGCTCGCGGTGGGCGATGGGCTTGAGGCCGTGAGTGGTGGGTACTGGGTGGTGGGTTTGATCGGCTTCGGTGGTGGCGACCGACAGATCGCTACTACCAGGCAC
>JANLVC010000045.1:0-5996 GCA_031363815.1 Gemmatimonadota bacterium
CCGACGGCTCGCCCATCAAGACCGGCCCAGCCGCTGGCTACAACGGACTTCTGATCTTTACCAGCAGCGGGTACATGTCATCGACGATTATGCCGAAGGGGCGAACGTGGCGGCGCGCCACCGTTACGCCGGCCGAACTGCGCGACACATTCGAAGGGGCAAGCGCGCATGCGGGGCGCTACATGCCCGATAGCGCGAAGCACACCGTGCGGATGGAGAACATCATGTCCCTCGATCCTGCCGATGAGGGAAAATGGGACGTCGTGGGATACCGCGTGAAACGCGACACGCTGGAGCTTTCTGGGCCGTGGACGTATAACGGCGAGAAGCTCACGTTTACGATTCGGCTGGCGCGTTTAAAGTGACAACAGGTCCGCGCCGAGCTGCGGCGGTAATAGCGACCTTCGCGACGACCACTTCCCACTCCACAGAATCAGCCGCGTATCGCGGCCTCGATAGCCGCAATGTCGATGTTGCGCATTGTCATCATCGCGTCGAACGCGCGCTTCGCGACGGCCCGATCGGGGTGCGAGATAGCTCGTGTGAGTGCCACCGGAGTGATCTGCCAATTGAGCCCCCACTGGTCCTTGCACCAGCCGCAGGCGCTCTCCTTGCCTCCATTGCTCACGATCGCATTCCAATAGCGATCCGTCTCGTCCTGGTCGTCGGTAGCGACCTGAAACGAGAACGCTTCGGTGTGCGGGAAGTTTGGTCCGCCGTTTAGCCCGAGACAGGGAATGCCGAGCACCGTGAACTCGACGGTGAGCACCTGCCCCTGCTTCCCGCCAGGGAAGTCACCCGGCGCGCGATGCACGGCGTTCACCGATGAGTTCGGAAAGGTGGCGGCGTAGAAACGCGCCGCATCTTCGGCGCCGCCGTCGTACCAGAGACAGATCGTGTTTTTTGCGGGGGTGGACATCGCGCGCTCCTCTCGCTGGTGAAATGGTCTCAACGAACATGCCCGTGTTTTAACACCGACAAACGCGCAAAGTGATCGGGGCACTCCGGCTATTCCGCGAGACGGAGATTATGCTCGTTCGAGATCACCGATTAGCGCTGCTGGCGGGCACGGGTGAGATGGGGAACGATGCCGAGCAGACGCTGCACGAGCATCAGCTGCGCACGATGATGCATCTCGTGTTCCTTCACACCGAGCAACATCTCCATGCGTGATTTGCTGGTGTTTGGCAGCGCGACACGTTCGTCAAGCTGTTCGTCGGTCATCGCGTCGAGATGCAGCGCGAACGATTCGCCGCCGGCGATCAGCGCGTCGACAATCTGATCTTTAGTCTTGAGCGACGCCGCCATGGCGCCGGCCGCGCCGAAGAGGCGATGAAAGTCGGACATCGCCAGCTCGGTCTTTTGCTCCACGAAGTGCACCTGCTCGGCCCAGTGCGGACTGGTGGCGATGTGCGCCAGCATGCTGGCCACGGTCATCGTCTCGGGGGTCGCGCGAAACTCGTACTGATCGGCGGGGATGTCCTCGGCCAGCTGCACCGTGTTCTTGCGAACCGTACGCCAGCTCTCCGCCATCTGCTTTGCACCGTAATTCTGCACGTCGATCTCCGTTGTGTGCCGTATGAAAAATTGCGAACATCGGTACAGCGTGTTCGCTATCCACGTTCATAATCTAAGGGACATGGCTCGCGCCCAACCGATGTCGGCGCGCGAGACAATGTCTCACGCGCGGGCGTCGTGGTGCGGAGAACGACGATCCGGCCTGGGTTGGATCGGCCTGCGCCCGTGACGCTACGGTTGCCATGTGAGGTGCGGCATGGGTTGATCGAACGCCCAAACAACAACCGCGCGAACCAGTTCAGGTTCGCGCGGTGAGGGTGCCATTCATGCAGCAGATGTTGTCGTGTGCTTAAGCTTTGGAAAGCAGCGGGACAAGCAGGAGCGCCACGATGTTGATGATCTTGATCAACGGGTTGATCGCCGGACCTGCGGTATCCTTGTACGGATCGCCCACCGTGTCACCGGTAATTGAAGCCTTGTGGGCTTCACTGCCCTTGCCGCCATGGTGTCCTTCCTCGATGTACTTCTTGGCGTTGTCCCACGCGCCACCGCCCGTACACATCGAGATCGCGACGAAGAGACCCGTCACGATCGTGCCCATGAGCAGTCCGCCCAGCGCCGCGCCACCAAGCACGAGACCCACGATTGGCGGGATCACGAGCGGCAACATCGACGGGAGAATCATCTCGCGAATTGCGGCCTTCGTGAGCAGGTCGACGGCCTTGTCGTACTGCGGCTTCTGCGTGCCCTTCATGATGCCCGGCAGTTCCTTGAACTGACGGCGCACCTCTTCCACGACCGCACCCGCTGCGCGACCCACCGCCTGCATGGCCATAGCGCCGAACAGGTACGGAATCATGCCACCGATAAGGAGGCCGATCACGACCTTCGGATCGTCGATCGAGAAATTGACCGGGGCTCCGAGGTGCGCGCCGAGCTTGCTCGAGTAGTCGGCGAATAGCACGAGAGCGGCGAGTCCGGCGGAGCCGATCGCATAGCCCTTCGTCACGGCTTTGGTGGTGTTGCCGACGGCGTCCAGCGCGTCGGTGATCTTCCGGATCTCGGGGCCAAGATGGCTCATCTCGGCGATGCCACCGGCGTTGTCGGTGATCGGTCCGTACGCATCGAGCGCGACGATCATGCCTGCCATCGAGAGCATCGACGTCGCGGCGATCGCGATGCCGTAGAGACCGGCCATGTCGTAACAGAAGTAAATCGCGGCGGCGACGACCAACACAGGGGCGGCCGTCGATTTCATCGACACCGCAAGACCAGCGATCACATTCGTGCCGTGTCCCGTTTCCGACGCTTTCGCAATCTGACGCACAGGACCGTACTCGGTTGCCGTGTAGTACTCGGTGATCACCACCAGTGCCGCCGTGAGGGCGAGACCGATCATCGCGCAGCCGAACAAGTTCGTGCCCAGCTCACCGGGAAACATCGTGCGCGTGACGAAGAAAAATGCGATGGCGGCCAGCGCGCCCGACACGAGGAGACCGCGGTACAGCGCGTTCATGATCTTGCCGCCGGGCTTCACGCTCACAAAGAACGTGCCGACAATCGAGGCGGGGATGGATACCGCGCCGAGGACCAGCGGGTAGAGCACACCGGTATTGCCGTAGGTGGCGAAGGAAAGACCGGCCACGAGCATCGCGGCGATGATTGTCACCGCGTACGTCTCGAAAAGGTCGGCCGCCATGCCGGCGCAATCACCAACGTTGTCGCCAACGTTGTCGGCGATCACGGCTGGGTTACGCGGATCATCCTCGGGAATGCCGACTTCGACCTTGCCCACGAGGTCTGCGCCAACGTCCGCGCCTTTCGTGAAGATGCCGCCACCGAGTCGGGCAAAAATCGAGATGAGCGACGAACCGAAGGCGAGGCCGATCATCGGCTCGAGCGCGGCGCGAATCGCTTCCTCTCCCGTGCGGTTGCCGAGCACGAACATATAGAAACCGGCAACGCCGAGGAGACCGAGGCCGACCACGAGCATGCCGGTAATCGCGCCGCCCTTGAAGCTGACGTTGAGCGCGGCATTGAGGCCGCTCGTCGCGGCCTGAGCGGTGCGGGAATTGGCCCGAACCGATACGAACATGCCGATAAAGCCCGCGAGCCCGGAGAGTATGGCGCCGATCGCGAAGCCGACGGCGGTCATCCAGCTGCCAAGGCCGAATCCGACGGCAAGAAAGAGGACCACGCCGACGATGGCAATGGTGCTGTACTGACGCTTCAGGTAGGCGTCCGCGCCTTCCTGGATGGCACCAGCAATTTCTTGCATGCGCTCATTGCCGGCTGGCAGCGAAACGATCCAGCGGGCTGAGAGGATGCCGTAGGCAATGGCAACAGCCGAGCACGCGAGGGCAAGGACGAGAGCGTACTGCTCGAGCACGGGGTGTCCGGGGTTATAAATGAGTAAATCTTGGGAAGCCGATATTGCGGTGCATCCCGTCAAATTCGTTGATACGCAGGGGTTAAGCCAGTCCCCTTCGGCCGCGTTGTAACGGCCCCAGTTCAAGAAGTGGGGGCCGATCGCCCGCATCAGGGCGCGTCTTGCCTCACGCACCCGCTGGCGCGGCGGTCTCTCCACGCTGAGATTCTTGGGTGCATGTCCCACCTCTGCCAGGATGCTTCAATGTCCCGCCGAATTTCCCTGATCGCCGTGGCATTGCCCACCGTCGCGATCCTCGCCGGCTGCACCATTCAGCGCTCGTCGCCTAGCGCCTCCAGCTCCCCTCGCGCACTCGCGTCATCCGCACTCGCGTCATCCGCACTCGCGTCATCCGCACTCGCGACATCCGCGATGCCGGCGCCGGCCAGGGCCTCGTCCGCCTCGGCCGACGACCACATGGCGCACATGAGCGCGGCCGACCTCTCGATGCCCTCTACGCGAGCGTCCGGCGCGCAGCAGGGAAGCCCCGGCCTGCCCGCCAGCGCCAACGCCGCCCCCGCCCGCCTCAAGGCCAGCCCGCGTCACGCGGAGTGGGTAAAGATCGCCTGGGAATCTGGCTCGGCCGACTCCATCATGGCGTGGGTCGTGTACCCCACCAGCCCGAACGCCCGCGCCAAGGCGCCCGTCGTGGTCGTGGTGCATGAGATTTTTGGCCTCTCCACCTGGGTGCGCGGTGTGGCTGATCAAGTCGCCGCCGACGGCTTCATCGCCATCGCGCCCGACTTCCTGTCGAAAGTGCGCGGTGGGCCGAGCAGCGTTGAACTTCCCCCCGACTCGGCCCGCAAACTCATCGCGGGCGTGACGTCCGCCGATCGGAATCGCGTGATCAACGCTGCCGCGAACTACGCGATGATGCTGCCCAGCGCGAAACAGAAGTACGCCGTGATCGGCTACTGCTGGGGCGGACAGACGGTGTTCATGCACGCGACCAACCGCGGGCTGAAAGGCTTCTCGGGCGGCGTGGCGTTTTACGGGTTGCCGTACACTTCCGGCGGCACGCCGGCCACGGCCACCACGGCCGCCGTACCGGCTGGCATCAACGTCGACTCGATTGCCAAGATCAAGCAGCCCGTCATGCTGTTGAACGGATCGAAGGACGCTCGCATTGCGGCACTGATGCCGTCACTCGAGTCGATCATGCAGGCCAACAAGAAGAAATACGTCGGCACCAACTACGAAGGCGCGACCCACGGCTTTCTGCGCGCGCAGGATGACCCCAAGGCCACGCGCGACCAAACCGAAGAAGCCGCCAATCTCGCCGCCACGAAGGACGGCTGGCCCAAGACGATCGCCTTCCTCAAGAAGAACCTCGGCGTGAAGTAAGCGCTGAGTGCGCTCCCGCTGTCGACGCCATCACGCGTACACGACCTCAGAGTTTTTGCGTCGACAGCAGGAGGCTGGTTTCCGAATTGGCCACACCCTTGATACCCCGAATGCGACGCAGCACTTCGTCGAATTTTCCCAGACTGTCGGTGCCGATTTCGGCTACGATATCCCACCGACCGTTGGTCGTGTACAACGCCTGCACTTCGGGATAACCACGCAGCGTGCGCAGGATCGCGTCCGAACGATCGCCTTCCACTCGGTCGCCCTCCACCGCGATCGACATGATCGCCCGCACGCGATGCGCCGCGGCCTCCGGCGTGGTGCGCACCGTGAACCCGAGCAGCACGTTCTCGGCGACGAGCCGGTCGATCCGATTCTGCACCGTGCCGCGCGATACGCCCAGCTGCTTGGCCAGCTGTGCTACCGACATGCGGGCGTTTTCTCGCAGCAGCCCGATAAGCCGCAGGTCCTGCGCGTCCATCGGCGACTCCTCACGAACAACAGGTTGACGCGAATTTGAGCATATTGCCAAATATAGTCAGCATTTTGTCAGTTTATGTAGCATTTATGGTCATTCATTGAACTTGTTGCTAACATCGGCGGGCGGCAGTTTCAAGTCATGAACGCGATCGTCGCCTCCCCTGCTCGTGCCGCCGTGAAACCGTGGACCGGCACTGTCCAACTGATCGGCGTTCCCATGGAC
>JANLVC010000056.1:0-63269 GCA_031363815.1 Gemmatimonadota bacterium
GTGATGTCGATGTCTTGGTCGAGTTTGAGCCCGGCCAGAAGACGTTCGACCACCTGTTAGCGCTTGGCGATTTACTGGAAGAGACGCTACGGCATCCCGTGGAATTGGTGACCGCCGAATCGCTCTCACCGTACTTACGGCCGTACATCCTCGCGGAAGCCCAGGATGTCGTTCGAGCCGCGTGAGTACCTGCGACACATCGCGGCGGAAGCGGCCTATCTGGAGCACGCGACGGCGGGGGTGAGTCGCGAGGCGTTTCTTGAGGATCCGACGCTACAGCGCGCCTGCGTCCGCAGCTTTGAAATCATCGGCGAAGCGACCAAGAAGATCCCCAAGCCACTCCGGGCGGAGCATCCGGAAGTGGCGTGGCGCGCGATGGCGGGCATGCGCGATCGGTTGATCCATGACTACTTCGGCGTCGATCTCGATTTAGTCTGGGAGGTGATCCGCGAGAAGATCCCAACCCTCCGCCGCCAGATCGACGCGATCCTCGCTACTGCCTAACCCTGCGTTGCTGCTGACAGCGGCCATAAGGATGCAGCTATTCCTCGCGGCGCTCGGCCGCTGCACCTTATGATTGGCCCTGCAGCAGAACGCGAGCGTTAGACTGCCCCACCCTGCATCAGGATCGTGCCGGGCCTGCTCGGACCATTGGAGTTCGTCCCGTGCACGGCGTGAGGCCGGTCCGCGGCCACCGGGCGCAGACACCCTCGCTTCGTCCGCGGTTCGTATGCTTGCGTCGATGTACGGTGTACATACATTTACGACATGCACGCCCCCGAGTTCGAGTGGGATCCGAAGAAGGCCGCCGCCAATCAGCGAAAACATCGCGTGTCGTTCGAGGAAGCCCGTACGGTCTTCGAAGACGAGGAGGCGCTGCTCATTCCGGACCCCGACCATTCGGACGACGAGGAACGCTATATCCTCATGGGATTGAGCGCGGCGTTACGCGTGCTGGTCGTCGTGCACTGCGAAGTAAATGACGACGTCATCAGCATTATCTCGGCCCGGAAAGCGGAGCCCAGCGAACGTCGCATCTATGCCCGGAGACGCGCCCGATGAAAGCCCAGTATGATTTTTCCGCCGCGACGAAGAACCCTTATGCCAAGCGCCTCAAGCAGTCGGTGACGATTCGCCTAGACGCCTCCACCGTCGCCTACTTCAAGGCGCTCGCGGAAGAAACCGAGCTGCCGTATCAGCGTCTGATCAATTTGTATCTGCGGGACTGCGCCGCCTCCGGGCGGCGGCTCGCGATGTCCTGGCGTCCCGTGCGCGCCCGCGCGAGCTAGTCACGCGGCGGAGTGGCGTGGTGGGGCGAGCCCGGTGTCGGGGCTGGCGCCGCTGGGGCTGTCTAACCCTGCGTTGCTGCTGACAGCGGCTGCAAGGATTGGACTTACCCCGAAAAAGTGGACGCGTAATTGAAAGGAACTACGCGGCCTTCGGTAACTGCGCTTCGTACTCCGCCGGACTGACGTACCCCAAGGTCGAGTGCCGTCGCCGGTTGTACCACGTCTCGATATACCGGAAGATGGCGCCTCGCGCCTCCTCCCGCGTGTGCCAATCGTGCATCATCACCAGCTCGAATTCCAGCGTCGCGAAGAAACTCTCGGCGCCGCGCGTTGTCGGTACCGCATGGGTTGGCAAGTCGGGTCAGCGGCCGCTACGACGTAGCAGATTTTGTCGTCGCCTTGGCCAGCGGTTTTATCGCCAGGGTCAGCACGAGTCCGACGGCCAGCAATCCCGCCAACAGCATCAGTGGCTGATCGTAGATGTGTACACGCGGGGCACCCGGGGCCAACCTCGCGCGGGCGCGCTCGGACAGTTCCGTAATGATCACCGGCCCCATGACGGCGGCCACGCTCCACGCGGTGAGCACGGCGCCGTGAATCGCGCCCACGTTGCGTGCGCCGAACAGGTCCGCCAGAAACGCCGGCATCGTGGCGAAGCCACCGCCGTACATGGTGAACACGGTGAGCAAGCACACGAGAAACGGCCACCACGCGCCCGCCTGCGCAAAGCTCGGAATCAGCAGGAACAGCACCAGCTGCACGACAAAAAAGATGAGGTACGTGGTGCGTCGACCGAGCACATCGGAGGCGCTTGACCAGAGGAGCCGTCCACCGGCGTTGAAGAGGCTGATGACCGCCACGACCGCGGCGGCCTCTTTGGGCGTACGGCTGAAGAGGTCCTGCATCATTGGCGAGGCCTGCGCGAGAATGCCGATGCCGGCAGTGACGTTGACGCAGAGAATGCCCCAGAGCAGCACGAACTGCGGGGTGCGCAGCGCCTCGCCCCGAGTGAGTCCGGTGTTGGCGGGCGTGGTGTCGCTATCCCGGGTTTCCGGAGCCGGGCGCAGGAGCTGTGCGCCGGCGGTCATGAGCGCGAAGTACACGCCGCTTAACACGAACAGCGCCCGCTCGACACCGATCTGCTCAATCAGAAACGCATTGGCGTACCCGCCCAGAAAGGCGCCGCCGCCGAAGCCCATGATGGCGAAACCGGTGGCCATGCCGCGTCGCTCGGGGAACCACTTCACCAGCGTACTCACCGGGGCGATGTAGCCGATGCCGCACCCGATGCCGCAGAGAATGCCGAGCCCCAGAAAGAGCAGGAGTGGCTGCTGCCAGAGCAGGCCCACGCCACCAAGCGCCAGTCCGCTGGAGAAGAAGATGGCCGACGTTCTGGCGGCCACCCGCGCGCCGCGCCGCTCCACCCACGGGCCCATGGTGGCTGCGCTCAATCCCAGCAGGACGAGCGCCGAAGTAAACGTGGTGTACGGCGGACTCGCCCACCACGGCTGCAAAGGCAGCGCGGCGATGATCGGGCGATTGAGCGTGCTCCAGGCGTACACCGAGCCGATACCCAGATGGACGAGAATAGCGCCGAGGGGGATGGTCCAACGGGATTTTGACATGTGGCAGAAGTAACCACGTCGGTCGACGTTCCGTGCCCCCCCGGGCGGCTCGCGGCCCCCTGCGGACCACTGCGGACCCTCCCGGCCCCGCGCCACGGATAGCTTCCGGCATGACATCGCGTGAGAGTCCGATCGCGGCCCAACGGGCGCGGAATGCTCGGCTAACCGAACAGGCGGAGCAGATCGCTCGGGACGACCGGGCCGTGTACGGGGGGCCGGAGCTGCCGGTGATCCTGCTGCCGGCCAATTCACGGAATACCACGGAGCTTCCGGAGGAATCCCGCGACGCGTTTCTCGAGAAGCTGCGCGGCACGATCGCGGAGGCGTTCAACGACGCGGTGCGCGACAACCGGGCGCCGATGAGTGCCGAGGCGGAGTCGGCGCGACAGGACGCCGGGTGGGCGCTTCCCGAGTCGATTCCGGCGATGCCGGACATTATCGGGGCGAGCTGCGGGACCTGCCGCGGCGAGTGCTGCACGGCGGGCGGTACGCACGGATTTCTGCACGCCGACAGCATCACGCGGGTCCGGGCGGAGCTCGCCGAAGATGGCACGGTGGTGTCGGCCGAGTCGCTCGAGGCGCTGTATGCGTCACATCTGCCGGAGCGGCACTACCGCGGTTCGTGTGTGTTCCATACCACGGCGGGCTGCCATCTGCCGCGATCGTTACGATCGAATTTGTGCAACCGATACGTGTGCGGCGGGCTTGCGCAGCTCACGCGGGCGTTGGTGTCAACGCAGCAGACGTCCGCTTATGTGGCCGCCGCCGATTCGGTGCATCTGCGACGGATCATGCTGATCACGATACAGGGGTCACGGGCGATCACGCTGCGCGACGCGTGATCGCGCGGTGTCCGACGGCGGTGTCCGACGGCGTGGAGGTGAGGACGCTGCGCTGTTGGCGTGGCGCACCAATGCCGCAGCCGGCATTTCCCTGCCCTTGGCGCCCACGAGCCATCGGCTGGCCAGTGACATCGCCGCCTATCTCGCCGGTTCGCCACTCCCGCCGTCGTCGTCACCGCATCGTACGCGGTGGCTGGCGTTGGCGACCGTCTGGGTGATCTCCGTGTACTTCGTGTTCTGGCCGTCAGCGAGCTTCGTGTTCTGGCTCGGCGAGCAACAGCGAACAGCCAGAACACGGAGGACCCCGAAATCACCCACACAAAAGCGCGAAGAGCCTAAAAAGGGTTGATCCGTAAGTTGATCGTGCCAACACGAGGTTTATGGGTGGCGAAACTGTCGGTCGTGTCAGAAATCACCATCGTACGCAGTCAGGCGCTCCGTCCGGTGGCGTGACCGCATCCGCTCGGTCGATTGCTGCGCGGCTCGCCGGTCTATACCGTTCAAGGTTTCCACCATTTTTCACGCGGCCGGTGTCCAATCAGGTGACCAACCCGATGCCTACGACCATTCGCCGTCCTCTCCGTCTCGCGGCCCTGAGCGCCGGGCTTGTCGCCATGACGGCCTGCGCCACCGCGCGGCCGGCCTCCTCGGCCGGCCCCGCCTTCGAGATGGGTGACGCGGGCGCGCTCGTCCGCGCCCGTGCCGACAGCCTGCGATATCCGTGGGTGAAGGCCGACGTGGACTTCATGAGCGGCATGATCCATCACCACGCTCAGGCGATCACGATTTCGCGTTGGGCGCCCTCGCATGGCGCGAGCGCGTCGGTGCAGCGGCTCACGGCCCGCATCATCAATGCGCAGAGCGACGAAATCACGATCATGCAGACGTGGCTCAAGGACCGCCGCCAGCCGATTCCGATGGTGGTCTCACTCGGCAACGTGACGATGGGCGGTGCGGGGCACGACATGGCCGCCCACGCCGGTCACGACATGGCGGCTATGGGTGGCATGGCCATGGGACAGATGTTGATGCCGGGCATGCTCACCGACGCGCAGCTCAAGGAGCTCAACGCGGCGCGGGGCACGGCGTTCGACCGGTTGTTTCTCACGTACATGATTCAGCACCACCGCGGCGCCGTCTCAATGGTGACCACGCTGTTCGCGGCACAGGGCGCGGGGCAGGATGAGACCGTGTTCAAGTTCGCCAATGATGTCGAAGTCGATCAGAGCACCGAGATCAAGCGGATGTTCACGATGATGTTGGAGATGGGATTCGCACCGCCGGCGTAAGTTCGCAGGACTACTACCACCTTTTGCACACAGGAACAGACATGTCAGAAGCACTCCCGCGTCGTCGCGGGGCGAGTGTAGTTACAGGCTATGCGGCCGTGGCGCTGCTGGGACTCGCGGCCTGCGCGCCGTCGAAGCCCAAGACCGCACCGACGCCGATGAATGATCCGCGCGTGGGCCTCAAGGCCGGCCTGTTCGACGCCGGCGAAGCGATCTCGAACATGAAGGTCGTGGCCAAGGCGGTTTCGCCGCCGGGCTTCCTCGGCATCACGAACTCTGACCTCGCCTTCACGGGCAAGTACGCGATCCAGGGAAATTACAACGGCGCGGTGATCTGGGATATTTCGAACCCGGCCAAGCCGACGCTCGTCGTGGCCTACACGTGCCCCGCGTCGCAGAACGACCTCTCGGTGTACAAAAACCTGATGTTCATGTCGGCCGAAGCGAACAATGGCCGTGTGGACTGCAAGCCGGGTGGCGTGCCCGATCCGGTCAGCAAGGAGCGCATGCGTGGCGTGCGCGTGTTTGACATCAGCGACATCCGCAACCCGAAGTTGATCGCGAACGTGCAGACGTGCCGCGGCTCGCACACGCACACGGTGCTCGAGGATCCGAAGGACAAGGACAACGTGTACATCTACGTGTCCGGTTCATCGGCGATCCGTCCGACCACCGAACTTGCCGGCTGTTCTGATCTCGCCGCCGACGATCCGAACTCGTCGCGCCTGCGTATCGAGATCATCAAGGTGCCGCTCGCCAACCCGGCCAGCGCCGCGGTTGTCGGTCGCGCCAACATCTTTGCGGGCTTGGGTGCTGTGCCGGCTCACGGGTTGTCCGATGCCGACAAGGAAGCGGCGGCGCAGACGCTTGCCACCGCAAAGTCGGCGGGCGCGTTCATCGCGAAGAATCCGCAGTCGGGCATGGATATGGTCGTGCCCTCGCAGGTTGTGCGTCCGATGCTTGACAGCGTGATGAAGGCGCGTGGTGGCTCGACCGCCAGCGCGGCCGACAGCGCGGCCGTTCGCGGCATGGTGCAGGGCGCGGTGACGCGCATGTTCGCCGGTGCGGCGGGCGGTGGTGGCCGTGGCGGCGAGCGTTCGCAGTGCCACGACATCACGGTGTACCCGGCGCTCGGACTGGCTGGCGGCGCCTGTGAAGGCCACGGGTTGCTGCTCGACATCAGCAACCCGGTCGCGCCGGTGCGTCTCGACGCCGCCGCCGACTCGAACTTCGCCTACTGGCATTCGGCGACGTTCAATAACGACGGCACGCAGATGCTGTTCTCCGACGAGTGGGGCGGCGGTTCGTCGCCCAAGTGCCGCGCCGGCGACAAGCCGGAGTGGGGCGCCAATGCGATCTTCGCGATCGTGAACAAGAAGCTCGTGTTCAAGAGCTACTACAAGATTCCGACCGTGCAGTCGTCGAACGAAAACTGCGTGGCGCACAACGGCTCGCTGATTCCGATTCCGGGCCGCGACGTGATGGTGCAGTCGTGGTATCAGGGCGGCATCTCGGTGTTCGACTGGACGGACCCGTCGAAGCCGAAGGAGATCGCCTCGTTCGATCGCGGCCCGGTGGATTCCACGCGCATGGCGATGGGCGGTTCGTGGTCGGCGTACTGGTACAACGGCGCGATCGTGAGCTCGGAAATCGCGCGCGGTCTCGACGTGGCCGAACTCGTGCCCAGCGAGTTCATCTCGCAAAACGAGATCGATGCCGCGAACACGGTGAAGTGGGACTATCTGAACGCGCAGGGTCAACCGAAGATCTCGTGGCCGCCCAGCTTCGCGTTGGCGAAGGCGTACACGGATCAGATGGAGCGGAAGGGCTGTGTGGCGCCGGCGAAGATCTCCGAGATGCGCGCGTCGATCTCGAGTGCGGAGAAGTCGTCGGGCGCCGCGCGAAACGCGACGCTCAGCAAGCTCGTCACGGATGTCGAAGCCAACCGCAGCTGCGACCCCCAAAAGACGGACCTGCTGAAAAAGGCGCTGCAGGATCTGCAGACGTTGGCGATGTAATCGCCCAGGGCGTGCATACGACGTGAAAGCGGCGTGACGGGAACAGCCCCCGATCCGGTACAGGATCGGGGGCTGTTCCGTTCCCGCCGTCGGATAGATTGCACGCTCCTCTCACGCGACCTCAACTGGAGCGACTGATGGCGTCGGATCTCAGTTTCGTGGAGTACGTGCGCGACCAGATGCATGGCGCGGGCGCGGTGACGTTCAGGAAGATGTTCGGCGAGTACGCGCTGTACGTTGACGAGAAAGTGGTCGCGCTGGTGTGCGACAATCAGTTGTTCGTGAAGCCCACCGCTGCCGGTCGCGCGCTGCTCGGCGTCGTCACGGAAGCGCCTCCGTATCCGGGGGCGAAAGTTCAGCTGCTGATTACCGAGCAATTGGAGGATCAGGCGCTGATCGTTGCGCTGATGCGGGCCACGGCGGCCGAACTGCCGACACCCAAGCCGAAGCCGGACAAGTAGCCGGTTTCGATCACGACGGCCGTGTACGGCGTATCGACGCGCACGTGATTCGCGTACACTACGTCAGACGCCGTTACCCTCACCGCCAACCGCAGAGCTTCTCGTATGTACGGATTAATTGGCAAAATGACCGCAACCCCAGGACAGCGCGACACGCTCGTTTCGATCCTGCTGGCGGGCGTGAGCGGGATGCCGGGTTGTCTCAGCTACGTGGTAGCGCACGATCCGAAGGACGCCAACGCGATCTGGATTACCGAGGTCTGGGATCGTCAGGAGAGCCATGCGGCATCGCTGATGCTCCCGTCGGTGCGCGACGCAATCGCCAAAGGACGGCCGCTCATTGCGACCTTCGGCGACAGTGTGAGCACGACGCCGATCGGTGGACACGGCCTGCGTGATGAGTGCGGTCCTGTTTGATCACGACGGCACGCTGGTCGATGCCGAGCCGGCGTCGTAGCAGCGCGTCACGCAGGAGGCCGCGCGCGCGTATCTTTCGCCGTCGGCATTCCCCCTGATGCCGGGCGCCCGTGAGGCAGTCACGACGTTGGCAGCGCGCGGTGACCGCATGGCGGTGGCGGCCGCAGCGGCTGGCATTCGCTGTCTGGCTGTACCCACCGCCATGACGTTGCACCAGGATTTCACCAACGCCAGCAGTATCCACGGCACTTTGCACGAGGCGATGACGGTCATCGCACGATAAGATTGGTCGAGGTTGGCGGCAGCGTCTCCCACATCCAGCACGAGGTCGATCCCAATCATGGCACGTTCGAATACGTCAAACGCGGTGTTCATCGGTGTCGGTTCGCACGCCGTGGCGATCCACGCGTTATCCGGCGAGGAACTGTGGCGCACGAAGCTCAAAAGCTCGACGTTCGTGACGATTGCGATGGAGGGTGACAAGCTCTACGCCGGCGCCAGTGGTGAGCTGTTCTGTCTCGATCCGTCGTCCGGGCAGATTATCTGGCACAACAAGCTCAAGGGACTGGGCCTTGGTGTCGTCGCGTTTGCGGGCAGCAATCAAACGGTGTCGCAGGCCGCCGCACTCGCCGCGCAGGCCGCCGCCGCTTCGATGTAGGCATCCGCGCGCGAGTGCCCGCCGGCTCACGTGCGCACGGGGACGAACCGTGCATCGCCAGGGTGTCATTTGTGGTTGCGTTCAGCCAGTTTCGGGCACGTCGACTCGGCCACAGCCGGTCGGTGATAGCTTTCAACGGTGCGCCTGTCCGATCGAATTCCGCCTCCAGCCCGTCCCGATGCAGAAGAAACGAGCAGTAACCCTCCAGCAGGAGTGGGGCGGAAAGCCCTGCGATCACCCCGCCTTCGCCAAGGAATACGACCTGGGCGCGCGTACGGGCAGCTTCATCTGCACGCAGTGCGGGTCGACGCTCACCTTTCGCGAAAAGGCCGAGCTCGTCGCGTCGCGTACGGCTGAGTAGTCTCTTCATACCGAAATGCATGTGCCGATTGCGGGCACGTATGACGTGACAAGCGGCTTGAACACATGAACAGATGGCGATGCGATGTTCATCGTCATGTACGGCGGACGTGGCCACGCGCTGGACTTGTTGCCCCGGAACGTGTGCTTGACCTTCCTGCCGTCCAGACTTGTGATTGTGCTGCCGCCGGTCTCCGCGGATCAACGCCAATGTCCGCCGATCGCCCGGTGCGGCGCGACGGATTGTGGCACACGACCATCCCCTCAAAGTATATGCTGGTCATCCGCGGGCATTCGCGCTAATCGGCGGTTATGCAGTTCCGCGAACTCCCAAACGAAACTGCCTTACCGCGGATCAACGCGAATGTCCGCCGATCGCCCGGCGCGGCGCGACGGATCGTCGCACACGACCATCCCATCAAAGTATTTGCTGGTCATCCGCGAGCATTCGCGCGAATCGGCGGTGAGGCTGTTCCGCGAACCTGAACGAAACTGCTTTACCGCGGATCAACACGAATGTCCGCCGATCGCCCCGCGCGACGCATCGTCGTACACGATCATCCCATCAAAGTATGTGCTGGTCATCCGCGAGCATCCGCGCGAATCGGCGGTAAAGCTGTTCGCGAATTATTGAACGAAACTGCTGTACCGCGGATCAACGCGAATGTCCGTCGATCGCCCGGCGCAACGCGACGGATCGTCGTACACGACCATCCCATCAAAGTATGTGCTGGTCATCCGCGGGCATTCGCGCCCATCGGCGGTGAGGCTGTTCCGCGAACTCCTGAACGAAACTGCCTTACCGCGGATCAACACGAATGTCCGCGGATCGCCCCGCGCGGCGCGACGGATCGTCGTACACGACTATCCCCTTGTCGCTGGTGTCGTTTATCATGACGTATGCCGACACTCTGGCTCGACGCCGATGCCGCCCCGCGCGATGTGAAAGAGGTGTGTTACCGCGCCTGCGACCGTCTCGCGCTCACGACCATCCTCGTGGCGAATCAACGGCTCGTGCTCCCTGTTGGCTACGCCAACCTCTCGGCGGTGCGCGTGGACGGCGGCGCCGATGTGGCCGACGCGTACATCGCGTTGCACGCGGTTGCCGGCGATGTCGTGATCACCGCCGACATCCCGCTGGCCGCCATTCTGGTTCCCAATCGCATCTTCGTGATCGACCCGCGCGGCGAGCTGTATACCGCGGAGAGCATCGGGGAGCGGTTGTCTGTGCGCAACTTCATGGAGGGGCTGCGCGGGTCCGGCGTGGAGACGGGTGGGCATGGCACCTATGGCGCGCGCGAGAAACAGCAGTTTGCCAATGCCTTGGACCGCGTGTTGGCAAAGGCGTTGCGCGCGTGACGTCGGGCGGTAAGATCAGCGCATGCTGATCTTCCGTCGCGCACTCCCCATTGCCGTAGTCGGGCTCATGTCCGCGGTCGCGCTGTCCGCACAGCCATCCACCGCCGCCCGTCCCCTCGCGTCAAGCGACTATCTGTATCTGTGGACGGCATCAGCCGACAGCAGCGGCCCGGACTTCCTGGCCGTCTACGATATCCGCGATCAAGCGAAAGCCGCGCGCTATGGCTCGTTGGTCACGACCGTCGCGGTGCCCGGGCGCGGGCATGGCCCGCATCACACGGAGCACGACATGCCCGCCGATGGGCGTTTGTTCGCCAACGGCTTCCGGTCGGGACAGTCGTTCGTGTTCGACCTGACGAATCCCCGTGCGCCACGCGTTGCCGCGCAGTTCGGCGACCTCGCCCGCCTGATGCATCCGCACAGCTTTTGGCGTTTGCCGAATGGCAATCTGTTGTCGACGTTTCAGATGCAGCACGATCCGGCGGGTACGGCACCCGGTGGTCTTGCCGAGCTCACACCGCACGGAACGCTGGTGCGCTCGTCATCGGCCAACCGTGCGCCGAGTAGTCGCAGCGATCGACCGTACTCGGCAGCGATTCTGAACGGGATCGATCGCGTAGTCGTGACGACAACAGACATGGACAAGGCTGATTCCACGCGCAATGTGCAGCTGTGGCGCTTGTCTGATCTGTCGCTGCAGCACACCATCGTGCTCCCCGATGGCCCGAACGCTGAGGGCTATCGCAGCGCCGAGCCGCGCGTGCTGAGCGATGGGAAAACGGTGCTGGTATCGACGTTCAATTGCGGGCTGTTTCTGCTGGACGGACTGACGTCGGCGACGCCGAGCGCGCGCATGGTGGCGTCGTTTCCCCGTAAGCCAGGCACGAGCTGCGCCGTTCCCGTCGTGGCGGGGAAGTACTACCTGATCACGGTGCCGGCGTGGAGCGCCGTTGTGAGTCTCGACGTGTCCGACCCATCGCATCCGCGCGAAGTGTCCCGCGTAACGCTGGGTCCCGATGATGTACCGCACTGGATCGGCATCGAGCCCAATCACCGGCGCGTGGTGATCACGGGATATCAGGCCATGAAAACCCGTGTAATGTTGGCCACGTTCAATGCGAAGACCGGTGCGCTGGCGCTCGACGAACGATTCCGGGCGGCCGGCAGCACCGAGGGTGGCATGCGCATGGAGAATATTGCGTGGCCACATGGAGGAAACGGGCCCGGCATTCCGCACGGTGCGGTGTTCAGCCGGTCACACTGACATGGCAAAGAGCGATTGGGAAGGACAGGACATCTCCGGGCAGACGCACACCGGCGTGAAGTTCACCGACCTTGATTGCACCGAAGTCGTGAATCGCGGTGCGGTGTTCACCGACTGCACCTTTCAGCGGGTCACGTTCAACTGCTCGGTGCACACCGATGCGGCGTTCGTGAACTGCACGTTCGCCGGGTGTTCGTTCTTCGACACGCGATTCACCGAGTGCAAGTTCGTGGGCAGCAATTTCGTGCGCTGCACCTTCGATCTGATGCAGATCGTTGGCGGCAACTGGTCGCATGTCGGGCTCTCCGGTGCCGATCTCTCGCGGGCGGTCGTGCGCGGCGCTCGATTGCGCGAAGCCGACCTCTCCCGTGTTCGCTGTCAGGATGGCTCACTCCGCGATGCGGATCTGTCGGGCGCCGACTTTGACGGCGCTGACTTCACCGACTGCGATCTGCGGGGCAGCGACGTGAGTTCGCTTGATCCGGCCCGAGTGCGGCTCAAGGGCGCGATCATCGACATGCATCAGGCGCTGTCAATCGTGCAGGCGATGGGGCTCGACGTGCGGACGGAGTGAGCGGATCGTGTGTTCCGTTCAGGATGCGCGCGGACGCAACGGTTCCTGCCTGACACGGATACGAACCGATAGGAACGGAATCATGGATCTGCTCCGTGCGGTCGATACGTATCAGGGCAGACGGGAAGCGCTATCGTTGTTGTTTGAATCGAGAAGAATGGATCTCAGTTTCACGCAACCACGCCATTCGCCTACGCGGAGTGGATCCGCTTTGCGGTTGCTATCGGTTCGTACCCGTGTCAATCAGGAACCGCCGTTTCCGTTCGTATTGCAAAGAAGCCTCTACACGCGAAAGTACTTCACGTACTTGGCCACGAACGTCCCACGCGTCGGCGTGCGCCACGGCACGCCGTTCGGCAAGTCCGTGGGCCACTGGCTGGTCCACACGAGATAGAGATCGGAGCCGGGTGACGAGGTCCAGCGTACGCGCGCGTTCAATGCTCCACGATTCGACTCGTTGTCCCACTGCGCGAACAGCGTCGTGTTGAGTCGCGGGCTCGTGGCCACATCGAGACGTAGCCGCGCGGTCTGCGCGACGAATCGCACGGTGCTGTTTACCAGCGCCAGTGATGCCGCGGTGCGATTGTAGTCGACACTCACATTCACGTGCGGCGCGAAGCGTCCGCGCACGCTCAGCTCGAGTTCCGACGAACGCCCCGTGTAAAAGCCTCCGCGCGACACGGCCACATCGACACTGATCGTCCGGGCGCTCGACGACTGCACGTCGATCTTCGCGCGGTTCCACGCGTACCGACCCGTCTCGATCACCGCGCCGTCGAACAGGTCGAAGTCGGCCTGCGGTGCGTCGTACGATCGCGTGAAATCCACCGAAATCTCGTCGCCGCTGTCGAACTCCAGCCCGAAGGGCGTCGTGGTGAGCCGACCGTTCGACAGCCCCGAGAGTGCCGACGTCTGTCCCATTGTTCGCACCAGATCGCCGCCCAGCAGGTTGAACTTGAACTGCCGCACGTGCATGGCCGCAAACGGTCGCCCGAACCCGCCCAAAGCGGATGGTCGTGGCGTGAACTCCGTTTGCCAGCTGGTGCGTGTGATGCCGCGCTGCTGGACGAAGCCCAGATCGGGATTGAAGCCCTGACCAACGCGATCCACCCGGAGCGCGATATCGGCGATATCGTTCGGAAAATCGACCATGGCGCGCACGTAGTAGGGGTCACCCACCGTGTTGCTCCCGTCCACCGCAGCGGTGCCCAGCAGCACGAGGTTTTGGTCGCGGATGACGTAGGGCAGTGTGACATCGACACCGCCGGTACCACTGGCCACGCCGTCGCGCGGGCTGTTCACGGTCGCCATGGCGCCCACGTAGCCACGTCCGAGGACATCGCGCTTGATGCGAGCGACCGCCGCTGTCGCCGGGTGGTCACCGCCCGTATGCGTGGTGAGAAAGCCGACCTGCTGTCGGCCAAGCCGTCCGGTGAGTCGGGCACCGCCCTGCAGCGGGATCGGCACGCCGTTGCTGCCCAGTCCAATGCGACGACTGTAGAACAGCTGTGTCTGGCCCTGACGACCGAACTGGAAGATGCCGGCACCCTCCGTGAAAAACGTGCGTTGCTCGGGGAAGAACAGTGAGAAGCGCGTAAGGTTCACCACCTGCCGATCGACTTCAGCCTGCGCGAAATCGGCATTGGCGGTCAGGTCGAGCGTCAGGGTGGGCGTGGGCGCCAGCTTGGCGTCAAGGCCGGCCGTGCCGCGGAAGCCGGGATCGCGCGTGGCGCGGAGCGCGCCGTCGGCCCCAACGCGGCGCTCCGTGAGTGCCCCGCTCGAAAACACATACGGGCGCACTTCCGCGAACGCGCGACGAGGGAGTCCATGCTCAAGCACTTTGACGGCCTCCTTGAAGCCGGTCAACGCGCCTGCCCGTTCGAGAAAGCGGATTCCCTCGGTGCGCTTCCACGCCGACCACAGCGCCGACTCGTTCTTGCGGCGGATGTACCGTCGCACGTTGATGTCCCACGCGTCGGCGGCCGCATCGGCGTCGATCGGACGATAGCGGAGCGTTTGCCACGGGATCAGCATCTCGGCCTGCCACCCTGCCTCCGTGACGCGCGCGCGTCCATCCCAGATGCCATCCCACTCCCGCGACTCGCCCTCGAAGCTCACGACCTCGGCATCATTCAGCGCGCCGTTGGGATTGATCGTGAAGAGAAAGGCGGTGCGCTTATCGGCGGTCGGCGACAGCATCACCGACACGTTGTCGTCGACGCCCAGGTCCGCATCGCGCCGCAGCTGCGTCCGGCGAATGCCGGTCGGGTCGCGATCGTAGGCCCAGATGCCAACCCAGAGGCCTTCCGGGGACCCGACAAAGCGCACGACCGTCCGCTCGCTGACGGCGTCGCCTTGTCGCGGATCGCGCTGCGTGAACGTGGTGAGGCTATCGGTCTGCGCCCACGCGGCGTCGGTGAGCAGTCCGTCGAGCGTGAGCCCGCGTTCGAAGAGAATGCGCGGTGGGCGTTGGGCGTCGGTGCTCTGCGCACGAAGCGGAGCGGCCGCGACGACCAGCGTGAGGCACATCCATCGGAAGGAGGGCAGCATATCGAAGATATCTGGCGTTGCATTGCCGTGAAGGCAATACGACGGCATTGTACGCACCAGAGTACGTCGTTTCCCACTTCCTTTTCACGTTTGAGCGTTCGCATGCGCGTTTTGCCTGCCACGAGTGTTGGCACTCCCGGTCGATCCGTTTTCGTCTGCGCGCTCGCGGTTTTCGCGTGCACGCCGAGCACCTTGTTTTCACAACGCCGGCCAGTGGCCGCGCCCGTCTCCGTTGTCGAAACGAGCCTCGCCGATCTGCGCACCGCACTCGAGCAGAAGCGCATCACGTCGCGCGAGATCGTGCAGCAGTATCTCGCACGCATCGCGATGTATGAGGACAAACTCAACGCCGTGATCACCGTAAACCGCCAGGCGCTGGTGATCGCCGACTCGCTCGATCTCGAACGGGCGGCCGGACGCATTCGTGGACCGTTGCACGGCATTCCGATCGCACTCAAGGACAACATCCAGACCGTGGAGATGGCGACATCGGGCGGGGCGCTGGCCTTCGCCGATCTGATGCCAAATTACGACGCCACCGTCACGCGCAACCTCAAGGCGGCCGGCGCGATCATCATCGCCAAAACCCAGCTCACCGAGCTCGCCAACTGGACGGCGACCGGCATGCCCGGCAACTACACGGGGCTCACCGGCTACGGCATGAATCCGTGGGACCCGCGGCGCGACCCGCGTGATACGTTCTTCGACGGGCGTCCGGTCATGAACACCGGCGGTTCGAGTTCGGGCGTCGGCACCAACGTGAGCTTCTGGGCCGGCAACGTCGGGACGGAAACGGCGGGCTCGATTCTGAGTCCGGCGCAGCAGAATTTTCTGGTGGGCATCAAGCCGACGGTCGGTCGCGTGAGTCGATACGGCGTGATTCCCATCACCGCCGATCAGGACACGCCGGGACCGATGACGCGCACGGTGCGCGATGCCGCCATCATGTTGGGCGTGCTGGAAGGCGCCACGCCCGATGCGAACGATGCCGCCACCAAGGTGTGCACACCACCGCCCCGCAACGACTACACCGCGTTCCTGAGCGCCGACAAGCTCAAGGGCGCCCGCATTGGCATTCCCCGCGCCTTCTTTTACGAGCCGACTGTTCCGCCGGCCGGTGGCAGCAGTGCTCCGCGCGGCGGAGTCACGGCCGCACAGAAGACCGCCATGGATGAGGTCATCGCGCTCCTGAAGGCACAGGGTGCGGTGATCGTCGATCCGGCCAACATTCCGAGCGTCGTGGAGCCGGTGCCAGCCAACAACTTCCTGAACTGGAACCCCTGCAGTGGCCTCGATCAGGCCAAAGGACGCGACGCGGACTGCTCGATCGCCTTCAAATACGGCATGAAGCGCGACTTTACCACGTGGCTTTCGCTGCTGGGTGATCGTGCGCCGGTGAAGAGCCTGCTGGGGCTGCGCCAGTGGAACATCGCGCACCAGCGGGCTGGCGCGATCAAGTACGGACAGGCGCTGCTCGACATTTCCGACGAGATGGACGTGGAGGCCGACCGGGCGCGATACGAGGCCGATCGCCGCAAGGACATCCTGCTCTCGGCCACCAACGGCATCGATGCCGCCATGAAGGCCCATCAGCTGGACGCCTTGCTCTTTCCGGGCACGAGTAGCGCGAACATCGGTGCGCGTCCCGGTTATCCTACGATTACCGTGCCATACGCCCTGTTGCCGGTGCCGCAGGGGCAGGGCGAGCAGGCGTTCCCTGATGGTTTCAATCCCCGTCCCGCGCCGTTCGGGGTGAGCTTTACCGCCTCGGCCTGCGGCGAGCCAACGTTGGTGGGTCTCGCATACGCCTTCGAGCAGGCCACCAACAAGCGCGTGCGTCCGCCGCTGTTTCCGTAACTCCTACTTCTTCTCACATGCGTCGCTCTCTTGCCCTGTTCGCGGTTACCTGTGCCGCGTTGTCGTTCTCGCAGTCACTGGCCGCCCAGACGTATCCGACCAGCTGGAATCCTGAGCTTCTTCAGCGCGCCGACGTGAAGTCGGCCATGGCGCTGTTCGAACAGCGTTTTCCGAGCCAGGTGGAGGAGTGGATCCGCATTGCCGAACTGCCCGGCAAGTCGCGACTCGAGCAGCAGCGCGGCGCCTACGTGAAGTCGGTGTTTGAAAAGGAAGGGCTGAAGGTCTCGGTCGATTCCATCGGCAACGTGACCGGCGTGCGGAAGGGGACCGGCGGCGGCCCCACGATCGTGATCGCGGCGCATACCGACATCGTCTTTCCGCCGGAAACCAACACCAAGGTACGCCGCTCCGGAGACACGTTGTTTGCGCCGGGCGTTGGTGACAACACGGCGTCGGTGGCGAACATGCTGTCCACGCTGCGCGTGATGAACGCCACCAAGTTCACCAGCAAGGGCGACATCATTTTCATTGGGACGGTGCAGGAAGAGCTTGGGCTCAAGGGCATGGAGTACTGGCTGCAGCACAACCCCAAACCCGACCTGCTCATCGTGCCCGATGGCGCGTACGGCAGCGTGGCCTACGGCGCGCTTGGCATCTACTGGACCAAGTTCGTGTTCACGCATCCGGGTGCGCACACGCTGTCGTCACGCGGCATTCCCACGCCGGTGAAGGCCGTGGCGAAAGCCATCGACCGCCTGTACCAGTTGCAGTTCGAAGCGCTGCCAAATGGCGCCGTGATGAACATCGGACAGATCCACGGCGGCAACATTTTTAATGCGGTGCCGCAAGAGCTGTACTTCACGGTCGACCTCCGCAGCTCCGATCCCGTGCTGCTGGACTCGCTCGATCGCACGATCACGCGTATCACGAAGGAAGTAGCCGATGAGCAGAAGGTCGGTCTGCGCGTGGAGATCGAACAGAAGAGCGGCGCCGGCGGCACCGAGAAGCAGCTGGAAGGCGCACGGGCACATCCCATTGTGCAGACGGCCGTCGATATCAACCGGGCACTGGGCATGAGCCCGGGCATGCCTGGCGCGTCTGAAGCGGTGGCCACCGGAGCCACCGACGCCAATCCCGGCGTGGTGCGCAAGATTCCGAGCATCGCGATCGGCGGTTCCAAGGCCAGCGGTGCACACCAGCTTACCGAGTTCGCGCTGGCCTCGAGCGCGTTGCCGTCCACCAAGCTGTTGTACCTGCTCGCGGCGACCTTCGCGGATGGCATAAAGATCGTGCCGCCGGCCAAGCTCGTTCCGTGATCAACGCGGTGCACGCGCACATGCAGCCACCGAGACACGAAAATCTTTGGCGTGGGTCGTGACGGCTGGCAAGTCACGTGTGATGACGAAGCGAGACGGTCGCGGCTTGACGAATGAGGAATCGCCGGGCTGCTGGCCATGCTCGGCACACCGCGGCTGGAATTTGACAAGGATCGGCACACACTCAAGTTCAGCAACGACATCACGCCGAATCTCGTACTCACGCCGACGGACTTTAAGGACGTGCTCGAGCTGCTGGTTCGCTTGAAAACAGCACAATTGTGATAGGAATCGGGGCCGTGTGGTGCCACGAAGCAGAAACCGCACACGATTCGACCCTCGACGGTTGCGCACCAGCGCTCGCTAAAGGATGTTCCAAGTGTAAGGACTGGTGTGAACACCCCCGTCCGTCGGCGTTTTGACGTGATGTGTGCGATGTGACGGCGGCGATCTCCTGCGCGCGGCTGTGCTCTCTTTCAGGAGTTTTGCTTGTGACCACTGCTGCCCCGACACCCGCGCCCACGCCCGCCGCCATCCCGACGTCGACCGAGTACCACAAGGCGCTGCGACTGCTGTACGTCGCCAACACGATTTCCGATGCGCAGTGGAGCATGCTGCGGGCGCACTGCCTGGCCCCTGATTACACGCTGACCACGGTCGAACTCGCGGAAGCCGCCGGCTTCGAGAAGCCGGGTGCGGTGAATCTCAACTACGGCCGGTTCGGCGCGAAGTTGGCCGGACGTCTGCTGTACACGGTGCCGCCGAAGGAGCCACAGGCGTCGGTTTTTGCCACGTTCGCCGACGGTGGTGCTGAAGCACCGCAGACGCGCTGGACGCTGCGCCCCGAAATTGTCGCGGCCGTGAAGCTGTTGAACTGGTTCCCGCGTCTGGCCAAGCACAAGACGGCGTAGGTTGCCGAAGGGCGGTACGCAGGCCTCGAGCGTTATGGTGCTCCGTACCCATAACGCATGCGAGCTCCGGCCGATGGTTCCGCCAAATTATCAGACGTTGAGCTTAAGCACTTCGGCCTGTCTCTGCATTGCCGGCAAGGAGTTGCACCACCCATATCGTGGAACGAGGCGTATTCCTCGTTCCTGATTGCCCAATCACGATTGGCTATCGCAAGGGCAGCGGCCCGCTCCCGTTGCGCAACTCGCGAACCATGCGGTCATCGCCGGTCAGCTCCCAGTACACGAGCGACACGGGAATCATGCCCACCGTGTTCACTTCGTCGAAGAAGCGCTGCATGGTAAAGGCGTCGCCGAGCTGCCGCGCGCGCATGGCCATCGTTTCCTCCATCAGTCGGCCGCCGGTCACGTAACTCGCCCCGTAGCCAGGCTGACGGAGATACAGATGCTGCTCGAAGCCCAGCAACGGATCGCGACGCATCCAGCCGCGCGGCGTCCAGCTCACGTGCATGTTCGCCGCCTCGGCCATCGTGAGCGCATTCGAGTGCGCGTAGAGGTTGCCCAGCCCACGCGCGGCACGGGCGGCCAACATCGTCCACACGATCTCGCGCGAACGCGGTGACTGATCGTACAGCCCCGCCTGCATCATCCACTCTTCCATCGACGTGGCCATGCCTTCGGCGCGGCTCATCCACACGTTGTACAGCAGCGGCGTGCGCCGGATCGGACTCGCGTGCGGATGCTCGCGGAATCGGCCGTTGTCCCACCAATGCCAGAGGTGTGTCCACAGCGTGCGCGGATCGCGATGCGTGGCCTGCGAAAAGAAATTGCGCGTGGTTTCGGGCGAGTACGACTGGAAACGCTCGCGCAGCGCGCGCTCCATCCACGGTTCAACGGTCACGATGCCCTGATCGCGAAAGAACTGCAGGTAGCCTGGCAGCGCCTCCGCCTGCATGGTCGCGAACTCGGCGGCAGAGCCGGCCACGTGCATCGGTGGCAGCTTCGCATTGCGGGTTTCCTCGAGACGCAGCGAGGCGTGGGCACGGGCGAGCTCGCGACGGGTGATGGTGACTTCATCCTCCCAGGTGAGTGGCACCAGCAGCACGTTCTTGAGAAACCATGTGTACTGCTGCGTGCCGATGCCAGACGGGCCGGTTTTTTTCGGCGCCTCGGTGCGGAGCCACGCGGTGAACGATTCCGTGGCGTCCGCCGCGCCGGCGATCGCGCTCTTGAGCACGCCGTCGGTGGGGTTGCTGGTGTTTACGAGTGAGGCGAGCGTGCCGAGTGCCTCGTGCTGCTCTTGGAAGGTGCGGACGGCGCCCACCCACAAGTCCTTCGCGTTGCCCTTGGCCAGATTCACGCGCGCCTGACGCAGCAGCGGTGCGATCGTGTTGAGCTGCGCCGCCAGACGACGCGACTCGTCGGCGTTCAGCGCGCGCGACTGGTCGAGCACCGTGCGCGGCCACACGGGATACTGCCACAAGCGGACGGCCCCGTGAATCATGGGCCCCTCCTCGGCGGGCGTGTCGCTCTCTTCCGTGCGCACCGAGGCGTAATACGCCGGGTCGCGCGCGAACGGCTGCAGCACCGTGAGGTGGTACTGCATGCCGTTCATCTCGGCCCGCACCAAGTGCCAGTCCACCTGCTCCGGCACAGGCCAGCCGGTGGTGTCGATGGCTCGCAGCTTGGCCTGCAAGGCGCGCAGTGCCGCGAGTCGGCGCGCGTTGGTGGCCGGGGTGTAATCCGGAATGTTTTCCCGGCGCGGCGGCTCCTCGAAGGTGCGCCATTCGGAGAAGAGCGACAGCAGCTGCGGGTAGCGGCCGCTTGGTGCGACCGATAGCGACGCGGACTGCGCGTGGAGCGCGGCAAACGGGGCGGCGAGTACCGCGACAAGCGCCGCGGTGGCGTATGCCGTGGCGGCTGGGCGAAGGCTGAAAAAAGGCATGTGCGAATCTACGCCGGCGCGGATTTCTCGCACGCGACCCTACTGGAACGGCCTTCGGCGCAGCATCGTCCCTGCAATGCATTTCCGCGCTCTCGCCCTCCCGGTCGGCCTGTTGTTGCTCGGGGCCTGCGACGCCCCCGTCCCCGGGGGGGCGAAGCGTGCCCCGGCTACGGGGGCCGAGCGCGTGCTGGTGGTCATCAATACGCGTAGCAGCGCCAGTGATTCCGTGGGGCGTTACTACGCCAAACGTCGCGGCATCGACCCGTCGCATATCGTGCGGCTCGCGCTCCCGCTTGACGACGAGATCGGCGACATCGCCTTTCAGACTGATATCGTGCTTCCGGTACGGGCAGCGATCCAGGCGCTGCCGGTACGGATCGATTTCATCGTGCTCACCACCGATGTGCCCATTCGTGTAGCGCGCAAGAACGGCTACAGCGTGGATGCCATGCTGTCGGGAATGCATCTGGCGATTTCGCCGATGGTGGGTCTCGATAGTGTGTGGTTGTCGCGCAATCGCAATCCGTATTTCAATGCCGACGGTCCATTCTCGAGCGATCAGTACGGGATCTATCTCGTGACGCGGCTGGATTGCGCGCGCGTGGCCGACTGTCTGGAATTGGTCGATCGCTCGATTGCCGCACGTCCGGCGCCGGGTCCGTTCTTTTTCGATGCCATGCCGCCCCGTGTTGGCACCGATAGGTATGCGACCACGAATCTGCTGCTGTATCGGGCGGCGTTTCGGCTAGGGCAGCGTGGAGTGCGCGTGCAGATCGACACGACGGCGGCCTTCGTAGCACCGACCGCGCCGGTGATGGGCTACGTCAGCTGGGGCAGCAACGACTCAGCGTACGACAGCGTGGCGTACCATGCCGTGCGCTTCCTGCCCGGTGCGCTGGCCGAAACGTTCGTGTCCACGAGTGCGCGCACCTTCGGTCCGGTGCAGGGTGGCCAGAGCCGCATCGTGGATCTGATCGCGCAGGGCGTGACTGGCGTGAAGGGCTACGTCAGCGAGCCGTTCACCCTGGCGCTGGCAAATCCGGACATCCTGTTCGATCGCTATGTGCGCGGTGCCAACTTGGCGGAGGCTTTTTATGCGGCGTCGTACATGGTGCTCTGGAAGGATCTCGTGATCGGTGATCCACTCTGCGCACCGTACGCGATGTTTCAGGAGGCGTCATTCGATCCCTGACGGATCTTCGTGACGGTGACCCCGACACGCCTTCAACTGTGTCGACCTTACCGCGGATCGACAGGAATGTCCGCCGATCGCCCGGCGCGGCGCGACGGATCGTCGTACACGACCATCCCATCAAAGTATGTGCTGGTCATCCGCGGGCATTCGCGCTAAACGGCGGTGAGGCTGTTCCGCGGACTCCTGAACGAAACTGCCTTACCGCGGATGAACGCGAATGTCCGCGATCGCCCCGCGCGGCGCGACGGATCGCCGTACACGACCATCCGACCAATGGGTGTGCTGTTATCCGTGAGCCCTAGCAGCAATCGGCGGCAATGAACGCGGTCCTAGAACGCGGCCATGCGCGTGACCTTGATCGCCACCGACCGCTCGTTGCGCACGTGCGTGAAGGTGTTCTGTCGCTCGGTATACACGAAGAACACGTCGCTGAGCGGCGCGTACCGCCAGGCGAGCCGAGCATTGGTTACGAAGCTGCGCGACTGCGTGTTGTACTGCACGAACGTGCTGCCGAACAGCGTGGTGGAATACGCGTACTTGAGGCGCACACCGGCCAGGTTGGCGGCAAACGCCCCGCTGGGTAACGCCACGTCGTTGTGCTGATAGGTGCCTTCGATGCTCACGTCGTAGCGTGGACGCCAGGTGAGTCCGCCGCTCAGCGTCTGATTGGTGCCGTTGTAGTAGTCGCCCACCTGAATGCTGGCGTTGCCGTACACCGGATAGCGCTGCGTCGAGGTGTACGTGGCCCTCGCATTGCGGAAACGGTAGCTGCCGATCGGAATCGAGCGTTTTGGGAAGGGCGTGAAAACGCGATCGAGGCGATCGAACCAGTCGTTCACGGCGAGCTTGAGTTCGCCGTCGGGCCGAAAGAAGACGTCCAACGCCGCCGTGATCTGATGTGACTGCGCGGTGCCGTCGAGATCGGTGTATACGTCCGCTTCGACGTACGGATTGAGCTCCTGAATGCCCTTGAGCTTGGGACGCGCGTGGATGCCAGCGGTGGCAAAGCTCTGCTGAAAGCCGCGCCGGTTTACGAAGCCGATACCGGGGTCGAAGTTGTCCGACACGCGCTTGTACATCGTCGACGTATTCCACAGCTTGCCGCGATACGCGACCGATACGCGCGCCGCGGTGCCGTCGGAGCTGGCCGTGTCGGCGTCGCTCACGGCGACGTACGAGTTGATGATCAGATTGCCCAGCAAGCGGATGTTCGCGTCGACGCCATACGAGCGATTGAACGTGCCGCTGCTGTCCGTGGCCTGCCGGTTGGCGGCCAGCAGTCCGATGTCGGAATTGCCGAAGATGTTCCGGCGCACACGCGCGACGGCAAAGTTCTCGGCGGGAGTGATGCCGGCGCGTTGCGTCTGCATATCAAGCAGCCCCACTTCCCATCCGCTTACGCGACCGGTGAGACGACCACCACCGACGATGGGAATGGGAAGGCCGTCTCTCGTAAGCCCGATCTGCCGCGAGTTGAAAAGCGTAAAGTCGCTTAACGACGCGCCCATCCGGTAATTGCGCTCGGTCACATCACCCAACGTGAACGAACCGGAGTTTTCAATAAAAAACTCACGTCGCTCGGGGAAAAGTATGCCGAAGCGCGTGAGATTCACGACCTGCTGATCAACCTCGACCTGCGAAAAATCGGTGTTGTAGGTGAGGTCGAGCGTAAGCGACGGCGTGACGCCATATTTGACATCGCCGCCGATGTCGGCCTTACTGCCCAATGCGCCGCTTGGCACCTGCGCGCCTACGGAGTTGCCGGCCAACGCGTACGGTTTGATTTGCAGGTTGCGGCCCTGTTTGAGCTCCGTGATGCCTTCCATCGTACCGGCCTTCGACATGCGATGCACGCGATACTGTCGTTCCAACGGTGCCCAATACGACGTTTCGTTCTCGCGCCGTACACGACGGATAAAGTTGATGCCCCATGTTTGCGGGTCGCGCGTGGCATCGAAACGCAGCGTTTTCAGCGGAATCCTCATTTCCAGCGTCCAGCTCGAATCCTGCTGCAACGTGCGCACGGTGGAGATGCCGTCCCACGCCTCGACGATGTTTCGCGAGTCGTTGAACGTCTGCTCGTCACGCACCGCGCCCTTCGGATTTACGAGAAACAGAAACGCGTTCCGCTTGTCGTTGAAGGTGTCGAAGGCGACGCCAAAAATGTCGCTGTTCGACGACACGAAGTCGCGCTCGAGGCCCACGGTAATCGCCTTACCCGGCTCGGGATCGTAGTTGACGCTGGCGACGTACAGGTTGGTGGCGTCGTAGAGCACGCGCACGTCGGTGCGGAAGCGCGCGGGGAGGCCGGTGCTTGGCAATTGCTGCACGAAGTCCGTGAGCACCGGAGCCGTAGCCCAGGCGGCGTCATCGAGCTTGCCGTCGACCACAATGGGGGTCGTGGCGCGCGTGGCGCGGAACGACGGACGGGCGACCGTTTCCGGATTGACGGCGACGGGAGCGCGGTCGGTGCCGTCGCCGTGGCCGTGGCCTTGGGCGCGAGCGGCGGGTGCGGCAAGCAGCAGGGCCACGGCGAGCGATGGATACGAAAAACGCCGCGGCGTCGAGTGGTGGGGCATACTCGACACTACGCGGCGGGTGGGGCAGGTGCTGGGGTTCTCACGATCTAGATACATCGACGCGACATCGGTGCGACGTCGGCGCTACGGGCGGGCCGAGTGGCCTCCGGCCGCTCTCCACGCTTTGTACTCCGCCGGCAGACACGCCGAGCAGGGATGATACCCGGCGGCAACGGCCGCGGCCTCGTCGGCAAAGAACACCCGCTGCTGCGCATAGAGGGCGCCGTTGGCGAGGGCGCGACGGGCGACCTTGCAATCAAGGCGGCCGTAGCGGCGTTCTTTGCGGTAGCCGCCAATGGTGCCCTTCGTGGTGCCGGTAACGCGGGAGCCGTCGGGTCCGATCAACGTGTAAAGCTTTTCCGTGTCCATTTGGGAAAGATAATGGGTTGAAGCGTGGGATCGCAGCGGGGCGACAATTGGTCAAATATGTGTCTATGGTTATATTATTATGACCACGTCGTACCCTCCAAGGAGATTCGGATGTCCAAGCCCCAGCTTTCGGCTCCCCCGGCTCCTTCGGCGCCAACCGTCGCCGCACACATCTCGGCCAGCGTTTTCAAGGCAACCTGCCTTGAACTCATGGACGACATCGCAGCGACCGGCAGTGAAGTCATCGTGACCAAGCATGGTCGGCCCGTGGTGCGGGTCGGCCCGGCGAACTTCTCGCCTGCGTCTCCGGTGGGATTCATGCGCGGCACCATCGTGCGGCACGGTGATCTCGTGTCACCTGACAACGACAGCTGGGCGGCGTCGAAGACCGATCCCCTGCTGGCCCGCGTGCGATGAGCGCGGCCAGGAAGACGCCGTCTGGGGTGAAGGGGCCGTCTCCGGTTTATGTGGGACGCCCCGCACTCTGGCGTGCCGCCGAGGCGCCCATGCGTGACACGCCACTCTTGCTCGACACGCACACATGGCTGTGGACACTGGACGGAACGGT
Source organism: Gemmatimonadota bacterium (assembly GCA_031363815.1). Taxonomy (GTDB): domain Bacteria; phylum Gemmatimonadota; class Gemmatimonadetes; order Gemmatimonadales; family Gemmatimonadaceae; genus Gemmatimonas. The sequence continues at coordinate 25,444 of JANLVC010000056.1, forward strand.
CGGTGCGCTCACCCCGCCCGCCATCCGGTTAATCGAGCGGGCGGCGAGCGACGGTCGTCTTTACGTCAGTGACATCTCATTCTGGGAGGTCGCCATGTTGGTGTCGACAGGTCGCCTCGAAGTCGCCGCCCATCCCACTCTGTGGCTGCAGCGTGCGGCGCTGGCGCCTGGTATCCAGTTGCTGCCGCTCACCTGCGACGTGCTGATCGAAAGCACCAGACTGGCCGGTACACCCCACGGCGATCCCGCCGATCGCCTGCTGATTGCGCAGGCACAGCTGATCGGCGCGTCGTTGATGACGTGCGACAAGGGGATTGTGGCGTACGCTGCGAGGACGCCGGGAGTGCCGGTGTGCGACGCGCGCTGATAAACTGGCCACGGTTCGCGCCGGCGGTACTGCTCGTCGCCCCGCTCATTCTCCTCGTCGCGATGCACTGGTCGGCGCAGTTCCTCGCCATCCAATCCAGTCGCCTTTTTGGACGGCGTATCCAGCTGTACCTCTTCGGACTGCTCGGCACCATCGTGCACGAAGGCAGTCACGTGGTGGCGTGTGTGCTGTTTCGTCATCGCGTGCAACGCATCACGTGGTTTGACCCGGAGGCCGCACATGGCGCGTTGGGATCGGTCGCGCACTCGTACGATCCGTCCAGCGCCTACCAGCGCGTGGGCACCATCGTGATCGGCATCGCGCCGCTGCTGGTCGGGGCAGCAGTGATTCTGTGGGCGGCGCAACAGCTGCTGGGCCTCACGCCCCCCGCGGTGTGGAACACGTGGCCATGGCGCATCAACAACGCGCCTCTCTGGCGCTGGGCGCTGTTCGCCTACGTGAGCATCTCCGTAGGCGGTTCGATGCACCTGAGCGCTGCGGACATACGCGGTACATGGCGCGGCGTCGTCACGCTGGCCGCATGGAGCGCCGTTGCACTGCTGGCCGCCGCACTCGTGTGGTGGGTGCTGCAACAGACGGCACCCACCGTATGGAACGCTAGCGTATTGCCGCGGCTCGACCATGCGCTGCACTGGCTTACGCGCACCAGTGCAGCGCTCTCGATGGCCATGCTGCTGGCCATCGCCATCAACACGCTGTGTGCGCTGCTGCTTATGCTGCCAGCGCGCGTTCGATAGCGGGAATCATGTCGCTCGGAACCGTGGTCGGACCAAATCGCTCACGCACACGTCCGTCGCGACCGATCAGGAATTTCGTGAAGTTCCATTTGACCGACGCACTCCCCAGCACACCGGGCATGTCTGCCTTCAGCCATTGCCAGAGTGGATCGGCGTCGTCGCCGTTCACGTGCATCTTTGACGTGAGCGGAAAGGTGACATCGAAGTGCGTGCTGCAAAATTGCACGATGGTCGCGTCGGTGCCCGGCTCCTGCCCGCCGAACTGGTTGCACGGGCAGCCGAGCATCGTAAAACCCTGATCGCGGTACGTACGCCACAGTGATTCGAGTCCGGCATACTGTGGGGTGAGTCCGCATTGACTTGCCACATTGACCACGAGCGTGACACCGCCAGCAAGTGACGCGAGCGCTATCGGCTCGCCCGCTACCGAGGTCACGGTGAAATCGGAGAACGTGCTCACGGCCGCACCGCCGTGGCAGTGAACGGCACCCTCACCATGTTGGGTCCCCACGACATCTCGATGGCGCCGCGCGTCGGTGCCATCGATCGCACGACGATGGTGAACTCCTCCACGTGGTTGGGTGTGGCCGTCATCTGCATCGGCACGCGGCCGAGATCGTTCGCGGCCGAGTAGATCGTGCCCCATTGCCCGACCTGCTTGTTCACAATGAGAAACGTGCCGTTACGCGTGTGCTGCACAAACAGTGTGTAGGCGCCCGGCGGTACGACCACGTCACCCATCGTGAGCGTGCGCGACGTGAAGAGGTGTGTGGCGTCGTTGGCACCGGTGCGCCACACGGTATCGAACGGCACGAGGGCGCCGCCCCATACACTGCGGTCGCGCACCGACGGACGACCGTAGTCGATGAGCACGATGCCGCCCTGCCCGAAGGCGCCGCGTGCGGTCTCACGCAGCGACAGCGCTCCGGTGGGTTTCATGCTCTTCGCGATAGCGGCCATATCAAGTCCGGCACCGCGGGTCGCGATGGACTTGTTGGTCGTGAACGATCCGTCCACCAGCTGCAGTCGGTTGCTCGCATCGAAGCGCAGGATCATCGCGTAGGCGCCACCACGCAGGCGCACATCAGCAGCGTTGCGGTCGCTGCCGGCCGGCACGATTCCCGTGAAGCCGAGGTTGCCGGCGAGGCCGAGCGCAGGAATGGAATCGACCGCCCCACCACTCTTGGCGATGCCGGCCAACAGTTCGGTGGGTCCGTAGATGAACGTAGGAAAGTTGATCAACGCCTGCTTGGCCGCGAAGGCACGGCGCTGCGTGCTGTCGGCGAAGATGGCTTCGCGCACGATGGAATCGGCGGTCACGGTGAAGCGTGTGGTGCCGGGCGCGTTTGGCAACACCGTGCCGTCGGCGTTCGTACGCGTGATCGATGCGGTCGTGGGCCGGCCATTCTTGGCCAGCGTGATCGTGTATTGAGAGCGCGTCACGACGGCGCCCGAACGCTGCACCATCTCGCCGGTCATGCCGATGGCGTTGCGCGTGTACTGCTCGACGGCCACCGTGTCCCGGCCAAGCCGGTACACGAGCGAGGCGGATTGGGCGGCCAGTGACGCGGGCAACGCGAGCAGCACCACGGCCGACACGAACGTGGTGCTGCCCGGGAGGTGTCTCACTTTCCGGTTCGCCGCTGCGCGTCACCCATCTTTTCGATGTCGGCGAGCAATTGCTTCGCGTCGTACACGATGCCGTCCTTGATCGTGTACTTCACACCGCCGTACTGCTCCACCTTGGCGGTGGTGTCGTTCAGACGGAACCACCCCGTTCCGTACAGCACCTTGAGATTCGCGTACGGATTGGCATCGACGATGACCAGATCGGCGAGCATCCCCGGCTCGACCACGCCAAACTCGATGTGCTTGCCCGTCGGCTTGAAAAGCGTCTCGGCCGCGTGCAGCGTGCCAGCGCGGATCGCCTCACCAGGCGTAAAGCCCGCTTCCTGCAGCAGCTCGAGCTCTTCGATGGTGGAGAAGCCCGGGGTGTTGTAGATGAAACCGGCGTCGGAGCTCGCCGTGACGCGTCCGCCCATGTTCTTGTAGTCGTTCAGGAACTGCATCCACACGTGATAGAAGTTGCGCCACGCCACTTCGTCTTCCGTGGTCCAGTTGTAGAAGTACGCGCCGTGATTCGTGCGGCTCGGTTCGTAGAACGCCATCTGTGTGGGCAGCGTGTACTTGGCGTGCCACGGCGCATTCATGCGCTTCATGACGTCGCGTCCCGTGAGGTACGTGGTCATCGTGGGATCGAGCGTGACGTCGCGGTCCTTGAGGTTCTTCAGGAACTGCTTCCACTTTTCGCTGCCCGGCTTCACCAGGCTCCACTGCCGTGCGACCTGCGCGAAACGCGTCTGTTCGTCCTGCATATTCGATTCGATCGGCCACGGCTGCACCTGATTCGACTCGTACATCGACTCGAAGATGCCGTAAAAGTGCGTGACGGTTTCGAGGCCGATTTTGGTGGCCATGTCGGCGTTCATCTGTCCGACGCCGCCCTGCTGCAGGTGGGCCGTGCTGCCGAGTCCGAGCTTTTTCGTTTCGTCGAGAAGCGCGGCCATGATATCGGCGCGTTCGGCACCCAGTTTCAGACCATCGGCCCCATTGGCCTTGGCCCAGCGCACCCACTCGCGCGCTGCCTCGGGTGTGCGTGGCACGCCACGACCCCAGCCGGTGCCCGGGCGTTGGTACACCGAGTAGCGCGGTGCGGCGATTTCGTTTTTCGCGCTGCGCGCCTGCTCCTTGATGGAATACTCGAAGCTGGCGAACGGTACGCCGCGTACCGTCGTGATGCCGTGGGCGAGCCACAGCTTGTTGTAGTACTCGCTGTCGGGTGCCTTCTGCTGTGTGCCTTGATGCACGTGCAGATCGACCAACCCCGGCATGATGTACATCCCGTTCGCGTCGATTTCCTTGGTGGCGCCCTTGGGACGCTTCGTCTCGTCGATCTTCACGTGCGGGTAGCCCACGCTCACGATCTGCGCAATGCGATTCCCTTCCACGACCACATCCACCGGGCCGCGCGGCGGGCTACCGTAACCATCAATGAGATGCACGCCGCGAATGATGAGCCGTTGGAACGGCCCCTCGCCTTCCTTGCGCGCAGGGGCCGGATTGGGGTCTTCGGCGCGCTCCTCCTTGAGGCGGGCGGTAGCGGTGGAGTCGGGCACCGCTGCGGCGGCCGGCTTCTTCGCCTGCGCCTGCGCCGAGGAAACCGCTAATAGCGAGGCGAATGGTGCGGCCAGGAAAATTGCACCCAGGAGGGTGCGCGAGGAGAGGGCGGAACGCATGGGCGGTGGGGCAGGAGGATGGGCGCTCGAACATCACTGTTTTACTGCCGAGTCGGGGGATACGGAAGGAGTCGCGAAAAGAGCGTCCTTGCGGGGCGCGCCCGCTCGCCGCAGAATCGCCGCATGACGACTCGTTTCGCACGCTCCGTTCGCGCCGTTGGCGGGAACTTCCGGTGATCACCACCGACCGCCTCGTGATCGAGCCGCTCACGCTGGCCGATGACGCCTTCATCGTCGAACTGCTCACCGACCCCGACTGGCTGCGCTACATCGGGGATCGCGGCGTGCGCACCGTGAGCGATGCGCGCAACTATCTCGAGAAGGGCCCGATGGCCTCGTACGCCACCCACGGGTTCGGGCTGTATCGCGTGGCGCTCCGGGACACCGGCGTGCCGATCGGCTTGTGCGGACTGCTGCGGCGCGAGTCGCTGCCCCACGTGGATATCGGCTTTGCCTTTCTTCCCGCCTTCCGCGCCCAAGGCTTCGCCTTCGAAGCGGCTTCGGCTACCATGGCCTACGGACGTGAAGCCCTCGGCCTGGCGCGGATCGTGGCAATCGTGTCGCCGGACAATGCGGGCTCGATCCGGCTGCTGCAGAAGCTGGGAATGGAGCGGGAAGGGATGGTGCAGCTCAGCGAAGGGGCCAACGCGGTGTGTGTGTACGCGCCGCCCGCTACGCAGACCACTCAATAGTTCGATCATTTGTAAGTACAGCAACGAGCCAGTAGCACGGCAGTATAGCAGTATTTTCAACAAAGTTAGGCCTATCTGCTGCCCCACGGTGCCGGCGGAACCGCGACCGGCTTGGTGAGGTCAAACTCCACGCGAAATCGACGGTCGCTCCCTGTTCGTGTGAGCTGATGCACGAACTGGGTGGGCGTTACCTCCACCGTCCACACGTTGGTGCGTGACGCCGGGAGCAACGCCGCCGTGAAGCTGTCGGCGGCAAAGGCCATAAACTGGGCGGTGCCTCCGGCGCGCGCATCGCCGCCATACTGCGTGACCCGATCCTCGCTGCCGTCTTCATGCCGGTGATCGTGTTTGAGACGCACACTGGCGGCCGTTTTCGTAAACACCCACGTGCGCGACCGATCGTTGCCCACATGAAATGGCACGCGCACCGTGTCGCCACAGCCGCGCACGTGCATTACGAGCGACTGGCCGCGCATGGCGCTGTCGGCCGGCTGCGGATTGATGATCTGGCCGGCCAACGCCTTGCCGCAGTGGGTGCGGAGGACGGCGAGGAAGTCGCTGGCGGGGTCAACGGGGGCGCTGGCGGTGTCGCTTCGCGTGGCGGCGACCGACACCGCCCCTGAACGAAACTGCTGTACCGCGGATCCATGCGAATGTCCGCCGATCGCCCGGCGCGGCGCGACGGATCGTCGTACACGACCATCCCATCAAAGTCTTTGCTGGTCATCCGCGGGCATTCGCGCTTAGGGACCAATGGCCGAACTTCAGCGCAATTCGGAGAAGGTCGCCAGGGTGAAGTCACTGCTCACGAAGCGTGTCGGAGCATTCTCGATGATCATCGCCGCCGGCCAGACCGGGTTACCGGTGGCCATCGCCTGCATCAATTCGGGCGTGATGTAGGAACCTGGGGTTGGCATGGCCGGCTGCGAGGCGATCACCGGTTGCATCGACAGCTCTGGCGCGGAGGCTCCGGTCCAGCCCTGCCACACGAAGGCGCCGAGCATCGCACTGGCCGCCACGACCACCACCACCCGGGTGTTCCGCGACGAGCCCGATCGGGGCGCGTCCAGCAGCGCGCGACGGACGGCGTGGGCGCTGCGCTCGTCGCGGCACTCATCCCGACATTCGGCCAGTCGGGCACGCAATCGCGCTTGAAAGTCGGCGCTCGGCTCCAACGTGGGCATACTGCGCGCCACCATCAGCGAACGGCGCACCAAGGAGTCGTGCGCGGCGCAGCCGCCGCACACCATCACATGATGCTGTGCGGCGGCCATTTCGTCGCCCGGCAACGTGTCATCCAGATACGCCAAGTGCTGCTTTCGGAAGCTCTTGCAGTCCATCGGTACTGTATTCATCCGTGTAGAAGGCATGGCTGACGCTCTCCTTCGGCGATTCGAATGCGGCGGCGGCGCCGGTTTCACGATCGCATGGCAGGATACCCGTGGCCGGTCGAGCGGTTCCGCGTAGTGGTCCCGCCCGGCAGACTCTATGCAAACGCACCACCCCCCGCCAAGGCAATCCTGGGCGGGGGGTGGGTAAAACAATTTCTTCAATTATGACCGACCGTTTAGGCTGAACCACGCCCATCAGGTGACAAAATGCACGCTGCGTGAACTAGCGGACCAGTGGCGCGATGATGTCCGCAAACGCCGTTCGAGCACGATTCAAGCGCGATTTCACGGTGCCGAGATTTACACCGGTGATTTCGGCGATTTCCTCGTACGACTTGCCTTCCAGTTCGCGCAGCACAAATACCTCGCGGTGATGCGCCGGCAGCTGAGCGACCGACTGCTCCACCATCTCCTTCAAGTGACGCTTCCGGAAGAGGTCATCGGGGCGCGTGTGCACGTCCTCGAACTGGAGGGGGCGATCCTCATCCTCGAACTTGGCCTTGATTGTCTGGAAGAGCACCAGCGGATTGCGTGAACGGTTGCGCAGCTCGTTCTTCGCCAGATTCGACGCGATCGTGTAAATCCACGTCGAGAACTTCTTCGAGCGGTCGAACCGTCCGATGTGACGGTACACGCGGATGAACACTTCCTGCACCAAGTCCTCGGCGCGATCGCGGTCACCGATCGTGCGGTAGACGAAGTTGAGCAGTCGACCCTGGTACCGGTCGACGAGCTCTTCGAAGGCGCGTTCCTCGCCTCCGAGGAACGCCGACACCACATCTCCATCCTCGAGGCTTCGCAGATGCTCGCGCACCGGAACCGCGGGGGTGTTCTGTGAAGTCAGTTTCGTGCGAGCCAGTTCGGCCATGGATCGAGTCCTCCGCCTGCGGTGACGAGAGCCCGAAGACTCACGGTGCTTCGACCAGATGACCGGACTATCCGGCAGACCATGTCGTCGCACACACTGACCTTATTGCACAGGGCGTGCCGGAAGGAACTTTGTGGAACCTTCCGCCCTAAATCGTTTAATCAAAATGACTTGTGCTGCTGTGCCCTACGTCACGGTGCAGGCAGATCGGTGTCACCCCTTTCGGAATGTCTCTGAAAAAGGACACCGAAAGAGGACAGATCTACTCAGTGTAGACGGAAGCCCGCGGTGTACAGCAGAGCGAGCGCCGTCTTGGCATCCACAATCTCGCCCTGCTCGATCATGGACAGCGCCCGCGACAACTTGATTGGCGCCAGCTCCATAAACTCGTCCGCTTCCCGCTTCCACTCGCCCGCCTCGAGCCCCGTCGCCACGAAGAGATGGATCTTCTCGTCGGTGAAGCCGGGGGTCGTGAACATCGTGAACAGATGTTCGACACGTGACGCGGTGTATCCGGTTTCCTCCTTGAGCTCGCGATGTGCGCAGGCGAGCGGCTCTTCCCCGGCATCCAGGCGTCCAGCCGGGATTTCGTACAGATACCCATCGGCCGCATAGCGATACTGGCGAATCAGCAGCACCTCGGGGTCATCAGCGAGATCGCCAAGTAGTGGCACCACCGCGCTGGCCCCCGGATGCCGCACCATCTCCAGCTGGCCGGTCGATCCGTCCGGAAAACGCACCGTGTCGATATCGATCGAGATCACCTTCCCGGTGTAGCCGCGCGTCCCGATGATCTTGCCCGGTTCCTGCCGTTCGATGGCCATCAGCGCGTCGCCTTCTTCGCCACCTTCTTCGCGCCCTTTTTCGGCTTCTTCGGCAGCGGCACATCGTCGCCCGCCAGCCACTTCTTGATCGTCGGACGTAGGTAAACCGGGATACGCAAAATCGTCCCGCGGCACTTCTTGGTGCCGCAACGGCATGCGTAATAGCGCACGTCTTCCGGCTCGTATTCATCCTGCCACTCAAAACGGTAGTCGTACACCAGCTCCGTTTCCGGCTTGATCGCCGTGATCGCCGTGATCCAGATGTGTCCGTCTTCAATCACCGTCTCGCAGTTCGGATCGCACGAGTGGTTGATGAAGCGGGCGTCGTTCCCGCCGTACCGCGCGTCGAGCACCGTATCGTCGTCGAGCACGAACAGGAAGGTATGATGACGGCCTTTGCTATCGTCGTAGCGTCGATCGGCCTCCTCATGCGTGATCGGCTGCCCCCAGTACTCATCGAGCTTCTTGCCCTTGCGAATCGGCAAGATCGCGAACGCACCGCGCCCCTGGATTTTGGAGCGACGCACTTCGTAGAACGCCGACGTGGGCGGCTTTACGCGCTTCGCAACGGTCGTCTTCACCGACGTCTTCACGGACTTCTTCACGGACTTCTTCGCTGGCGACACGTCGTTTCAGGAGGCTGAGGAGGAAGGCACAGGTGCGGCAGCGACATCATGCTCTGCCGGGTCGTACACGGTGACCGGTCCAAGCGACAGCGCTTCGACCGTCGGACGGATCGCCGTGGCATCGCCCACGACGACAACCTGCAAGCGGCTCGGGTCGAGGTGTGTTTGCGCCACACGCAGCACATCCTGCGCCGTCACCGCCTTCACTCGTTCGCGATACGTATCGAAGTAGTTGGTCGGCAGTCGGAAGATCTCCACGTTCGCCAATCCTCCCGCCACTTCGGCGGTGGTTTCGAATCGAATCGGGAAGACACCCACCAGATAGCTCGTGGCCAGCGACAGTTCGGCATCGCTTACCGGCGCTTCACGAATGCGCGCGAACTCGATCGCGATCTCGCGCAGCGCATCGGCCGTGACCGCCGTTTCCACTGCGGTCGAAATTTCAAACGGACTGGCGGCGCGACGCCAATCGAACGCCGAGTGCGCGCCGTAGGTGTACGCGTGCACTTCGCGCAGATTCAGATTGAGCCGCGACGAGAAGAGTCCGCCCAGGATGGCGTTCATCACCACCACGGGGAAGTAGTCCTCGTGCAGGCGCGGAATCGCGACGTGCCCAACGCGCACCTCCGACTGCGGCGCGTCCGGTTTGTGCACCAGATGCACGCGCGGCTCGGGGAAGCGCTGCGTGTCCACCGGCTCCGTGACCGGCGGCGCCATGCCGGCCCAATCGCCGAAGTGCGCGCTGGCCAGCTTCACCGCGTGCTCCACATCGATGTCGCCGATCATCATCAACGCCGTGGCGTCGGGACGATAGAACTCCGCGTGATACGCCTGCACGCGTTCGCGCGAAAGGCGCATGATACTCTGTTCGTCGCCACCGGCCAGCCGTGCGAAACGCGACTCCGGCTTATACAGCAGACGCGAGAAGAACACGTCCGACAAGCCGCGCGGTTCAGCGCGCAGCTGGGCCAGATCGGCCAGTCGCTCGCCGCGCATGCGCTCGAGTTCCGACTCGGGAAATGACGGATATCGCAGCACTTCCGACAGCACCGCCACCGCGTCATCAATGCGCGACGACAGCGCCGTGATCTGCACGATCGCCGAGTCCCAGTCGGCGCCGGTGTCGAGCGTCGTCCCGAGCATCTCCAGTCGCGAGGTGAGCTCAAGCGCGTTCATGTCACGCGTGCCTTCAGCCAGCGCACGCGTGGTGAGTTGCGCGAGCCCCTCGTAGTCGCGTGGATCACGCGTGGCGCCCGCTTCGATAACCGCCAGTGTGGTCACCACCGGGTACGCCGGCACATTTGCCACGATCAATCGCAGACCGTTGGCCAGAATGCGCGTGGCAAAGTGCGGAAACCGATAGTCGCTCGGCGTGCCAGCGCCGGGACGCGGCGGAGCGGCAGGCATCGCATCCGACACCGCATCCGGCACCGCATCGGGTGTGCTGTTCGCGAGTGGGCCGGTCATGCGACGGCCTCCGCCAATTCGGCAGACGCGGCCGGCGGCTGTTCTTCGGCCGGTACGAAGATCAGCAGCGCGCGATTGTCAGGACCAAGCCGCTCGCGGGCGAGGGCGGAGACCGCTGCCGTGGTCGTCGCGCCGTAACGTCCCACTTGTTCGTTGATCAACGTCGCATCACCGAAGTACGTCGCAAAGCGCGACAACTGATCGGCGCGCTCGGCGGCCGACTGCATGCTGGTCACAAAACTCGTCTCGATCAGCGCGCGGGCGCGCTGCACTTCGGCATCGGTCACGCCATGTTGGTACATCAGGTCAAGCTCGGCCAGTACGGCGGCTTCCAGCTGTTCGGGCGTGACGGCCGGGTGCGCCGTGGCGTCAACCACCAGCAGGTCACTGCCCTTGGCCAGATCGTATGTGAAGGCGCTCGCTTGGGACGCGATCCGCTGCTTCCGCACCAGCGACTGCTCAAGACGACAGCCGGTGCGCAGGCCGAGTATGGCGGCAGCCAGTGACGCGGCGTAATAACCGTCACTGCCAAAGACTGGCGTGCGGCAGGCCACAAACAGCCGCGGCAACGCGACTGCATCGGGTACCACCGTACGGTGCGTGTCTCCGAAGGTAGGCGGTAGCGTCATGTCGCGAAGCGGCGGGCGTGGCGCGCCACGGGGAATCGGTCCGTAGTACTCTTCGATACGGCGCATCGTCTCGGTGCGATCAAAATCACCGGCCACCGTGAGCACGGCGTTGTCTGGGGTGTAATACATTCGGAAGAAGTCCGCGACGTCGTCGAGCGACGCGTCGGTCAGATGCTCCATGGACCCGATCAACGAGTGATGGAACGGATGCTCCTCCGGGAAGCAGAGCGCCGGCAGACGCTCCCACCAGGTGCCGTAGGGCTGATTGTCGACCGACCAGCGACGCTCGTTTTTCACGACGTCGCGCTGCGTGTCGAGCTTCTGTTGCGTGAGGCCCGGCAGCATCCGACCCATGCGGTCCGCTTCGAGCCAGAGCGCCAGGGCGATCTGATGCGACGGGACCGTTTCGTAGTAGTTGGTCCGATCGAGCCAGGTAGACCCGTTCAGGGTTCCGCCAGCACGTTGGACGAGTTCGAAATGTTCGTTGGCCTCGACGTTCGCCGACCCCTGAAAGAGCATATGCTCGAACAGGTGGGCGAAACCCGTGCGATCGAGCCGTTCGTTGGCCGAACCCACGTGATACCACAAATTGACCGCGACGATCGGCGCAGTGTGATCCTCAGAGAGCACCACATGCAGGCCGTTCGGGAGGTGATAACTCTCGACTGGAATGCGCATGGTTCAATATTGGGGGGATGGTCACGAAACTCGGAACCCCATCCGGTGGTTAAGCCCTTTCCTTCCCCATTATTCCCATGACGCATTCCTGTCGCCAAGCCATCCTGCTTCTCGGAGCGCTCGGACTGCTGACCGCTTGCGGCAGTGACCCTCAGGTGCCGAGCGCGGCGGCTCCCACGGCCAGCACCACCATTGCGGCGACGGTGGCCGCCTCCGTCGCAGCCGTGCCCGCCGTGCGCATCTCCGACGCCAAAGGCAAAGGGGTCAAGAATGTCATGGTGCGATGGCGCATCACGAGCGGCGGCGGAAAGGTTGTGAACGATTCGGTCCGCACCACGGCCAGGGGCGATGCGACCTCGGGTGGTTGGACGCTCGGCACGACGGCTGGACGGCAGACGCTGCAGGCCACCGCCGACGGCATTCCGGCCGTCACCTTTACCGCCACGGCGAATCCAGGACCGTTGTCGCGCCTTTCGCCGGTCAGCGCCACTGACCAACAGGCTCCGGTGAATACGCCGGTGCCATCGCCTCCTGCGGTGCTGGCCGAAGATCAGTATGGCAACCCGGTCAGTGGGACCGCCGTCGTCTACACCATCGTGCAAGGCAACGGCGTGCTGCTCGGCGCGCTACAGACCAGCAACGAAGTGGGCCTCGCCGCCGTCGGCGCCTGGACCATTGGCACGGCCATTGGTCAGCAGATCGTCACCGCCACGGCCACCGGCGCGCAGCCGGCCATCTTCAGTGTAAACGCCCTCGCCGGACCAGCGGCCGATCTCGTGAAGTTCGTCGGAGACAATCAGGCAGGTGTCGCCAACCTCAACATTCCCACGCCTCCCGGCGTGCGCGTGGTGGACGCCTATGGCAATCCCGTCGGCAACGTACCCGTGACGTTCACGCCGGGTGCGAACTCCGGCACCGTGACGGGCGGCACGGTCCGCTCCGATCCGGCCACCGGCACGGCCTTCGTGGGCAGCTGGCGACTTGGCAACGCAACCACGCAGTCGCTCATCGCCACCAGCTCGGTGATCCCCAACAAGTCGACCACGTTCACGACCACGGTGACCCTGTCGGCGTTCAACGTGGACGTCCGCTTTGTCGGCGACGCCTCGCTGGCCGTGCGCAGCGCGTTCACCAACGCCGTCGCCAAATGGCGGCAGGTCATCGTGGGCAGTATCGGCACGGTCAATAATCTGAACATTCCCGCCGGTCCCGGTGCAAATGCCTGTACCACTTGGACACCGGCGCTCACGGGCACCGTACAGAACGCTGTGATCTTCGCCCGCATCGATTCCATCGACGGACCCGGTACACCGGGCGTAGGCAACATCCTCGGACAGGCCAGCCCATGCTATGTAAACGCCAACGCGATCCCGTTTCTCGGCTTCATGGAGTTCGACAGCTATGACGTTGACCTGCTCGTCGCTCGGGGGCAATTCGAAAAGGTGGTGCTGCACGAGATCGGACACGTGCTCGGCATCGGTACCATCTGGAATTTTCAGCGCGCACTGCTGAACACATCAGTAAGCAACGATCCGTACTACGTGGGGAGTGTTGCGCGCGCACAGTTTGCGGCCATCAACACCGTCACCTATTCCGGTAATCCCGTGCCGGTGGAGAACACCGGCGGCACCGGCACGGTGAACTCTCATTGGCGCACATCGGTGATGCAACGCGAGCTCATGCAAGGCTTCGCGAACAATCAGGTGCAACCGCTTAGCCGCATCACCGTGGGGTCACTGCAGGATCTCGGCTATACCGTGAACCTTGCCGCCGCCGATCCCTTCTCACTAACGGCCGCGCTCCGTAGTGGATTCGGTTTCGACGCCTCGTCAGGCACGCCGTACCGCGACGTTGTGCCCGACGTCATCATCAAACAACGTCGGGCCGATGGTTCCATCGTGCCACACCCGCGCGAGATGCGGTAGCGAGCGATTGTCGCGCAGCGGTTGTGATCGACACCACAACGCCGGTGGCCGTACACGGAACTGCGTAGCTGCGCGCGCGTAGCATGGAGGATCGGCGAAGTTGCCGGATGCCCGTAACCATTCGCCAGCATATCTTCTCGCACCGCAACGCGGGGTGTGTTTTCGCTGAGTGCCCTCGCCACGTTCTCGGCCTGCGGCAGTTGAACGACGCGAGGGACACCGTGCGCACGGCGGAGTACGGACCGCCCCTTCATCAAAGGCCAGAAGAAGGAGCAGTTTGCCCAGCTCTGGGAATATCGGAGCGAGGTGTGGGCTCGGAAATTCTTTGAGGGGTGGTGCAAGGCCTTACAGTGGCAACGCCTCGCCCCGTTCGAGAAATTTGCCGCCCTCATCGAGCGGCACGGGGACGGCATCGCCGCCTACGGCCAGTCCGAGAACACAGTGGCCCTCAGGTTTGTTGAAGGGCTCAACAACACAATCCGGGAGATCCTTCGTCGCTGTGACGGCCTGCGTGACGAGGAATACCGGCGACTGAAAATCCTCACGTGCACCCTGCCACCCCTTCCGCGCGATCACAACGCGTGAAAATCACCCACCCGATTCAACGAAGAGCCAAGATGAGCGCTGTTTGCTTATCGGTGTCGGTTCGGTGATTTCGGTGATTTCCGTGTTCTGGCTGTTCGCTGTTGCTCGCCGAGCCAGCACACGAAGCTCGCTGACAGCCAGCACACGGAGGACACGGAGATCACCCACACGATTCCACGAAGAGCCACGAGGTTGAACGAAACGGGTCGCGACGCATGGTCCGACCGGCGCTGAAATAACGCCGCGGCGCCGCGATGCTATTGCGACTTCGGCGCGTTCACGGAGCCGCCGGTCAGCATCAACCAGCACTTGAGCGCGACATCGGTGGGCAGCGCAATCGACTCGCGCAGCATGTATTCGATGGCCACCGCACGATTCGCCGAAATCGGACTTGTGCGCGTGGGCGACGGCAGCGGACGCAGACCGTGCAACCGGGCGATCACGTCGAGTCGGAGCATATGGAACGGGTCGCTCACGAGCAGTACGCTGGGGCGACTCGGCATCGTGTCGCGCACATTGGCCGGCAGCGAGTCACGCCATCCCTTCAACAGCTGGGCCGCCCCTTCCATCGACGCCAGTGACGTGCGACCCGCCGGCTCCAGGAGCATGGCGTGCGTGGGCACGCCGCGGCGCACCAGATACCGTCGCCCCGCCGCCGCTTCGCTGATGAGATCGCCCGGGCGACGTCCACCCGTCAGCACGATGCGGTCGGCCCGATTGCTCTTCCACAGCGCCAGCGCGTGATCGAGGCGGGCGCGGAGTACCGGTGACGGGCGTCCACCGTACTGCGCGGCCCCAAGCACCACGATGGCCTCGGCGTGTCCCTCGGCCGCCCGTCGCGACCAGCCGAAGATGACAGCCACGCACAGCACCCACCCCGTCAGCACTGCGCCGATGAGTCGGGGAATGAGTGGGGGTCGATACCGCCAACGGGCTACGCGTTCCATCATGCCAAACTACTGCCTGCGCGCCCGCCGCGAAGGAACGAGGGCCTTCGACCTCCGGAGTGCCTACAGCGTCACAACGGTGCCGGGCGCCGGGATATCCACCGTGAAATGATCGGCGCGAAGCTGATCGGCGAACGCGGTCTGCGCCGGCTTTTCACCGTGCACCAAGTACACGTGCGGCTGAGTTTGGCCGTCCGCGGCACCGCCGTCGCGCACCGCTTTCAGCCACGTGTGGAGTTCCGTGCGGTCTGCATGCGCGCTGTAGCCATTCAGCACTTCCACCTGCGCGGCGAGTTCGACCTCGTCGCCGAACACCTTGATCACCCGCTGTTGCTCCAGAATGCGACGGCCAAGGGTGTGTTCGGCCATGAAGCCCACGATCAGGATCGTATTGCGCGCATCGCTGGCGCCGTTGCGCAGATGGTGCAGAATGCGTCCCGATTCCACCATCCCCGACGCCGCGATGATGACCATCGGGCCATGCATACTGTTCAGCGCCTTCGATTCGTGCACGTCGCGTGTGAATTTCACGAGCGGAAAGTCGAACAGGTCGTTCGTGTGACGCACCAGGTCTTCGCTGTGATCGAACACCTCTGGATGTATCGCGAACACCGATGTCACGTGGGTCGCCAGCGGCGAATCGATGAAGATCGGCACCGACGGGATTTTGCCGGCGCGATGCAGCTGATGCAGGTCGTACACCAGTTCCTGCGTGCGTCCCATGGCGAAGGCGGGAATCAGCACACGTCCGCCACGGGCGGCGGTTTCGCGCACCACGCGCCCCAGCTCCTCGCGCGCGCCCTCCACCGATTCATGATCACGATTACCGTACGTGCTCTCGCACAGAATCACGTGCGCGCCGCCGGTTGGCGGCTCGGGATTGCGAATGATGGGGAGACCGTTCCGTCCGACATCACCGGAAAAGACCACCCGGCGGAACTCATCGCCTTCACGCAACTCAAGCACAACCGACGCGCTGCCGAGAATGTGTCCCGCTTCCGTGTACATCGCGCGCACACCGTCGGTGACCTCGAACCACTTGTGGTACGGCATGCCGATCATCTGCTCGAGCGTGCGCGTGGCGTCCTCCACGCGATACAGCGGCTCGGCGTGCGGCCGGCCATGCCGCTCGAGAAAGTCGGCGTCCTTTTCCTGAATATGCGCCGAGTCGGCCAGCATGAGCGCGCACAGGTCACGGGTGGCGCTGGTGGCCCAGATGCTCCCCTTATACCCCCGCGCCACGAGATACGGCAGCCGGCCGGCGTGGTCGATATGGGCGTGCGAGAGCACCACCGCGTCGATGTCGTCGACCGGCAGCGGGAGTTTGGCGTTCTTCTCACGGCTTTCGCGGCGCTTGCCCTGAAAGAGCCCGCAATCAAGCAGCACCGTGCGCGTGCCAACGCGGAGGATATGGCACGAGCCCGTGACTTCCTGGGCGGCGCCGGAGAACTCGATTTGCATACGCACCTGATCCTGAGGTTAGAACGTCACCCGCCACTCACCCGCCACTCACCCCACCTCGTCGTCACTCTCGAGTCGGCCAATCGGCATTCGACCATTCCCCCGGCCGTTCCCGGTGGTGTGCTCGGTGACCCGTACGAACATGAGCTCACACAACTTCATAGTCTGTCGGTCGGCCAACGTGTAATGCACGAAAAGCCCGTTCTTTCGGCGCTTCACGAACCCGTGCGCATAGAGAACCTGAAGGTGCTTGGACACGTTCGCCTGCCCAAGTCCGGTGCCCGACACAAGCTGGTTTACGGTCTGTTCGCCGTACTGCAACGACCTCAGCAGTGCTAGGCGAGCGGGCTCGGAAAGAGCCTTAAAGCGCTCCGCGACCAACGGCAGCGCACCATCCGTCAAAGTGAATCGACCCATCTAAACCTCGCATAGTCCCGTCATTTCCCGTCGATTCGACGACGGCGGCCTCGGCCGCGCTACAGGCGCAACACCCAATCTTACGCGTGCGCCGGTCGAATGAACAGGGACGGAAGCGGTCTTCGCCGTCGTCTCAATCAATGCGCAATCATTCCGTCAGACCGTCAGATCCTTCGGGCACCGCGCCCTCACCACTCGCGATGCATCGGCCAGTTCGTGATCGACGCAATGGGTGCGCGACTCACAAGATCCTTCACGTACTCAAACAGTGCTGCGCTGATTCGTGTCACGAAGTTGTGCATGCCCTCTCCTTGCCGAGATGGGTGATCGCTCTTCATCGACCAAATCGGATGCTGCAGTTGCCGTATACCTTTGCATATTGTGCGCCGCCTGTCCGGCCCGCACTACCGCATGCTAATGCGTGACACATCGTTGCGCATGTGCGTCACCGCACAACATCCGAAAACGCTTTCGCGCGGTGCGCGCGAGTATAGTTGAGCGGAAATGGCGGCGTTGGCGACGGCGCTATTCGTTATCGCCTCTATGGGACGTAACGACCGCACACGACAGCGCTGCCCGTCTCACAGCAGACGCCGCCACCGCCGAAGCGCATCGCGAAAGTAGCGATGCGTGTCACAGATCGCGTTCCAATGTTGCGCGCGAGCGGTTCGGCGTGCGCAGTGCAAAGGCGCGTGATGGGACTGCGCACGGTGCGCGGCCGTTGGATGGCATGCAGCAACACGTGCACACGATTCGCCTGTGCGCTTCACCCCATCGGATAACCACGTTCCGTGACGAATGCGATCGTCGCGCTGCGCCGTGCCTATCCGTTCCCCGGGCCCGGCGATCACAACCGCGAGCTCGCCGACCGCTTCACGCGCTCATTCCTGGGCTCTGTACGCCGATACCGGCGCCCGCCATGATCGACGCATTTCACGAGGCCGCGGTGATCCATTACCGGGGCCCCGATGGTACGGCGCTGCTTACTGCTCCCGCTGCATCTCGGCCGGCTGTCGCAAGTCTCGACGCGCCAGCAACTTCTGCAGCGACTGGCGATGCAGGCCAAGCGCTCGCGCGGTGCGCGCGATATTGCCGCCGTTCCGCGCCAGTGCCGCACCCAGGAACGCGCGGTCGAACTCCCGAAGGGCGCGCTCACGCGCTTCCACAAACGGCAAATCGGCCGACTGCTCCATGATCGACATCGTGCGCAATGGACGCTGTTTCGTGAGACTCGACGGCAGGTCGCACGGGCAGATTTCCACCCCATCGGCCATCACCAACGCGCCCTCGATCACGTTGCGCAGTTCGCGCACGTTCCCCGGCCAGTCGTAATTCAGCAGAATCTCGCTCGCTTCATCGCTGATCCGGCGCGCCGGCAAACCATGACGTTCGGCGAACACGTGCAGGAAGTGACCTGAGAGCAACGGCACATCGGCCTTGCGGTCCCGCAGCGGCGGCAGCGCCAGCGAGATCACCTTCAAACGGTACAGCAGATCTTCACGGAAGCGGCCATCCGCCACCATCTCGTCGAGCGGACGATTCGTGGCCGCGATCACGCGCACATCCACGCGCGTCGTCTTCGTTCCTCCCACGCGCATCACCTCACCACTCTCAAGCGCGCGCAGCACTTTCGCCTGCGCCAACGGGCCGAGGTCGCCGATTTCATCCAAGAAGAGCGTCCCGCCGTGCGCCGCTTCGAACAGGCCACCGCGATCTTTCACTGCGCCCGTGAACGCACCGCGTGTGTGTCCGAACAGCTCACTCTCCACCAGCTCCGACGGCAGCGCCGAGCAATTGAGCGCAATAAACGGCTTGTGGCGCCGAGCGCTTTCATCATGCAGCGCACGCGCCACCAACTCCTTGCCGGTGCCGCTTTCGCCGCCGACCAACACCGTCACATCGGTTCGACCCACGCGCGAGATCATCCGGAACACGTCCCGCATGACAAGCGTCGTCCCGTACATACCACGGAATTCGCTGACCTCGGCGTCCGGCTCCGGCGTCGTCTCCTCGCGCCGGATGGCCATCGCGTCGGCGCGATGCAAAAAGGCAATAACATCATCACGCTGAACCGGCGTGTTGATATAGTCGGCCGCGCCGCACTCAAATACCTGAATCGCGGCGTTGGAGGCGCCAGGCGCCGTCGCCACCGCGGTCAGCAGCGTCGGGTGCACTTCGTGTAATTCGTCGAGCAGACGGAGACAGTTGTCGCCGGGAAGCTGCTGGTCAGCGATGACGACGGTGATCTCAGCCCGGGTGATGATCTCACAGACGCCCGCCGACTGGGCGGCATGCAACAGATCGTGACCGTCTGCTTCCACGATAACGCGCAGCGCTTCCACGAACGAGATCCGCTCACTCACCACCAGAATACGCATCTTGGAGGACGGCTGGGACGAACTCCCTCGGGCTGCAATTCGCAGATAACGCTCGCGTGCAGCCGGAGAGCGCGGTGATGCGAGCGCGCTGCGAACCTGCGTTGAGGGATCGACGTTGTACAGAGCGACGTTGCTCATATGCGGAGTCTCGTTTGGACAGGCACCGGAGGGCGCGCTGTTCGTGGTGGGTGTACCGAACGCTGCGGTAGGACGCCGCGCTCTCGTGCTGCACATCACAAATCGGCAAAACAAAAAAGCGCGAGGTCGGCTCTGTGTAAGAGCGAGACTTCGCGCCTTCGACTCCGGGATCGGTATCCCGTCGCCAAGGTTGGATCGATCAAGCGATCCATATGTCGTGCTGCAGTGCTGCTTTCCGGAAACTTAGCGCGGCGAGGAATTCGCCTGCGCGTCATCATCCGGATCAAGATAATCGTTCGTCGCTTCAGGTCTCGCAAGGGCGACTTGTCACAGTTTGTGTCGAAGGTCGCACTTTGGTGTGCAGAAC
Source organism: Gemmatimonadota bacterium (assembly GCA_031363815.1). Classification (GTDB taxonomy): domain Bacteria; phylum Gemmatimonadota; class Gemmatimonadetes; order Gemmatimonadales; family Gemmatimonadaceae; genus Gemmatimonas. The sequence goes on from JANLVC010000056.1 coordinate 45,258, forward strand.
TCACCAACATTTCCACATTTGGACGGTCGCCGTGTGTTACACCAATTTGACGAGGAGTTCCAAGCGATGGCGTAAGTCACCGAGTGTTTTGGACTTAAATGCGCCCTTGGTCTCCTCGAGCACCGCGATCGTCTCTTCCACGGCCGACTGGAGCTGTACACCGCGCGGGCAGTTGATCAGTTGACAGGGGTGCGGTTGCAGCGTCTGTTGTCCCGCCAACGCGCGTCCCAACTGTTCGAGATCGGTCAGTGATCCCATCACATTGCGCAGCGTGAGAGCCAGGAACATATCGACACCCTGCCCCTCGGTTGCCGGCGCCACCGGCTGCGCCTCCACCTGCAAGCGGTACTCGCGAAGCCGAGCTTCCGCGCTCTGCATGGCCTGATACGAGCGAAAGCGCGCGACCGCGCTCGTGACGCGCTTCAAGAGGTCGGGGAAGTGCACCGGCTTCACGAGGTACGCGGCGACCGGGAGTTCGATAGACGCCACGGCCGAGCGGACCGACGGGAATCCCGTGATGATGATGATCGGGAGTCCACCGCTCAGGTGCGCGACCTGCTGTACCAAGTCAAGATCCGCGTTCCCCGGCATCTCCAGGTCGGTGATCAGCAGGTCATAGGTGGCCGCCGAGATCGCGGCCAGCGCCAAGGCGGCGTTCTCGACGGTATCGACCGTGTACCCTTCCTGTCGCAGCAATTCGGCGGTCGCGCTGAGAAACGTTGGCTCGTCATCCGCAATCAAAATTCGTCCGCGACTCATCGCAGCGCTCCGGTATCCAAAGGGGTCATCGGCAGTCGGACTTCGAATTCAGTCCCGCCTTGTGGCCGATCATGTACGACGATGGAGCCGCCCACTGCTTGCACGGACTGCCGGACCAGCGAGAGACCGATTCCCATACCGCCCGTCTTCACGGTGCGATCTTTGGTGCTGAAGAACGGATCGAAGATGCGCTGTCGCAGCGCATCCGGAACTCCAGGCCCCTCGTCGGTCACGCGTAACACGCACTCATCCTGCTCTACGATCGCCGTCACCGTAATCGTACCACCCGCCGGTGACGCATCGAACGCATTCTGCACGAGATTGTACATCGTCTGCCGGAGAAGCGCATCGGGCACCGGCACGAGCGATGGCGCTCGCGATAGATCGGTCACGATGGTCACCTGACGAACCAGATTCACCTGCTCAAGAAAACTCACGGCATCGGTCACGGCGAGGATAACAGATGATTGCGCGATCATCGACTGGTCGGGACGGTACGTCTCATACAACTGCCGCGTGACCGCCGCGATACGCGCAATTTCCCGCTCGATCGCGCCCACGAACCGATAATGTGGATGATCCGTTGGTATCGCCCCGTGAATCAGCAGGAATGCGTTCTGGATGCCGGCGAGCGGATTATTGATCTCATGGGCCACGCGGGCAGCAAGTTGTCCCATCGTGGTCAGCGCACCGATTTCGCGCAGTGATTCCTCGGCCCGTTTACGTGCCGTCAGATCGCGCCCCTCCACCAACACCTGCACCACCCGGTTGTCGTGGTCAAGAATCGGCTTGAGCGAAAAGTCGATCGTGGCCAATCGATCACCCGGTCGGCCGATCTCGACTTCGAATCGATTCGTGTCGCCAGCGCGCGCCTTCTCGACGCGATCCTGCACCCGTTCGCCGGTCACCTCGCCATCGGCCCACCACGGTGCCTGCGAGAAGCGCACACCCTGCAGCGCGTCCGCTGTGCTCCCCGCCAGTTCGCCGGCCGCGCGGTTCGCTTCAAGAATACGGCCGTCATAGTCGAGCAGCAGCTGCACCTGATTCGCCGTATCGAACATCGCCCGGAACCGGCGTTCGCTTTCCTCGCGCGACGCGTCCGCCAGCGCGCGCTCGGTGACGTCGGCGGAGATGCCCAGCAGGCGCGCAGGACTTCCGTCGGCCGTGCGCTCCACCACCCGCCCGCGATCAACGAGCGCATGCCACGAACCATCGCCCGCCCGCAGCCGATACTCGCACTCGAACGCCTCGGCGCGACCGCTCAGGTGTGCGTCGAGGGCGCACGCAAAGGCGGCGCGGTCATCGGGATGCATGAGCGCCGACCAGGCCGCGAACCCACCCTCGAGCACCACCGGATCGATCCCCAGATAGCGCATCAACGCGGGGCTGCGATGCATGGCGCCGCGCAGAACATTGAGTTCCCAGACGCCATCGGTGGCGCGCTCGATCGCCTGCTGCATGCGCTGCATGCCTTCACTGCTGGCTTGCGCCCACATCTCCCGCTGCTGCCACATGGTGACCGACAGCAGCACCGCCACCGAGAACCCCAGCAGCAACACGAGTTCGGGAAACGTGGAGCGGGACGTACCCGACAGCTGGGATACCGACATCGTGAGTTCGCGTGCACCGAGGCGGAGTGGCGCGGAATACTCGGGGGCCGACGACGCCACGCGACCCGCGATGATCGAGTCGCCGCGCGAGACCGCGACCACGAAGCCGCCGCGCGCCTCGCTCGTGAACGCCCCGATCAATCGGGCCTCGTCCACGAAGCCAACCAGCACGGTGCGTCCGTACGCTGCCAAGGACGACGGCGAGGTAATCGGATACACTAACGCGACGCCCCACGGGGCGTCGTGCAGCGCGATGATGTGTCGCACGGCCGTCGATAGCGACCCGCTCGACGGCACCGACGCGATGTCGGCGTGATACCGAGGCGAAAAATAGTCACGCAGTTGGCGATGCACGTTCGGCGAAAACGACTGGGCGGGTACCGCACGCAATATGGCGCCCGTAGAATCGAGCCAGACCATGCCGGCAAATCCGTCTATTTCATGGACGAGTCGTGGAAAGTTTGTCGTCCATGCTGCGTCATCGATGCGCCCCGCAACGGTGAGAAACACCGCCATGCGACCCAGCGCCCGATCGACCGCGAGAAACTGCCGCTGCACCGCGCGATCCAGCGCATCGGCAGCGATGGCCGCCCGCTCCCGGGTCTGCGACCGCTCGCGCGCCACCAATGCCTGCCAGAGCACCAGCACCAGCAGCGACGTGCTCGCACCAGCCAGTACCGGTGCCCAGCGCGGCGGCGCCTTGGTGCGAGCCTCGTGAACGGTGGTGCGCTGTAAGAGCGCCGTACCCAGCAGCAGCGACGCGAGCAAACTCTGCAGTGGTGCACGGGCCGACGCCCCCGCGCCATCTGGCCCCAACATTCCGGCGAGCTGCGCCAACAGCAACACGCCGCTACCGGCCACCAGCAGCATCGCCAACGCACCGGTCACCGAGCGCTTACGTTCCGATTGCGCATCCGACGATTGCAGATACAGCGCCGCGCTATACAACAGAAACAGCAGCGCGGCCGACACGGGGATGTCGCGCAGCGGTGACGCATCACCAACCCGGGCGCGGGCGAATGCATCCAGCGGCAACACCAGATGTTGCCAGGCGACCATCAGGGCGATCGCCGAGGTCACTCCGCACATCACGGCCAAGGAACGCGCCAGGCGCCGGCGTGCCGCCAGTTTCGCGAGCATGCCGCCAGCGCCGATCGTGATCACCACGGTGCCGCCCAGTCGAGCGGGCCCAAATGTCTCGACCGGTTGCACGAGCCAGTGGATGCCGAAGAGCCAGCCTAAAAGGCTCGGCACCGTCAGCACGATCGCGGCCACGGCAAGCCCGCGAGTAACTCGCGGATCTGACGTGAGCGGCATTGGTTTCCAACCTTCGGCTTGCATACGCGAGTGATCTTCGATGAGCTCGGCGCTCTTTGCTAGGTGCAGCCGAGGCGCTGCACACTGCACGCTGCGCGGCGGCAGCCAATCAGGTTTCGCCGGGATGTAGCCAGCGGCGCACGGTCGGGGCATGGAATGCCTGCAGACGGGTGAGCATCGACGACGCATCATCGCTTACCACCAACCACTCGCGCGGATTCCCGCGCAGAAATCCTTCGGTATCGACGTGGTCGAGCAATGCGACCAACGGAGCCCAGTAGCCTGCCACATCGAAGAGCCCGATCGGCTTGTGATGCACACCGAGCTGCGCCCACGTCCACGTCTCGAAAAATTCCTCGAGCGTGCCCATGCCTCCGGGCAGTGTGATGAAGGCGTCAGCGAGCTCGACGATCATCGCTTTGCGCTCATGCATCGAGCCCACGACTCGCAACGACGTCAACCCATGATGCGCCACTTCGCGCTGCACCAGACCATGCGGCATCACGCCGATGACCTCGCCACCGGCGGCCATCGCCGCGTCGGCAAGCGCGCCCATCAATCCGACCCGGCCGCCCCCATACACGACGGTGAGTCCGCGCCTGGCCATCACAGTGCCGAGTGCCCGCGCGCCCTCCAGGTATTCCGGACGCGCTCCATCGTTGGAAGCGCAGTACACGGCCACTCGCTGCATCGGCGCACGCGAAGGCACGGAAGTGGACACGGAAGTGGACACGGCGTCGAAGCTCATGCGGGAAAGCTAACGCCGATCTGATCGGCGCGATGACTGCCGCGTGTCCATCCGACGGGTCGCGCCCCAGAGTACGATCGACGCCAGCAAGGGCCCCAGACAGGCGAGCAGCACGATGCCCCAGCCGAGCATGCCAGGGGTCGACGCGCGGTTCCACCATGCGGCCTGCAGCATCGTGAGCAGCACGTCGAACATCACCCACGCGCCCTGTACGGTCCCCGACGGAAACCACAGATAAGGCGGCGCGAGCGCTAGGCACACCGTCCATGGGACCAACAGCCACTCCAGCGCGTGCAGCAGCACCGCTGGTCCTCGACATAGGGTGCGCGCGCGGATACGCGAGAAAGATCGGCTCCCACCGCTGCGGGCGCAGTTTTCGCTTGAACGACGCCAAGCCATCGAAGTTGAACAACGGGCGCGACCAGCTCCGCGTGGTACGCAGCCATCAGCTCACCGCTCCGGCGAGGGGCGCCAACCGAGTGTCGCCCACGTTACGCCGTCAGCGGCCAGCGCTCGCATCGCGTGGTCCAAGCAATTCAGCGGTACCGTTCGGTGCATCGGGATCGCGCAGCAACTGCTCGAACAGCCACCCCCCGCGCGTCGGCACCGGTACCATCGAGAGCAGCGCGACCGGGACACCGCCGCGCAACGCGACCATCGAGCGTGTGCACCGTCACGCCCTTCGACCTTTCCCGGCGCAGCTGCTCGCGCAGCGAGCGGTGAGGCCGCGAATGCCACGAACGCTTCGGCCACCGCAATCGCATCGGGTGCGGCGGCCACCGGCTCGCCGGGCGAGACCATGGCGCCGGGCGTCCGACGATACGCCACGAATCCGCGATCGCCCTGTGCGTCGAGCAGGAACCAGTGCTGTTGTCGCGCGACAAGTGCGGAGTCGAAAGCAAAGGAATCGGGCACGGAGACAATCGGATACTACCGGGAGGCCGCCCGGGACGGCTACCTTCGAACCCATGCCCACCACGCCGCGCACGTTTCCCACGCTCAGCATCGTGAACCACCCGTTGGTGCGGCACAAGATCACGCTGCTGCGCGATCGCGCGACGCCAACTAAGCAGTTTAAGGAGTTGGTGGACGAAATCGCCATGCTGATGGCCTACGAGGCCACGCGCGATCTGGCGCTGGAACCAGTGCCGGTTGACACACCACTCGAGACGACGTCCGGATGGTCGGTGCGCGGCAAGAAGCTCACGCTCGTCCCCATTCTGCGCGCCGGTCTCGGGATGGTCGAAGGCATTCTGCGCCTCATGCCGTCGGCGCGTGTGGGGCACATCGGGCTCTATCGCGACCACGATACGCTCGAGCCGGTGGACTACTACTTCAAGGTGCCGGGCGATGTGAGCGAGCGTGATTTTCTGCTGCTCGACCCGATGCTCGCCACCGGCGGCAGCGCGGCGTCGGCGGTCACGTCATTGAAGCGCGCGGGCGCGATCCGCATCCGCTTTCTCTGTCTCGTTGCCGCGCCGGAAGGCGTCGAGCGGCTCGCTCGCGAACATCCGGACGTGCCCATTCTGACGGCGGCACTCGACCGCGAGCTTAACGAGCACGGATACATTCTTCCCGGACTCGGCGACGCCGGCGATCGCTTATTCGGCACACGGTAGGCACGAACGGCACGAACGCTCGCAAGCTCCCTACTCTTCGCGGTTATTTAAACCACTCCCGCGGCGCCGTGCGCTGCTGATCCGCCGCTTCGAGCACCCAGGATTGCGCCAAGGGTTCGGTGACTTCGTCGGCCACCCGCTCGAACCACTGCTGCGCCTGCGCATCGTCGCCGACACGCCGCCACAATTCGCCGATGAGATAGGTGATCACGGCCCGCTCTTCCGTCGGCACGCCGTCAAACGCCTCAAGTGCATCCGCGAAGCGCCAGGCGGCTTTCCGCCGGAAGTATCGCTCGGCCTCCGTATCGCTTTCGTCCACGCAACACCACGCCGCCCGCAGGTACAGATCGGCGAGATAGCGCGGATCGCTTTCCTGCCACTCCGCCACTTTGGCGGCGTGCTCGTACTTGAGAGAGCCCGACGGGAGCTGCGCCACGAGCGCCGGCGCCAGCTCGCTCCACACCAACCCGCGCAGCATGTCGTCGGGATGGGCGTCTTCGCCAAAATCGCGCTGCACGCCGGCATAGCCGCAGTGTGTGCACAGATGGATGAAGTACGGCAGCGGCTGCATGCCGGCCGCGCGCTCGTGGAAATCGGTGCGTTTACCACCAAAGGCATTGGTGGCAACGACGGTCTGCGAGCGAAACAGCGTTTCGCAGACCGGGCAAGTCAGTTCGATGAGATGCAGCGTGGTCATGGCACGGCGTCAGGGGACGTTGAACAGTCTCGGCACCAGCTGCCCCCGAGTTGAACTCCGGCCGCGGGATTCCGCGCGGCGAGCTTGTACCGTCCTGAAATCGCGGCTATCTTCTCGCGTCTTGTTCGGCGATTAGTGCTCGTAGCTCTCGATCGCGTCGGTCTCCCGTTTCCGGGTCGTTGATGTTGATCAATCTGGTTCCGGATTTTCTCGCCGTACTCGAAGCCGACGATCGGGTGTCGGCGTACCTCGCCTATTTCGAGCGCCACAAGGCGCTGCTCACGGCCTACTGGGACAACTATGTCCTCGAGCCGTCAGGGCCGCATTTCGAGGACGTCGTCTCCTCCACGGTCAACGCGAATCGCGACGACCTCCTTACGCTCCTCGCGCGCACCGATGTGGTCGCGCTGGCGCGGCAGGCGGAGGAGAAGGTTCGGACCCTGCTCGACATCGATGTCACGTACGATGTCGTACTCATGGTCGGAGTGGGCGCCGCGAATGCCGGTGAGTTGGTTGTCAACGGCCGAGGTGTCGCGTTTGTGTGCCTCGAGCACTTTACCGGTGTCGCGAACCCGGACACCCAAGGCCTCGGTCTCGATCCTGAGCTGATTCCTCTTTGGCTCGCGCACGAACTGACGCACGTTGTGCGGTACACATCGCCCTCCAGTCGCAGCGACATGCGCGGATTTGTGGAAGATGCCGGCGGTTACTACTCGTACTGGGAGACCGGACGCCAGGCCTCACTTCGCGAGCTGCTGGTGAACGAGGGACTGGCCGTCCATGTCTCCCGCGCCGTCAGTCCGGGACACGCCGCGTGGGAGTATTTTGGTTTCGCCCGCAAGCAGTACGCACGCGTGCGTGAGGTCGAGCCGGTGCTCCACCGCGCCCTGACCACCGACGGCGATCGGGCGGCACTCGGCCTGCGCCTGCGCTACCTCTCCGGCGGCATGAGCGACGAGGCCCGCACCGTGGAGCGCACTGTGCTTCCCGAACGCGCCGGCTATTTCCTGGGCGCACGCATGGTCGAAGCGGCCATCGCCACCCGAGGATACGCCTGGGCCACCCGCGCCAGCGTACACGAACTGGCCACGGTGAACGAACCGGTGATGGAGCGTCCGAGGCTCACGATCGTCGGCTGAGTTGGGCGTTCACGGTGTGCTGTCCGCGAGTTCGCCAACGGCGGAACGGCAGTACAAACAGCCTGACTGCGGATCACACCGAAAGCACACGGATCAAAAGCACAATTTTTGTTGGTCCTATCCGCGGTCCATCGGCGAAATTCGCGGTGAAGCTGTTTGTTAAGCTGTTTGTTGCGGTCCCCGGCTTACTTCCCGATGCAGAACTCGCGAAACACCCGGTCAAGCACGTCCTCGGTATCCACGATGCCGATCAAGTCGGACAGCGACTCGCGCGCCGCGTACAGATGCACAGCCGCTACCGGTGCCGGCAGCGCACCGCTCTCCCACACGGTCAGAAACTCAGTGAGTTCGTCGTGCGCCGCCGCCAGTCCGGCGCGATGACGTTCGCGGGTCACCAGCACCGCATCGCCAGCGGGGAGGGAAACCGCACTCTCCGTCGCCGCACGGTCGATCGCCTCGAGTAATTCTCGAAGTCCCTGCCCCGTCTCCGCACTCGCCGACAGCACCGCCGAGCTGGCCGGCGTATCCGGATCCAGATCGGCCTTCGTTCGCACCGGAATGATCACACCAGCCGTGCGCGTCGCGACCGCCTCGCGTGTGGCCTCGACATCGGCCGCACTTGCACCGCACGCCAACACCACCTGTGCCTGCCCGAGATAGCGCGTACTCACTTCGATACCGAGTCGCTCGATTTCGTCGTTGGTGTCGCGGAGGCCCGCGGTGTCCACGAAGCGCAGGGGAAGTGGCGCGCGATCGAGCATCGCTTCGATCGCATCACGGGTGGTGCCGGCGATCGGGGTCACGAGCGCGCGTGACTCACCCAACAAGGCGTTGAACAGGGACGACTTGCCGGCGTTGGGCGGGCCGGCGATGACCACCAGCACACCATCACGCAGCACCGCGGCCTGGGGGGCCGTGTTCATCAGCGCGCGCAGCGCGTCGCGCAGCGACTCCGCGGCATTTTTTATGCGGGCCGGAGCGATCGGACCATCGTCTTCCTCGGGGAAGTCGATGTCGTACGCGATCAGCGCGTCGAGATGAATGACGTCGTCGCGCAGCGCGAGCAGGCGACGCGACAATCCGCCGTCGAGCTGCGAGAGCGCCTGACGCTGCATGGCCGTGGTGCGCGCATCGATCAGATCGGCGACCGCTTCGGCCTGCACCAGATCCAGGCGGCCGTTCAACACGGCGCGGCGCGTGAACTCGCCCGGTGTCGCCAGTCGCGCGCCGGCGGCCACGCAGGCGGCCAGCACGAGCGCCGGCACCACGTGGCCTCCGTGCGCGCAGATCTCCACGACGTCGTCGCCCGTGTACGAGCGCGGCGCCGCAAACCAGGTGATCAGCGCATCGTCGAGGGGCGCCCCATTCGGATGGGCCAAGGCCACGCGGGTCGCGCGGCGGGGTTGCAGGTCGGACGCGCCAAGGGCGCGCGCGATCTCGATCGCGCGCGCCCCGGACAGCCGAATCACGGCAATCGCCCCGCGTCCAGCGGCCGTGGCAAGGGCGACGATCGTGTCGTCGCCACCAGGCAGCTGACGGGCCGTCAGCACATCGTTATCCCCGCACGATCGGTTGGGTTTTCGTGCGCTCCTGCGAGATCAGCCACTGCTGCGGCAACGACGCGAGGTTCTGCACGAAGTAATAGAGGTTGAGTCCCGAGGCCATGTTGAAGAAGATCACCATCATCATGACGGGCATGATGTACATCATCATCTTCTGCTGCTCGTTCGCCTTCATGCCGCGCATGCCGATCCACGACAGGCCCATCGCGGTGATCGCCACGAGAATCGGGATCACGAAAAACGGATCCTTGAGCGAAATGTCGGGGAACCACAGGAACGATACGCCGCGGAACTCGATCGTGTTCTGAAACACGAAGAACAGCGCGAAGAACACCGGCAACGGAATCAGCATCGGCAGACAACCGGACAGGGAGCTGAACGGCGACATGCCGTGCTCCTTGTACACGATCATCATTTCCGCCTGCAGCTTGGTCGGATCGCCCTTGTACTTGGTCTGGATTTCCTGCAGGTGCGGCTGAATGCGCTGCATCTGCATCGAGCTGCGCATGGCCTTTTGATTCAAGGGCCACAAAATGAGGCGCACGGCCACGCCGAAGAGCACCAGGATCCAGCCGTAGGACAGACCGAGCGTGGCTTTCATCCACAGCAGCAGACGAATGACCATCGTCGCGAACGGCTGTACGACGCCCTGCAGCCAGCCGCCGTACGGGTTCGAGGTTTCGAACGCACGACCGATGGCCACGAGGCGCTTGAACTCCTGCGGTCCCGCATACACTTCGAACGCGACGCTGTCACTTTTGAGCGACGCAACGATGGTCGCTTCGCTGCGCGTGGCCGTCTTCGCAACACGCACCCCCCCGGTGAAGTTCACCTCGGCGAAGCCGGGGGTTCCGTTCGGGGACAGCACACCAAGCAGGAAGTATTTGTTCTTCGCGACGGTCCAGGTAATCGGGCCGGCATCGATGCGACGCTCGCCCGGATCGAGCGAGCGGAAGGCAACACCCTTGGCGTTCTGCTGGTCGGGCTTGTACGCGTACGAGAGATGCGACTGATCTTCGGTGGTGTCCGCTTCCGACGAGCGGAAGCCGGGCGGCATGTCGATCAACAGAAAGCTGTTTTCGGGCGCTCCCTTCACCACCGCCGACACGTTCACGCGGTAGCTGTCGGGGAGGAACGAGTACGCAATCGTGATCGCCCGGGCGCCGATGGTGGCGTCGTAGCGCACGACGGCGCGTCCGTTCTCCTCGGTGCGCGTGGTGGTGAACGTGTGCGCGTTCAGCGCGACCGTGTCACCGGGCGTCACGAGACGGAAGCTGAGCAACCGGTCGCCCACCTTCGCGAGTTCGACCGGGCCGCCCTTGGTGCGACCCTTGTTGGAGAGCGCCACGTACTGCTGCATTTCGACGCCGACGAGCGAGGCACCGCGATTGGTCGTGCGGAAGACGGCCGGCGTGGTGGTCACCACGGCGGTGTCGACCGGCATGCCCACAGGCTGCGGGGCCGCGTTCATGGAGTCGGGCAGGGCGCGCATGCCCGGCGCTGACGCACCGGCGGCAGTGGCCGAATCGGCAACGACCGGGTTGGGGCTGGCGACCGTCGCCGAATCGGCGCGGCGCAGGGAATCTGTTACGGCCGTCTTGCTTCCTGGCGCCGGTACGGGCGACGGGAAGAGGATCGGCGTCAGAATCAGGACCGCCGCCATCAAGACGACGGCGAGGACGATGCGGCGTGGTTCCATGGTCTGTATAAGGGAGCGCTCAGGGCACCGGATCGAATCCGCCGGGCCGGAACGGATGACAGCGCCCGATACGGCGCAGGGCCATCCATCCTCCACGTAGCACACCGTGACGCTCCAGCGCCTCGATCGCGTACGCAGAACACGAAGGATAATAGCGGCAGGCGCCCCCGAAGATGGGCGACAGCGTGAGCTGGTACCCGCGTACCACCAGAATGAACAGCTTCGCGATCATGGCCGGGGTGTCGGGATCAGCGCGCGATGCGACGCACGGCCTGCAACACTTCGGCGCGGAGCGTGTCGAAGTTTCTGGCGTAGGCCACCGGAAGCACCTTGAAGACGAGGTCCCCGGGCGCGAGCCCAGGGAGCACCTCAAGACGGATGAGTTCGCGGAGCCGGCGCTTCAGCCGGTTCCGGTCGACACCCGAGTGCTTGTACTTGGGCACCACGAAGCCAACGCGGGGGAACGCATGAAGGGAAGCCAAGGCTCGCACATCCAATGAGGCGGTGCGCACTCGCTTCCCTTCGTGTCGAACCCGCTCGAGATCAGACCCGCGCGTGAGTCGCTGCGCGCGCGGGAACGACCGGGAATCAGGCGCCGGCGTACTTCGACGGGATCTGGACGGTCAACACCTTGCGTCCCTTGCGGCGACGACGGGCGAGAACCTCACGGCCCCACTTCGTCTCCATACGCGCACGGAAGCCGTGCTTGCGGACTCGCTTGGTGTTGCGCGGACGATATGTGGGCTTGCCCATATGAATGCTCGAGGTAACGCGGGATAAATCGCGGCGGTTCGACTAAAATTTCTCAGCATCCCGCACGCCACCCGCTACCTGGCAGCGACGACGTGGCAGAATCCTGACCTAGCCTCAAAAAGTACTCGCGGGACTGGCTTGAGGTCAACCCCGCCAAGTACACCCGCGACAACGATTTGCCGTGGCCCGGTCAATCGGCGCGGGCACTTGCTTGCGCTCACGAATGCGAGACTGCTGTCACGTCGCTGACGCGATTGACTTATCCACACGGGGGCGTAACCTTTGCCGCCCCCGCCCGATTCTCGCTCGCGGCAGGGACCGCCCGAACCCCGACCTCCTGTCATGTCCCTTACGCCTGCCGAAACCTGGGATCGTCTGCGCCAACGCGCACGCCAGGTGCTCCCGGAGCAGACGTACCGCACCTGGCTCGAGCCCACCGACGCACTCGGCGTTGAAGGCGGCACCCTCATGATCGGTGCCCCTGATCAGTTCTCCGCCGACTGGAATGAGTCCAAGCACGCCGACCTGCTCACCAGCTTCGCCGCGGTCGCGCTCGGGCACCCCATGAAGGTTCGCTTCAAGGTGGCTGAAGAACGCCTGGGCCGCGTACAGATGGACATGTTCGTTCAGCCGCCGCCGGCTCCAGTAGTCGCGCCACTAACCGCGCACCAACAGCGCTTGTCAGCGCCACTGAACCCGCGCTACACGTTCGACCAGTTTGTCATCGGCAAGTCGAACGACGTGGCCGCCGCCGCCGCTCAGGGCGCGGCGCAGGCCCCGGGTAAAGTGTATAACCCGCTCTTTATTTACGGCGAGACCGGTCTGGGCAAGACGCACCTCATGCAAGGCATCGCCCACGAGCTGCTGAAACGGACCCCCACGCTGCGCCTCGCGTTCGTGGGGACCGAGCAGTTCACCAATGAGTTCGTCAATGCGATCCAGACCGGACAGATGGGCGACTTCCGTCGCCGCTTCCGCGAAATCGACCTGCTCCTGGTGGACGACGTCCAGTTTCTGAAGGGGAAGGAATCCACGCAGGAGGAATTCTTCCACACCTTCAACGCCATCTATGAGGCTGGTCGTCAGATCGTTCTCACCTCCGACCGACCCCCAAAAGAGATCCCGGGACTCGAGTCCCGTCTGGTTTCCCGCTTTGAATGGGGCATGGTCGCCAATGTCGATGCCCCCGATCTCGAACACCGGATCGCGATCCTCCGCAAGAAGGCGAGCCTCGACCACCTTGAGCTCACCATCCCCGACGAGGTCATTGAGTTCATCGCCCAGCATGTGAAGTCGTCGGTCCGTGAGCTTGAAGGCTCCATCATTAAGCTGCTCGCCTACGCCTCACTCAAGCACCGCGAAATCTCCATCGAGCTCGCGCGGGAAGCGCTCCGCGACAAGCTTAAAGGCGCTACGACGTCGGATTTCCCCGACATCCCGCCCACGACGATTACCGTGGCGACCATTCAGCAGGTGGTCTCCCGCGAGTGGGGCGTGACCCCCGACGGGCTCCGGTCCAAGACCCGCACCAAGCAGCTCACGACCCCGCGCCAGGTTTCCATGTATCTCTGTCGGGAGCTCCTGGCGCTCCAGCTGGTCGAAATCGGCAACGCCTTTGGCGGACGCGATCACTCCACGGTGATCCATTCCCTCGATCGCGTGGCCGAAGACATGGGTGGAGAACCCGGTTTTGCCGACCGGGTGCTCAAGGTGCGGGGCATGTTGGAAACTCTCCGATCGACTGGACAACTCGGGACCTGATCCCCAGTCGTCCACATCGCTCCACATCTTTCACCCTTCCCACGGGCCTCGATGTGCAGCAATGCGGAGAAAAAGCACTACTCGACATGGAATGCACATGATGCGGCATGGCGGAAGTGCTTTGACACATGTAGCTTGCGGCGTTTATAGACAAGCCCACACGCCCTGCTGCTACTACCAGTTTCAACTCTAAGACCCTTTTTCACGGCAGTCCTTCCACACAACGGGCATGCGCTTCACGATCTCGCGCGAGAAACTCCAAGAAGGACTGGCGGCGGTTACCGCCGCCGTACCGGCCAAGACTACCTTGCCGGTCCTGTCAAACCTGCTCGTCGAAACCACCGAGCGCGGAATTCGTTTCTCCGCGACCGACCTCGACATCGCTGTCAGCACGGAAGTCAGTGCTGATGTCGAATCGCCAGGGGCGATCACGATTCCCGCCAAGAAGCTGAGTGAGATCGCGCGCGAACTGCCGCCATCTCCCGTCAAGATTTCGGCCAGCGGCGAACAGCGCGTGACCATCGAATGCGGACGCTCCAAGTTCAAGCTGCTTGGTTTGCCGCGTGATGAGTTTCCGACGTTCCCCACCGTGCGCTTCAACGAATCATGGCGCGTGAAGTCGGGACAACTGCAAAAACTCATTTCGCATGTTGCGTTCGCTGTAAGCACTGAAGAGTCACGACCCATTCTCAATGGCGTACTCTGGGAACTGCGCGAAGATCGCATGCGCATGGTGGCCACCAATGGTCACCGTCTGTCCAAAATGGAACTGCCGGTCGAATCGAGCAGCGCTCCGCCCGGTGATCTGATCGTGCCGCCAAAGGCGCTCGAGCAGATCAAGCGGCTCTTCCCGGCCGAAGAAGAACTCGAGATCGCACGCGGCGAAAACCACCTCGGCTTCCGCTCGCCGTTCACCTCGGTGTTTACGCGCTTGGTCGAAGGCCCGTATCCGAACTACGAACAAGTCATTCCGAAGGACAACGATCGCTTCTGTCTGTGCGACAAGGCGGCGCTCACCAGTGCGCTCAAGCGCATGAGCGTGATCGCGTCCGATCAGACGCATCGCATCAAGATGTCCTTCAATACCGGCATGCTGAAGTTCAGCGTGACCACGCCGGACCTGGGTGAAGCGTCCGACGAACTGCCGGTGAACTACAACGGCGATCAGCTCGACATCGGCTTCAACGCCACGTATCTGCTCGAAATTCTGCGTTACATGCCCACCGAGCAGGTTCGTCTCACGTTCAAGGCGCCCGAACGTGCCGCCACGATCGAACCCGAAGGGTGGGATGATCCCGCCAAGTATCTCTGCCTCGTGATGCCACTGCGCTTGATGGACTAAGGTCGCTCAGGGCGTGCTGTTTACCGCAGTCGTTCCGCCCGGAGCTCCACCCGTTGCAGCACGAGCTGCGACCGCGGCGTTCCGGGCGGAATCCGTTCCACGACCTGCATAGTGAGCGTGCTCGTGCCCTGCAGCTTCTCCAGAATGCCGCTGGATGCCGCGATCTCGATGCGCTGTGACCCTGTGCCGGTTCCGACCAGTTCGAAGGCGCGAAACGCCGTCCCCCCTTTGCCTTCCAGAGTCGTGCGGATCTCACGCTTCACCACCAACGTCTCGCGCGACAGCTTGTCGAGCGTGGAACGCGTGATCGTGTACACCGTAAGCGGTACGCCGCCGCGACACACCAGCGTCACCGTGCTGTCGCGCCACTGATCGCCCTCGACGACTCCATCGGGGATGCGTACCAGCAGCTCGCGCGCCAGCTGCATCGCACTCACTTCGGGACGATCGCATTCGTTGGCCAACGGCGGGCGCGTGACTACTCGCAAGTGCGTGCTATCCATCAGCGCGTCGATGAGCAGTACCGACGGCTTGGCTGCAACGGCGGCCCCGGCCGAAGCGGCCAACTGCTTCGCGCTTTCCGCAATGCTGCTGCGCACCGTGAACGAATCGACCTGACCGGAGCCACGCAACGCACCAGTGGCGGTCCGATCAAAGGACAGGGACACCAACGCGCGAGTGTCGATGCGCTGCTCGTCCGACACCCCGGTCGGCATCGCGGCACCGGTGACTTTAAGATGCGTTACCGCTGAGATCGCCCAATTACTTCGCGGTTGCACACGCGGTAACAGCACGCCGATCGCTGCCATCGGCGCCGGCGGAACGGGCGCCGCGACCGCTGGTGTTGGCGCTGGTGATGGTGATGGCGTCGGCGCGGTCGGAGCACACGCCAACAGCAGACATGAGCCAACCAGACGCCACGAGACGCTACGCGCGATCGGACTGAGACGCGTCATACGATCGATATCACGTGCCACTCCACTGGGATCCCGAGATCTCACGGAAAGTCGCCGGCCTATAAGCCGGGTTCTGTCGGTGCCGATAGGCATAAGCGCACCTGCGCGAACGCATACCAACACCGGACGGTCATTCCTCTCGGCGTGCAGTCACCCACACGCTCCAGCAGCCTACCCGCGGCTCGACGTCTTGCAACGTCCTTGCGAGACGGGTCATCTCTCGCCGCTTATTTGGCCTTGCTCCGACTGGGGTTTACCGAGCCACCTTCGTTACCGAAGGCGCGGTGGGCTCTTACCCCACCCTTTCACCCTTACCGCACCGACGGTTGCCCGTGACGGGTTCCCGACAGCACGGCGGTTTGCTTTCTGTTGCACTGTCCGTCGCACGAAGCTCACGCCGCATGCGCCCAGGCGTTACCTGGCAGTCTACCCTGTGGAGCCCGGACTTTCCTCGGTGCCTGAGCTTGCGCCCCGACATCGCGACCATCCGGCCGGCGACCAATCCATGAGTTCATGAAATATAGTCGACCTCCCGGTACGCCCGTGCCGCGACGCTGTTCCACCGCCGATGAATACATCCCATTGCCACACGGTGACGGGACGATGACGACGCCCGCGTAGCCTCTCGTCGTGATCGGCCGACTGCACTCGCAGTACCGGCCCCGTCCACGGACACTCCGGTGAGTGAGGCGCGTATGACATCCCCGTCGACTTCGTCGTTGGCATCGTCGTTGGCACCGCAGGCTCGTTCCACCCTCTACCCGTCCAAGCCGGTGAAGTCCCTCGACACGCCCGTGGTCGACAGGCCCGCGGTCGACGCGGCCGCGTCGCGGGCCATCGTGACGTTTCTCACACCGGCCGAGCGGCAACGGGTGGATGCGCTGGGGCAGGGGAGTTACACCACCGTGCATCGCGAAAGCTTCGACGACATGATGCGCGATCTGCGCACGAAGCCGGTGTCGGCCATTCTGGTGTCGGTCTCGCGCTATCAGCAACACCACGCCAACCAGGTGGCCCGTATGGTGCGCGAGTTTCCCCGCGTGCCTGCCGTGGCTTTACTGACCGGGAACGAAGCGCGCACCACGCAATCACTTCTCGCGTTGGGTCAACAGGGTGTGCAGACGCTGGTCGACGCGCGCGAGCCAGCCGGATGGCGCGACCTGCGACAGTTCGTGAATCGCGAGGTGGCCACGACCATCGAGGCGATCGCGATTCGGCGTATTCGCGCCGATCTTGTCGGCGCCAACGATGACTGTCTGCGCTTCTTCGACGAGCTGTTTATCGCTCCGCGCTCGCTCACCACGGTGCGTCAGCTCGCGCGCCGGTTGGGTGTGGTGCCGACCACGTTCATGAGCCGCTTCTTTCGCGCCGGCATTCCCGCACCCAAGAAGTATCTCGCCACGGCGCGATTGGTGCGTGCCGCACGCTTGCTCGAGAATCCTGGCTACAGTCTCACGCAGGTCGCCTTTCTGCTCGAGTACTCGTCACCACAAAGCTTCTCGCGTCATGTCATGCATTCGCTGCAATGCGGCGCCGCCGAGTTTCGCAAAGTGTACAGTGGCGAGGTGATGCTGGAGCACATGCGACAGCGTCTCATTCTCCCCTTCCAACAGCAACTCATCGACTTCGTTCCGGTCGAGGTCACGCCGCAATGGATTTCGCGCCCCGTGCTATCGGTGCCGTTGCCGTTGCCGTCGAGACTCCCGCCGGTGTCGCCGCCTTTGGTGATTACCTCAGCGTAGCGGTCGCCAGCGCGGCATACTCCGCCGTGCGGGTCGTGGTGGCGAACTCACTAGTACTGCGACCGCTTAGCGAGTGGCTTTTATAACCGAACGTCCGGCGCGCGTCTTGGCGGGTGAAGCGCCACGTCATCGTGGTGCGGAGGCAGTACGAGAGGCGCTGGGCTTGACGCGTGCGGCCGTGGGTTTTGGGTTCTGGGTCATTCCGCGCGCGATTCGGCGAGATCACCACAGCATGACCACAAATTCACGCGGAAAACGACACGGATAAGCTCACGAACACGCACGCCAAGGATCGTTGGCGTAGAGCA
>JANLVC010000118.1:0-6615 GCA_031363815.1 Gemmatimonadota bacterium
TCAGAAGTCCGTTGTAGCCAGCGGCTGGGCCGGTCTTGATGGGCGAGCCGTCGGCACGACGGTCTACCTCATTGAGGAAGCGCCACACGCCTACCAACGCGGTGTCGCGCTGTTGCGCGGCGAGGACCCTCGGGATGCCGGCCCCGTGGATGGCCAAGAGGAGCAACGCAAGCACGTGCTGTGGGCGCATCGTCATTTCGGCTCTCGCAAGGGTGAGTGGCAATGGGTGGGGCACGCGCTGCGGAGCGTACGGTACTTCACTCGCCGGCCGTCAACCGGTCATTACGAGTAGAGACTGCCGACGTTGACGAGCTCATGCCGGTAAAGATACCTCTTGGCGCGCCAGCCGCTTCGCGCTGAATCACCACGAACCGCCACCGGCCGTACGCGCGCGAAACGTTCGTCGTAAACCGTGTGCAGGCGCTGCACGATTGCACCGAAACCACGCGAACCTACGGTCCGCTGCAGCAGAGCGGGCGTTCGCGGCGTATATAAGCACGTCTCGATCCTTCGCCCCACCTTTCGACGCGCCCGCTCTCCTCCTCTCGTGTCCAAGCCTCGCGGTAACAACCTGGTCGCCCTTGGGTCGGCAGCCGTGCTGATCGTCTACACGGCCGGTTTCGCCAAGACCAAGCCGGCGGCCGATCGGATGGCGGCAGAGAGTGCCGAACGGCGTCCGCGCAGTGCGTCGCGGGCGGGTACCGGTGCGGCGGGGGCTCGTACGGCGGTGGGAGAATCGGGAGCGTCCACAGTCTCGGCGCTGTCTGCATCGTCGGTGGTGGAGCTGCCTGCGGCGTCGCCGGTTGCGACTCCGGGTGCGGTCGCGACACCGGCGGTTACGACGACGGTCGTGAAAACATCGCTCGTATCGTCATCGGCATCTGAACAGGTCACGACGATCCAGGCGGCACTACCGCCCACGGCGACTGCCCCGGTCTCGGCATCGCCAGCGGTTGTGCCGCCAGCGGTTGTGCCGCCAACACTTGTGCCGCCAGCGGCAACGCCGAGTGCACCGGTGCAAGCCGCACCCGTGTCGACTCCCGCGCCTCCGCTCACGGCACCCGCACCCGTGTCGACGCCCGCGCCCGCGCTGGCGCCCGCGCCCGCGCCCGCGCTGGCGGCCGCACCCGCTTCGGCGCCCGCTGTGAAGTCCGTGACAAAGACCTCGTACAAAGACGGCGTGTACCTCGGTCGTGGCACGTCGCGCCATGGAGACATCGAGGCCATGGTTGAAATCCAGAACGGACGCATCACGAATACGGTGATCTCGCAGTGTCTCACGCGCTACTCGTGTTCGTGGATCGCCGTGCTCCTGCCGCAGGTGGTCGCGCGTCAGTCGGCTGAAGTGGATTACGTGTCGGGTGCCACGGTGAGTTCCGACGCGTTCTACTACGCGGTAACGCAGGCGCTCGCGCAGGCGAAGTGAGTCGCACCACGCTCGATATGCCGCTCGTACGGGCGGCGATCTCCTCGCGGCCGCGCATGGGTACGGCGGTCACCATCGAAGTGGTCGGACACGACCGCAGTCAGCGCGCCCGACGCACGCGCGATCTCGCGGTCGAGCGCGCCTTCGCCTGGTTTGATCGCGTGGAGTCGGTCTGCTCGCGATTCGACGCCAGCAGCGAGTTGCGTCGTCTGTGCGCCACACACGGCGCTGACGTGGTGGTGTCGCCCATGCTATTCGAAGCCGTGCGATTCGCGATGGCGGTGGCCGAGGAAACACACGGGGCGTTTGATCCCACGGTCGGCGCGCGAATGGAAGCCCGCGGTTTCAACCGAGACTATCGTGACGGCACGGTGGTGAGCTCCATCGCCTCCGCGCATGCACCGGTCTCGTTTCGGGATGTCGTGCTGAACGAATCTGCGCGATCAATCCGGCTGCAACGCGCGTTGTTGCTCGACCTCGGTGCCGTCGCCAAAGGACTGGCGATCGATATGGCGGTGCAGGCGCTGCGCCCGCTCGTGAACTTTGTGATCGACGCGGGCGGCGATCTGTATCTCGGTGGTCACAACGGCGCCGAGATGCCGTGGACGGTGGGCATCCGACATCCGCGCGAACCAAACGCGCTGCTCACGCGCGTGACACTTTCTGACGCGGCACTCTGTACGTCGGGTGATTACGAGCGACGCGTAGAGAACAGCGACACGAACGAACATCACCTCCTCGACCTGACCACCGGCGCGTCTCCGCGCGATGTAATCAGCACCTCCGTGATCGCGCCCACCGCGATGGTAGCCGACGCACTCGGCACTGCCGCCTTCGTGCTGGGCTGCAATGCAGGACTCGCGCTACTCGAGCGACATGGACTACGCGGCTGCCTCGTAAATACGGGACTCGCTCGTCACACTACGCCGGATTGGATCGATGTCTGAGATTGTCGTCGTTCTGTCGCCCATGTCGTTCAAGCCGCTCACGAAGTTTATCAAGACACCGAAAGGGCTGCTGGTGATCGCGCTCGCGCTGTTGATCCCGCTGGCGGCTACGGCGAGTGGAATTGCCGTGGTGGCACCGGGCGTCGCCGCCGCTACCATCGCCGCGATGCTGATCGACGCACCGATTCTGCGCTATCGCGACAAGGCGTGGTCGTTTCCGAGTGGCGCGCTGCTCACGGGCTTGCTGGTGGCGATGGTGCTCAGTCCATTCGGCTCATGGAAGATCGCCGCCATGACGGCCGCGATCGGTGTGCTCAGCAAGTACGTGGCGCGCGGCCGTTCGGCGAATGTGTTTAATCCGGCGGCGTTGGCGCTGGTGGTCAGCTACTTCGCCTTCGACACCGGCCAGAGCTGGTGGGGCGCATTGCCGGAGCTGCCGATCGTTGCACTCGCCGCTCTGTTCGCTACGGGCGTGTTCATCACCGATCGCGTGAACAAAATGCCGGCGGTGCTGGCGTTCCTTGGTGTGCACTTCCTGTTGTTCACGCTCACCGCATTCGTGGGCGATCCGGCGCGGGTGGCCGAGCTGTATCGCGAGCCGGACCTGCACGCCGCGCTGTTCTTCGCATTCTTCATGGTGACCGACCCGCCTACTTCGCCGCCCAAGGCGCGCGATCAAGTCGTGTTCGGCGTGATCACGGCGGTGGTGTCGTATCTGGTGTTCGAGCTGGTGGGTGCCGTGTACTTCCTGCTGGCCGGCCTGCTCGTGGCCAACGTGTGGGAAGGATGGCGGAGGCATCGCGTGCGGGCGCTACGAACGGCTCAGTAGTCTGAGCTCAGATGTTCAGAGCCCAGACGTCTGATCGCTTATAGTGTTCAGAGTTCAGCAACAATAGTGCACAGTTTCGAGCATATCTTTAGTGGCGTGCGCAGCTGCTGTTCTTCGCGGCTCTTCGCGCCCTTCGCGTGAACCAACGATGTCCGTCGAACACCAGCGCTATCCGAGGCCGCCACCTGTCAAACGCTCGGTACTGAGCACTGAAGTGTGCTGAAGTCTGAACACTATACGCGATCAGACGTCAGAGTTCTGAACATCTGACATCTGAGCAGTTACTGCCGACACAGCGGCGCCGGCCCCAACAGCGCATCGGCGCGCATCGGCACCACGGTTAACTGCTGCACGCGCGCCGGCTCCGTTGGTGCGAGCGTGATACCCACACTGAGCGCGCCGTTCGCGCACTGCATGCGCCACACGCCGCGCAGGGCGTTCTCGGCCCAGAGCTGACCAACGGCCTTGCAGTTGCCGCCCACCGCGTTCGACATCTGCTCGATGGCGGCGGCGCGACGGGGACCCGACTCGTCGAGAAACAGATTCATCGCGGCAATGCTATCGCCCAGCGGCTGTTTCCACTCCTGCACCAGGCGCGTAACCTGCTCCTGCATGGCCAGCAGTACTGGTGCCGGCTGCGGTTCACGGGCTTTCAGCCCGCCGCTCTTCGCCAACAGTTCAAACGACTGATCCAGCACACCCGTCCACCCCGTGTACGTGAGATTGCCGAGCGCCACGATGCCCACGCCGTACTCGGGGAGCCAACGCATCTGCGAGCCGAAGCCGGGGAGTCCGCCCGAGTGCGACACAATGTGGCCGAACAGGCAGTTCGACGCGGAGCGCAGTCCGTAGGCATAGCCGCCCGCGACGAGTGAGAGCACACCGGCGGCACTGCGCGTGGCGGTGGCGCCGCTAAAGCGCGCGATCTGCTGCATTTCACGAAGCGACGACCGCTTGAGCACCGGCGACTCCGCGCCATCGCGCGCCGGCCAGGCGTCGAGCATGAGCGCCACCCATCGCGACAGATCGGCGCTCGACGTGAGCATGCCGCCCATCGCGCCGAAAGAACCGTCGGGAAGCGCTGCTTCTTCCAGCCACGCGCCGTCTTGCAGGCGGTACCCGTGCGCCAGGCGGTTGGCGGGCACGTCGCGCGCTTCCATCGTGGTGGAGGTCATGCCGAGCGGACGCAGCACGCGCTGCTGGATGTAGCGCGCATACGGCATGCCGCTCACGTTCTGCACGATGCGCCCGAGTATCGCAAAGCCGAAGTTTGAATACTCGTATGCGGTGCCAGGTGCTGTGGAGAACGGAATGCCCGATCTGATCATCGCGGCCAACTGCGCATCAGTGGCGGCGAGCTGCTGGTCGCCCCATGGATTGTCTTCGGGGAAACCCGCCGAGTGCGACAACAAATGCCGAATCGTGATGCGTGGCGCGTCGCTGGTGGCGTAGCGCATGGCGTTGAGCTCGGGCACATACCGCTCGGCCGGATCATCGAGCGAAAGCTTACCGGCGTCGCGCAGCTGCAAAATCGACAACGCCGTGAAGCTCTTCGTCATCGACGCAATGCGGAACACCGAGCTGGTATCCACAACAGCCTTGCTCGGCACGTCGCGCAGCCCGATCGCAGACACATGAAGCAGCTGGCCGTCTACGATCACGCCGTAGGCGATGCCCGGTACACGCGAGTTCGAGGCGAAGGCGCGCATGACGCTGTCGATTTGCGGCAGTGTGGCGCGCAGCTTCGCCACCCGATCGGGATCGGTGAATCGCGCGGGTGGCGCGATGCTCGACTGCGCGGCGGCACTGGCGGCCACGATGGTCGAGAGCAGTGCTGTACCAAGCGCGCGCGTCACGACGGAGGAAGAGAGAGGTCGCATCAGGATTCCGGCTGAAGGTTCAGCGCGTTCGAGTCGGCAGACCCGTACGGACCGGCGATTTGTCCAGACGAAAGAGCACGAGCGCCGCCTGAAAGCGCGGCTCGGTGCGGAGCGCGTCGAACAAGGGTGAGACCAGGACGCTTGCATACAGCAGATCACCATCGCCAGCGCCGGCGCGTTCCATGGCGTCGAGTGCGCCAGATATCTCGCCTCGCCCAAATCGGGATAGGAATCGCCCGTTCCAGACACCGCGCACATCGTCTGGCAGGCTTTCCAGCCGCTGCTCGATACCAGCGGCGAGAGCCACTTTACCGCCACGACGCATGGCCATGGAGAACAACCCAATCCGCATGGGATCGTCGGTGCGCTCGGCAAATTGCGCAGCATAGGCCGCGGCGCGCGCGTTGTCACCGGCCGCCAGCAGTGTCCACAGCAACATGTACTGACCGCTTAAAACCGACGGCGTGAGTTCATGGCCAAGCACCGCGTGTCGAACCCCTTGTTCCGTCTGCCCGTTCAGCACTTCTGAGAGGCCAAGGTAGACGAGTCCGGTGGCGAACATCGGGTCCAGCGCCTGTACGCGCTCAAAGGCCCGCTGCGCCGCGGCCACGTTCCCGTAGTTGAGCTCACGGAAGCCCAACTGCCAGTGCGCGATCGGATTCAGCGAATCGAGTGCGATGGCGCGCTTGGCCTCCCGTTCGGCGGTACTCCAGTCCAGGCGCGTATGCGCGATGGCGGCAAGCGCGGTGTGTCCTTCCGCGCTCAGTGAGTCGAGCGCAAGGGCGCGTCGTGCCGCGCGCTCGGCAACGGGGATGGCGTCGCGCGGGTGTACGAGCTGAAAGTAGGGTGACCCATTCACGGCCAAAGCTTTTCCCGCCCAGGCCCGCGTGAACTGTGAGTCCCGCTTGATGGCCTCGTCGAAATGGCGTGCGGCGTCCGCGTAGACGGGCCCGCGGTCGCGATACACCTGCATCCCGCGCAGGTAGTAGTCGTACGCCTCCGGGTTCGTAGTCCCGACGCCGGTCGCCGACGCACTGAGCCGCACCTGCAGTTGCTCGGCAATCGCCTGCGCGAGGAGCTCCTGCATGCGAAACACATCGCGCGCGTCTTCCTCGAAGGTGTTCTGCCAGAGCACGCGCCCATCACCAGCGTCGCTCAGCTCGGCGGTGATGCGCACGCGATCGCCGGCGCGGCGAAGGCTGCCGAGCAAAATAGTACGGACGCCGAGCGTGTCACCGAGCTGCGTTGCGGTGAGCGTCGAGCCCTTGAATCGTGCGGCGGTGGCGCGGCCGGCGAGGCGCAGGCCGGGAACGCGCGAGAGGACTGTGGTAAGTTCGTCGGCGATGCCCTCGGCGAGATACGTGTTCGTCGTGTCGCCACCAACCGAGGCGAAGGGGATGACGGCGAGTGAAGCGGCGACTTCATGCGTGATGGCAGCGCGGTTCGTCGTGCTCGGCGACGGTGACGTGGCCTGCGTGCGCCACCACGCGATGCCGGCCGCGAGCATGGCGATCGCCGCGACGCCTATCGCCA
>JANLVC010000122.1:0-67775 GCA_031363815.1 Gemmatimonadota bacterium
AGAAGCCGTGAAAGCCGTGTCCGATCTCTACATGCCGGTGGCCGGCGAAATCGTCGAGATCAACGCGCGACTCGACGGCGAGCCGGCCTTGATCAACACGGACCCCTACGGCGACGGCTGGATGATCAAGGTGCGCGTCGCAGCCGGCGGTGACGCGGGTCTGCTTTCGGCCACCGAGTACACGAGCATCGTGGGCGAATAGGTTTTTGCTGGGCAGGATCGTGGTACGTGGGGCCCCGGGCATCTTGCTGGGGCCCCTTTTGCGACGGGGGGTTGGGCGTGTACGACCGCCCCGGTCGGGGCTCGCGGAAACACACCGCAGGGTTCACGGAGCTTCGCGCAACACCGGGGGACTTACCGCCCCACTCCCAAGCCCGCGATGAGCCCCCACTCGCCCATGGTGCGCGTGTACCCACTCCAGCCGGCCACGCGACGTGGGAACACCGGAGGATGGAATCCCGTCGCGAGCTTTCCGGTGGCCACACCGTTCGGTGAGTCGCGCTCGACGCACTGCCGCTCCTCTGCCCGTGCGAACGTCAGCGGCTGCCGGGCCGGGCGTCCGCTGAGTGGCTCTCTGTGGCGACCGCACCGATCCCGCGCGGCGCTCCCATGCCCGCCGCCACAGAAAAGCCGCGAAGCGGATGACCCGCGCCCGGAGCCGCGGCTCGCCGCACGAAGACCCGTAGCCTATAGCGCGGCCTCAGCGCAAGAACGGCGTGACCACCGAAGCAGTCACGCCGTTCAATCCCTCTCACTACGCAAAACTCACGACGTCGCGTACGACTCGATCGGTGGACACGAGCACACCAGGTTGCGATCGCCGAACGCGCTTTCGACGCGGCCCACGTACGGCCAGAACTTCCGCTCGCGCGTGAACGGGGTGGGATAGGCCGCCTGCTGACGCGTGTAGGGGCGATCCCACGCGTCGCTCGTGACATGCGCGGCCGTGTGCGGCGCGCGCTTGAGCACGTTGTTCTCGCGATCCGCTTCGCCACGCTCCACCGCCGCGATCTCTTCGCGAATACCGATCATGGCCGCGATGAACCGATCGAGCTCCGCCTTCGACTCGCTCTCCGTGGGCTCCACCATCAGCGTGCCGGCCACCGGGAACGACAACGTCGGCGCGTGGAATCCATAGTCCATCAGACGCTTCGCGATGTCTTCCGCTTCCACACCAGACGCGCTCTTCACGCCGCGCGTGTCGAGAATGCACTCGTGCGCCACCAGACCGTTCTGACCGCGATACAGTACCGGGTAGTGCGCTTCGAGTTGCTTGGCCACATAGTTCGCGTTCAGGATCGCGACTTTCGTCGCCGTGGCGAGACCCTCGCCGCCCATCAGCTTGATGTACACGTACGAGATCGGCAGAATGCTCGCGCTGCCCCACGGCGCCGCTGAAATCGGACCGATCGCCTGCGTCCCCCCAGTGGCGATCACAGGATGCGTGGGGAGGAACGGCACCAGCTGCGACGCCACGCCGATCGGTCCCATGCCCGGTCCCCCTCCGCCGTGCGGAATGCAGAACGTCTTGTGCAGATTCAGGTGGCACACGTCGGCACCGAGGTCGCCCGGGCGCGACACACCGACCATCGCGTTCATGTTGGCGCCGTCCATGTACACCTGACCGCCATGCTCGTGAATGATCGACGTGATCTCCTTGATGCGCGCTTCGAACACGCCGTGCGTGCTCGGATACGTCACCATCAGCGCACCGAGGTCGGCGGCATGTTGCTCCGCCTTCGCGCGCAGATCATCCACGTCGATGTTGCCGTCGGTGTCCGTCTTCACCACGATCACCGAGAAGCCGGCCATCACGGCGCTCGCCGGATTCGTCCCGTGCGCCGACTGCGGAATGAGACACACCGTGCGGTGCGCATCGCCACGCGCCTGGTGGTAGGCGCGGATCACCAGCAATCCGGCGTACTCGCCCTGCGACCCTGCGTTCGGCTGCAGCGACACACCCGCGAAGCCGGTCACTTCGGCGAGATCGCGCTCGAGTTCGTCAAACAGCTGCGCGTAGCCCTGCGCCTGCTCGGGAGGCGCGAACGGATGCAACTGACCGAACTCGGGCCATGTCACCGGAATCATCTCGACCGTCGCGTTCAGCTTCATCGTGCAGGAGCCGAGCGGGATCATGCCGTGTACGAGCGAGAAGTCGCGTGCCTGCAACGCGTACATGTAGCGCAGCATCTCCGTCTCGCTGTGATAGCGATGGAACGTGGGATGCGTGAGGAACGTCGACACACGGCGAAAGCGCTCGTCGTAGCGCGTGTCCACGCCGGCGGTGACATCGGCGTACGCGAAGTCGACGGCGGCATTGTTGTTGAACACCGTCCAGAGATCGGCGACGTCGCGCTCCGTGGTCGTTTCATCGAGCGCCACGGTGATGGTGCCCGGCTCGAGGACGCGCAGATTCATGCGATGTGCGGCCGCCGCCGCGAGAAGCTCTTCCTGCCCATGAGCGCCCACTTCCACGCGCACCGTGTCGAAGAAATTCTCGTGCGTGATCGCGAAGCCGAGCTTCTCGAGGCCCGCCGCCATCGTGGCCGCATGGCGATGCACGCGCTCGGCGATCTGCACCAGACCGTCCGGTCCGTGGTACACGGCGTACATCGCCGCCATCACCGACAACAGCACCTGAGCCGTGCAGACGTTGCTGGTGGCCTTCTCGCGGCGGATGTGCTGCTCGCGCGTTTGCAGCGCCATGCGCAGCGCGGGCTTGCCTTCGGTGTCGCGCGACAGGCCGATGATGCGACCGGGAAGCAGACGCTTGAACTCATCGCGCGTCGCAAAAAACGCGGCATG
This sequence comes from Gemmatimonadota bacterium, assembly GCA_031363815.1. Classification (GTDB taxonomy): domain Bacteria; phylum Gemmatimonadota; class Gemmatimonadetes; order Gemmatimonadales; family Gemmatimonadaceae; genus Gemmatimonas. The sequence goes on from JANLVC010000122.1 coordinate 2,806, forward strand.
CGGTCCGCCGTAGCCCATGGGCACACCGAAACGCTGCGTGTTGCCGACCACAATATCGGCGCCCCACTCACCCGGCGGTGCCAGCAGGCACAACGCGAGGAGATCGCTCGCCACCGTGACCAGCGCACCAGCGGAGTGAGCCGCTTCGCACAAGCCGCGATAGTCGAGCACCGCGCCGTCGGTGCCCGGATACTGCAGCAGCACGCCGAACACGGTGTCATTGAAGGCGAACGTGCGCGGATCGGCCACCTGTACCACGATGCCACGCGCCGAGGCTCGGGCCTCGACCACGGCGATCGTCTGCGGATGACAGTCGCTGCCGATGAGCAACACGTTGCGCGTGGCACTGCCGCGCGAACCGAAGCAGAGGGCCATGGCCTCAGCGGCGGCGGTTCCTTCATCAAGCAGCGAAGCGTTCGCGATCTCGAGTCCGGTGAGGTCGATCACCATCGTCTGGTAGTTCAACAACGCCTCGAGTCGTCCCTGCGCGATCTCGGCCTGATACGGCGTATAGGCCGTATACCACGCCGGGTTCTCCATGATGTTGCGCAGGATCACGTTCGGCGTGTGCGTGCCGTAGTACCCCATGCCGATGTACGACCGGTACACGGTGTTGCGCGACGCGATCACCTTGAGCGCGCTCAGCACCTCCGCCTCGCTGCGCTCGGGGCCCGTGTTGAGCGTGCCGCGGAAACGGATACTTTCCGGAACGACGGCGTCGATGAATGCATCCAGGGAGTCGTAGCCGAGCGTGGCGAGCATCGCCTGTTGTTCGGCGGCACTCGGACCGACATGGCGCGGAATAAACGAATCGACCGCGACTGGCGCGGACGAGATGGTGCGCGTGCCCATGACCATCCTCAAACGGGCCAAGCCCGTGCAAGCGTCGTGAAAATCGTTGGGGCCACTGCGGCGCGTTTCGCCTGTGGCGCCGTAAATTTAACCACCGTGAGCATTTCCCGAATCGTCCCCCCCATCGCCGCCACGAGGCCGCTGTCCGGACCGACCGCGCGCGGCGCGACGTCGGCCGTGATGCCCCGGCAGTGGACGTTCCTGCGCTCACCCGCCTCAAACGGTGTCGCGCACATGGCCATCGACTCGGCGTTGTTGGATCTGGCCGGCGAAACACAGTGTGCCGTGTGGCGATGCTACGCGTGGGAAACGCCGACCATTTCGTTTGGTCGGAACGAACGAACGAAGGGTCGCTTCTCGGCGTCCCGCCTGCGTGACGCGGGGCTGTGCGCCGTGCGTCGTCCAACAGGCGGGAGGGCACTGCTGCACGCCCGCGAGGTCACGTACAGCGTGGCGATGCCGCTCGACAAGCAGCTATCCTGGCGGGTGCCCTACGCCGCCGTGAACGACGTGTTGCTCCGCGCCCTGCAGTCGCTGGGCGTGCCGGCGCTGCTGGCGACGGACGCCGAGGCGCCGGCCATCGCGCCCGATGGGCCGGTCTGCTTCGATCGACCGGCCGCTGGAGAGATCATGGTAGGCGGTCGGAAGCTGGTAGGCAGCGCAGTCTGGCGGCAGGGCGGCGCCTACCTCCAACAGGGCAGCATTCTGCTGGCCGACGATCAGGCGCTACTGTCCGACGCCGCCGACGTGCCGTTGCCACTCCCGCCGCCCGCGGCCTCGCTGGAGGCCTGTGCGCCGTCGCAGGCCGATTGGGCAGTTGTTGTCGACGCCCTCGCCGCATCGCTTGCGACCGTCGCCGAGCCGAATCGAGAGGGCAGAATCGACCCCTTCGTCCCCTCGCGTGACTTTGTGAAGCGGGTCGCGTCGCATCACGCCATCCTCGGCAATGATAACTGGCTCTGGCGCCGATAGGGAGCGTCGGGCATCGTACCCTCGTGTGATCGCCTCGCTGATCCACCGATCTGTCTTTCTCGGAACACCGCCTCACATGCGTCTCTCGCGAACCCGTTGGCTGGTTGGTCTCTGTGCATGCACGCTCACGGCCTGCGGCGGCGGCGAGCGGACGGGGAGCGCTGGTGATACCGGCGGCACCCTGATCGTGACCGTACCCGCCGAACCGTCGACATTGTTCCCGCCCTTTCTCTCCGGGACGCAAGGCGCGGCGATCGTGGGCGTGATTTTTGATCGACTCGCCGAGATCGGCGATGATCTCGAGACCTATGGTGACCGCGGCTTTGAACCGCGGCTGGCCACATCCTGGGCGTGGTCCACCGATTCGCTCTCGATCGCCTTCTCGCTCGATTCGCTGGCCCGCTGGCACGACGGACAGCCGGTCTCGGCCGAGGACGTGCGGTACACGTTCCGCGTGTACACCAGCGATTCGTTGGTGGTCGAACTGCAGGCGCTGCTTGGCAACATCGATTCGGTGTCGGTTCGCGACCCGCGCACCGCCGTCTTCTGGTTCAAGCGGCGCATGCCACGACAGTTCTACGACGCCACGTATCACATGTATGTGCTGCCGTCGCATCTGCTCGACACGATCGCCATGTCCAAACTCGAGAGCGCGCCGTTCGGTCGCCATCCGGTCGGCACCGGTCGCTTCCGTTTCGCGCGCTGGGAGCCCGGTCAACGCATCGAGATCATCGCCGACACGACGAACTCGCGTGGGCGAGCGAAGCTGGATCGCGTGATCTGGAGCATCGCGCCCGACTTTGGATCATCGACGGTCAAACTTTTTGCCGGTGAGGCGGATTTCCTCGAGCAGCTGCGTCCCGAGAATCTGGCGCAGGTCGCGCGCACGCCGTCGTTGCGCCTGATCGACAACCGCGCGCTGAGCTACGGCTTCCTTGGCTTCAATCTCCGCGACAGCAAGAACCAATCGCGCCCCAACGCGATGTTCGGCGACCGTCGTGTACGACGCGCCCTGCACATGGCCGTCGACCGCGAACGACTCGTGCGCAACGTGTTCGATTCGTTGGGCATGGTCGCGCTGGCGCCTGCTCCGCGCGCGCTGATCCCCGATACCGCCGCCTTCACACAGCTTCCGTACGACGTCGCGACCGCGAAAGCGCTGCTCGATTCAGCGGGGTGGCGTGACAGCGACCACGACGGCGTGCGCGATCGCAACGGCGTGCCGCTCGCATTCGACATCCTCATTCCCAGCAGCAGCACGTCCCGGCAGCGCTATGCGGTGCTGCTGCAAGAGCAGTATCGGGCAATCGGCGTGAAGGCAACGCCGCAGGTGCTCGAGAACAATGCGTGGAGCGAAGCGGTCGACCGTCACGCGTTCGATGCCTATCTCGGTGCGTGGCAGCCAAGCCCTGGGCTGGTGGGCCTGATGCAAACCTGGGCCTCGCGCGGGAGCTCGAACGCGGGCCGTTACGATAGTCCCGCGTTTGATGCGTTACTGGACAGTGCGCTCACGACGTTCGATCCAACCACAAGCCGCCGCTACTGGGCCCGGGCATTTCAGCAGATCGACGACGACGTGCCGGCCGTCTGGTTGTACGAGCAGCGCTCACCGGTGGCGATCCACCGCCGATTCATCACCACGTCGCTGCGGGCCGATGGCTGGTTCGTTGGACTCGCCGACTGGCGCGTCGATCCTGCGCAGCGCATCGATCGCGATCGCATTGGGCTGGGGGCGCGTCCCTGATCACCATGACCCGTCGCGTGTTCATGCGCGTCGCGCAGAGCGTGGCGGTCGTGTTCTCGGCGGCCACCCTCGCGTTCGTGCTGCTGCAACTCGCGCCGGGCGATCCGGCCACCGCCCTCGGGGAAGGCCTCACGCCGGAACTGCGGGCGACGATCCGGGCGCAGTACGGGCTCGATGACTCGCTGGCCACGCAATACGGCCGGTGGCTCTGGTCGCTCGTGCGCGGCGATCTGGGCTGGTCGCGCGACCAGCATCGTCCCGTGGCCGACGTGCTGTCCGACGCGCTGCCGCGGTCACTGTTGCTCATGGGATGCGCGCTGAGCGTGAGTCTGGTGGGCGGCATGCTGATCGGTGCGTGGCAAGGCGCGAGGGCGGGGTCGCGCCGCGACCGGACCACGTCGACCGCCCTGCTGGTACTGTATTCCCTCCCGGAGTTTTGGCTGGCGCTGGTGCTGCTGGTGGTCTTCGCGCACGAACTCCGTTGGCTCCCCGCCACCGGGATCACCGGCGAGATGTACGGCTACATGAATGCCCGCGAGCAACTCGTGGACCGCCTGCGCCATCTGGTGTTGCCGCTGACGTCGCTCTCGCTGGTCGGTGTGTCGGTCTTTGCGCGCTATCAACGCAACGCGATGCAGGAAAGCATGGCGCAGGCCTTCGTGCGCACCGCTCGCGCGAAGGGACTCACCGAATCGGCCGTGCGTCGCCACGCATGGCGAAACGCGCTGCTGCCCGTCATCACGGTGACCGGCTTGCTGCTTCCCGCCTTGATCACCGGAGCGGTATTCGTGGAGCGCGTATTCGCGTGGCCCGGCATGGGCTACGCGATGATCCGCGCGATCGAAGCCCGCGATTATCCGGTGGTCTCCGCGGGCGTGATTGTCGGCAGCGCCGTCACGGCATTCGGCGCTGCGCTGGCGGACATCGCGCGCGAGAGCGCGGACCCACGGCTTCGCAGCCCGTGAGTCGCCGCCTCTCACCGGCCTTCGTGCTCATGGCACTCCTCGTGTCGGTCGTCGTGGCGGGACCGCTGTTGTCGCCGTACGCGCCGAATGCGCAACTCGATATCATCGCCCTCCGCAGCCAGGCGCCGTCGCTGGCGCATCCCTTCGGCACCGATGCCGTGAGCCGCGATGTGTTCAGCCGTGTGCTCGATGGCGGCCGTGTGTCGCTCTCGCTTGCCATGCTCTCGGTCGCCGTGTCGCTCGTCGTCGGCACCCTGTACGGCGCGATCTCGACGCTGGTCGGTGGCATCGTCGATACCACCATGCGACGATTGCTGGATGTCGCCCTGTCGATTCCGCGTCTGCTCGTGCTGCTGGCGGTGGGCGCGCTCTGGGGCGCCCTGTCATTTCCGGCGTTGGTCCTCTTGATCGGCTTCACGGGATGGTTCGACACTGCGCGCCTCGTCACCGACGAACTGCGCGCCCTCAGCGCGCGGGAGTTCACGCTGGCCGCGCGGGCGATGGGTGTTCGTGGCCCCCGGCTTCTCTGGCGCCATCTGCTGCCGCATCTGCTGCCTACGCTCGTGATCAACGCCAGCTTTGGGGTTGCCGGAACGATCGCGCTGGAGGCAGGGCTCAGCTATCTCGGCCTGGGGATTCAAGCGCCGCAGGCCAGTTGGGGGACGATTCTCCGCGACGGATCGGGAGTCGTGCAGAGCGAATGGTGGCTCTCCCTCTTCCCCGGACTGGCCACCGTGTTCGCCGTGCTCGCCTGCAATGCCCTCGGCGACGCCTTGCGCGAGCGGTTCGCACCGAATCACGTTCCGACTCTCGACACGGCACGTTCCGCCCAGGCGGGTATCGCGTCGTCGACCGTCCCCTTCCTTTCCCGCACCGTGCGCCCGTGACGATTTCTGCCACAAAAGACTCCACGACCGCATCCGATCGTCCGCTGCTCGATGTGCATGCGCTGCAGATCGCCTTTCCGACGGGCACCGGCGTGGCGCGCGCCGTCGACGGCGTGTCGTTCACCGTTGCGCGCGGCGAGTCGGTCTGCCTTGTCGGCGAGTCGGGCTGCGGGAAGTCGCTCACCGCGCTGTCGCTCCTGCGTCTCGTGCCGCCACCGGGCCGGATCGAGTCCGGAAGCCAGATCATGTTCGACGGCAGCAACATGCTGACGCTCGACGACGAGCGACTGCGCGACATTCGTGGTCAGCATATGGCGATGATCTTTCAAGAGCCGATGACGGCGCTCAACCCCGTCCTCACCGTCGGTGATCAAATCGCGGAAGTGCTGCGCGTGCATACCACACTCTCACGAAAGGATACCTGGACGCGCACCGTAGATATGCTCGCGCAGGTCGGCATCGCCGACGCGTCCGCGCGCGCCAAGCAGTACCCGCATGAACTCTCGGGCGGCATGCGCCAGCGCGTGATGATCGCGATGGCCCTCATCATGTCTCCGAAGCTCGTCATTGCCGACGAACCGACCACCGCCCTCGACGTCACCATCCAGGCGCAGATCCTCGAACTGCTGCGGGATCTGCGCGCGCGCACCGACATGGCGTTGCTGCTGATCACGCACGACCTTGGCGTGGTCGCCGAAATGGCTTCGCGCGTGATCGTGATGTACGCCGGCCGCGTGGTCGAGGAAGCAAACGTCGACGATCTCTTCGCCACGCCGAGCCATCCGTACACCGAGGGACTGCTGGCCGCGATCCCCAAGCTCGGCCAGGAAGAAGAACGTCTACAAACGATCGCGGGCTCGGTGCCACCACCAACGGCGCTGCCGAGTGGCTGCACGTTCCGTGACCGGTGCCCGTACGCGTTCGAACGATGCGCGAAGGAAGAGCCGGCGTTATTGCAGGTGGGATCGGCCCATCGGGCGCGCTGCCATCTCATCGAAGAACCAGCGCGTCGGGCCGACGCGCGCGAGGTGGCGCGCGCATGAGCAGGTCAACAACAGGGGCGCCCGCAGTACCGCTGCTCGAGGTGCGCAACCTCACGAAGCACTTCCCCATTCGTACGGGCCTGTTGCAGCGCGCGACCGGTGCGGTGAAGGCCGTGGATGGCGTGTCGTTCGACGTACACGCGGGGGAAACACTGGCGCTGGTGGGCGAGTCGGGGTGCGGCAAAACGACGACCGGTCGCTCGATCCTGCGTCTCATCGAACCGACCTCCGGTACGGTACGCTTTGATGGGACCGACGTGCTGGCGTTGCGCGGGGAAACGCTGCGACGCATGCGGCGGCGCATGCAGATCATCTTTCAGGATCCGTACGGTTCGCTCAATCCGCGGATGACCGTCGGTGCCGCGATCAAAGAAGGCTTGATCGTGCACGGTCTCGCCGAAGGCCGTGACGCCGACCGTCGCGTCTCCACGCTGCTGGACGAAGTCGGGCTGCGCCCCGAGTACGCGTCGCGCTATCCCCACGAATTCTCCGGCGGCCAACGCCAGCGCATCGGCATCGCGCGCGCGCTGGCCGTCGAGCCATCGTTCATCGTATGCGACGAACCGGTGTCGGCGCTCGACGTGAGTGTGCAGGCGCAGGTCGTCAACCTGCTGCGTGATCTGCAGCGCGAGCGGGGTCTTTCCTATCTGTTCATTGCACACGATCTCGCGGTCGTTGCGCATATGGCCGACCGCGTCGCCGTGATGTATCTCGGCCGCATCGTCGAGCTCGCGCCGCGCCGTACGATTTTCAGCACACCGCTTATGCCGTACACCCAGGCGCTGCTGTCGGCCGTGCCGGTGCCAGACCCCACGGCCAAGCGCCAACGCATTCTCCTGCTGGGTGATCCGCCATCACCGGCAAACCCGCCCAGCGGCTGCGTGTTTCATCCGCGGTGTCCGAATCCGCTCAAGGATGCGGAGTGCGCGCGCGTAGTCCCGCCGCTCGAAGAGAAGTCTCCCGGACACTTCGTGGCCTGCATCAAGCAGCCGCTTCTCCACCTTCCATCCCACGCGTCGTGACACCTCCCTCGCTCCGTACGGACTCGTCCGCACCGAACCCCGCCAACGACCGCGCGTTCTTCGGCCATCCGCGCGGACTCGGTCTGCTCTTCATGACCGAGATGTGGGAACGCTTCTCGTTCTACGGACTGCGCCCGCTGTTGGTGCTGTTCATGGCGGCCGCGCTCGCCGATGGCGGCTTCGGTTTCGATCGTCCCGCCGCATCGGCCATCGTGGGCATCTACGCCGCGTCGGTGTATCTCGCGTCGCTGCCCGGTGGCTGGATCGCCGATCGGTGGCTCGGATTACGTCGCGCGATCCTGATCGGCGCCATCCTGATTACCTCCGGCCACTTGGCCATTGGCATCTCAGGCATGGCGGGCGCGGGGGTGGGCAAGGTCTTCTTCTTCCTCGGTCTCGTGCTGATCGTGCTCGGCACCGGCCTGCTCAAGCCGAACATCTCGGCCATCGTTGGCGATCTCTACCCCGAGGGCGGCGCGCGACGTGATGCCGGCTTCTCGATTTTTTACATGGGCATCAACACCGGCGCCTTCATCGGGCAGCTGGTCACCGGATATCTGGGTGAACGGGTGAGCTGGCACTGGGGCTTCGGTGCCGCCGGCGTGGGCATGCTGTGCGGCCTCCTCATGTTCTGGCTCAAGGCGAAGGACATGCTCGGCACGCTGGGGCAGGACATCGTGCGCGATCCCAATCCCGTCGTGCAAGCAAAGCGTGAGAGCGCGGTTCGCAATTACACCCTCGGGGGTCTCGCCGTCATCGCGTTGGTGTTCGTGTTGGCCAGCACCGGTACGATCACGCTCGATCCGCAGGCGATCGGCGGTGCGATGACGTTCGTGCTGGTCGGTATCGCCGTCGCCTTTTTCGGTTTTCTGTTCGCGTTCGGTGGGCTCACCCGCGACGAGAAGTTGCGCTCCGGCGTGATCTTCGTGCTCTTCGTGTTTGCCGCGATCTTCTGGGCGGCGTTCGAGCAGGCACCGACGTCGTTGCAGCTGTTCGCCAACGACTTCACCAACCGGAACCTCTTTGGCTTCGAGGTGCCCGCCACGTGGTTTCAGTCGGTGAATTCGGCGTTCATCATTCTCCTCTCGCCAGTCTTCGCCGCACTCTGGATCATGCTCGCGAAGCGCAAGGTCGACCTCTCGAGCCCTGCGAAGTTTACGCTCGGACTCGTGCTGGCCGGTGTCGGATTTCTGGCCATGGTGTTCGCCGCGAACCGCGTGGTCGCCAGCGGCGGCTCAGTCCTCGTGTCACCGTGGTGGCTCATCATGAGCTACATGTTCCAGACGATGGGCGAGCTGTTCATCAGCCCGGTCGGCCTCGCGTCGATGACAACGCTGGCGCCGCGGCGCTACGTGGGACAGATGATGGGCATCTGGTTCCTGGCCACCTCCGTCGGCAACCTGGTGGCCGGCCTCGTTGGCGGACACGTGGATCCCACGAAACTCGAACAGACGCCGCTCGTGTTCAGCGGTACCGCGATCGCGCTCTTCGGAGCCGCGGTGATTCTCGCCCTCATGATCGTACCGATCCGTCGGATGATGGCCACCGCGAAGTAGCACCCGTTGAAGCAGCAGGACCCTACGGCCAGGTGAAGAGGCTGGATGGTGCCGTGCGTTCGCGACCCGCCTGCACGTCCCGTGGCTCGTTCCAGAACACACGCGCTCGATCGACGCTCGAGAAGCGCACTTCGAATCGACGCTGCGGATCGGCACTGATCGGCAGCGCGAAGTCGACGCGCCACATCCGCCGGGAGCGCGGCGGCACGGCCGCGAGCACCGACACGCCCACCGCACCACGCCACGGCGTCGCGATGGAATACGGCACCATCCGCTCTGCCCAGAGTCGACCCGCCTCGGCAAATCCGGCGAACCCGACGTCCGCCACGTTCAGTCGCGTCGGCACGACCAGTCGCTGCTCCGCACGGAACACCAGGCGCCGCGCGCCTGCCTGCCTCGATGCGCGGTGGCCCATCACACCGCCATCGCGATCGGCCAGCGAAAGTTGGAAGGGCACACGCATGTCACGACCGGCGCTCCACTCGGACTCGACGACCGTGGTCTGTCGCACAGCCGGCCGGAAGTACCACGCCAGACGACCGCTGGTCACGAAGTTGTCCCAGGCCTTCGTGTCGCGATCGAACCGCGCTTCAGTGATCGCCTGCAGCCCCACGAAACTGCGAGCTCCGCCATAGGCGCCGTACAGATTCGCCGCGAGGAAATGATCGCGATCGCGCGCCTGCCGCACCACGATAGCCCGGCCCGCAACCAGTCCGAGTTGCATGCCCACACGAACGTCCTGCGCGCCGGTGAGTGCATCGAACCCTTGCACCTGCACGAATCGAATCGCGCGCACGCCAAGCAGGGCGTTCACGCGCACCACGCGTTGTGGTCGGAAAGTCGGGACCGCGGCGTTTGTCGTGTCGGCCATCACGCCCTCACGCGTGAGCAGCAACGATTGCTGGTCGGTGCGGTGCACTTCCCGTGTGAGAGACGCACCGACCAATCGCAAGCGCCCCACCGGACCGACGCGCGCGAGGGCACCGATGTTCGCGAACTCGCGGCGAGTGGTCAGCGCGTTGCGCGGCAGATCGCCTCGACGGAACTCCATCGGCCCGCGCGTGCCGCCAAGACTTCCGATCCACGCGTAGCGCTGCAGGTCGGTGTAGTACGGCCGGACCAGCTCCAGCCGCATGTCCTGTCCGAACCGATGGCGCTGAGCCGAAAGGCGGAACTCATTGCGCCCACGTCCGAAGGCGTAGTTCGCGAGGTCGACGCCCAAGAGGTCGTTGTACGCGCGGCCATCGCGCCAGTTGATCGTTGCCAACGTCGCCGACCCCCCAAGATTCAAGTCGCCCAACCGCATGCCGCGCACCAGCGGCGACTTCGACTGCAGCGTCGGCGAGAAGACCATGCTGAAATCGTCGCGCGTCTCGACCTCGAGCCGGACACCGCCGGCCTCGTCGTCGAACACGCGGATACGGGCATCAACGATAAACGGCTGGGCGCGCAGAATGCGTTCCGACTCCGCGCGACGGATCTGGTTGCACGCGTCCCCGACCTTCAGGAGGAGGAATCGCCGCACCACATCGGCCCGCGTGTTCACATGCGTCCTTCGCACCGTGCGCCGCACCCACTCGAGCCGCGCGGGAAGGCGTTCCGTGAACGGCGGTTGCGTGATGACAATGAGGTCGCTGATCGGTTGCCCCGCGCATCCCGCAATGGGAAGTCGGCCGCGACTCGATACCGGCGGCTGCTTCTGCCCATTGGCCTGCACCTCCTGCCCCGACACCGTGCACCACGGCAGGCAGGCGGCCAGACACGCCCTAACGAACGCCCGCCGATGGCTCACTTGCCCATTCGGCGCTTCAAGGCCGCCAGTCGCTGTTCCGCTTCCGCGTCGCGTTCCGCGCGAGTGCGGCGCCGGGGGTACACCAAGGGGTCTGCCAACGGGTCATCCATCACGCCATCCACGCCCGCGGCAGTTTTCTCCTCGAGATCGAGGTCAGCGGGCAGACCGTCCAACCGCACCGATTCCGCCGCCGCGGCAGCACCAAACGCGGTGCCCGGCTCGCTGGCCGGCGCCCCCTTGGCCCCCGGCTTCTTCGATCGTACGCCCGGCGCCACGCCCGACTTGATCAGGCGCAATTCCACCGACATCTCCTCGTAGTCGCGCTCGGCGAGCGACAGCTCCTGCTGCTGCACCATCTGCTTGGTCTCGAGCATCACGACGCGTTCCTGATGCTGCGAGGCAAAACGCTCAGCGATCGCGACCGTCTCCTCGTCGTTGATCTGCGCCGCCAAGCCCTGCCGCCGACGCACCGTTTCCAGTTCGGCGCGCTCGGCGGCCAAGCGCGTGTTGGTGGTCGCGAGCAACGCGCGCAGGTCATTGAGCCCCAGCTTGGCGTGCACAAGCGCATCACGCATGGCCTGCGCCATCGTACGGCGTTCATCTGGATCGAGGCGCGTGGACAATCCGCGCAGGGCATCGCGAAGCGGTTCGAACATGGGCGGGAAGGAGATCGGAAAAGTACCCGTCGTGCACCCGAAGGATAGTCGCGACTAGTGGGAAGCCCGCCACCTCGTGTCGTCGCACACTTGGCGCATCAGACGTTCGGGCGTGTGAACGTTGGGAAACAGCAGGCGGTCGCTCACCCGATTCAGCGCCACCCGCAACCGCGGAAAACGCTCCGACGCCGCGGCGAACAGTGGGGCCAGTCCGTGCTCATCCGCCAGCCGGTGATCGGCGGCGAGACGGAAACCCCGTTGTCCCATCGCCTCGAAATACCCAAGATCGGGACCACCTCGACGCCACCGCCGCTGTTCAATGTGATCCGGGAAAAGTCCGCTGAGCCACAAGGCGTAATTGCCCAGGTGCGCTCTGGCCAGAAAGCTCCTCGAGGCGTCGCCGCCCTCCAGATCGGCGACGAGCGAGGCGAGTGTGTCGTAGGTCGCGTCGTCGTGATCGGCAATCTGCCGCGCCCGCTGCCGCAGCCCGAAGTGAAGCAGGATCGAGGCCACGTAGTCGGCGATCGAGCGATTGTCCTCGCCAGCCGTCCGCAGGGCGTGCCGAACGACCACGTAGATGAAGAGTGGCCACGAGGCATGCGCCCCCTGTCGCGCGTTGAGCAGCCCCTCGAGCAGGCGCGGATCGTCGAGCAGCGAATCGAGCCCTTGATCGGCCAGTTTGGCCTCGGCGTCGTCCTGCGCACGTCCCGATTGGCGGGCAACGAGCCGAACCACCAGTTGAGCGTCTTTGCGCCCGAGCCGAGCGCGTGTGTTCGCGAGAATCATGGCGCGTCCTCTCTGAATTTCACGTACCCCGATCTCCCCACGCCGGAAACGCTCCGCCGGAGGCCTCTCTCTGTTATTATCGGACGCACACCAGTACGCCAACGTTTTTCCTGTTGGCTCGCGCGTCCCGTTACCCGCTCCTGTGCTCTACCTCGCCATTCCCGCACACAATGAGGTCGCCACCATCGGCGTCCTGCTTTGGCGGATCCGCACCGTGCTCGCTGAATTTCCTCGCGAGTACGAGGTCGTCGTATACGATGATGCGAGCTCCGACGAGACGGCGGAGGTGGCGGAGCAGTACGCGCACGCGATGCCCGTCACCGTGCTTCGTGGTGCCACGCAGGTCGGGTATGCCGGCGCCCTCGACGCGCTGATCCGGCACGTGTCGACCCAGACGCGCTATCCGCGTCGCGATGCCATGCTGCTTGTGCAGGGGGACTTCACGGATCCGCCGGGTATCGTCCCGGAGTTCGCACGCCGCTTCGAAGGTGGTGCGGACCTCGTGGTTGGTGAACGCATGGTCGTGGCCGACGCGCCCGTGCCGGTGCGACGGCTGTTCCGGGCAGCGCATTGGGCCATGCGTACCTTTGTGCGCGTGCACGGGGTGCATGACCTCACGGCCTCGATGCGCCTGATCCGGATTTCGGCGTTGCGCGATCTCGTGCGCCAGGCCGGCTCCGAGCCGGTCTGCGTCGGCAATTCGTGGACGGCGAACGCCGATCTGCTGCTCAAGCTGGTCCCGCTGGCCCGCCGGGTCGAGTCGGTGCCAATAGAGCCGACGTACGGCGTGCGCATGCGCGACACGCGCCGTGTCGCGGTACGGGACGCGCTCGCCGCGCTCAAGTGGGCGTGGGGCGCGCGCGGACGACGTGCGGTGGCTGGATCGGACGCCGACGCGGCGGGCGACAGCGAACGCCGTCCAGCGCGCGCGGTCGCGCCGGCAGGGAAGCATCGCGAAGAGACCGAACTCTCGGTCGAGAAGCTGCGCGAGCGGGTGCGGGACCGCCCGCGGATCGACGACGAAGAGTCGTTCAACGGCCGTCGCGAGGGTCGTCGTCGCGAGCGCGAGCGCGCAAAGAGCGAACGCCCGGTAAATGAGCAAGGCGAGGCCACATCCGAGCTCGCGGCAGAGCGCGTCGCAGAGCGCGTCGCAGAACGCGTCGCAGAACGCGTCGCAGAACGCGTCGCGGAGCAGCCGGCGGACACGGCAGCCGCCGAGTCACGTCCCCCGGCAGAACGCCAGGAGCGTCCCAAGCGCCAGCGGGCGGACGCCGCAGACGGGGAAAAGCCGGCGCGTCCGGCGCGTCCGGCGCGACTTCCGCGGGGTGAACGTGCCGCGCGGAGCGACGCGCCGAAGCCGCCCCGGCGCCCGCGCGACGAATCGCGCTCACCATACAGTGATCCGTCCGTCGAACTTGAGGATCCGTTCGCGGCACCCGCCGCGAAGCGCGATGGCCCGGACCGCGCGCTCGAGCGCGCACTCGGCCCAAGAGACCGCGACAGCGAGAGCGAGGCGGAGACCGAATCGCCGTACGGCGAGCGAAGCATGACGCCGCCCGCGATCGACGAGCGCAAGGAGCGCGACGTTGACCGCGATGACGAGGGCGACATCGGCGGCGGCATCGACGATGACGACAGCGACAGCGGCGATCACGACAGCGGCGAGGCCGATGACAACGCCGACCGCCAAGCGGCCCAGGGAACGGAGGGTGTCGTGCCGGGCAAGAAGCGGCGCCGAAACCGTCGCTCACGGCGCGGGCGCGCCAAGAAGGGCGGAACAGACGATGACGCCACTGAGGCCAGCGCCGCACCGACCGGCGGGCCCGCTACCGGCGGCGACGCCACCGGCGGCAGCGCGTCGGGCGTTCCGCTCGCCGGTGCCTCGCCCCGCTCACGCACTCGTGCTCCGAAGTCCGACCCGGACGGTGGTGCCGCCGACGGTGGTGCCGCCGACGAGGGCGACGACGACAGCGACACGGTCAGTGACGGCGACGAATCGGATCTCGACAGCGCCGCGCGCGCGCGGCGGCGGGGACGCCGCGGACGTCGGGGAGGCGCGCGTCGCTCACGAGGGCGGCGGGACAAGGACGGCGGCGATAGCGGTGATGCCGGTGCCGGTGCCGGTGAGAGCACCGACGGTGCCAGCGGCGCGGAGTAACGCCGCTGCTTCAGGAGTGAGACCGGCAGTGCCCCGCGATCAGCTGAGGTGGCTGAAAATCCCGCGGCGTTTCATCATCCCCGAATCGCCTTCTCGATTCGCGCCGCCGTGCTCGGACTGACGACCCGGATGACGAAGTAGATCACCACGCCGATCAGCACCACCCGGATCGCGAAGCCCAGTAGCATCAGCAATAGCCCAACCAGCGGACCCAGAAGCCCGAAAACCAACTTCAGGACGACGAGGCCAAGCATGGCGATCAGGCCAACGGTAAACAGGGTACGGAGCATGGTCTGCCTCAGAGCACAGTGGGAGTTCTTCGATATACGGTAGCCGTCCCGGGAAGTTTCTCTCCGCGAGGATTCCGGCTATTTTTGTTTTGACGGGTACTGGGCTGTTTCCCGAGAAGCGACAGCGGACTACCTTCTCCAGACACGTCCCGGACCACTCCGGGCCTTTCCCAGCAGAATATGGCCGAGCAGTTGGTTCAGATCATGGGACGCCACCGACGCGAAGCGCTCCCGGAGCGTAAGCCGTCGTGGCTCAAGGTGAAGGCCCCCGGCGGCGCAAACTACCTGCGTATCAAGCAGATGATGCAGGAACTCGACCTGCATACCGTCTGCCAGGAGGCCCACTGCCCCAACATCGGCGAATGCTGGGAACACGGCACCGCCACGTTCATGATCCTTGGTGACGTCTGCACGCGTAACTGCGCGTACTGCGCCGTGTCACATGGCCGTCCGCCCAAGTACGACCTCGACGAACCGTCGCGCGTCGCACAGGCCATCGCCGAGCTGAATCTGCGGCACGCCGTCATCACCTCGGTCGACCGCGACGATCTTCCCGACTTCGGCGCGTTCATCTTCGCCGAAACAATTCGTCAGATCCATCAGCGCCTGCCGGACTGCTCGATCGAAGTGCTCGTGCCCGATTTTCAGGGCAACGAGGACTCCATCCGCACCGTCCTCGACGCGCGCCCTGACATCTACAATCACAACACGGAAACAGTGCCGCGCCTGTACAAGAAGGCGCGCCCCGGCGGTCGCTACGAGCGGCTACTGGAAATCTTCCGGATCGCCAAGCGGCACGCGCCCGATATCCCCACGAAGACCGGCATGATTCTCGGCCTCGGGGAAACCAACGAAGAAGTCGTCGAGGTCATGAAGGAACTGCGCTCGGTAAACGTCGACATCCTCACCCTTGGGCAGTACCTCCGTCCCTCCAACGACCACATCGCGCTTGATCGTTACGTCACACCCGAAGAGTTCCGCGCGTTGTACACTGTCGGCATGCAACTCGGCTTCAAGCATGTCGAAAGTGGTCCGCTGGTGCGCTCCAGTTATCACGCGTGGGAGCAGGTGCAAGCCGCAGGCGTCTGACGCCGTTCGAGCGCCTTCGCTCGTGCGCCTTCGCTCGTGCGTCCTCCCGGACGGATGAGCACCTCTCGATTCAGTACTCAACACCCGTCCATTCTCCATGTCGACAGCTAAACCCCGCAAAAAGGGCGAGCCCGTGCGCGCCGACGCGAACGTAGCGGTGGGCACGTCGGCCGCCACGAATCGTGATCTCCTCTACTCGATGTTATTGCAGCGTCGATTCGAGGAGCGTGTCGCCGAGATGTATGCGATTGGTCGCATCGGCGGTTTCTGTCATCTGTATATCGGACAGGAAGCCATCTCTACCGGCGTCATCTCGTTACTTCGCGCCGATGACTACATCATCACGACGTACCGTGATCACGGACAAGCGCTGGCCCGCGGCATGACACCACGCGCCGCCATGGCGGAGCTATTCGGACGGCAGGACGGCTGCGCGAAGGGCAAGGGCGGCTCGATGCACATGTTCGACAAGCAGCTCGGCTTTCTCGGAGGCCACGGCATCGTCGGTGGACACATCCCGATCGCCGCCGGCGTTGGGTTCGCGATCAAGTATCGCGGCGGCGATCAGGTCATCGTCTGCTTCATGGGTGAAGCGGCGGTGAACAACGGCGCGTTCCACGAAGCGCTCAACATGGCCTCGCTGTGGAAGCTGCCGTGCCTGTTCATTATCGAGAACAACCGCTACGGCATGGGCACCGCGCTCGAGCGCGCCTCGGCCATTCACGACATCTACAAGCGCGGCGCGTCGTACGACATGCCGCGTGGCGTGGTCGACGGCCAGGATGTGCACGCCGTGCGCGCGGCGACCGAAGAAGCCATCGATCGCGCGCGTACCGACGGCACGCCGACGCTGCTGGAAATCCGCACGTACCGCTTCATGGGCCACTCGATGTCCGACGCCGTGAGCGGGACGTACCGCACGAAGGAAGAGTTGGAGCACTACCTCAAGCGCGACCCCATCGCCCTGCACCGTCAGCGCATGGAAGAAGCCGGCGAGATCACGCCCGCCGACGTGGCCGCGATGGACGAAGAGATCAAGAAGATCGTGCAGGACAGCATCGACTTTGCTGAGCAGAGCCCGGAGTTGCCGCTTGAGGCGCTCATGGAAGACATCCTCGTCGAAACCACGAGCTGAGAGCCCAACGACCATGGCCGTGATCACGTACCGCGATGCGCTCAATATGGCGCTCCGCGAAGAAATGCACCGCGACGACCGCGTCTTCCTCATGGGTGAGGAAGTCGCCGTCTATCAGGGTGCGTACAAAGTCTCAAAGGGACTGCTGCAGGAATTCGGCGAAATGCGCGTCGTCGACACGCCGATCACCGAACTGGGCTTCACCGGTGTCGGCGTGGGTGCCGCGATGGCGGGCCTCCGCCCGATCATCGAGTTCATGACGTGGAATTTCGCGCTCCTGGCGCTCGACCAAGTCGTGAACGCGGCCGCGAAGATGCTGTACATGTCGGGTGGCCAGTTCCCGATGCCGATGGTGTTCCGCGGCCCGAACGGCGCCGCGCTGCAGCTCGGGGCGCAGCACTCGCAGGCGTGGGAATCGTGGCTGGCGCATATCCCCGGACTCAAGGTCGTGGCCCCCGCCACGCCCTACGATGCCAAGGGACTGCTCAAGGCCGCCATCCGCGACGACAATCCGGTGTGCTTTCTCGAAGGCGAAATGCTGTACAACACCAAAGGCGAAGTGCCCGACGACGATTACATCGTGCCGATCGGCAAGGCCGAGCTCAAGCGCGAAGGGGAGCACGTCACGTTGGTCTCGCACGGCAAGATGGTGCTGGTGGCCCTCCAAGCCGCCGATCAGATGGCCAAAGAAGGCATCACCTGCGACGTCGTCGATCTGCGCACGATCCGTCCCATGGACGTCGACGCAATCACCGCGTCGGTGAAGAAGACGAGCCGATGTGTCGTCGTGGAAGAAGGATGGGAGGTATGCGGCGTCGGTGCGCAGGTGGTGGATTACGTCCAGCGCCACTGCTTCGACTACCTCGATGCGCCGGTGCTCCGCGTGCATCAGGCCGATGCGCCGATGCCGTACACCAAGAGTCTCGAAAAGGCCGCGAAGCCCGACTTGCCGAAGACGATCGCGGCAATCCGACAGGTTCTCTACCTCGACTGACCCAGCGATCATGGCAACGAAAGTGATGATGGAGGCGCTTTCTCCCACGATGGAGGAAGGACGCCTTGTGAAGTGGGTGAAGAACGTCGGTGACGCCGTCAAGACCGGCGACACGATCGGTGAGGTCGAGACCGACAAGGCGATCATGGAACTCGTGGCCCGCGGCGATGGCGTGCTGCGCGCGCAGCTGGTCACCGAAGGCACCACGGCCCCCGTCGGCACGGTGATTGGTGTGATCGCTGCCGCCGACGAAGACATCGCCGCTCTTACCGGAGCGCCTCCAGTCGCCGCCGCTCCGGTCGCGGCCGCTCCGGTCGCCGCCGCTGCTCCCGCTACTCCCGCTGCGCCCGCGCCGGCACCAGCGCCCGCGCTCGCGCCGGCGGGACCCGTGCGTTCCTCGCCGCTCGCGCGCCGCATGGCCGCCGAGAAGGGCGTGAACATCGGCACCATTCACGGCAGCGGCCCCGGTGGTCGCGTCATCCGTCGCGACATTGAAGGTGCCGCCGCGTCGGCGCCGGTTGCCGCAAGCGCCGCGCCGGTTGCCAACGCCCCGCTGGCCGCCAGCTCGTCAAAGGCCGCACCCACCGCCGTCGCCACCGCGATACAGATCGATGGCGAGTTCAAGGACGTGGCCCTCACGCAGATGCGCAAAACGATCGCCCGTCGTCTGAGCGAGTCCATCGGCCCCGTGCCCACGTTCTACCTCACGTCGGAAATCGACATGACCAAGGTGGGACAGCTGCGCGAGCAGATGGTGGCGAACGGCGAGCAGTACAAGGTCTCCGTCAACGACATCATCATCAAAGCCGTGGCGATCGCGCTCACCCGTCACCCCGAGTGCAACGCGCACTGGATGACCGATCACATCCGGTACTTCAGTGCGGCCCACGTCGGCATGGCGGTCGCGACGGACGATGGACTGATCGTGCCGGTGATTCGTGACGCCCAGCTCAAGGGGCTCGGGCAGATTGGCAAGGAAGCGCGCGAGCTCGCCAAGAAGGCCCGGGAACGGAAGCTGCAGCCCGCCGAGTTCAGTGGTAGCACGTTCTCCGTGTCCAACCTCGGCATGTTCGGCATCGATCAATTCACGGCCATCATCAACCCGCCCGAAGCCGCGATTCTGGCGGTTGGGGCAACGGAAACGAAGCCGGTGTGGGAGAACGGCCAGTTCGTGCCGCGGCAACGCCTGCGCGTCACGCTCAGCTGCGACCATCGCGTAATCGATGGCGCCGTCGGTGCCAAGTTTCTGCACACCCTGCGTGGACTGCTTGAAGCCCCGATGATGATGCTCTTTTAGCGCAGCCTGTCACAACGTGTGTCACAACGTGTGTCACAACGCGTGATCGAACGCACCAGTCGCCTCGCGCGGTTGGTGCGTTCGACATGGTGAATCGTCCTTGACGCAGCCTCCAACGCCCGGTTCATGCGACGATTCTCCACGCGCTTTGCGCGGCTCTGTGTGCTGTCCCTGCTCTCGGCCTGCGTCGGTGGCGATTCGCCGGCTGGCCCGATGCCGTTGCCGCCGCCGCCCACGCCCGCGCCGATTCCGCCGGGTGTTCTGAGCCTCGTCGTGGCGGGACTGCCCACCGGCACCAAGGCCGATATCGCCGTGGTCGGCGCCGCGTTCACGCGCACCGCGACCGGTACCGTGAGTTGGGTCGACGTGCCCGCCGGTCAGCACACCATCACCGTGCGACCCGTGCGTACGGCCGACGGGACCTTCAGCACCACGCCGGCCACGTTCACCGTGACGGTCGTGAGCGGATCCACACCGGCTACGGCCACGATCACCTACGGGCCGCTGCCGACCGCCATCGATCTCACGATCACGGGCGCACCGAGTGGAGTCGGCGCCCCGGTGACCGTATCGGCGCCGGGCGGTGGCGACATTGCCGTGACGGCATCGCGACTGCTGACCTCGGCGAACACGGGCCGCTGGAAAGTCACGTCCGGCACGTTGCTGTCGGGCGGCTTCCGCTATACGCCATCGCCCGCCGCCATTGATACCCTCGTGCTGCACGGGGACACCACGCGCCTCGCGGTGCGCTACGAGGTGTCCAGCGGTGCGCTGGCCGTTGCCCTTACCGGTCTTCCGGCGGGCGTTGCCGGCGCCGTACACGTCACCGGTCCCGAGGGCTTCAGTCGGGCGCTTACGGCCACGCTGACGCTCACGGACCTCACGCCAGGTGGGTACCGGCTGATCGCCTCCGCCGTATCGGCTGGCGGCATCACCTATCGCCCCGCCGCCGATACCGTCAACGTCGCCGTGCGCGCCTCGCTGGTGGCGGCGCCGGCCACGATGGCCTACGCGGCCCAGGTAGGCCGGGTGGTCGTCACCACCAGTGGTCTGCCCGCCGACGCGGCGCCAACGATGACCCTGACCGGCAACAGTGTCACGCGGACCCTCAGTGGCCCCGCCACGCTCGATTCGTTGCCGGTGGGAACTTATGCCCTGTCGGCCGGGCTGCTTGCCGTGGCGGGGGTGCGCTACCTGCCGGCCACGGCCACTCAAAACCTCGCCGTTGCCACCGGGAATACCACCACGATTCACGTCGCCTTCGCGGTTGTGCCAACCGTCGTCGAGGTGCCCGTGTCCGGTCTTCCCAACGGCACCGCCGCCAACATCACGCTGACCTCGCCGTCGGGGGACGCCTCACCGATCTCGGCCACCACGCGCATCAGCCCCGCCGCCTCAGGACGCTGGCGTCTCAACGCGGCCAGCGTGACCAGCGGCGGCGCGAGCTATCTGCCCTCCCCCATTTCACGGGACACGACCGTCACATCCGGCGACACGCTGCGGTTGTCGGTGCAGTACACGATCACAACCGGCTCGATCGCCGTGGTCGTGGGCGGCTTGCCGGGCGGTGCCGCCGGCAACGTCACGGTTTCCGGACCCGGCGGCTATTCGCAGAACGTCACGGCCACGACCACGCTCACCCTGCTCGCTCCCGGCAGCTACTCCGTGTCCGCCGCAAATGTATCGACGTCCGGCACCACCTACGTACCGTCTCCCAGTTCACAGGCGGTGACCGTGGTGGCCTCTCTCGTGGCCGCGCCAGCCTCGGTGTCGTACGCGCTGGCCACCGGCGCCGTCACCATCTCCACCAGCGGCATCCCGGGCAGCGTCACGCCGACCTTCACCCTCACCGGCACCGGCTCATCGCGGTCAGCCACCGGCGCCGGAACCGTGACATCACTCGCCGCCGGTAACTGGACAGTTGCCGCCAACACCATCGTGAGCGGTGCGACGACCTACACGCCGTCACCATCGTCGCAGAGTGTCACGATCACGCCGAACGGCACGGCCACCGCGAGCTTCGCGTTCACGGCAGTCGTCGCCGCCAATTACACCATCACGAACGTCTACTTCACCCAGGCCATTCAGAAGCTCGATGGCACCGTCACCATGGTCGCCGGTCGCGATGCCCTGCTGCGCGTGTTCGTTCAGGCCAATGCCGCCAACTCGGCCCGCCCCGACGTGCGCGTGCGCATCTACGACGGCACCACGCTGCTGCAGACCGCCACGATCACGGCCCCGGAAACCAGTGTCCGCACCGCGATGGTCGAAGGCACGCTCGCGTCCACCTGGAATCTGCTGGTGGCGGGCGCGAACATCCGCACCACCACGCGCGTACTGGTCGACCTCGATCCCACGTTGGCCATCACCGACGCCGACCGCAGCGACAACACGTGGCCGACCAACAGCACGCCGCAGAGCATGAGCGTGAATACCGTGCCCACGTTCAACGTGCGATTCGTGCCGATCGTCGTCGGGGCGCTCACCGGCAACGTGAGCGCGGGCAACAAGGCGTCGTTCCTGTCCTCGGTGTCGCGGATGTTCCCGCTCGGCGCCGTGTCATCCGACGTGCGCGCACCGTTCACCTCGAGCGCCACGGAACTTCAGAGCAACGACGGCAATAACCAGTGGCTCACGGTGCTCAGTGAGATCAACGCGCTGCGAACCACGGATGGCGCGCCAAGCACGATGCACTACTACGGCGTGCTCAATGTGTCGTACACCAGCGGCATCGCGGGCTATGGCTATGTGCCCGGCCGCACCGCCATCGGATGGGACTATCTGCCCAGTGGCGATCGCGTAGCCGCCCACGAGTGGGGTCACAACTTCTCGCGCAACCATGCCCCCTGCGGCACCACCGGCGACACTAACTATCCGTACCCGGGTGGCGTGATCAACTACTGGGGCTGGAACAGCCTGTTTAACACACTGGTGTCGCCCACGTGGACCGATGTCATGGGATACTGCGGCAACCAGTGGATCAGCGACTACAACTGGGCCGCCGTCATGCAGTATCGCAGTGCCTCCGGCGGCATGTCGTCACCCGAAGCGCCGGGCGAGGGACTATTGGTGTGGGGCCGCGTGGTCAACGGGCAAATTCAGCTCGAACCGTCGTTCCGCGTGGAGGCTCCGGCCAGTGTGAGCGCCACGTCAGCGTCGCATCGCCTCGAACTGCTCGATGCCGACGGCAACACGCTGCTGGACACGTCGATTGAGGCCCAGCGAGTGGACCACGCCACCGCCTCCGACGAGCGGCAGTTTGCCACGGTCGTGCCGTGGAGCACCACCCTCGAGACGCGACTCGCCTCCATCCGGGTGCGCGACGCCCGATCCCCGTTGTCAGCCGTGGTACGTCGCAGCGCCCGGATGACGGCGCCGGGCACCGGGGGCACGCCGGTCGCGCCGCAGCTGCAGGCCCAGGTCGATCGCACCGCCGACGGCCGCACGCGTATTACGTGGAACACCGCGGCGTATCCCATGGCGATGGTGCAGGACGCGTCAACCGGAGCCCT
Source organism: Gemmatimonadota bacterium (assembly GCA_031363815.1). GTDB lineage: Bacteria > Gemmatimonadota > Gemmatimonadetes > Gemmatimonadales > Gemmatimonadaceae > Gemmatimonas. Next base: position 25,556 of record JANLVC010000122.1, read on the forward strand.
GATGGGCTTCGTGCGGCGATCGGGCGATGCCGTGGTGACCGGAGGCCGCGCCGTGGACGTGGTGTATTCGGACGGGGTGCGCACGGTCAGGCCGTAAGCAGGTACATTTGTCCTTGCAGAAATGACAATTAGCATGAATTTGTCACTCGGGAAAACGTCTTTTCTGCACCAGCGGCGCGCCGATCGCATGGCTGGCGGGCGCCCACGGGAGTCGCAGCTCATGCTGGGGCTCGAGGATGAGCGCCTCATCGGCATGACGGCGCTCGACCTCGGGTGGGTCATTGAGGAGCATGCCCGGCAATTCCCAACCATACGCGCGGAGGGCCTCCTCTCCCTGTACCTCGACGAGATCCAAATTGTCGACGGGTGGGAGTCACTCGTCCACCGCCTCGTGGAAGCAAAGAATGTCGAAGTGATCGTCTCGGGCTCCTCGGCGAAACTGCATCCCTTCTCCTTCCGCGAAGTCCTTCGCCACGCGAACGCCGAACCGGTGGCGCCGTGGCACAGTCTCAGCCCAGCAGAGCGAGCCGACCTCGACGCACGGCTCCGCGACTACCTGAAAACGGGTGGTTTCCCCGAAGCGCAAGGCACGGAGCTCCGCGACCGCGCCAGACTGCTCACGGGATATGTCGACACCATGGTCCTCCGCGACGTCATCGAGCGTCACAAGGTGACGAACTCCACGGCGTTGCGAGCGCTACAACGGCACCTGCTCTCCACGCCGGGGGGGAGCTTCACCGTGCACAAGTTCTACAACTTCCTGAGGTCACAGGGGGTGCCGATCGGAAAGGACACGCTCCACGCCTACCTTGACCACCTGCAAGACGCTTTCCTCGTTCGCGTGCTTGACATGCACAGCACATCGGAGAAGCAACGGATGGTGAACCCGCGCAAGGTCTATCCGGTCGACGCGGGACTCATCCCACTGTACGAGCAGCCCGGTCGGGAGCACCGGGGGGGCGCCCTCGAGACGGCAGTGCTGCTCGAACTGGAGCGACGCGAGTATTCCGTCGCTTGGCTACGAGTCGGCGACGACCGTGAGGTGGACTTCTTCGCGACCAGGCCCGGCGAGCCGCCACTGTTGGTGCAGGTCTGCCTGGATACCTCGGACGACGCGACATGGGAGCGGGAGGTGCGGGCGCTCGAGGCGGCCGCAACGAGCCACCCCTATGCCGTCGCCCTGCTCATCACGCAGGATCAATCCCCGCCGACGCGGCAGCTCCCCGGAATGCTGCAGTGGTATTCTGCGGCCCAGTGGTTGCTCGGGTAGCCACCCCCTGCGTTGACGCGGTTTCCGCTACGTTTCAACGGCTGTCCCTCGAACCCGTCTATCCCCGACTATCATGGCTTTGTTCGACGTCATCATTCTTGGCGGCGGTCCCGCCGGCTACGTCTGCGCCATTCGCTGTGCCCAGCTGGGCATGCAAGTGGCCGTTATCGAACGTGAAGCACTCGGCGGCACCTGCGTGCTGTGGGGCTGCATTCCGGCCAAGTCGCTGCTCGAGAGCGCCGGCCTCGCGCTGAAGCTCGGCAAGGCCGCCGAACACGGCATCACCATCAACGGCATCACGCTCGACTTCGGTCCGGCGATGAAGCGTTCGCGCAGCATCAGCTCGCAGAACTCCAAAGGTGTGGAGTTCCTGTTGAAGAAATACAAGGTGCAGTGGATCCGCGGTGAGGGCGTTCTTGAGAAGGGCCGGAAGGTGATCGTTGCCGGCGCCGACGGAAAGAAGGAAACGCACGAGGCCAAGAAGGCCGTGGTGATCGCCACCGGCTCACGCGTGAAGGGGTTGCCGCAGGCCGGCCTCGCACTCGACAAAAACGTGGTGCTCTCCAGTGACGACGTGCTGGTCGCCGAAAAGGCACCGGCGTCGATGGTCATCGTTGGCGCCGGAGCCGTGGGCGTGGAGTTCGCCGATGTGTTTGCCGCCTTCGGCACGAAGGTCACGATGGTTGAAGTCGCCCCCACGATTCTTCCCATCGAAGACGCCGACTGCAGCGCTGAGCTGGCGAAGGCATTCAAGAAGCGGAAGATCGAGGTGCTTACCGGTGCCAAGATCACCAGCACGAAGGTGACGGCAACGGGCGCCACGCTGGTCGTCGAAGCGGGCGGCACCACGCACACGCTGGAAGTGGAGAAGGTGCTGGTGGCGGCCGGTCGTGCGCCGAACGTGGAGAAGATCGGCCTTGAAACGGTCGGTGTGGCGAAGTCCGAGCGCGGCTTCGTGAAGATCAACGAGAAGTTCGAGACCAGCGTGCCGGGCTACTACGCGATCGGTGATGTCGCCGGCAATCAGATGTTGGCGCATAAGGGATCACGCGAAGGCCACGTGCTGGCCGACCTGCTGGGCGGGGAACATCCGCACCTCGTGAACTACGGCAACATTCCGAGCTGCACCTACTGCCACCCTGAAGTCGCCAGCATCGGCCTCACCGAGCAGGCCTGCAAGGACCAGAAGCTCGATTACAAGGTGGGCAAGTTCCCGTTTTCGGCGAATGGCCGCGCCCGCACCAGCGGTGAGACGGATGGCTTCGTGAAGATCATTCGCGATGCGAAATACGGAGAAATCCTTGGTGCGCATATCGTGGGTGCCCATGCCACCGAGCTCATTCACGAGCTCGTCGTCGCCCGCGAAAACGAGTTCACGGTCGAAGAGATCGACCTCGCGATCCACGCCCATCCCACGCTCAGCGAAGCGATCGGTGAGGCCGTGCTCGACTCGATGGGCAAGATGCTGCACGCGTAGTCTGAGAACTGCCTCCTCCATCCTTGAAAACCCAAAACCCAGTACCCAGTACCCAGAACCTCAAGCCAACAGCCCAGAGCGCTGGGGGTTGTGGGCTATTGGGCTTGGGGTAATGGGTACTGGGTGGTGGGTTCTGGGGAATGGTCGGGGGCAGTCAGCGACGAGGGAGTGAGATCCGCCCTCTCCCCCATCCTTGAATACCCAAAACCCAGTACCCATTACCCAGTACCTCAAGCCAACAGCCCAGAGCGCTGGGGGTTGTGGGCTATTGGGCTTGGGGTAATGGGTCATGGGTGGTGGGTTCTGGGTAATGAGGAATGGAGTAGGGAGTACTCCCTTCTCCATCCTCCCTCCCCCTTACTGTTGTTATGCAATTGTACATGCTCGACCTCGGCCTCACCCCGTACGACACGGCATGGGCGCTCCAAAAGCGCGCCGCGGCGGCGCGGATCAGTGGCGCGCTCGATCAGGATCTTTTGATTCTGGTGCAGCACCCGCCGGTGGTCACGCTGGGGCGCAGCACGAAGCCCGGGAATCTGTTGGTGACGCCGGCATATCTCGCGTCACGCGGCGTGGAATTGCGGGATGTCGAGCGCGGCGGCGATGTCACCATCCATGAGCCGGGCCAGCTTGTGGCGTATCCCATCGTGGATCTCAAGCGCCATAAGCAGGACCTGCACTGGTATCTGCGTCAGGTCGAGGAGGCGGTGATGACGGCGCTCCGCACGTTCGGTCTCGAGACCAGTCGCGTGGCGGGCCTTACGGGCGTCTGGCGCGAAGACGCCGCCGGCAAACGGAAGCTGGCCAGCATTGGCGTCCATGCGCGTGACTGGGTCACCTGGCATGGCGTGGCTTTGAACGTGGAAAACGATCTCTCCACCTTCGATCACGTGGTGCCCTGCGGAATCGGTGAGGTGCAGATGAGCACCGTGGTGCGCGAATGCGCAGCGGCCGGCGTGCGCGTGCCGTCGTTCGGCGAGGTGTCCGCATCGCTCGTGGAAGGGGTGGCATCGGTGTTGGGGCTCACGCCTCGCCGCGTGACATTACAGGATATCGACTTGATGCTTTGAGGGCGGCCGGCACCGAACACCAGCGCCAGGATGGGCAAACGCGGGCCACTCTCGAAGAGAGCGGCCCGCGTTTGGTGTGAAACTGGGCGTACGTGCCGCGCTTTACTTACCGGCCGACTGCGCTTTGCTGATGGAGTCGAGGCGCTCACGGCCGCGAATGGCGTTGGGAATACCCGCCTTCGCGGCGAATTCCTCATAAAAGCTCCATCCGCCGCCCTGAAACTTGCCGTCCTTCAACACCACGGGCGTTTCCGTGAGTTTCGCGATGGCCTCTTCGAGCGTGCCCGGCTCCTCGCGGTACCAGATCACGTCGACCTTGCCGCCGCCGGCAATGTAGCTCTGCCGACGGAATCCGCCGATGAGCCGCAAGGAGTCAGCCGGCAACTCCGCCTTTAACGGTCCCTCGCCCAGCTCGGCGATGACCTGCTCGACGGTGCCTTCCTTGGGGATCTTCTTGATCTTGGCCGCACCGAGGTCGGAGCTGCAGGCAGCCAGTGACGCGAGTACGAAAGTGACAAGCGCGAGACGCGCTGTTTTGACAAAGCGAGTGTGCATGGCGTGACGAAAGGGTAAGTCGGAGAATACGTCGAAGCACCGGAAACGCAAATGGGGGGGAGGCCCGAAGGCCTCCCCCCCACCGTCATGCGATCGAGCGAATTACGGAGCGATCGTCGAGGAGACGGTCGCCGTGTTCGTCGAGAGCGCACGACCCTTCGTGCCGTTCGTGGCAACCGCGATGATGCGGCGACCATTGGCGGCGCCGATCACGGCCGGCGTGTTCAGGCTGTTAAGCCCGTTCACCGGCTGCGTGAGGCGGTACGTCCACACACGGGTCGCACCGTTGTCGGCGATGTACACCGGGCCCGCGCCAGCCGGCGACGTGCTCGGAGCCGACGCACCGTCGACGGATCCCATGAACTGCCAGTTGCCAGCGAGGTACTCGTAGAAGTCCACGCGAGTGAACGGCGAGTTGATCTGCTGAGAAGCGGCGGTCACGATGGCCTTGAAGCCATTCGCCGGCGCGTTCCACGCCGTCGCATTTCCACCGACCACGAAGCTGACGATGTTCGAGTTGAACGTCGACCAGGTCTGCGTGTCGTTTGCAACGTTGCCACTGAGAAGCGCCACACCGGTGTTCGCCCCACCCGTGTTGTAGAAGCCGGTGCTCAGACCAGCGGCGTTCACGACGCGAGCGGACACCGAGTCCGGACGATTGTTGCTCGCCACGAACAGGTTGCCAGACGTGGTGGTCTGCTCGATGTTCGTGTAGTAATTCGCGCCAGACGTGAACGGCGTACCGACCGTGAGGTTACCGTTCAGGCCGATCGAGTTGTCGAAGCGGGCGTTGAACAGCGTGGCCGGGAAGATCAGCTGAGCGTCAACCAGGCCCGTCGTGTCCGTAAGCAAAGAATACGAAGCGCGGAAGTTGGTGAAGTGCGGCTCAACCAGTCCCGTGACATTCGGCGTGAACACGTTCGGACCAGCAGCCGTAACCGTACCCGGGAGACCGAGGCCGGTGATCGTCGGCAGCGTCACGCTGTGCAGCACGCGACGGATGCCCGTGAAGCTGCTGTTACCAGCGCGGTCGATGACCGACGCGCGGTAGGTATAGTAGGCTTCGGTTGCAATCGTAGAGCCGAGCACGCGGGTGATCGGACGGTAGCCGTCGGACATCGCCGTGCCGAGGAACGCACCAGCCATGGTGCAGTTCGGGGCGGTGATGAACGCCGATCCGATACCACCGAGGAGCGTCGTAAACGCCGTGCCAATCACACACGAGCCCGTGGGCGAAGCCTGGTTCGCACGCGCCAGATAGTGCTCGGCGGTGTTCAGGCCCGAGCGCTCGTCGAGCGCTTCCGCGCCGAAGATCGTGTCGGAAGAGAACGGGGCCGCAACGAACGACGTGCCGGTGAAGAGCGACTGATTCGGCGGTCCACCAGCGACGGTCGTGTACGTCGTCGTGTCGAGCGCTGAACCCGGACCCTGACCCGGCGTCGCCGGGACCGGAGACGTGCCGCCGATGGAGGCGGCCGAGTAACGGATGGCCGGGGCAATGTTGTCGATGGCGAACTGCGCCGTCGTCGTCGTGCCCGTGTTGCCGAGCTGGTCGTTACCGGTGCCCGTGACCGTGTACACAAGGTTCGTGAAGTTGGTCGCGCACTCCGCAATGCCGGCCGCCGTGGTCGGGCTGAGAACAACCGCCGTCGCGCCGCAACCGGTGTACGTCCACGCGTTCGCCAGCGTACCCGTGCTCGTGCCGACGCCCGCGTCCGTGGTGGTCGTGTTGGCCGAGAAACTGAACGGCGACGCAATCACGCCCGAGAACCACGCGCCGCTCGCGACGCCAGCGATGACGACGGTCGGGTTGGCGTAGTCAAGACGGATGGCGGTCGGACGCGGAACGGTGATCGACGAACGGTAGCCCGTCGTCGCGCCCACCGTCGGCGCCCCGTTGTTGCTGTTGTCCTGTGCCGAGGCAACGCGCGGGAAATCGCTCGCGTTGCTCTGGCCATGCTCGTAACCCGAGCAGTTGATCGTGTACAGCGTCGCGCTCTTGCCGTAGGTGGTCGCAGCCGTTGCCGAGTAGGGAACGGTCGAGCCACAGTTCGACAGGTTCACCGAGGCCGACTGCACCGTACGTCCAGCGGTGAAGAACACCGGGACGTAGCGGATCGAGCCAGCGCCGGAGGCGCTCGGGCCACCGTAGTAGTTGAACGCAACGCCCGAAACCGTACGAGTCGCGGCGGCGGTCGGGTTCGTGAACTGAACCGCCCAACCGTCAACGTTCGTGAAGTTCAGGATGCTGTTGTTGTTCGTCGCCGCAAAGTTCTCGGCGCCAGCAGCCGTACGGACCGACGCCCGGATGACGTGCAGGCCGTTCGCGTACTTGATCGTCGACGCGCCGGAAACAAAATCGGCAGTGAAGTCGGCGGTGTTGATGGAAAGCTGGACGATGCCTTCGTTCGCCGCATTGCCCGTGTACGTCTGCTCAGCCGCCGGCGTGCCACAGTTGGCGCCCACCGCGTCACACACGTAAACACGGACCGCGCTCACCGCCTGGCCGTTCGGCTGGAGGTTGAGCGAGACCTGGATCTGATCGCGCGTGCTGTTGATATCAACCGGCTGGTTGACCTGGGCGTTTGCCGTGTCGGCAATGCCAATGTTGGCCGGACCACCCAACGTGACGCGCGGACCCTGCGTCACGGTAGCGATCGTCACGTTCGCCGGAGCGGCGACCGTCACGGCAACCGACGACGACAGCGAGGACGCGGCGAAGTTCGTGTTGGCAGCCGAGGCGGCCGTCACGGTGATGATGGCCGTACCCGGCGCATTGGCCGTTACGACACCAGCGGCCGAGACCGACGCCACCGTCGCCGAAGACGACGAATACGTGATCGTGGCTGCCGGCGCGCCCGAGGGCTGCGTTACGTTGGCGCCGATCTGCGCCGTGTTACCGATCGCAAGCGCCAATGCCGCCGGCGTCACGTTCAGCGTGGCAATGCCGGTCGGGAGCGCAGTCACCGTGACCGCAACCGCCTGGCTGATCGACGTGCCGCCCGACGTGGCGGTCACCGTGATCGTGGCAACACCCGGCGCAACCGCCGTCACAACACCAGCCGTCGAGACCGACGCGGTCGTCGCGGACGACGTGGCGTAGGTGTACGTGGCCGTGCGGCCAGCGGGCTGAACGCTCGGAGACAGCGTGAGCGTCTGGTTTACCTGAAGCGACGCCGCAGACGGCGTTACCGTGAGGCCCGTGATCGCCGGAGCGACCGTGACGGACGCCGCGGCCGACTGGCCCGTGGAGGCCGTTGCCGTGACCGTCGCGTTACCGGCGGTAACCGCGTTCACGCGGCAGGACGGGCCAGAAGTGGCGGTGGCCGGAACAACGGTCGCCACAATAATGGTCGAGCTCGAGGTGCAGCTGGCGAGCGTCGGGCCGCCCGTGGACGGGCCGCCCGAGATCTGTACGGCAAAGTTCACCGCTTCGCCAACGTTCATGCTGGCAGAAGGCGGCGTGATGGACAGCGTGATCGGCGCGTTCGGTGCGAGAGGCACCGTAACGTCATCGCCGCAAGCACCCAGCGCCAAGGCGCCAAGGCTCAGGGCAACGATCGCCTTGTTCCGAGAAAAGAGTTGCATTCATCCCCCTCTTTCGAGGTCGTGGAGGTAACTGCCGTCAATGAGGGTGGGTTGCCTCACCAACAACGTCTTGCGATGGCAAGCGCTGGCCGCTTTGGCAGGCGCTTCATCATGCGCTTCTCGCAGAGGCACAGGACTTGGCTCGGGGAGCGGCCGAATCAACATCCTGTCGTGCGAAAACCATGATGCCCGAAGAACCGAACTGCTTCACCTACGGGCCCTGCATCACGCGGCGCCAACCCAAGCGTCGGTTCCTCGTGACTCCTCCACGTGCGATCGCTCACACGTTTCAAACACATGATTGGCGTGGGAACAGCGCACGGTCGGCCCAAGGCCGACCCGCACAGTTCTCCCGTCGTTGATCGATACGCAAACCTACGGGTGATCTGCCACACTAGTCAAGCAGGAGAAGTACCCAGCATTTGGCGGCCGCTGTCACAATCCTTTGACAAGGCGCCGGAAGCGGCCAGTTTTCCACATTGGGCCGGCTCGTGCGCCCCCCTCGTCTTCCGAATTCTGAGACATCCACACCACGACGGTCCCCTCCTGCCCGACGTCACATCCTCGGCAACGATAATCTCTGGCGTCTATAATATTCGGAATGGCTGAGCCCCCCCGGATCCACGTCCCCGCAACCCGGGTGGTCCTCCCGCCCCCACTCGCCGCCGAGGGGCCGGCGCTCAACGCGGCCCAGGCCGCCGCGGCCAGTCACGGAGACACGCCCCTCCTGATCGTGGCCGGTGCCGGCTCCGGCAAAACCCGGACGCTCGTTCATCGGGTGGCCCATCTTATAGGTCGTGGCGTTCCCGCCAGCCGCATCCTGTTGCTCACCTTCACCCGGCGCGCCTCCCAGGAAATGCTGGGACGCTGTGAACGTCTCGTCGGTTCGGCCTCTCATCAAGTGCACGGCGGCACCTTCCATGGCGTGGCGCACCGCCTGCTGCGCCGGTTCGGCCCCGCCGCCGGCCTACCGGCCGACTTTACCATTCTCGATCAGGCCGATGCCTCTGACCTGATGGGCATCTCGCGCGCCGCCCTCGGGTATGCCGATCTCAAGAACGCCCCGCGGTCGGCGCCGCGCTTTCCACGCGCCGAAACGCTGCAGTCGATCTACTCGCGACACGTCAACACCGAGCGCCCCATCGTCGATCTGCTCGGCGAACACTGGCCGCACTTCCTCGCCTGGACCGGTGATATCGAGCGGCTCTTTGGCGACTACGTGAAGCGCAAAGCCGAACGCAATCTCCTCGACTACGACGACCTGTTGCTGTCGTGGGCGCTGCTGCTCGAACAGGCACCGCCGATCGCCGATCAGATTCGCGCGCTCTACGATCACGTACTGGTGGACGAGTATCAGGATACCAATCCTCTGCAGTCACGCATTCTCCGCGCGCTGTGTACGAACGGCAAGATCACCGTGGTCGGCGACGACGCGCAGAGCATTTACGCGTTCCGCGGCGCGACGATTCGGAACATTCTCGACTTTCCGCACCAGTTCCCGGGCACGCAGATCGTCACGCTCGAACGTAACTATCGCTCGACCGCACCGATCCTCGACACCACCAATGCGCTGATTTCGCGCAGCCGCGAGCGCTATTCGAAGCAGCTCTGGACCGAGCGCACGGGTGGCGAAGCGCCGTGGCTCGTGACCGTGAAAGACGAACATGCGCAAACCGCATTCGTGGTCGATCGCGTACTCGAGCTGCACGAAGAAGGCATTCCGCTGCGCGAGATGGCCGTACTTTTTCGCGCCGGCTACCTGTCGGCCGATCTCGAGATCGAACTCGCCAACCGACGCATTCCGTACGAGAAGTGGGGCGGGCTCAAGTTCCTGGAAGCCGCGCATATCAAAGACATCGTGGCCTTCCTCCGCGTTTTGGAGAATCCGCGCGATGAAGTGAGCTGGTACCGCTTGCTGCGGTTACTCCCCGGCGTGGGCGATGCCACGGCGCGCGCGGCCATCGACGTGCTCGCGCATCATGGATGGGAGCCCATGGCGCTCGGCGCCACCAAGGCGCCGTCGCGCGCACGCCCCGCCCTCCAGGCGTTGGCCGCACTGTTGGACGGCATGCGTCGCGTGGAGCGAGGCAACACGCCGCATTCACCAGCCGAAACCATCCGCCTCTGCCGGCATCTCTATAACCCGATCCTGCAGGCCACGTACGACGATGCGCCACCGCGTATGGCCGACCTCGATCAGCTCGAAGTCATCGCGGCCGGTTACCCCGACCGGAGCACCTTCCTCTCGGCCCTCGCCCTCGAGCCACCATCGAATACGCAGGATCTCGCCGTCGGCAGTACCGATGAAGACGACGCCCTGATACTCTCGACGGCGCATTCCGCGAAAGGGAAAGAATGGGATGCCGTATTCGTTATCCACGCCTCCGACGGCGTGTTCCCGATGGCGCGGTCGGCGAATGACGAGGCCCAGATCGACGAAGAGCGTCGGCTGCTGTATGTGGCCATGACCCGCGCGCGCGATCAACTCTTCGTCACGTATCCGCTGCACAGCTATGCCACCCGCACCGGCGCCGACTTTGCCTACAGTCAGCTCTCCCGTTTTCTCGATCCCGGGGTACGCTCCTCGATGCAACGCGTGACCGTAGGCGAAGAGATGCCCCCGGTCCTCCCGGCCCTCCGGGGCGACGCGCCGCCACTTGATCTGCGCGCCCTGCTGCGAGGCCGCTTCCCCAGCGAATAAGTTGCAGTGCACTTTCCCTTTGACGAGGATCCATTGAGTTTCTTCAGCAATCTGTCGGTTGCCGTGATCGTGGCGGTGATGACCGCGACGGTCGCCGATGCCCAGCGAACGGCCACGAAGGCGCCCGCCGATTCCTTCGCGCTGCACGCGGTATTGCCCGTCGATGCCGCCGTGCGTATCGGCACGCTACCGAACGGCATCCGCTACTACATCCGCCGTAACGCGAAACCGGAACAGCGCGCCGAGCTGCGACTGGTCGTGAACGCCGGTTCCATTCTGGAAGATGACGATCAGCGTGGCCTCGCGCACTTCATCGAGCACATGGCCTTCAATGGCACGAAGTCCTTCGCGAAAAACGATATCGTGAAGTATCTCGAGTCGATCGGCGTGCGTTTCGGGGCCGATCTGAATGCGTTCACGAGCTTCGACGAAACGGTGTACATCCTACCCGTCCCGACGGACAGCGCGGGTATTCTGGAGAAGAGTTTCCGCTTTCTGGGCGATGTCGCCACCGGCATTCTGTTCGATTCCACCGAAGTGGTGGCTGAACGCGGCGTGGTGCTGTCGGAGTGGCGGAATGGACTGGGCGCCGGCGAGCGGCTGCGCGACAAGCAGTTCCCCGTGATCTTTCGCGGATCGCGCTACGCGGAACGACTGCCGATCGGAAAGCCGGAGATTCTCGAAGGGGCAAACCCGGCGCCGCTCAAGCGTTTCTGGCGCGACTGGTATCGTCCGGATCTCATGGCGGTTGTAGCGGTCGGTGATGCCGACCCGAAGAAGCTTGAGGCGCTGATTCGTTCCACGTTCAGCGGAATCGCCCCGCGCAAGGGCGCCCGCGCGCGCACGATCGCCGCTGTCCCCACGCACGACTCCACGCTGATTTCAATCGCCACCGATAAGGAGCTCAGTGGCTCGTCGGTGGGCGTGCTGTGGAAAAGCAAGGGTCGCACTACGCGCACCGTAGGAGATCTTCGGCAGGATCTGCTGGAGCGTCTCTACGACCAGATGTTGAACCAGCGGTTCAGTGAGCTCGCGCTCAAACCTGACGTGCCGTTCGTCGGGGCCGGTGCAGGCGGCGGCAGCTTCGTGCGCAACAGCGAGTACTACTCGCTCGACGCGCGCGCCAAAGAAGGCCAGTTGCTGGAGTCACTGCAGGCGCTGCTCACGGAGGCCGAGCGCGTGCGTCGTCACGGCTTTCTGGCCACGGAACTCGAGCGCGCCAAGACCAACACGCTACGCGGGTACGAGCGCGCGTATCAGGAGCGAGACAAGACGCCGTCTGGCGCGTTCGTCGACGAGTACCTCGATCACTTCCTGCAGGGTGAAGCGATTCCCGGTATCGCCTTTGAATATGCCGCGATGCAGCGCTTGCTGCCCACCGTCACGCTCTCCGAAGTGAATGCCCTGGGAGCCGCTCGTGTCGGCGAGGCGAATCGCGTGGTGACGGTGAGCCTTCCCGAAAAGGACGGCCTCACGGTGCCCACCGATGCCGACATCCGCGCCGTATTCGGCAAGGTGAACGGCGCCACGATCACGCCGTGGGTGGAGACGGTTGTGGCGGGCGCCCTCGTCACGAAGGCACCGGCGGCCGCGCGCGTGGTGAGCGAACGGAAAACCGAATCGCTCAACCTCACGGAGTGGACGCTATCGAACGGCATCAAGGTGTTCGTGAAGCCCACCGACTTCACCGCCGACCAGATCGTGATGACCGGGTGGAGTCCGGGTGGCGCCAGTCTCGTGGCCGACCAGGACGTGTTCAAGACATCGTTGGCGACCACCGTGATCGAGCGCGGCGGTGTCGGCGACTATTCGCTCATCGACTTGAACAAAAAGCTCACCGGCAAGGTGGCCTCGGCTTCGGCCGTTATTTCCGATCTCAGCGAAGGCGTGAGCGGACGCGCCTCCCCGAAGGACCTGGAAACGATGCTGCAGCTCACGTGGCTGCGTCTCACGTCACCTCGCGCGGACACGTTGGCGTTCAAGGCGCTGCTGCAGCAGTTCGATCAGGTCCTCAAGAACAAGGATGCCAATCCGGCCGCCGTATTCAGCGATACGGTGCAAATGACACTCGCCGGCGGACATCCGCGCGTGCGCCCGCTGTCCGCTGAGATGCTGAAAGAACTCAACCTCGATGAGATGCTGGCGATCTACCGGGATCGCTTCGCCGATCTTGGTGATTTCACGTTCCTGTTCGTCGGCAATGTGGACCTCACGGTGCTCAAGCCGTTGGTGGAGCAGTGGCTCGCGCCGCTACCGGCCGCCGGTCGCAAAGAAACATTCAGGGACGTCGGCCCGAAGCTGTTCAGCGGCCAGATCGACAAGACGGTGCGCAAGGGCATCGCCCCGCAGAGCCAGACGGCCATTCTGATGGCCGGCGCAGCCCCGTGGAGCCGCGAAGACGCCTACCTGCTCTCCTCGGTCGGTGAAGTGCTCGAGATGCGCCTGCTTGACCGTCTCCGCGAGTCGCTGGGCGGCACCTATTCCGTGTCGGTGAGCGCACAGTTCTCGCGCCATCCGCGACCGGAATGGCAGCTGGTGATCAGCTATGGATCCGCGCCGGACAAAGCGGAATCGATGTTCGCCGCCGTGAAGCAGGAGCTCGACTCGCTCCGTCGGGTGCCGCCGAGTGCGGCGGAAGTGGAGCGCGTGCGTGAGCAGCAGCGCCGCGAGCTGGAAGTGGCGCGCAAGCAGAACGGCTACTGGCTTAGCACGATCCGGAGTCGCCTTGAGAACGGCGATGATCTTGGCACCATCGGCGCGGAAGACCCGCTCATGGCCGGACTGACCGCCGAGAAACTGGCGGCGGCGGCAAAGAAGTATCTGACCGAAGTCAATCGCGCGCGGTTTGTCCTGTTACCCGAAGGCAAGTAGCACCACGCGCGTTCGGCAATCGTTTAGCGCGCGTGGCGGCGCACAGAATCCGTGTGCGTCGCAATAATGCGCTGAATCGCCCGCTTCAAGTCACGTCCCTCGGCCACGTACACCGAGTCAAAGCGATCCAGGCGTTCCGCATATACGCGGCGCGAGAGCAGCACGGCGTTGTTCAGCGTCACCTTCTGTGCCCATCCCTCCGGATATGTGCGAAGTTGCGGACCGACGCTGTCCACGAGCCGCGAACGGGCCCGGGCGTACAGGCGGTCGCGCGCCGCGATCCGTTCGGTGCGCGCGGAGTCGGGGAACGACGCGAACACCTGCTCAATTTCGTTCGACGTGCGTTCCCAGAACGCCCCCAGCAACAGGTCGTCGTGCCATTCATCTTCCGCGCGACGGAGCAACACGGAGTCGCCGCGGGCGCGAAAAAAATGCTCGACGCCACGACCACCTACGAACGTGGCGAAGGACTCGTTGAACGACACCTGCCCCTTGGCGAAGAAGGTGTTGTGCAGCAGTTCGTGAATGATCGTGTTGACCAGCGTCACCGAATCGGCCTTTACGGTGGTGCTCACGAGGGGATCATTGAACCAGCCGAGGGTGCTGAAGGCCGATGACGGTCCGACTGTGACGTCGAAGCCGTCGCCACGCAGTGATTCGGCAGTGCGCAGTGCACCGGGGAAGTCGAAAAAGCCTTTATAAGGAAAGCGTCCCACGACCGGGAACCACCACGTCTTCCGCGCGAGCCGGTCGCGATAGGCGGCGGAAACGACCAGCACCAACGTGTCGCGGTCCAGCTGGGAGTAGGCGGTGAAGCTCTGGCGGGCCGCGAGCGCGAGCGAGTCGATGGCGAAGCGACGCGCCTCCTGCACGAGACGGAGCTTGGCGCGCAAGGCCGGATCGGTGGTCGAATCGGCCACCAGTTTTGCGATGGGCTGACGTCGCGACAAGATCCGGGCTTCTTCGTAGGCGGCGCGGGAGAGGTAGCAGCCTATAGGGGTAATCCCGAGCGTGAGCGCCAGCACTACGGTGGTCGCACCCGTAACGCGGCGCAGCGATCGCCACGAAACTCGGCGTACCGGGATCCGCCCGTGCCGCATTCGCCCGTGCTTGTCAATCCCGTGTTGCGCGTCGCCCTGAGCGGCTATCATTCTCGGTCCATGTCGTTCGTTCATCTGCACTGCCACTCCGAATATTCGCTCCTCGACGGCGCGAATCGTATCGATGATCTGATCAAACGCGCACAGCATTACGAAATGCCGGCGCTGGCGATCACGGATCACGGGAACATGCATGCTGCCTGGGATTTCCAGGAGAAAGCACGCAAGGCGGGCGTGAAGCCCATCATGGGGATGGAAGCCTATGTGGCGCCGGGCGACCGTCGCACCCGTGGACGCCCCGGGCCGGGTCAGAAGCCGTACTACCACCTGGTCCTGCTGGCCCGCGACCTGGTGGGTTACAAGAATCTGGTCAAGCTGTCGTCGTTGGGCTACACCGAAGGCTTCTACACGAAGCCGCGTATCGACCGCGAATTGTTGGCCAAGTATTCCGAGGGCCTGATCGTCTCCTCGGCGTGTCTGGCCGGTGAAGTGGCCGGTCACCTGATGGGCGACCGTATGGATGCCGCGCGCGAGGCCGCCGCGTGGTATGCCGAGCTGTTCAAGGACCGCTATTACCTCGAGGTGCAGGCGCACACCAGCGAAGGACAGGCGAAGCTCAACGCCAAGATCCTGTCGCTGGGCGACGAGTTGGGGCTGCCCGTGATCGCCACGAACGACGCGCACTTTTTGAAGCACGACGATCACGACGCGCACGACGTGCTGCTGTGTATCGGCCTCGGCAAGGATCGCAACGATCGCGATCGCATGAAGTACGACGACGGATTGTACTTCAAGCCGCCCAATGAGATCCGCCCGTTCTTCCCGGGTCGCGAAGATGTGCTCACGAACACGCTGGCGATCGCGGATTCGGTGGACGTCCAGTTCGCGAAGAAGTACTACGTGCCCTCGTTTCCGCTGCCTCCCGGCGTCGAGACCGAGAACGAGTACCTTGTGCGGCTCGCTACCGACGGCGCGAAGGAACGGTACGGCGATCCGCTTCCCGCGCACGTGCAGGAGCGACTCGACTACGAGTTGAGCGTGATCACGAAGACCGGGTACGCCGGCTACTTCCTGATTACCGCCGACTTCATCAAGGCGGCGCGTGACCGCGGCATCCCGGTGGGACCGGGACGTGGGTCGGCGGCGGGTTCACTCGTTGCGTATGCGACGCGCATCACCGACGTCTGCCCGCTCGAGTTCGACCTGCTCTTCGAACGCTTCCTGAACCCTGAACGCATCTCGATGCCCGACGTCGACGTCGACTTCTGCTTCGAGCGACGCGGGGAAGTGATCGAGTACGTGCGGCAAAAGTACGGCAAGGACTCGGTCGGTCAGATCGTCACGTTCGGTACGATGAAGTCACGCGCCGCCGTGAAAGACGTGGGTCGTACCCTCGGCTTTACGCCGAGCGAAACGGATGCGCTGGCAAAGCTTATTCCGAATGCGCCGAACTTTTCGCTGACGGTGAAGGAAGCGATCGAGCAGGTGCCGGAGGTGAAGGCGTTCTACCAGAACGAACCGCGCTACAAGCAGCTGCTGGATTTCGCGATATCGCTGGAAGGCCTTTCGCGTCACACCGGTGTGCACGCGGCCGGCGTGGTGATCGCGCCGGGCCCGCTCGACGAGTTCGTGCCGATCTGCACGCAGGCCTCGAAGGGTGCAGGCAGCGGCGGCGATGACGAACGCGTGATCGTGACGCAGTACGACATGACGTCGCTCGAAAAGGCCGGCATGCTCAAGATGGACTTCCTCGGGCTCACCACGCTGACGGTGATCAGCGACACGCTGGCCAGCATCAAGCAGCGCAGTGGTGTGACCGTCGTGCTCGAAGAGCGTGGCTTTACCGACCAGAAAACCTATCAGTTGCTGCGCGCCGGCCGTACCGGCGGTGTGTTCCAGTTCGAATCGGCACTCGCGACCGACGTACTGAAGCGCATGCGTTGCGACCGCTTCGACGACTTGGTCGCCTCAAACGCCCTGCTGCGCCCGGGTCCGCTCGATGCGGGCATGCACAACGTGTACATCCGGCGCAAGCGGGGCGAAGAGCCCACGGTGTACGCGCTGCCCGAGCTGGAGCCGATTCTTTCGAACACCTACGGCGTCATCACGTATCAGGAACAGGTGATGCGTCTGGCGCAGGTGCTGGCGGGCATCTCGCTGGCCGAAGCGGACGTGTTGCGAAAGGCCGTCGGCAAGAAAGACTCGGAGCTGATCAAACAGGAACTTGGCAAGTTCGTGACGAAGGCGGTCGCGAAGGGCTACGATCCGAAGATCATCGATGAGCTTTCCGGTCAGATCGAAACGTTCGGACGTTACGGATTCAATAAAAGCCACAGCGTTGCGTACTCCGTCGTCGCGTACCACACGGCCTTCCTGAAGGCGCACCATCCGGCCGAGTTCATGGCCGCGTTGCTGTCGTCGAACATCGGGAAAACCGAAGAAGTCATCAAATACATCGCCGAAGCGCGCGAAATGCAGATTGAAGTGCTCGCGCCCGACGTAAACGAGTCGGGGTGGCGCTTCACGGTCGTGGGAGACAAGCGGGTGCGCTTTGGACTGGGCGCCATCCGGAACGTGGGCCGTGGTGCCATCGACTCGTTGATCGCGGCCAAAACTGAAGGTCCGTTCACGTCGCTGTACGACCTCTGCTCGCGGGTCGACCTTCGCGTCTGCAACAAGCGCGTGTTCGAAGCGCTCATAGCCGCCGGTGCCTGCGACGGATTGGGCGGCCACCGGGCGCAGCTGCTGGCGGCGCTCGATCATGCGATCAACGAAGCGTCGCTTCGTCAGGAGGAAGCGGCGAAGGGCCAGGTGTCGCTGTTCGGCGACCTGCTTGGTGATGCCGACGACGCGCCCGGCTCCAACGCCGCTGGCTCGCCTCCACCGCTCCCATCGGTACCGGTGTGGAGCGAGAGTGAGCGGCTCACGCGCGAGAAGGAGCTGCTGGGCTTCTATATTTCCGGACATCCGCTCGAGCCATACCGAACAGAGTGCGAACTGTTTGCCAGCAGTACCGTGGCGCAGTTGGGCCACTGGACGGGCGATGCGGTAACAATTGGTGTGGTGGTCACGGCGATCAAGAAGCAGATTTCCAAACGATCGGGCGCCGAGTTCGCCCGGTTGACCGTTGAGGATTTTTCCGGATCGTCCGAGGTCTTGGTCTTCCCCGAGGCGTGGGCGGTCATCGCCGAGCGCATCCGGCCGGATGTGCCGCTGCTTTTGAAGGGTGGCTATTCGCGGAAAGATCAGGGCGTCGAGAATGCCACGTTCATCGTCGACACCGTTACGCGCTTCGCGGAAGTGCGAGTGAACGGTGAGCTGGCAGTTGCAATCGACCTCAGTCGGGAGCTCGATCTTGCTCCCGGTGTGATGGACGACGTGCGGGCGAGTGTCGAGGCACATGAAGGCTCGGCTCCGCTCGAACTGCGGTGGGACGACGGCACCGGGCGCACGATTCGCTTCCGGTCGAAGTCGCTCACCGTGGCTGCGTCACCCGCCATCTTATCCGATCTTCGCGCGCTGCTTGGCGCTGATCGTGTGCGCCTCGTGCGCGCCGGCAGCTAACGAGCGCGGCGTCCCTTTTCCAGGATTATCATGGCTGCTGCCCCGGTTCTCGAGTTCGAGCGTCCTCTGGCGGAGCTCGAAAAACAGATCGAGGAGCTCAAGCGACTCGCATCCGACCGTTCGCTGGATGTCGCACAAGAGTTGGAGCCGCTTCAGAAGCAGCTCAACGAGCTGCGCATCGAGATCTACCGAAAGCTGACGCCGTTGCAGCGTGTGCAGGTGGCCCGTATTTCGCGCCGCCCCTTCACCTCGGACTACATCAAGCTCGCCTTCACCGACTTCCTCGAACTACACGGCGATCGGCTGTTTCGCGAAGATGCGGCGATCCTGGCAGGGTGGGCGCGTCTCGAAGGTGAGACCGTGATGCTGATCGGGCACGAACGCGGCCGCGACACGAAGGAGAATCTGCACCGGAACTTCGGTATGCCGCATCCCGAGGGCTACCGGAAGGCGTTGCGGCTCATGAAGCTCGCGGAGAAGTTCTCCGTACCGGTGCTGACCTTCATCGACACGCCGGGCGCTTGGCCCGGACTTGGCGCCGAAGAGCGCGGGCAGAGTGAAGCCATCGCCCGCAACCTGCTCGAGATGAGCAATCTGCAGGTGCCGATCATCGCCACCGTGATTGGCGAAGGCGGCTCGGGCGGTGCGCTGGCGCTTGGCGTCGCCGATCGCGTCCTGATGCTCGAGAATTCCGTGTATTCCACGATCTCCGTGGAAGGCTGCGCGGCCATTCTCTGGAAGGATGGCAAGAGCCCGGAAATGCGCGAGAAGGCGGCCACCGCTCTCCGCGTGACCGCCCCCGATCTTATCGAGCTGCGGGTGATCGACGAGATCGTCCCCGAGCCGGTGGGCGGCGCCCACTCGGATCATGCCACGACCGCCAACAACCTGCGCGACAGCCTGGTGCGAAATCTCGAAGAGCTGCGACGCCTGAAGCCGGACAAGCTCGTTCGTCGCCGACGTGAGAAGTTCCTGCGCATGGGGCAGTTCACCGAGTAGCTTTCACGCCGTGGCGCATCTCATCGAAGTCGCGTTCCGCGGCAACCGGAAGGAGTTCTTCACCTGGACAGGCGAGACGGCACCCCCACTCAAGGCGGGGGTGATCGTCGAGGCTGACCGTGGTGAGGATTTTGGTCGCGTGCACTCCGCTGGCGAGCTGGCCAAAGTCCGCTGCAACGGCTGCTCGCACGGCTGCGGAACGACCCCGCCACCACGCGCCGCGCTCCGACTCTCCACTCCTGCCGACGACGTGCTCGACCGCGAGCTGACGGCCGAGAACGAGGACGCGCGTCGCAAGTCGATGGAGCGAGTGAAGGCGAACCATCTCGTGATGAAGCTGACCGACGCCGAGTGGCAGTGGGACCGGCGCAAGCTCACGCTGTTCTTCACTGCTGAGCGTCGCGTCGACTTTCGCGGCCTCGTGCGCGATCTCGCCGCGATGTTCCGTACTCGCATTGAACTGAAGCAGATCGGTGTGCGCGACGAAGCGAAGCGACTCTCGGGTGTCGGTCGATGCGGACGCGAGTACTGCTCGGCATCGTGGCTGCCGGATCTGCGCCCGGTGAACCTCGGTGCGGCGAAGGACCAGAAGCTCTCGCTCAATCCGCAGCAGATCTCTGGTGCCTGCGGACGCCTGATGTGCTGCCTGCGCTACGAGCACGAGTTCTACGTGCTGAGCCGTCGCAAATTTCCGAAGGAAGGGAAGATCCTGACGACGTCGCTGGGCGAAGAAAAGGTGATCGCCTGCGACATCTTCAACGAGCGTATTACGCTGCGCACGGCGGAAGGCGACAGCCGTGTAATCGCGCTGGCCGATCTCCGGAACGAACTGGAAGGGCTCGAGCAGCCTATCGATCATGCGATCGACGACGTGACCTCGCACACGGCCGTGTACTCCACCGATGCGGCGGTGAACGCGATGCTCGACACGGTCGAGACCGAGATCGCACCGCTGGCGGCTGCGATGACGGCGATGACGGCGATGACGGTGCTGACGGTGCTGACGGTGCTGGCGCCTGAACCCGAGCCCGCCCCGGAGTTAGCGGAAGCCGCTGACGTGATCCTGCCGGTTCACGAGGAGCCGCGCGCGAGCGCGTCAACCGAGTCGGCGGAAGAGGATGACGACGCGACCCGTCGCAAGCGGCGGCGCGGGCGGCGTGGTGGGCGGCGCCTCAGGGCCGCCGAACAGCGACGCCAGTCCGGACAGGACGGATCGCCGATGCCGTCAGATGACGGTGGCGACGACGAGAATGATGGCGATGACACTGAGGAGTAAGCCGGACGTGCCTCGATTCTATCTGACCACCGCCATCGATTACGCGAATGGCGATCCACATCTGGGCCACGCGCTCGAGAAGATCGGCGCCGATGTGATCGCGCGCTATCGTCGCCAGTGCGGCGACGACGTGCATCTGTTGATCGGCATGGACGAACATGGCCAGAAGGTGCAGCAGACCGCGGCGAAGGATGGCGTGGCGCCGCAGGCCTTCACCGATGAAATCGCGGCGCGCTTTCAGGCGATCTGGGCCCGACTCGGCATTTCGTACGATCAGTTCATTCGCACCACCGAGCCGCACCACAAGGCCGGCGTGCAGGCGCTGATCCGGATGATCGCCGAGCGCAATCCGGATGACTTTTATGAGCGCTCCTATACCGGCATGTATTGCGTGGGCTGTGAGGCCTTCAAGCAGGACGCCGATATCGTCGAGGGCCAGTGCGTGCTGCATGCCACGCGCACGCTCGAGGAAGTCG
This sequence comes from Gemmatimonadota bacterium, assembly GCA_031363815.1. GTDB lineage: Bacteria > Gemmatimonadota > Gemmatimonadetes > Gemmatimonadales > Gemmatimonadaceae > Gemmatimonas. The sequence goes on from JANLVC010000122.1 coordinate 46,503, forward strand.
AGGAGCGCAACTGGTTCTTCCGGCTCTCGAAGTATCAGGGCTTTCTGCAGAATCTGCTGGCCACGAATCCGTCGTTCATCGAACCGGAGAGCCGTCGCAACGAAATTCTCGGACTGCTGGCGCAGGGTCTCGACGACATCTCGGCGTCGCGCGCCCGTCTCGACTGGGCCGTGCCATTCCCGCTCGTGCTGTCCAACGGTGAGACGCAGGGCACGTACGTGTGGTTTGACGCGCTGCCCAACTACCTCACCGCAACCGGCTTCCCCGACGCCGGCTACGAGCAGCGTTGGCCGGCTGATCTGCACATTATCGGCAAGGATATCACGCGCTTTCACGTCGTGATCTGGCCGGCCATGCTCGAAGCGGCGGGGCTGCCGTTGCCGAAGCAGGTGTGGGCGCATGGGTTCGTGCAGCTTGGCGGCGAGCGCTTCTCCAAAAGCGCCGGCGTGAAGCTCGACCTGGGCGAAGCGATCGACCGCTACGGGGCCGATGCGTTTCGCTACGTCCTGCTGCGTGAAGTGCCCTTCGATAGCGACGGCAACTTCTCGTGGGAACGTTTCGAAGAGCGGTACACGAGTGATCTCGCGAACGCGTTCGGCAATCTGGCGAGCCGCGCCATCGCGATGGTCGAGAAGTATTTCGACGGCATCGTGCCAACCGCGCCTCGCCCCGACGCGGAGCTGGACGACGACGCCGACGTGGCCGCGTATCACGCCGGAATGAACGGCTCGCGAGGCTGGCTGCTGCACGAAGGACTGGCGGCCGTGTCGCGCCTGACTGCGCGGGCGAACGAATACACGGCGGCCACCACACCCTGGGCCGTCGCCAAGGATCCCGCGCGCGTGGCCGAACTCGAACAGATCCTCTCGTCGCTGATCCGTCGGATCGCGCGGCAAACCGTACTCCTCGCACCGTTCATGCCCACCAAGGTCGAAGCGGTGTGGACGCAGCTCGGTGCGCCCGGCACGGCGGGTACGCAGCGGATCGACGAATTGGCCACGCTCGAACCGGCTGGCTGGCGCGTGCAGAAGGGGGACGGCGTATTTCCCCGTCCGGCCCCGCCGCCCGCGCCCAGTACCACGTAGCGCGAGCGTTACTTCTTGAAGTCGACGGTCGGCGCGGCGCGTGAAGCGGCGTCGGTTACTTCGAAGTAGGTGCGCGGCTTGGCACCAGTCACCTTCGCGGTGAGCACTGCGGGAAACTTGCGGATGTACTCGTTGTACAGCCGCACCGCCCCGTTGTAGTCGGTGCGCGAGACGGCAATGCGATTTTCGGTGCCGGTGAGTTCGTCCTGCAAGCGCAGGAAGTTCTCATTCGACTTGAGTTCCGGATACGCTTCGACGGTCACGGTGAGACGGCCCAGCGCCGACGTGAGCTGCTGATTGGCATTGGCCAGTTCGGCTGGATCGGAGCCTCCCGGCTTCTGCAAAGCGCCAACGAGTCCGGCCCGCGCCTGCGTAACGGCGGTAAGCACTTCGCTTTCCTGGGCCGCGAATCCCTTCACGGTATTCACGAGATTCGGGATCAGGTCGGCGCGCCGCTGCAACTGCGCATCGATGTTCTGCTTGGCCTGGGCAGACTGTTCGTCGTACGACTGGATCGTGTTGTAGCCGCAGGCGTTCATGCCGAGCGGCAACGCGATGGCAACCGCGAGCAGTCGTGCGCGCGAAGCGAGGCGTGGCCAGGAGAACGGGCTGGACGGACGTCGCGAAAGTAGCGTGGTGACCATGGGGATCCTCATGATTGGACGGGGGAAATACCTTCTGCTACCGCTGTGGGCGGCGTGAATCGATCGAGATATTCGACGAGGACATCCATGCCGCGTACATACCCCGCCAGCACGGATTCTGCCTGGCCGTTCGAAAACGCGGTGCCGCGCACCAGTGCCATCACCGCCGTAAACGGCGCGGGATCGAAGCCACACTGTGTGGCGACATCCTGTATCACGCGCGTGGCGTCGCGTTCGGGCTTCACGCCATGCAAGCGCAAAACGGCGCGAAAAATCACGAGCAGCGCGCTGTAGCTCGAGCGCAGCAGATCGGTCTGCCGCGCGCTGTCGGTGCCGGCGACCATCACGCCACGTCGAAGCCGCAGCAGTTTGCCCATCGCCTCCTGTTCGGTTTGCAAGCGCAGGTGATCGCGATCCACCACCAGCTCGGTGATCGCGAGTGTGCCGTGCAACACGCGATGCCGCTCGAGGATATCGGCGTACTCCATTGGGAAGATGTCCGCCGAGCGCAGCCACTCGTGCTCGGTGAGCACGAGGACGGGCGGATTGCCCGCTTCCTGCCAAGCGCGCATGGTCTGAGCGAGACTACGCATCAGCGTCACGTCGATCGACGAGACGATCACGAGCACGTTGAAATCGGAGTGCCCAACCACCTGCTCACCGCTGGCCGCCGATCCATACAGCACCACTCCCTTCAGCGCGTCACCGTAGACCTGGCGCAGTTGCTGGACAAGCTCATCGAGAGACATCGAAGTCCGTGCCATAGATTTGTTCACCAGTTGGAGCCACCACCACCACCACTGAATCCGCCGCCACCGCCGAATCCACCAAAACCACCGCCTCCACCGCCACCGAAACCACCCCCGCCGCCTCCCCCGCTATGCCATCCGCCCGAGGACGGCCCGGGGATCGGAATCGGGAGACACCCGACGCATCCGCTACGTCGCCGTTTACCGAATGAGCTGAGCAGCGAGAAGAAAATCACCATGCCCAGCACCACCATGAACGGCGGAATGCCTCGCGATCGCGATTGCCGACGCTGCTGAGGCGGCGGCACGCCTTCGAGTGTGACGCCGAAGTTGGCCGCATACCGTCCGGCCACATCGATGGCAATCCGCTCGAGCGCGCCCGAGTAGTCCTGCGCACGGAAGAGCGGCGCTTGCTCGCGACAGATGGCACCCGATATCGCGTCGGTGATAAAGCCTTCGGTGCCCTGCCCGGTCTCGATGCGGCAATAGCCGCGACCGTCGTCGGATGTCTCCTTGGGCACCAGCAGGATGATCACACCAGCATTGCGCGCCTGATCCCCGATGGCCGCGTCGGCGCCGACCTTCCACTCACGCCCGAGTCGTAACGACACTTCTTCGACCGGACGTCCGCCAAGATTCGGTAGCGTGACGACGACCATCTCGCCGCGTGTCGCCGCGTTGACGCGTTTGGCGAGATCATCAATGCGCGCCGCCGCGTCTGGCTTCAGGACGTTGGCGAAGTCGTTGACGTAGCCGACCGGAGCCGGCAGCGGCTGACCGGGAGCAGCGACCTGACTCCACCCACGCGCCGGCGATCCCCCTACGGCCACGATCGCGGCAAGGAGCCACATCATCAGGTGCCGCCCGCGCCGGAACGGACGGGCGGCAGGACGACGGTTGTCGGAATGAACCACGAAGGTGCGCACGAGGTGAAAGATACAATCCCTACGGTCACCATAGGGATTCGGTGTCATGGAGGTCCATCATTGCACGGGCAGTGCCCTGGGGTCTGCACTCGTTAGATTTCGACGGGCCCTCTGCTCGCGGCACTCTCCCGATCCAGAATTTCATGCTTCGAACCAGCTCTGCTTGCCGCACGATCGCGCTTTCGCTCTGCCTTAGCGCGCTGGCCGCGGGCGGGCTTGCCGCGTGCGGACGGGCCGACGCGGGCGAGGCCACGAGCGCAACTGCTCTTGCGACGGCGACGGCGACGGCGACGTCGACGGCGAATGCCGTGTCGAGCGGTACGACGGTTGCCTCGTCGCCGCTGCTGCAGACAACAGCCGCCACGCTTCCGGGTGCCGTCGGAGACACCCTTGCTGACTCGATCACGATTCAGCGCGCTGATCGCGGGCGACTGTTGGGTCGGGATAATGCGCTGTGGGTCGTGATGATCAGCGACTTCCAGTGCCCGTACTGCAAGCAGTGGCACGACTCGTCGATGGCCAATCTCAAGCGCGACTACATCGACGCCGGAAAGATCCGCATGGCCTATCTCCATCTGCCGCTCTCGATTCATCGCCACGCGCGGGCGCAGGCGGAGGCGTCGATGTGCGCCGCCGTGCAGCAAAAGTTCTGGGCATACGCCGACGTGTTGTTCCGCGAGCAGCGGGCGTTTCAGCCGATCGACAATCCAACGTCGAAGTTCGAGGACATCGCCCGGGAAGTGTCGCTCGACCTGCCGTCGTTCACCCGGTGCCGGAAATCCGACGCGATCCGCATGCTCGTCGAGAACGACGAGCGGCAGGCATCGCAGGCTCGGGTACAGTCCACGCCGTCGTTCCTGATCGGCGACTTTCTCGTGCAGGGAGCATTGCCGTACAAGGATTTCCGCAAAGCGATCGACACGGCGCTCGCGGTGGCAAAATCGAGGAGCACGCGCTGAACCCGCTGGTCCGCTCCGCGTATGGAGCGGGACTGCTCGCCGCCCGCTTGGCCACGCGCATAGCCACGCGTATAGCACCGGCCAGCGAGTCGAAGGTGTGGCGTTCGTTCGCCGCGCGCCGCGGAGTGCTGGAGAGAATCGGTGCCGCCGGCCGCACGGTCCGTGACGCTGCCCGGCCGTTGGTGTGGATGCATGCCCCGTCGGTGGGTGAGGGACTGCAAGCGCGCCCAGTCGCGCACCAACTCCGGGCGTTGCATCCCGAACTGCAACTCGCCTACACGTTTTTCTCGCCCAGTGCGGAGACGTTCGCACCGTCGGTCGGCGCCGATATTACCGACTATCTGCCCTTTGACGGTCAACGCGAAGCCGACGCGATGCTCGATGCACTGCGGCCCTCGGTGCTGGTGTTCGTGAAGCTCGACGTGTGGCCGATGCTGGTGGAACGCGCCACGGCGCACGGGATCCCCGTGGCGCTCCTCAGTGCCACCGTAGCGGCCGGATCAGGGCGTTTGGGAGCATTGTCGCGCTTGCTGCTTCACGACGCGTACCACGCGCTTCAGGGCGTCGGAGCCATCGACCAGAGTAACGCGAACCGACTCGTGGAGCTCGGCGTGCGCCGCGAGGTGCTCGAGATCACCGGTGACACGCGCTTTGATCAGGTGTGGGCGCGCGCGCATGGTGTCGATCGCGGGCAACCGATGTTGCAGTCGCTGGCCAGTGCGCGCCCCACGCTGGTGGCGGGCTCCACTTGGCCGGCCGACGAAGCCGTGGTACTCGAGGCATTCGTGCGGCTCGTCGCGACGGGCGTTGTCGCCCGCGATGCCGCCACGCGCCCGCGTTTAATCATCGCACCGCACGAACCGACCCCCTCCCATCTCGCCCCGCTTTTGCAACGAGCACGCACCGCGGGCGTCTCGTTCGCCACGCTGGCCGAGGCCGTGGCGGATCCCGCCGCGGCCGCCAGCGATGTGATCGTGGTGGACCGCGTCGGCGTGCTCGGTGATCTCTACGCGCTCGCCGATGTCGCGTTCGTGGGCGGCGGCTTTCACGCGGCGGGGTTACACTCGGTGATCGAGCCGGCCGCCTTCGGGGTTCCGGTCTTGTTCGGACCCGGCCACGACATGAGCCGCGAGGCGGGGCTGCTGCTGGCGGCCGGCGGCGCACGCGTGGTGCACGATGCAAGCGAAACGGCGATGGCGTTGCAGGAGTGGCTGGCGGCGACGCCCTCACGTGCTGTTGCCGGTGCCGCTGCACGGGCTGTCGTGGAGAGTGAGCTCGGTGCCACGGAGCGGTCAGTGCGGCTCGTGCAGCGGTTGCTGCGGGCGCAGACCTAATCGCTACGCTTGGCAGGAGTGGGGGTGTGCTGGCGGAGGGCTGGCGGTTGCGACGGTCATCGTGGGTTCACGGTGTTGTTCGCGTTGATCCGCGGTAAAACAGTTGTTGCGACCGCTGACGAACAGCCTTACCGCGGATTGGCGCGAATATTCGCGGATACCCAACAACGACAGCTTTTGCAGGTGTCGCGCTGCCAACGGACCCGTCACCGCGCGAATGACCATCCGTGTGTTGTTCGCGTTGAGCCGCGGTAAAACAGTTGTTGCGACCTTCGACGAACAACTTTACCGCGGATTTTCACGAATATTCGCGGATCATGAACAACGTTATGACTGAATGATTGGCGCTGCCAACGGACCCGTCACCGCGCGAATGACCATCCGTCGAAGGGCGCGAAGACTGCGAAGGCACGCGAAGAACAGCGCGCCCTTCGCGTGAACCAGCCGATCATCGGCCGACGCAATGCCCTCCGCAAGCACACCAGCAGCAGCCACCGCGGCTACCCCCGTAGCGGAATCACGAGCGTCACCAGCCCCGCCAGGAGCAGCACCGCAGCCGACGCCAGCGCCCACTTGAGCGTGTAGCGTTGATGGTCGTCGAAATCGACACCCACCAGTCCGACCAGCAGGAAGGTGGACGGCACGAGCGGGCTCAGGAGGTGCACGGGCTGCCCGATCAACGACGCGCGTGCCATCTCGGCGGCCGTGATCCCGTACGCTTCGCCCGCTCGCGCGAGAATCGGGAGCACACCGAAGTAGAACGCGTCGTTGGAAATGAAGAACGTGAACGGAATACTGAGCACACCGGTCACGATCGCGAGATAGGGGCCGAGCACCGGCGGCACCAACTGGATCACGCTCTCGGCCATGGCGTCGACCATCTTCGTGCCGGAGAGAATACCGGTGAAGATGCCGGCCGCGAAAATGAGGCCGACCACGGCCAGCACATTGCCGGCATGTCGCGACAACAACGCCTTCTGCTCGTCGATCGTCGGATAGTTGAGCAGCATCGCGACGGCGAAGCCGATCATGAAGAGTACCGGTAACGGCAGCACGGCGGCGACGAGCGCCACGAGCAAGGCCACGGTGAGCGCCGCATTCACGAAAAGCCGGTGGGGACGCCGGTGCAGCGTGTCGTCACGCCGCTCGGGATTGGCGAGTTCCTCGCGCAGTACCTGTTCGTTGGCCGGAGACGACGCACCCACCGCGGCGAGCCGACGGCGTTCGCTCAGGCCAAGCCGATACGACACATACAACACCCAGCAGACGCCGACAACGAGGGCGGGGATCATGGGCACGAACACCGTGCTCACGTCGATCGAGAGCGCGCTCGCTGCGCGCGCGGTCGGTCCGCCCCACGGCAGCGTATTCATGACCCCGGACGCCAGCATCGTTACGCAGGCCAGCACAAGCGGTCGCATACCGAGTCGCCGAAAGAGCGGAAGCATGGCGGCGGTGGTGATCATGTAGGTCGTAGAGCCGTCGCCGTCGAGTGAAACGAGCAGCGCCAGCACCGCCGAGCCGACGACGACTTTCATCGGGTCGCCGTGCACCAATGCGATCAATCGCTGCACAAACGGCTCGAACAGTCCGGCGTCAAGCATGATCGCGAAATACAAAATGGCGAACATCAGCATCACGCCGGTGGGCGCCAGCTTGGTGATGCCGGCGACCATCATCTCCCCGAGCTGTGGGGCGAACCCACCCGCGATGCCGAAGGCCACCGGCACCAGTATCAGCGCCGTGAGCGGAGAGAGCTTCTTCGTCATGATCAGCGTCATGAACACGAGAACCATGCCGTAGGCGAGGAGCGTGAGCAACATCGCTGCGTTACGGACGCGCGGGCGCGAGCGGCAGTACGATGTGCGACGGATAGGTCGCACTGTGCTGAATCGAGATGTCGGTCGTGACCAGGCGGCGATTTTTTCCCAGCGGTTCCCCCGTATTCGTATTCACGGCCCCTTCCTGAAAACGTTCGCCGTGGGGAAAGGATCTACGTTAACCAACTTCGCGGTAAAGTCCGCGTTTCCGGCGCGAGTGCGCCGCTACCGGTCGCCTTTCGCCCGTGTGTAGATCACGATGGCGCCCCAAGGTGTGCGGTCGCCGAATTGCACCGCAGCTTCCGTTTTACCAAGCAATGCGAAGAAGTACACATCGCGCGGGTTGATGTTCGGATAGCTGCCACTGAGCGGCGTGCCATCTATCACGATCGTGAGACACCGATTGTAGCGCGTAGAGCGGATACAGTCGTCTCGGCGGCTGGGGAGCACGAACCCGGGATATCCGGTCGATCGCAAGAGATCTTCGAAGGAGTTCGATCGTTCACGGAGCTTCTCAACTTCGGCCGGCGGGAAGATACGCCAGCCGCGCCGTCGCGCTTCCACGAGCCGCATGTCATTCAACGATGGGGTCGACTTCACGCGCACGGTATCCGTGCGAATGCCGGTTTCGACGACGCTGAAGTTCACATCGAGCGTGTCGGTGGTCCCGAGCGTGATTTCTTCGGAGAGCGACGGCTCCATGCCGATGCGCGTGATGGAGATCGCGAACGGCTGACCACCGGCATTGATGCGAAACTGAAAGCGCCCGTTTTCGTCGGTCACGGTATTGCCGACGGCGCGGCCATCGCGCAGGAGCGCCATGACGCGCGCCCGGTCGAGCGGACGGTCGTCGTCGACGAGTTTAGCATAGCCGCGTAACAGCTGCGCCTGCACGCGGGCGGCGGGCAGCCAGAGCATCGCCAAAAGCACAGCGACCGCGAACGGGACTTTCGTCACGTTCGCGGTCGCTGTTGGCTTCGTGCCGTGCATACGCACAACCGTAATGGTTACGGGTTGGGCGTCGTACGCGGCGGCTGCTTGTCGACGAAGTACGTGACGCCAGGCGTCGTGAACCGTGCGCCGGCCGAGTTCGTCGGCGAAGCCGGGAACGCGATCGCCGTAATGATGGAGCCGGCGATCGTGGCGCCACCGAGGGGATCAACCGACGCGCTTCCCGCAATACCGGCCGGAGCCGCTGTGCTGATGACCGCCGTGGTAGAGCCGACGGCCGTGACACGGGCCGCGAAGGCTCCCGTTGCGCGGGCGAGATACGCCGAGACCGTGTTCAGCGCCACGTTCGCGAGCAGCGGAGCGCCGGTGATGGCGTCCGTCGTCGTGGGCGTCGCGTAGATGTCGACGTTTCCGATATCGAGGCCCGCATGAATCGCGCGGAGCGCGATTCCCGTTGACTGCGCGGGGAACACATCGGTGATGGTCACGATCCGCTGCTTCGGCGTGGAGCCGGCGCGGGCGTACCCGAGGTGCAGCAGGGTGTAGTACTTGCCGGCCTCGAAGGTGATCGTGGTGTCGACGAGGATCTGCGTATTGCCGGCCGTGCTGTAGTTCGTCACGTCAGCGGTAAAGACACGGAACTTTCGCGATCCCGCTTCCGTGGGTTGGTAGCTGCCCTGACCCAATCCGCGAAACGCGACATTGGCGAACGACATCGGTGAGTACGCGACCTGATCGATGAACCGAAGCGTGGTGTTCAACGTATCGGGTACGGCGTTGATGTAGCGCACGAACGCCAGCGGCGGCGTGTTCGGCGTGGTGGGCTCATTGCTGGGCTCACTGCAGCCGACCATCGCTGATACTGCTACGCCAAGAAGGAAAATTCGGGAGAGCCGCATGTGGCTAGAACTCCGGGAAGAAGCGAAATGGGACCGAACGAACGATGTCATCGCGCCGTAGCGCGCGGTGACTCAGGATGAAATCGGAGGATCTGGTGTGGGAGGATTCGCCGCGTCTCCGAAGAGATTGAGCGTATTCCCGAGCGTGGTGAAGATGGCAAAAGCGATCGCCCCCACCAAAGCCAGCGTTTTGAACTTCGACAAGCGTCGTGCGCGATAGCCGAGCACCGCTTCCTCAGGAATGGTGACTCGTTCACCCGTCCACGTGGCCGTGGTCCCACGCAGATCAGTCACACGATAGACATCCAGCACAAGGGAACCGTTCTGCCGGCTGATCACTCGGCCGTCGATACGATCCACACTGGCGCCGACACGATCGCCGAGCAGCAGTCGCCCACGGTCGTTTATCACGATGCCAACCTCTTGAGCGGGTACCGGTGCGGTGGACTGCACCGGGAGATACGAGTAACAGCCGACCTGTAGCGCCAACGCGACGGCACAGAGGCTACTGAGGACGCGATTCAGCGGCGCACCGCTGAACCGCTTCGTCAAGGGCGCCCGACGCTCGTGCATCAGTAGCCGTACGTGCTCGTCGTGGCGCGGTTTGTTCCGTTGTAGTAGGGCTTTTGACGCGCCTGCATCTCTTGGTATGGGACGGGCCATTCCAGCGGCGTGCCGGAGACCAAGTCGCCCCACCCGCGATTGTCCGAGAACATGATGAAGTAGCCCGTGAAGGCTGTCTCCATCCGCTTCTCGTACTTCATCGCTTCCAACAGACTTCCGCAGGCGGTGACGGTAAAGGAGGGCGCCTGCGGGATACGAGGGACGCAAGTCGCGAGATTGGACGAGTAGGGTACCGTGGCGCTCGCGACCGTCCCGATCGGATCAAGACCATTCCGAACCCGCGTCACGTTTACGAGCGCAATCGCCGCGGGAAGGTTGCCAGTGCGGATGTATCCTTCTGCGGCAAGCATGTCCATTTCCGTCTTGGACATGTCCACGTAGTTCCCGATCGCGCCCGCGAGGTACTGCACGCCGTAGCGACGGTGATCGTACTGTGAATCGCCGGGGCCGACGAGCGGGATGTCTTCACCAGTTGGGCGATTCCGCATGTACACGCCGGGGAGCGTGGCCGGGCTCGGGGCCGTGGCCTGCTGTGCCGCGCGCGTGGCGCCCGCGGGCCAGCGGCGATCCGGTGTGACCACCGTGAAGTTGCGGCGGGAGTTCACCGGCTGCGTTAACCACGCATCATAGGCGCCCGACACGTCGGCCATACCGAAGTAGAAATACGGTAAGGCGTGCCACCCACCAACAACATACATCTGGTTGAAATCATACGCCGCCGTCCATCCCGTGGTGCCACCCAACGAGAGCTCATGAGTGGCCGTGATGCCGTTGGTCGCATCAGCGATCACCGCGTTCCAATCCACGGCCGCACGACCGGCGGGCGTGCGAGGCACTCCGGCGCGAAGGCGGGCCTTGAACGAACGGGTGAGGCGCACAAAATTGTCGCGCGTGAGGGAAACGCCGCTGATCCACGTGGTCGGCAGCGGGAATCCGTTGGCACCGTTCGTAGCAGCCGCACTGGTGGCCACGGCAATGGCCGAGTCTAACATCTGTAGCGCAGCGGTCGCGACGGCGGCGGCAGTGGACAAACCCGGTATTTCATCAGTCGGCGTGGCCGGCGTGACGATCGCGGCCGAGTCGTAGGCCAAGGCGAGATTGCCGAGGGCCTGCCCAATGATGAAGAATGCGAATGCCCTCGCTCGCGCATCCTGCGCTGGGCTTCCGATGGTCTGCCCCGAAGTAGCTAAGCGATTGATCGCCGCGACCGCGTTGGCGCCCGTTCGCGCCACGCGAGAGAACGAATTGAAGTTGGCGAGATTGCCCCCTTGGTTGTCGTTCCCCAGCTCATTCGCAATCAGCGACCGAGGGATCTGCGACCGCGCCGCCATGCCGAAGTTGGCGACCGAGGCAATATTCTCACCGGCGAAGATCTTGGCTTGCGTATTGACCGATTCCGTGGCGCGCTGCGGGTTGTTGAGCTGCACACCCAAGCCCGCGACAACGGCCTCCACGCCGGCCGGTGTGGCGTACGCACGCGCCACGTCGGGGTTGTTGATATTCACGACGTTCAGTGAGTCGCCGCTGCAGGCCATGAGCCCCAGCAGCACTCCACTGCCCGCGATGTACTGCGAAACGTGCTTACGCATCGAAATTCCTCAAGAGGCTGTGAACGGCGCGCATCGGAAATCCCAAGCGCGCCACCCACGTCAGGGTCAGAAGCTCGTGCTGAGCGAGAACGTGAAGGTGCGGAGGTTGGGGAAGGTGTAGGCATCAATGGCATTGAGCACACCGGAGCCCAGCGATCCGCCGGCAAGACCGACTTCGGGGTCGAAGCCCTTGTACTTGGTGAACGTCATGAGGTTGCGGCCGATGAGCGCAAGGTTCCAATTGCCCACGCCCCCGATCGGACCCACACGGTATCCCAACGAGAGTTCACGGAGCTTCACGAAGCTGGCGTCTTCCACGGTGTTGTTGTTGGGCGCGAGCACGTCATACAACCCACCGATTCCGCCGGTTGATACCGCACGGAAGTAGTAGCCGATCGGCTTGGCGTCAGCCACCGAGCGGCCGGCCTGGTCGGCATCCGCGTGCTGGAAGTCGCCGTACGACCACTGCCGCGCGATGTTCCACACATCCTTGCCCACCGTCGCGTCGAGCAAGCCATAGGCCGTTACCCGCTTGTAGCGGAAGTTCTGCGCCATCGACCAGCGGAACGCCGGGATCGCGTTGCCCACGGGCAACACGGGCACGGTTCCGTTGGCGTCGCGCTCGAGGATGGGGAAGCCCCAGTTGAGCGGGTCGGCGGTGGTGCCGCCCTTCCACGGCGCTTGGGTCGACGGCAACCGCGTCATCCACAAGTTCTTGGTGATGCCGTCGGCCAAGGTGTTCCCCTGTCCCACGTACACCACGAACCCGTCACGATTGGTTTGAAAATCGAGGCCCGTGCCACAACGGCTCTGGAAGTCGGCCGGAAGCTGGCCGCATGCCTTGACGAACTTGCGGCCATAAATCTGCCCCATATTGCCGCCCTGCACGATCTTGAACATCGTTTCCGAGCCCTGCTGGTTCGCGGCATTCTGGAAGTACTCGGGAATATCCAGGCGCGTAATGACCGACGTGGTGCGGTCGAAGTTCAAGCGCACCGAGTAATCCACGTGACGCGAGGCCACGAGCGGCACGTTGAGTGACACTTCGATCGTGTTGTTGGTGAGCTGACCGCCGTTCGTCCATTGGCTGGCAAAGCCCGCGGCCGCCGGCGGTGGCGGCTGCAACAGCTGGTCGTTGATCACATTGTTGGAGTGCGTGATCGTGACGCCGTACTTGCTGAACAGCTCGAGGTCCATGCCCACTTCCTTCTCGGTGGACACTTCCGGGCGCAGGTTCTTGTTGCCCAACTGATTCGGATTGAGTGCACCACCGGCGCCGATCGTGAACGTCTCGTACTGCGCGGAGAAGTTCGGACGATTGCCGGCCTGCCCGACAGAATACCGGAACTTGAGGTCCGAAATCTGATTCAGGTTGAACCACGGCTCGTCGGACAAGCGCCACGCGAACGACGCGCGACCATATGTTTGCCAGCGGTTCGCGGCTCCGAACAATGAGGCCGCATCTCGGCGAACGAGGGCACCCACGATGTAACGACCCTTGTAGTCGAGGTCGAGATTCGTGAAGAACCCGAGCTGACGAACGGTTTCGTTGGAGCCCGAGGTAAAGAACTCCTGAATCGTGGCATCGGGGTCGCGCAGTCCCGGCACCGCAATGTTGTTACCGCCTGTGGACTGCGTAATATCATTCTGCGTTTCGTACAAGTAGCGCAGGGTGAGACGGGTCGTCAGGCTCTCGTCGAACCAGTTCTTCCGGGCCGAGACATTGCCGGACGCATTCAGCGAATACGCACGCCCAGCGCTGCGTCGATTCTGCCCGAGATTCGTGGGACTCAGCGACGAGGTGCGATACCCGCGATCCTGCTGCGACTCCCGGAAATTATTGCGCGCGTCGTAGCCGAAGTTGAATTCGCCATCAAGCCAGCTGAGTGGCGTCCAGCGCGCCGTGGCATTCCCCACGAACCGGTCGATGCGATTGAGCGGCTGGAAATTCTCCGCGTTATACGCCGGGTTCAAGTTGCCAAGGCCCTGAGCATTCGGACTCGACCGGATGTACAGCCGCCCCTTGGAGTCCTTGGCAAACAGATCGACGAAGGCCGGCATACGCGTGAGGCCGAACCAGCCGACGGTGTTGTCGTAGTCAAGCGCGGTGGTGTAGTTCGAGCGCAACGAGAAGTTCACGTTGCCGCCCAACTGCTGGTCCACGTTCAGGCGCATCGAGTTGCGCGTGTACCCCGGAAGCAGTTTCACCGAGCCTTCCTGGCGCAGCTGATTCACGGAGGCGAAGAAGTTGGTGCGTCCCACGCGACCCGTGGCGTCGAGCGTCGAGTTGATCACCTGACCATTCGTGAGGAACTGCCCAATGGGGTTGTATACTTTGGGGAACTCGTTCACCTGGTACAGCGTACGAGACAGCAAGCCACCCGGGTTGCGGGCAATGCCGCCATCGTTGGTGAAGGTGGCCGCCGGCAGCGCGAAATCTCCACCGTCGTTATTGATGCGATACGCTTCCTGATAGATATCCACTGTGCGCGAACAATCCGCGGCACCGGCCACGGCCACGCAGAAGCGCGACGCGTTCTCGTTCATCAACATGAAGTGCGTGCTGGGATACTGGTACTCGCTCTCAATATCCGACGCACCGTATTCCACGTTGGCGCGGAACTTCACGCCCTCGCTCTGGTTCTTGCCCGAGCGCGTCGTGATCTGGATGACGCCGTTACCGGCGCGCGAGCCGTACAGCGACGAGGCAGCGGCACCCTTCACGACTTCGATGTTCTCGATGTCCTGTGGGTTGATATCCTGCAGGCCACCCTGCGAGACGACCCCGTCAATGATGTACATCGGGTCCTGACCACGGCCCGTCGCGTTGATCGACTGGGGGCCACGGAGAATGATCGCGGGCGCCGTACCCGGACGACCAGAGGCCGACACGATGTTGGCGCCGGCCACCTTACCCTGCAGCTGCGACAGCGGATTGGAACCCGGAACGGGCATATCCTTCTCGCTGACCTGCGCCACGGAGAACGCGAGCTTTTTCTGCTCCGTGCCCGCGGTCACGCCAGTGGTGACGACTTCCTGCAGGCGATTGATGTCCTTCGCCAGGGTGTAGTCGAACGTTTGCGGACCCGCTTTGAGCGTAATGGGCGTGGCGCCAGCCTTATAGCCGATCGCCCGCGCCCGAAGCTGAAACGCCTGCCCCCGCACACGCTCGGCGGGGATCGTCATGGTGAAGCGGCCAGCCGCGTTGGTGCCCACCGATATGGCGAGCTCAACGATATAGACGTTGGCGTTTTCGATGGGATCACCGAACTCGCTCTTGACGGTGCCGGTAAGTATTGCGGGGCCCTGCGCCTGTACGGCCAGTGGCAGCACCAGCAAAGCCATCGCGATCGGAACGTGGAACATCCAGCGGATCATTCTCGACATGCTCAGCCCTCGGCGCTCGTGTGCCGGATACGGGGGAGAGGAAACTCACCAGCGGGAGTGGAGATCCCGTTGGCCCACTGACTCGACCAACGACCTCCGCGGAGGACAGTCGATCGAGGTACTGCAGCCGGTCGCGTACGCGCCGGGGAACACCAACCGATAACCCGGGTACGAACCGCCGCTGCACCCTAAGGCGCGCAGCCGAATCGATTGCCTGGGCAGATGTCGAGATTGCACATGTGAAACTGAAAAGATGGGACAAAGCGAGTGCAAGCGGGACGGAACTCCCGCTCACTCCGCTTAGGCCTGCCTATAGAACCGCAATAGTACCATTGGCGTCACAGGTCGGCAATGCCGTACCACAACGCATGGGACCGAGCAAAACTTTGAGGCAAACAAACGCGCCCGATCGGATGGATTCGATCGGGCGCTCTCTTTTTTGTGGTTGCTGACGGCGTCGTGGCTTTAGCCTGTCATACAGTAATCGTCAATTGCCCATGGCCGATTGCGTGCTGTTTGTTCAGCGGCGCGCCAACGGGGCCGGCGTCCAGTTGAAGCCGATGGCGAAGGTGTCCTGCGCGCCGGCGAGTTCCGAACCGGTAAAGGCGGCGGCCGCGCGCACGGCAAACTGCGAATTCACCTGAAAGTTGACGCCCAGATCGAAATTGAGGCTGACCTCCGACCGGCTACCGTTGTTGCGACCGCCGCTGCTGGCCACGTCAACCGACGCGCGCGGATGCACATACGGGGTGATCGCCATGCCTTGCTCAAGATCAAACGTGTGTCCGAGGCTCACGCCCACCGGAATGCGAACGAGCGTGTAGCCGCCCCCGAACGCCGCACCGGCACCCGCCGTGAAGAGCAGGTCGAGCGGCTGATCGCCGTTGGCCCGCGCAATCTCCTGTCCGATGCCGCCACCCACGAACACCGACAGGTTGTCACTGCCCTTCCGATCGATCAGGCCGGCGTCGAGTTGCCAGTGACGACGGGGGGCCCACCCTTCACGCCACTGGAACAACGCGGTCGTTCCCGCGCCACTGGACACCGCGGCGGTGTAATCACGCGTTGAGGCGGTGGGCACCTGCATCGAGGGATAGTTGGACGCCTGCGCGTTAGCGCGTTCGGTCACGGTGGCGGCGGCCACGAGGGCGCCAAGCGTGAAGGCCACGGTCGTACGCAAGGTCATCATCGATCAGGCTCCGGGGTACAGCGAGGTCAGAAAAAAGAATCGGCGGAAATCAACGCCGGCCCACCGTTGTGCGCCACAGGAAGCCGGGACGAACGCGTGTTCTGCAGTTCACTACGCGGGTGACCGCCCACAGATTCTCTCACGTGAATCCGATCTGCTCGACCACTCCGTGACGCGTCTCGCGCCTTTTACCACGCCGGCTCGACTTTGGTCCACGCGATGGTGCATCAGGAGGCGATTCGCCTCCCGGAACGCCCTCTGGGCGATCGCCCTCGCGACGACCGCCCTGAGCCCGCTGTTCGCGCCGGTGCGGGCGCAGTCCCGGCCATCCGCGCCGGCGGCCGAGATTGACTCACTGATTCAGCGAGGCCTCTTTCTCGTGGCCAAGGGCGATACCGCCGAGGCGCTCGAAGTGCTGGAGCAGGCCACCGACCGTGCACCCCGAAATCTCGAGGCGCTCTACTATCGCGGCCGCCTGCTCACGCGCACGACCTCACTCGGCTTCAACAACACGCCACGGCAGGTGCTCGCCTGGCGATTGCTCAATCGGGGTGCTGACCTCGCGCCCCGCGAGGCGCGCTTTCTGCTCGAGCTGGCGCGACTACGGCTCCGCACGCCGCTACTGCGGGCTGACGCCGAGCGCCTGCTCGGCCGGGCGGTGAACGTGGCGCTCGCGGCCGCCGACAGCGCAATGATCGCCGAGTCGGCCAGTGAGTTCGGTCGGCTGTTTGAACGACGCTATCGCACCACGCGAAAGCGCCACGTCTATATCGCGAACATCTTCTTCGATCCGTACGCCGCGCGGAATCGACTGCACTATGTGCGCGAGTTCCTCGAGCATCAGATTCGCCCCATCGAGAATGCCGGTGGCGTCGATCGGGCGGAGGCGGATCGACTGTACCGGTTGGCGTTGTCCGTGAGTCCGCAGCATGTCGCGAGCGCCGTGGGATTGCTTGGTCTGTTGTACGACGACCAGCGTTTCCCGGAAATACGGGCCGTGGCGGCGCCGTTTCTGACACCGGCGTACGCGGCGCAGCATCCGCATCCGATCCCCGCCGAGGCCGATGTGGCGTCGGTGGCCTCGATCGCGTTCGCCGATGGTCTGGCGGCCGCGCGATTGCATCTGCTATCCGACGCGCAACGCGCCTTCACGGCAGGACTCGCGCGTTTGTCGGCCGCTGAGCGCGGCGACCTGCTCGATATTTCCCGCCTGCTCCGTCCCGGCGACAGTGTGCGCGTTGCCGGTTTGACCGACGTCTCGCGCGAGGCGACGGTGCGCTCGTTCTGGGAGGCCGCCGATCCGTTGCTCTCCACACCGGAGAATGAAGCGCAGGTCGAGTATTTCTCCCGCGTTGCGATCAGCATGCTGCGCTACGACGATGCCGAACAAGGCGTGCGTGGGTGGCGCACTGATCGCGGCGTCGTGGTGATCCGGTATGGAGAGCCGCCGGTGGAAGTTCTGCTGCCGCCGGTCAATGACATTTCCGCGCGTGATGTCACCGGTCGCGTCGTGACGGTGTTCTCCTATCCCGCACTCGAGCTGGAGTTTGTGTTTTCGGGGCCGCCCGCGATGAACATGGCCAGCTTTGCCGGCGATTTCCGAGACGTCGCAGATCAGCGGCGCAACGATGAGCCGTTCCGACTCGATGACATGGTGGCGAGAACGCGCGTCGACTCTATGAGTGTACAGGTGGCACGTTTTCGCGGTCGTAGCGCCCGCGAGTACCACGTGGTGACGGCGGCCGCCGCACGGCCGGCGCGCTTCTATGACCGGGTGGAGATCGACCGCGGTATACTCGCGATCCGGTCATTCCGGGGCTCGCCCGATCGATTCCGTCTGGTGGACTCGCAGCAGGTCACGGTCGCGCTTCCGGCAACGGGGCTGATTGAGTATCAGCGGCTCGATACGCTGCCGGTGGGTGATCACCGTGTGCGCATCGAAGTGGTCGACGCCGGCGTGCAATCGGCCGCGGCCCGTGCCAGCGTCACCTTGATGTTACCGGCCGTTCCGGATACGGCTTTTCTGCTCAGCGACGTATTGCTCGGTGCGCGCACGCCGGGGGCGATAGGCCGCGCGCTCAAGTCGCTGGCCGATGCCGGCGTTCGTCCGTTATTCGGCACCCGCATCGCTCCGCGTGATACGTTCTCGCTGTACGTCGAAGCGTATGGGCTCCGTCCGAATGCGCAGGGCGACGTGCAGGTCGAGATCACCCTCGCCGTCACACTGCTCGAAATCAGCCGCTCGGGTCCGACGATTGAACGATGGCTGGGAAATGTGGCGGACGTCGTGGGCCTCACGCCGGAAGGCGACAAACAACTCGGGATGCGTTTCAACCGAACGGAACGCCTTGAGGGACGCGACCGTTTACCGCTGCTGACCTCGATCGGCATGGGCACGGCACCGAGCGGCCGCTATCGGCTCGACGTGCTGGTACGCGAAGTGGGAAGCGATCGGCGCGCACAGGTTTCGCGCGAGTTCACTATCGACTCCGTTGGAGAATCCGGGAAATGACAGGTTTGCCCAAACGCATCGTCTCGCGCGTCGTCTCGCGCGTCGTCTCGCGCGTCATCTCGGTCTGCGCCGCCCTCTCGCTCATGGGGGTCACGGCGCCGCCCGTGCTCGCGCAACGCGCCAACGAAGCCGAGACGGGATCGCCGGCACGACGCCTGAAATACACGGTGGTCGGAAGCTTGGTAGGAGCCGTGCTTGCCGCGGGCTATTCGACCGTTGTCGACAAGCGAATCCCGCCGTCGTGCGATCCGTGGGGGTGTGCCATGCCGTACTTGAGCGTCAGTGGCGCACTCACCGGATTATTTCTGGCGCGTGAGATCGATGCGCAGCGCCGGGCAGAACGGCCGCGGGTAGGCGTACGAGACCGCGTCGGCCTCGAGTCCGCACTGTTGCCGGCAATGCCGCAGGCGATGGCGCTGCGCGATACGCTGATCGCGATCGCCTCCGACAGTGGTGTGTCGCTCTTCGCGGCCGAAGCCAAGCCGCGCGCGCTGCGTCGTCGGGGCATTGGATTGCGCGGACTGCGCGATGTGGCACTCCTTCCGGGCAACGAACGCCTGCTATTGGCCAGCGACGTGGCGTTGTACGGCATCAGCACGATGGCCGGCGCCGCGTCGCGCATACTGGACGGTGCGATGACGGCGATCGCCGTGGGTGGCGACGGATGGCTGGCCGCGCGCGGCGCCGCGGTGATCGTCGAGCGACAGCGCGCTGGCGTCACCGTCCGCGACTCGATGCATATCGGAACGACTGCCATCAGTGCGGCGTACGACGAGGTTACCAAGTCGTGGTGGGTGGGCACCGACTCGGCTTTGCTGCGCGTCGATTGGAATGCTGACGCCACGGCATCCGCCATCACCGGCGTGCGCCTCAGCATGCGCGTCGCTGAGCGCATTCCTACCGATGGTGGCGTGCGCGCCATTGCCGCTTCGAAGGATTGGGTGGCGTTGGCGTTGGGAGAAGCCGGTGTGATGGCATGGCGGCGCGTAGATAGTGGTGGCGGCGTCATCGCCCCAGTGCGCCTGCAAAGCGAACCCCGCTTTGCTTACGATCTCGCATTTTATAACGGCACGCTGTTGGTGGCCGGCGGCACCGACGGTTTAGTTCGTATCGCACTTAACCCCGCACCGACGGTTCTTGGCGTTTCACGCGACCTGCCCTTTGCAACGTTGGTGAAGGTGGACGGCAAGAACGGCATTTGGGTTGGTGATCGCGGTCGCGGCACGCTGAATCGCGTGACGTATCCCGATACGCCGCGGTCAGGCCGCGAATAAGAAGCCGCGTCAAGGCGTGATTGTTTGCGTAGAGCCGGGGCGAATCAGTGTTCTGCGACCTCCGACGAACAACCTTACCGCGGATTGGCACGAATATTCGCGGATACGCCACAACAACAACTTTTGTGAAGGTGTCGCGCTGCGAACGGTCGCGTCACCGCGCGAGTGACCATCCGCGTGTTGTTCGCGTTGATCCGCGGTGAAACGGTTGTTGCGACCTCCGACGAACAGCCTTACCGCGGATTTCCACGACTCTTCGCGGATACGCAACAAGGATAACTTTTGAAGGTGTCGCGCTGCAAACGGTCGCGTCACCGCGCGAGTGACCATCCGCGTGTTGTTCGCGTTAATCCGCGGTGAAACCGTTGTTGCGACCTCCGACGAACAACCTTACCGCGGATTGGCACGAATCTTCGCGGATACGCCACAACGACAACTTTTGAAGGTGTCGCGCTGCGAACGGTCGCGTCACCGCGCGAGTGGCCATCCGTGTGTTGTTCGCGTTGATCCGCGGTGAAACGGTTGTTGCGACCTCCGACGAACAGCCTTACCGCGGATTGCCACGGATCTTCGCGGATACACTACAACGACAACTTTTCAAGGTGTCGCGCTGCGCGCGGACCCGTCACCGCGCGAGTGACCATCCGTGTGTTGTTCGCGTTGATCCGCGGTGAAACAGTTGTTGCGACCTCCGACGAACAGCCTTACCGCGGATTGGCACGGATCTTCGCGGATACGCCACAACAACAACTTTTGTGAAGGTGTCGCGCTGCAAACGGACCCGTCACCGCGCGAGTGGCCATCCGTGTGTTGTTCGCGTTGATCCGCGGTAAAACAGTTGTTGCGACCTCCGACGAACAGCCTTACCGCCGATTGGCACGAATCTTCGCGGATACCCGACAACGACAATTTTTGAAGGTGTCGCGCTGCAAACGGACCCGTCAGCGCGCGCGTGACCATCCGTGTGTTGTTCGCGTTGATCCGCGGTGAAACGGTTGTTGCGACCTCCGACGAACAGCCTTACCGCGGATTGGCACGAATCTTCGCGGATCATGAACAACGTTATTGCTGAATGATTGGCGCTGCGCGCGGACCCGTCACCGCGTGAGTGATCATCCGTGTGTTGTTCGCGTTGATCAGCGGTGAAACTGTTGTTGCGACCTCCGACGAACAGCCTTACCGCGGATTGGCACGGATCTTCGCGGATAAACAACAATGACAAATTTGCAAGTTGTCGCGCTGCGCGCGGACCCGTCACCGCGCGAGTGACCATCCGTGTGTTGTTCGCGTTGATCCGCGGTGAAACAGTTGTTGCGACCTCCGACGAACAG
>JANLVC010000134.1:0-46128 GCA_031363815.1 Gemmatimonadota bacterium
GCCTGGAACTGCGCCTGCAGCACCACCGCCACGCGGCGGCGTGTGCCGCTGGAGCCAGGGAGCAGCAGCCCGATGCGCAACGGACGCCCACCCCGCTGCCGGACGCCGGTGGCCGGGTCGCGCACCCAGCCGAGCGCGTCGAGCGCCCGAGCCCCGGCGGCACTGTCGAATGCCGGCGGCTCGATGGTCGCGTCCACGCCCTCGGTCTCGCGCGTGAAGGGGCCGCGCGCGACATAGCCGAGGGAATCGAGCGCGTTTGCGACCACGGCCGCCCGGTCTACCGCCTGCGAGAGCGCCAGGCGGAGCGCCCGGTCGGCGAAGAGCCGCGGCGTGCCGGCGATGGTGCGCCGCTGGTTGAACAGCAGGTACGCATAGTCGAGCGACGGGTACTCCACTGCTCGCACCGTCGACGACCGGCGCGCTTCGGTGTACGCGTCGCCCCGTAGCGTCTCCAGCACGTCGGCCTCGCCGGAAAGGACCCGCAGCCAAGCCGCCGTCGGGTCGGGCGCCACTACCCACACCACCCGTCCCGCCGACGGAGCGCCCCGGTAGTTGGCCGAGTCGGCCTCGAGCAGCAGATCGCGCTGCCGGTTCCACTGCACGAACCGGTAGCGCCCCGATCCCACCGGCCGGCTCGCGAACGGCGACGCCAGCAGCGAGTCCCGCGGGACCGCCGCCAGGAGGTGGCGCGGCAGGATGGCGAGGTTGTACGCGACCTGGAAGAACTGCTCCGGGTGCCGGTGCGCCCACCACACCACCGCGGTCAGCGAGTCGCGCACCGTGACCGAGTCGATTCCCGCCAGCCCGCCGGCGTGGATCGAGCCGACGGCGGGGTCGGTGTACAGCGCGTACGAAAACGCCACGTCGGCAGCCCGTACCGGGGTGCCGTCGTGCCAGCGGGCTCGCGGGTCGAGGACGAAGGCGATCGAGAGGGAGTCCGGGGCCCATGTCCAGCGCTGCGCCAACTGGGGGCCGAAGCCACCGTCGCCAATGGTCGTGATCGGTTCTCGTGCCTCAGCCAGGTGGTCGAACAGCAGGTCCACCACCTGCTTGCCCTGCGTCGTGGTCACGAGCGGGGGCAGCAGGGCATCGGCGTCGGCAGCCGTCGCGATGGTAAGGACCGTGGCCTCGCCGACCGGGCGCGCCCCGTCTCCGCCGGGGGCGCAAGCGACGAGCGTGACGGCGGCCAGTGCGAGGGTCAGCTGGCGGTGGAGCATTGAGGACTGGGTCATAGAGGCGAGTCTCGGTCGATCAGCGTCGGACGTTGAATTGGGGGGGCCGCAGCCAGCTTGTCCCGAGGACGCGCGGACGGCCCCCCGCGTCACCGTCCCGGTACGGGGTGCATCGCGCGGAGCAGCACCAACCCCGAGGAGCTGATCGCGGCGGCGCATGCCGACTGTGTATTCATGTTTCGGCCGCGTCAGGATTGCGGCGGTGACCGAAACCTCACCGATACTGCGGCCATGAGCCGGTTTGGCCAGAAATTCCGAAAGAAGAGTTGAAGCCGCATACCGACGGCTGTCACTCGCACCTCGGAGGTTCTGCCATGTGGACGTTCTTACCCAGCCGACTCGTTGTGACGGTCCTCTGCACGGCGGCGCTCGGGGCATGCGGCGACATCACGGTACCGGACACGACATCCCCTGCGGTCCATGCCGCGCCGGCATCGGAGGCAACCAACATTCAGTTTGGCGACTTCGCGCTGCACCTCCCGGCGAATGTGCACCATGTACGCGGCATCTTGCTGGCGCTCGGCGGACCCGACACTCGTGGATTTGCCGTCGGCACACCGTTCGGCGCGCCACCGCCGGTCGAGCCGCTCCTGCAAGACCTCGGCGCCCGCTTCCGTGCGCTGGCCGCCGAACGTGGTCTGGCGATCCTTGGCTCCGGACGCTTCGGACCCAGAGCGTACCCCAACGTCCCGGCAAGCGATCAAGTCATTGGCGCGGGCGCAGCCGGCATGGCGATCACCGATGCGCTACTTCGCCACAGTGACGCCACGGTTACGATCGTCGACCGTCGTCACGCACCGGGTGGACACTGGATCGATGCCTACCCGTATGTGCGTCTGCATCAGCCCTCGGCTTTTTATGGTGTGGATTCGACGCCGCTCGGCGAGGATGCGATCGACGACACCGGGTGGAATGCTGGGTACTACGAGCTCGCCACGGCGGACGACATTCGATCCTACTTTGGACGGGTCATGGAGCGCCGCTTCCTCGCCAGCGGGCGTGTTCGGTATTTCCCCAATTGCGACTACCTCGGCGACCGGCGTGTGGCCGCCCGGCTCACCGGGGCGAGTTGGGAGCTTTACGTCACGCGCAAGATCATTGATACGACCTATGTGGAGGGAGAGATCCCGGCCACCAGTGCGCCGCCGTTCGCCGTAGCCGACGGAGTCCGTTGTGTTCCGGCGGGCGCGATCACGCGCCTCGACCAGCGAGCGGATGACTTTGTCGTGATCGGCGCCGGAAAGACGGCGATCGACACGTATATCTGGCTGCTTGAGCAAGGCGTGGACCCCGGATCCATTCGCTGGATCAAACCCCGCGAAGGCTGGTGGCTGAATCGCCGGTTTTACCAGCCCCAGACCCAGTTGCCCGAGATGTATCGCGGCCTGGCCATCCAAGTGGATGGCGATGGCGCACGCTACCTCCCTTCCTGACCTGTTTGCGCGCCTGGAAGCGGAGCGCTTTGTGCTGCGGGTCGACACGACGGTCACGCCGACGATGTGTCGCGGCGCTATCATCGGCGAGGCTGAGCTGGCGCTGGTCCGTCAAATCGAGCACGTGATCCGGCTCGGCCACGTGCAGACGATCGGTCTCGATACGATTACGCTCGATCGGAGGCAGGTGACAACGGACGCGCGCACACTACACATCCACTGTGCGGCCCGAGGGCTTCCCCGGCGGCCCGTGCGTCCGATGTTTGAGCCGGGTCGGATCACGGTGCAGCCGTACATGTGGGGATTTGCGTGCTTCCAATTTGCCATGCTGGGCGTCGCCGAGGCCTTGGTGGAGGAGGACGACGAGAAGAACCGATTGTTTCCACCCATCTCCTATTGGGACTCGAACGGCGACTACGTCACCGCCTTTCTGGCCGGCACGGCCAATGCGCGCAGTCGTGCGGCGCACCCCGCGCTCGCAACCTGGGCGAAGCGGTCGCGTCTCAACCCGTTGGGCGAGGGCGACCGCTACAGCGATCACCCGACGGTGATTGCGGCGCGAGACCGGATCAAGCGCTATGGGCCCGCTGCCGTCGAAACCCTCGATGGCTTGATACGCCTCCCATGATGGTGTTGATACGGCGTGGCATCGCTGGAGGCCGCACCTCGGTGGGGGTCGAACGGCGCCGTGCCGTGAGTACCATCGGATTCACATCGGTCGTGCCGCCTGACGCTTAGCGTTCAACTACGAGCGCATCGAATCAAACGCGAGCGTAGCGAGCAATCCGAGTGCGCCTCGACATGGCGCACGAGATCGACGCGCTTCACGCGCTGAGGCGGAGGGGTTCGCGAATCACGGCGGCGCCCGCAAGATCTTCTTCGGCCATGGCGCGATTGGCCTCCATCACGAGCACCACGGCCTCGCGCAAGTTGGCTCGCGCCTCGTCGAGGGTCGCGCCTTGCGTGTTCGTGCCTGGCAGCTCTTCGACAAACGCGATGAACCCCTCGGGCACTTCTTGATATACCGCAGTGAGTTCGACGGCCATACACAACCTCGGAAGGAGGGATCACGGGAATCTACTTGGACTCGGGCATGATCGCACCGACCGATTTGCTGCAGGCGTACCGAAAGTCCGCCGAGCGCCACCGCTGGGTCAGTACCTCGTTTGTGCGCACTCATGCGCTTGCATGCCGAACGCTCATTTGCCTGCGGGGAATGCCTGCGTAGCGGACGTTATCCAGGCAACTCTGCGCAGCAGCTCAAGAGAGTGCCATCCAACACACAACTCCGCAACCCACCACGGCACAACCACTTCGCCATCGTCGCCTTCACGTCCTTGTGCCCCAGCAACTCCTGCACGGTCCGGATGTCGGCGCCAGACTCCAGTAGGTGAGTAGCAAAGCAATGCCGGAACGTATGACATCCGACGCGCTGGGCAATGTCGGCGCTCCTGCCGTCGTGCTCACGAGCGCGCTGCGCCACCGTGGGGTGGATATGGTACGTGCGCCGTGTGTTGCTCTCAGCGTGCCAGTACTCCCGCGCGGCGGGGCACACCCAGCACCAACCCCATTGCCGCGAGGCGCGTGGCATCTTGCGATCCAGCGCACCGGGCAGCTCTACGAAGCCGCCACCGCGAGCCGCACGGCGAGCACCATCAGCAGGAGCACCACTTACGCGCCCGCGGCGAAGCGCGCGGCGCGCGTCACCGTGCGCTCGGCGTTGGGTGCCTTCGGTGCGACGGGAATTGCAGCATGGGCGAGCGCATGGCGAGCGTGCCTCGCCTATTGGCCTGGAGGCGGCTGCCAGAGCTCGACCTTGTTTCCCTCTGGATCAATGACCCAGGCAAACTTCCCATACTCCGATTCGTCAATCTTCTCGAGCACATTGCAGCCTTCTTCCGTCAAGGCCTTGACCAAGGCGTGGACGTCTTCCACTCGGTAGTTGACCATGAAGGGAGCCGTGCTCGGCGCAAACTGCTTACTCTCTTGCGGAGCGATGAGCCAGGCGGTGGTGCCTGCCGCGGGCTTGCCCTCGGCGTCGGTCCAACTGAAGGCAGCACCACCCCAGACTTGGACATCGATTCCCAAATGCCGCTTGTACCAAGCCTGCAGTGATGGAGCGTCTTTCGCCTGAAAGAAGATGCCGCCGATGCCAGTGACGCGTTTCATGTCGCCTCCGATGCTTGGTGGTGGCGGGGGGAATGTTGCTTCCGCGGCCGGTACACTCTGTACGTTCCCGCTGGACCCTCACGCGCGCAACCCCATCAACTCGCGCGAGAAACGCCGTCCGGCGCTCGCTCACACCCCGACTACCCCCGCCCCACTCGCGCATCTTCCCGCGCCTGCGACGCCGTGCTGTCGGTCCACAATTGCTGCGTGACGCGCAGCAGCACGAAGCCACTCACGGCCAGCACCGCCGTCAGAAGCCACGCCGTCCTCAACCGTGACGGATCGCCCGAGGCGTACAAAAAGTTGCCGATCGCAAACAACGACGACCAGATCACCACGCACCCCGAAATCCACCCCATGAACGCGGCGCCGATGCGATTCTCCTGCGCCACCTCGGCATCGGAGATGCCGGCCGCCGCGCGCAGCTCGCTCCATCCGGCGCCCACCGGCTTCACTTTCTGCACGAACGCGATCAGCGTGGCGCGATCGGTGGTGGGGCCTACGAACGCCGTCATCAGCCACGCCACAGTGGTGATGCCCACCTGCACAATCGTGGTGGTCGCGAAGCCCGCGCCGGGCATGAAATACGGCACCGCGATCGAGGTGACCAGCGACATCACCATCGCCACGATCTCGCACCACGCCGACACGCGCCACCAGAACCAGCGCGCCATGTACAACAGCCCCGTGCCAGCGCCAATGGACAGCAGCACCTGAAACGCCTGCTGCGCGGAGCTCATGGTGAGACTGAGCAGCGCGGCAAAAATGTACAGCCCGATCGTGGAGAGACGTCCCGCGTTCACGTAATGCGATTCACTGCCGCCTTTTTTGATGAAGCGACGGTAAAAATCGTGCACGAGATACGACGAACCCCAGTTCAGATGCGTGAGAATCGTGGAAGAATTCGCGGCCAGCAGCCCGCCAATCATGAGCCCCACGAAACCGACCGGCAAGAACGTGAGCATGGCCGGAAACGCTGAGTCGTGGCCAATCAGTGAGGCGTCAGCATTCGGGAACGCGGCCTTGATCGACGCCAGATCGGGATACACGATGATCGAGCAGAGCGCGGTGATGATCCACGGCCACGGACGCAGCACATAGTGCGCGATGTTGAAGAACAGCGTGCCGCCCAGCGAGTCCTTTTCCGACTTGGACGCCAACATGCGCTGCGCGATGTACGAGCCGCCGCCCGGCTCGGCGCCCGGATACCAGTTCGCCCACCAGCTTACGGCGATCGGTAGAATGAAAATCATGAGCGCCAGCTCGGACATGCTGAAGTTGGGGAGCATGTCGAGAATAGGCTGCCCGGTGCCGTCTTTTACCGACATCACCGGCTGCGCGTTGGCGGCGCTGCTCTGCACCACCTGCAACGTGGACAGCCGTTCCGTGAGCAGTTTGAGACCAAGCCATCCGCTGGGCTCACCAGCCAGCCGGCGTCCCACTTCCACCAACGAAAACCATGCCGCGGCGAACACGGCCGTCATTTTGATGAAGAACTGAATCATGTCGATCACGAGCACGCCCCAGAGACCGGAGTGTGCCGCGAACGCCACATTGAGCACGCCGGTAATGACGATGGTCTGCCAGGGCGCGAGGCCGAAGAGGATGTTGGCGATTTTGCACGCCGCCAACGTGACCATGCCCATGATAAAGCAGTTGAAAAACAGGCCGAGGTAGACGGCGCGGAAGCCGCGCACCACCGAGGCCGACTTGCCGGAGTAGCGGAGCTCGTAAAACTCGAGATCCGTCATCACGCCCGACCGACGCCAGAGGCGCGCAAAGAAGAACACCGTGGCCACGCCGGTGAGCACAAACGCCCACCACTGCCAGTTCCCGGCCACACCGTAGCGTCGCACCTGCTCGGTGACCCAGTTGGGGGTGTCCGACGAAAACGTGGTGGCCACCATCGACAGGCCGGCCAGCCACCAGGGAACCGAGCGGCCGGACGCGAAGAATTCCGAGGTACTGGCTCCCGACCGCTTGGCGAGGAATAGGGCAGGGACGAAGCACACCAGGACTGTCGCGGCGGCGATGACCCAATCGATCCAGGAAATGTTCATGGGCGGGAATTTCGCGTCAGGAGAGCGGGTCGGCAACGCGTGACAGCGGCGGCCATCGGTGAAACGGGCGAATTCCGGATTCAGGGACCAAGCCCCTCAAGTCCGCGACCCACGGTCCCGACTCTCTAACGGGTAGCGGGTGTTGCACGGTCGACGACGGCCTTGGACACACCGACTCGACCAGGTCGTTGAATGCCGCTCGATACGACATCCCGAATGCTCGTGCCGTTCCTCGATCGCCTCACGGTCGAGGAGTTGAACGCGATCCCGTACGGCGTGGTCCAGTTGGATCTGGACGGACGGGTGTTGTCGTACAATCAGGCCGAGGCCGAGAACGTGGCGCTGATACCACGCCCGCTTGGCCAGCACTACTTTTTCGAAGTCGCTCCGAGCGCCAATGTCCCGGAGTTCTACGGGCGCTTTTTAGCGGGCGTGGCCGAGCAGCGTCTCGACGACACGTTCACCTTCACCTTCTCGTGCGCGTTGATGCCTCGACGCGTGATGGTGCGCCAGTACTTCTCCATGCGTACCGAGTCGGTGTGGCTCTTCGTTGGTCAGCCCGACGGGTCGCCGTTCCGACTAAAGACTACAGCGCACGGCTGAAGGGGACCCGAAAAACGCGAGCGGAGAGTCGACGAAACGGGCACGGAGCTACCACATTGCGTGGTGCCCGTGCCTTTCTCGCCTGTGCCCCCTCTTGGAGCCCCGCATGACCCCGCGCCCCGTCCGTCTGCTCCTCCGTACCACCGGCATTGCCGGCGGCGTCGCCAGCGCCATGTTGGCGACCTCCCTTGGCGCGCAGACCAAACATCGACTCATGCCCACACCGGAAACGGTGGTCGTGGGGCACTACTGGTCGGAGACCAAGCCGGTTCTGCGCATCAAATCGGGCGACGAGGTCACCATCGGCACGCTGATCACGTCGAATCCGACGCGTCTGGAAGGCGCCGGCGTGAAACCGGAAGACGTGGAGCCCGCACTACGCGCGATCACCGACCAGGTGACGGATCGCGGCCCTGGCGGGCACATTCTCACGGGCCCGATTTTTGTGGAAGGGGCCGAGCCGGGTGACGTGCTTGAGGTGCGCATCAAGAAGGTCGACTTGGCGATTCCGTACGCCTACAACGCGTTCGGCCGCACCAGCGGATTCATTCCGGAAGACTTTCCGTACGCGAAGATGCGCATCATCCCGCTCGATAGGAAGAAGATGATGGCGCGCTTCGCGCCGGGCATCGACATCCCGCTGCGTCCGTTCTTCGGCAGCATCGGCGTAGCACCGCCGCCGTCCCGTGGTCGCGTGAGTAGCGCGCCGCCCGACATTCACGCCGGCAATCTGGACAACAAGGAGCTGGTCGCGGGCACCACGCTGTTTATTCCGGTGCACGTTGCGGGCGCCTTGCTGGAAGTGGGCGACGGACACGCCGCGCAGGGCGATGGCGAAGTGGACATCACCGCCCTCGAGACGTCGCTGACCGGTGTGCTGGAAGTGATCGTGCGCAAAGACCTGAAGCTCACGTGGCCGCGCGGCGAAACGCCGACGCATTGGATCACGATGGGCGCCGACAAGGACCTCGTGGTCGCCACCAAAACCGCGCTGCGCCAGGCCATCGAGTTTCTGCAGACGAAGGGCCTGTCGAAGGACGACGCGTACATGCTGGCGAGTGTCGCGTGCGACGTGCGCATCACGCAGCTGGTGGACGGCAACGTGGGTGCGCACGTGATGATCCCCAAGGCGATTTTTACCAAGGGGAAGTGAACCACGTGCGCACCTCGATGTTCAGACGTCTGATCTTTACATACGGGGCGCCGTTGGCATCAACGCACTGAATTCTCGCGTGAGCATCCTCCCCCCTCCGCGCAAGCCCTCGACGATATCATCCGCCAGATCATCGTCGGCGCCCAGTGCGCGCAGGCTGTGGTACGCCATCACGAACGCCAGTTCGCGTTCGCCCATGAGCGCCTTGCTCACGCCGAGCTGCTCGAACATCGTCAACTCCTGATCGCTGTGCGTACGCACCACGATCTCGATCGTCGGATTCTTCGCGCGCACCAGCTCGATGATGTGGCGCGCGTGATACGGGTCGGGGGCGGCGATCACCAGCAGCCGCGCGCGCGCCGGGTGGGCATGATCCAGAATGCCCGCCCGTGTCGCGTCACCGTAAATCGAGGCTACGCCGATCGTGCGCATGGCGTCCACGATCCGGCGGTCCTGTTCGATCACCACGAACGGCTCGCCGAGCCGCTGCAGTGCGTCACCGATCGTGCGCCCAACGCGCCCGTAACCGATCAGGATGGCGTGAGCCTGCGGCACCGACGCGAACAGATCGGTGTGCGCCAGGCGCGGCGCCTTTTGTCGCTCCAGCCGATCCAGCAGCTGCGGATGCCGGGCAAGCCACGCCGACAGCCGGTCGAGTGCGGCAAACAACAGCGGATTGAGTACGATCGTGCAGAGTGCCGCCGCCAGAATAAGGCTGCGTCCTTCCTCCGACAGCACGCCCAGCGACACGCCGAGTCCCGCGAGAATAAACGAGAACTCGCCGATCTGTCCGAAGCTGGCGCCGATGCGCAGCGACGCGCCGAACGGATGACGCAGCAGCACCATCAGCACGATGGCCACCACGGTGTTGCCAAGCAGTACGATGGCCACCGTAGCGAGCACCTTCCCCGGTTGCGTGAGCAGCACCCCCGGATCGAGCAGCATGCCGACCGACACAAAGAAGAGCACCGCGAAGGCGTCCTGCATGGGAAGCGCGTCGGCACCGGCGCGATGACTGAGGTCCGACTCGCTGATCACCACGCCGGCCACGAACGCACCAAGTGCGAACGACACCCCGAACAGCGTGGCCGCGCCCACGGCGACACCGAGTGACACCGCCAGCACGGCCAGCGTAAACAGCTCGCGCGAGCCGCTGCGCGCCACGTGAGTGAGCAGCCACGGCACCGCGCGACGCCCTACCACGCCCATAAGAACGATGAACGCCACCATCTTCACCAGCGTGAGCGCCACTGACGTGATCAGTTCGGTCCAACCCATCGGCGACGCCCCTTCGGCATTCACGCCCAAGGCGCTGAGAATTGCCGGCAACAACACCAGCGCGAGCACCACCAGCAGGTCCTCGACCACCAGCCAACCCACCGCCACACGCCCGTCAATCGAGTCCATGAGACCACGATCTTCCAGCGCGCGCAGCACGACCACCGTACTGGCCACCGACAACGACAACCCGAACACCAGCGACGCCGCCGACGTCCATCCCCAGGAGCTGGCCAGCCAGTATCCCAGGCCGATCGCGGTAAGCATCTGCAGCGTCGCGCCGGGCAGCGCAATGCGACGCACCCGCAGCAAGTCACCGGGCGAAAAGTGCAGCCCCACACCGAACATCAACAGGATCACGCCGATCTCGGCCAACTGACTCGCCAGCCCCACATCACCCACGAACCCGGGCGAGTGGGGCCCGAGTGCGATGCCGGCCAGCAGATAGCCGACCAGCGGCGGCATCTTCAGCTTCGAGGCGATGAAGCCGAACAGGAACGCCGCGCCGAAGGCTCCGGCGATCGTAAAGAGGAGTGCAGTTTCTGGAGGCATGACGTGGGAAAACTAGCGCCCCGAATGGCATGTGCGAGATTCACACCATGACCTCCTCCCGCCGATTCCTCATGGCGCTGCTTGGTGGCGCCGCGCTTCTCTCCACCGCCTGCGCCTCCGGCGGTGCCGGTGCCGGCGCCGGCGCCGGCGCCGTGGTGCCGATCGGCGCGGCGGCGGCAGCGCTGCGCGTGTACGACAGCAAGGCCAAGCGCTTCATTCCCTTCACGCAGCTGGCCGACGCGGCCGCGAAGGCCGACTTCGTGTTGTTCGGCGAACAGCACGACGATCCCGCCACGCACGCCAGCGAACTCGCGGTACTGGCCGCACTTGGCGAACGTCGGCCGAGCGTCGTGGTCACGCTCGAGATGTTCGAACGCGATGTGCAGCCGCTGCTCGATCAGTACCTCGCGGGCACGATCTCCGAAACGAACTTTCTGGACGGTTCGCGTCCGTGGGATCGCTATACCACCGACTACCGCGCGCTGGTCGAGCTGGCGCGAGTGCGAGGCTGGCCGGTGGTGGCGGCCAACGTGCCACGCCGATTGGCGAGTGCCGTCGGTCGCCGCGGTCTGGCCCTACTCGATACGCTGAATGCGGCCGATCGTCGCTTCATCGCGCGCGAAAACATCTGTCCGAAGGACGCCTATTACACGAAGTTCGCGCAGACCATGACGGGCCATAGCGCCGGCGGCGGACCGCCGACGGCATCTGATGCGGCCGCGATGGCGAAGATGACCGATACGTTCTACGAGGCGCAGTGCGTGAAGGACGAAGCGATGGGCGAAGCCATCGTGAACGCGTGGCGTGCGGCGCCCAAGGGCGCGATCGTGTTCCACGTAAACGGCGCGTTTCACAGCGACGCCAAACTTGGCACCGCCGAGCGGGCCCGTCGTCGGGCGCCCGAGGCGAAAACAGTCGTCCTGAGCGCCGTACCAATCGCCGACCTGTCGAAAGCAAACGGGAAGGAGCACGCCGACAAGGGCGACTACATCCTCTTCACGCGCGCCCCGAAGTAATTACGCGGCGCTGTAGCCGCGGTCCACCAGAAACGCGCGCACCTTTTCCGGGTTCCGTTCCACTTCCACGGAGCCCGGTCGCAGGCCGGTGCGAATGAGCACCCCGCTGCCATCACTGGCCGCGATCACGAACGAGTCGGTGGTCACGCACACGACTTCCGCCGTATCGGAGAGCTGCCCCGGATGCCCCGAGAAGTGCATCACCGAGCTTTCCGCGATGCATTCCGTGCGCACGGCGCCGTCCGGCTCGCTCCACGTGACGCCGGTGAAGAGCACGATGTCGTTGTTGCCGTTGGCGAAGGCGTCAACCGGCACTCCGTACATCCCGTCGGCACTCTCGACCTCGGCCTGCAATCGATAGGCGTCGAAGAGCGATTCGACGTCGACGGTGTCGCTTTGAATGCGAACCGCGCGTTGATCGTGCAGCACGACGGTGATGGAATGTTCGGCTACCATCATACCGCGCCAGGCGCCGCGCAGCTGGCG
Source organism: Gemmatimonadota bacterium (assembly GCA_031363815.1). Lineage (GTDB taxonomy): Bacteria > Gemmatimonadota > Gemmatimonadetes > Gemmatimonadales > Gemmatimonadaceae > Gemmatimonas. The sequence continues at coordinate 11,983 of JANLVC010000134.1, forward strand.
TAGTGCCTCAACGGTTTCGGGAGTAGCCTGGAAACGATACTCGCGCACAAGATCCTCAGTGTGTAGTCGACCCTGCAATCTCGCTATTGCGCGCGTCGCAGCACATAGGCGCGACGGAAGGCGTGGAGGCATGGGCAGTAGAGGAGACACCAACGGGGTGAGACGAGTCCCGAAGGACCCACCCCACCCCGTACTCCCAACTTCGCTGTTACTGGCGGTCGCGGTCGTCGTGGTCCTGCGGACTCAACGGTGAGCCGCCACCCATCGCGCCGCGGTTCTCAACGCGCAGCTTGCCCTTCACGACCGTGGTACCGACCTGCAGCACGATGCCGTAATCGCCGGTGTCGGCCGTGCTGCCACCACCAATGCCGCCTAACCCGCCACCACCACGACCACCCTGCGCCGGAGCCGGGAGTCCGATGAGCGAGTAGATCTTGAGCACGGCCGCGCTGGGGGCGGCAGCCGGCGTGATCACGGGCACCGCCACTGCACCAGCACGAGGCGCCGCGGCTTCGGCCGGACGGGCGCAGAACGGCTCCCACTGCGTGAGCGGACGCTCGCAGCCACCCGCGCCGCCACGCGCACCACCGCCGCCGCCGCCACGACCGCCAAACGGCACGGTGGCGAGTGTCGGCGGAGTGATCAGGGCGCGCGCCTGCGCGATCGCCGCGCTGTCGTACTTCGCCGTGGTGAGCGAATCGAACACTTGCGGCGCCCGCACGGCGCGCAGGATGCTATCACGCTTCTCGCTGGGCGAGAGCGCGGCACGACCCGTGGCACGCGGCGTGATCGCATACGCCCACGTGACGGTGTGCAGGCCAGGCGCTCCCGGACCGGTAAGCGTGGTCAACGTATCACCACTGGCGTCCACGATGCTGATGCGCGCCGAGGTCGAACCCGGCGTCGTGACGCGATACGAAATCGCGGCCCCATAGGCTGGGTTCTGCGTGACGAAGAAGTTCTGCGCATTGCCGTTGCCGCTCGCGCCGCGCAGCGGTTCCTCGCCCCACTGGAAGCCCGTCTTGGGCTCGAACAGATGCACCGGCTTGGCCGCCACGGCCGCCGTCATTTGCTGCAGCGGCGTCACGTCGACAATCCAGAATCCACGACCATGCGTGGCGGCGATCAGCTCGCCGTCACGCGGATGGATTTGCAGATCGTACACCGGCACGCTCGGCAAATTCGCCATGAAACGTGACCACGTCGCACCACGATCCATCGACGCATACACGCCGATGGACGTGCCCACGTACAACAGATCGGGGTTGATGGGGTCTTCGCGCACCACGTGCAGGAAGTCGCCCGGTCCGCCGGTGGGCAGGTTGTTCACGATCGACGAGAACGACTTGCCGCCGTCCTTCGACACGAACAGGTGCGGGCGGAAATCCCCCCACCGGTGGTTGTCGAATGCCACGTACACGACGTTGGTGTCGAACTTCGACGCTTCGATACGCGTGACGTACACTTCGCCACCGTTCGGCAGCCCCTGAATACGCGACGACAGATTTTCCCACGTGGCGCCGTCGTTCAGCGACTTCCATACGTTGCCGTCATCGGTGCCGGCGTACAGCAGGCCGGGCTTGGCCGGGCTCTCTTCGAGCGCCGCGATGGTGCCGTACGTCTCGGCGCCGGTCACGTCGAGCGTGATGCCGCCCGTAAGGCGCAGCGCGGTGTCGAGCTTGGCCGTGAGGTTTTTCGAGAGGTCGGGCGAGATGATGCGCAGATCTTCGCCACGCTTCGTCGACTTCATCACCTTGTTGCCGGCGAAGTAAATCACCGACGGATTATGCGGCGAAATGAAGAACGGCGCGTTCCAGTTGTAGCGAATCGACAGCTCCGTTGAGTCCTTCACCTGCTGCGCGCGGAGCGCGGCGATCGCCATGTTCTGCGCCTTCATGGCCGCGACCAGCGGGTTGCCGCGGATGATCGCGATCGAATCCTCCCACTGCTTGTAGCGCGCCTGCCACGTGGGCTTCACGAACGCCATGCGCTCACCGCTCTTCAGGTTCACGCGCGATACGTTGCCGCCCTGCGACTCGCCGTATACCACGTTCGGGTCGGTTGGATCCATCGCGGCGTAGAAGCCGTCGCCGCCGGCGATCGTAAACCAGTAGCCAAGGCTCGTGGTCGGCGTGCGACGCTTGCTCGGGCCACACCACGTGCCGTTGTCCTGCGCACCACCGCAGATGTTGTACGGCACGGCCATGTCGTAGGCGACTTCGTAGAACTGGGCAACGGGAATGTTCTGCCCCTGTGCGAAGTTACCGCCCTTGTCGAACGTCACGGCAACGCCACCGTCGTTCGCGATGACCCAGCGCTCGGGATCACTCGGGTCGATCCAGATGCCGTGCGTGTCGATGTGCACGCCGTTCGCGGCGGCACGGTTCGTCTTGCCACCGTCTTCCGACAGCTGCAGGTCGGTGCTCGAGAAGTACACGCGGTCCGGGTTTTTCGGATCGCTGCGCACCTGCGAGTAGTAGAACGGACGGACGTTGTAGTTGTTCATTTGCGCCCACGTCGTGCCACCGTCGGTGCTCTTCCAGAGCCCGTTGTTTTTCGGACTGCGCTCGCCAACGATCGGACCCGTGGCGTTCGCGGCCGCTTCGATCATCATGTACATCACGCTCGGGTTCGCGGCGTTGATGTCGAGCGTCATGCGCCCCTTCTGCCCAGCCGGGAATCCGCCGCCCTTCACTTCCGCCCAGGTCGTACCGCCATCGGTGCTTTTCCAGAGCGCCGAGCCGGGGCCGCCGCTGAACAGCGAGTACGGCGTGCGACGACGTTCCCAGCTCGTGGCGAAGACGACGTTTGGATCCTTCGGGTGAATAGCCACGTCCACGAAGCCCGCCTTGTCGCTCACGAACTTGACGAGCTGCCAGGAGGTCCCGCCGTCGGTGGTCTTGTACAGCCCGCGTTCCGGATTGGAGCGCCACGCCGCGCCGAGCGCCGCCACGTACACAACATTCGGATTGCTCGGGTGCACCGCGATGCGGCCAATGTGCTCGGTCTTCTCGAGTCCCTGGGCCGACCACGTGATGCCGCCGTCGGTGGACTTGAAGATGCCGCCGCCCGGTTCGATCGAGTTGCGCGAGTTGGGCTCACCCGTGCCGGCCCAGACCTGCTGGGTGTCGGTCGGGGCGATGGCGAGCATGCCCATCGAGATCACGCGCTGGTCGTCGAACACGGGGCGCCACGTGGTGCCGTTGTTGGTGCTCTTCCAAATGCCGCCGCCGGCCGCGGCCGCGATCAGCGTCTTGGACGGGCCGGGAATGCCGACCACGTCGGACATGCGGCCCATGAAGTTGGCGGGTCCGACCGTACGCCAGCGCATACCGGCAACAGCCGCGGAATCGAGCGACTGGGCACTCAGTGATTGAGCACCCATGAGCACGCTTCCAGCGAGCCACGCAAGGGATGAAATTCGGGACATAGGGGAACGTTGGAGGGAGTTTTTCGGGTACACCATGGAAAACGTACGACCGCTCCCACACGTTTAGCGAATGCTTCCTACACTCGGTTTTGCCGCGTTCAGCGCGGCCGCTCCCCTTGGTCCGTGGAGCTTCGAGCGCCGCGCGCCTGGCCCTCGCGATGTGCAGATCCAGATTCTGTTCTGCGGCATCTGCCACTCTGATCTGCACACGGTACGCGGCGAATGGGGCTCAATTGCCTATCCGCAGGTGCCGGGGCATGAAATTGTGGGGCGGGTCGTTTCGACCGGCGCCGAGGTCACCCGCTGGAAGACAGGCGACATGGTGGGTGTGGGCTGTATCGTGGACAGCTGCCGCAGCTGCCCCTCGTGCCAGGAAGGGCTCGAGCAGTACTGCGAAGTGGGCATGACGGGCACCTACGGCGGCGTCGAGAAGCAGACGGGACTCCCCACGCAAGGCGGCTATTCCAACGCGATCGTCGTGGACGACCGCTACGTACTGCGAATTCCCGACGGCATGGACCCGGCCGGCGCGGCTCCGCTGCTGTGCGCGGGCATTACCACGTTTTCGCCGCTCCGCCACTGGAAAGTTGGCCCCGGCAGTCGGGTCGGTGTGGTCGGCATCGGCGGACTTGGCCACATGGCCGTGAAGCTGGCCGCAGCGATGGGCGCTCATGTGGTGGTGCTCACCACGTCGCCGTCTAAAATCGAAGACGCCAAGCGGCTTGGCGCTCACGAGGTCGTGATTTCGAAGGATCCGGCGGCGATGAAGGCGCTCAACAACTCGCTCGACCTCATCATCGATACGGTCGGTACATCGCACGACCTCGAGCCCGAGTTCGCTCTGCTCCGCCGCGACGGCGCACTCTGTCTGCTGGGTGGTTCCCCCGAGCCGCACCATTACCCGGGAGCCTTTTCCTTCATCATGAAACGAAAGAAGCTGGCCGGTTCGCTTATCGGCGGCATTCGGGAAACACAGGACATGCTCGATTTCTGCGCGGCGCACAACATCGTGGCCGACATCGAAGTGGTCGCCGCATCGGCAATCAACGACGCCTACGAGCGTATGCTGAAGTCAGACGTCAAATATCGTTTCGTTATCGATATCAGCACGCTCGACTAGCATACGGTCATGTCGCCCGCACTGCTCCCGGGAGGGCCTGACCCGGACTCGATCCTTGTCGTGGAAGACGATGCCGATTTCCGGGATGTGCTTATCCACACCCTCGGCACGATCTGCCGCTCCGTCCGTACGGCGTCCACGCTCGCCGACGCGATCCGGGAGTGCACCACCAAGGCCCCGGATCTTGTGCTGCTCGATCTGGGGCTCCCCGATGGCGACGGCGCCGATCTGCTGCGGCGGCTGCGAGGCATAACCGACGTGCCGATCATCGTGCTGTCGGGACGCACGGAAGAGGAAGAAAAAGTCGCGCTGTTGGATGCGGGCGCCGACGACTTCATCATCAAGCCCTGCGGCGCCGGCGAATTATTGGCCCGGGTGCGTGGTCAGATCCGTCGCTCGGTCACGTCGATGGCGGCGCGTTCGTGGGCGCGTATCGCGACCGACGGGATCGAGATCGACCTGATCGGACAACGCGTCGTCCGTCATGGCGAACTGCAGCGACTCACGCCCACTGAATGGGCGCTGCTGCGCGCGCTTGTGTTGCACCCGGGGCGGGCACTCTCGCCGCGCGAACTGTGGGATCTCGTATGGGATCGCGAGTTCGGCGACTTCGCCACGCACGTGCGCGTCCACATGACGCATTTGCGACGCAAAGTCGAACCCGATCCGTCGGTGCCACGGTTGATCATCACCGAGCCGGGCGTGGGTTATCGATTCGTCGGCCCCAGCTAGGCGCACCCGGATGTCGTCGACGGCACGCACGTGGTCACGTACGTGGCTGCTCTGGCTGGGCCTTTACGCCGTCGCCACGCTGTTCTTTACCCGCCTCGACGCTCTCCCCGATCTCCGCACGTCACACGGTGTGCTCGTGTACCTGTTGCTGATCATCGGGGCCAGCCGACAAGGCGGGCGCTCGCTGTCGCTCGTCATGGTCGCCCTCGGCTACATCGCCGTGGACGTGTTGTTCGTGCCGCCGCGATTCGAGTTCGGCACGCCCAAGAATCTCGACCTGTTGATCCTGGTCGGATTTCTCATGACGGGGGTCGTGATCTCCCAGCACTTTGCCGGAATGCAGCGCGCCGTGCGCGTGGCGAACGAGCGCTCGGAGGAGGTGGCACGACTGAGCGAGGCCCGCGTGCAGCTGGAACGCGAAGCCGCGGCCGCTCAAGTATTGCGCGATGCCGACCGCCTGAAGAATGCCCTCTTGCTGTCACTCTCGCATGATCTGCGCTCGCCGGTAGCGACGCTGGCATTGCTCTCCGATCCGATGTCCCCCATCACACCCAACGCCGCCATGCCGCGGGTTCGCGATCAGGCCCAGCGGTTGGGGGAGTTCATCGAGACGCTACAGAGATTCGCGACGTCCGGTGCACGTTCCCCCCTGGAGATGGCGCGACACGACGCCGGCGCGCTGGTACACACGGCAGTGCGTTCGTCGGAAGCGCTCTTGGTGGGCCGGGAGGTGCGCGTGACGTGGCCGACCGATGCACGGCTGGCGGTGCACTGCGATTTCACACTGGCGCTGCAGGTACTGGGCAATTTGCTGCAGAATGCCGCGCGCTATTCGCCGGCGGGAACGCCGATCGATGTCACGGTGCTGTCGGGCACACCACTCACGGAGATCGTGGTCGCCGACCGCGGCCCGGGCGTGACGGACGCTGACCTTGAGCGCATTTTCGCGCCGCTGAATCGCCGTACGTCGCCGCGCGACGCGCAGCAGCAACGCATGGGGATGGGCCTGGCCATTGCGCGCACCTTTGCGCGAGCGCAGCGCGGCGATGTGCGCTACCGCGCGCGCGACGGTGGCGGTTCGGAATTCGTGCTCGTGGTCACGGCCGACGTTACTTGACGCAGGTGGAGAACAGATTGCGCTGCACGTCTTTCGGCGTCTGGATGCTCTCGTAGAAATCGTCGTAGTAGTCCAACGTACTCTTCACCTTGTTGGGCGAAATAAGCTGACCGATCTCATCGCGATACAGACTGTAGATCGCGTCCTTTCTGGCGCGGAATATCTCGAACGCCTTCGGATAGGCCGCCTGATGCGCGCAGTAACCGCGGAACTGCCGATCACGCACGCGCGTCACAATCATTGACGGATCGACACCGGCGTATGTGGCGTCGACGGCGCCCGCGAAGTCGAAGTCGTACGACACGGGAAGGTTGCGACCATCAGCCAGCGCGATGACTTCGCCGTTGTGCAGTCCGGCAAAGGAGAAGTCGGTGTTGCCGATGAAGTACTGGAAGGTGAACGCGAGCGCTGAGATATCGGGATCGAGATCGTCGGCCGTGGCGCCCTTGTGATCGATGATCGCCCCGTTCGCACGACGTGCGACGTGCGCCGGATCTTCGATCAGGAAGGAGTAGCGTGTGACCTCCACCTTGCCGCTTGCGCTGTCGGCGTACGAGAGCCGCAGCAGCCGTACCTTGTGACTGATATCGGTCACGAGGCGATTGATGCGATAGAGCTGCGCCTCCTGCAGCACATACTGCTCGTAGGTATCGAGATTGCGGCAATAGGTCACCAGCTTCGGCTCGTCGAGATCTTCCAGGATCGTGCCCTTGCCCGCCTTGTCCGCCACCTTGATGCGAATGGGCGGATAGGCGCAGTGTTTGAGGCGCCACAAACCGCGCGATCTTACCCGCACCGGTACGGTGATCGTCTTGCCGGTTTCGCCGACGTACGAAATCGTGGCTGTGCGCCACGGGGCCTCGGCATTCTTGTCTTTCTTGATCTGATTGATGTTCGTGGTGAGCGTAAGCTCGAGCGGCGTCTCACTCGCGAACATCGGCGGCGCCGGCATCTTTTTGGGTTTCGGCGGTCCTGCGTCCTTCAGGCTGTCAGCGGCCGACTTCGGCTCCTTCGGCTTCTTGAGCTTCTTGCCGGCGTCTTGCGCCTCGAGGGCCGATGCACCGACGGTCAATCCGCCCACGATGACCACGAGGGCGGCGGCGCGCATGGTGCGCAACATGATCCGGAACATGAGTGCCTGGCCTTTTAAGAAAATGGTCATACCACTTCCGCGCTGACGACCTGCGTGGACCCGGCGGCGCGCACCAACGCGAGCAGGTCGTCGGCGCTGATCTTCTTGCGAAGCTGAATCCGATACTCGAGCACCGACATGCCATAAATCGATTCCATGCTGCCGAACCGCCACGACTTCGTGAACTCCTCCAGACGGGGTTCCAGCACGCGCCTGAGAGCCGTGGCATCCTCCGTCTGCACACGAAGAATGCGCTCTTCCACGACCGCCTGCATTTCGCCCGTGTTGTTGTTGGCCTGCGCGCGCTTCCAGGCCCGCTCGGCAATACCCTCCAGCTGCTCACGCGTCATGTTCTTGAGCACTTCGTCATCGACGCGCGCCACGAATGTTCCGGTACGCGCGAGATTCTTGGCGCGACTGAGCCGACGTTCCGCGATGCGCCCGTCCATCTCGACCGGCGCGCTGCCGAAGTCGGTGTACCAAAGAATCAAGGCGACCGCGTTAAAGCCGATCGACAGCACCGCGGCCACCGGCAAATTCACCGCCGATGACAAGCCGATCGCGATGGCCAGAAATACATACACCGCGTCTTTGCTGTCATCGAGCGTGTTGCGAAAGCGGACGGCGGCCACGATGCCGGCGAGACTGAAGGCCAGCGCCAACGAGTATTTCACCAGCAGCACGATGCCGGCCACGACCGTCGGGAGAATGACCAGCAGTTGCACCACCGATTGCTGATAGCCGCGCTTGGCCCGCGTGAGCAGATACACCCAAGCCACCGGCAGCGACAGCAGCACCGCAGCGGTCATGGCCACCGCGACCGTCACGGCCAGTGTGACTTCTTCGAGTGGTGGCACCACGCGCGGCTCCAGCTCGGTGCCCGTGCCCAGCAACGCTTCGAGCGACGCGGGGATGGCCGCCGATCCGTGCGGCAGAAAACGCCACAGCAGAGTCGCACCGCCGATCAGCACGATGTAGTACACGACGGCACGTATTACCACGCGGGTGCCGGCGTCGGCCCATTTCACATCGCCTTCAGTCCTCGGAAGCGGCACTCGGTTGCTCGGCAGGGGTATCGGACGGAAGCGACCGCAGTGACGCCGCGCCAACCGTCATGTGGGTAGGAATTGAACCACTCTCGCATCAGTATCGTGCGGGCGGTGCATTCGCGCCATGGGACGGTGCGAGGGGACCGAGAGGGCCCGTGACTTGCCGTGTCCCACCCGCTGCTCCACATTCGCTTCATGATGCGACCGACTCTCGCTGTGCCCGTGGCGTTCGCGCTTGCCTGCCTGTCGGGCTCCGCGCGCTCGGCGCATACGCTGTCCCCAGCGCTCCCGCCACCGCTCAGTCCGGCAGCTTCCCCGCAAGCAGTGACGCCATCGTTGGTCGTGCTGATCACGATCGATCAGTTCCGCGCCGATTATCTCGACCGATACCCAGGACAGCTCACCGGTGGACTGGCGAGGCTCGCGAAGCAGGGCGCCCGATTCGATAACGCGCATCATGATCACGCCATCACGGAGACTGCGCCCGGTCACGCCACCTTACTGTCGGGACGGTTTCCGCGTTCGACGGGGATCATGCTCAACCGCATCGGCGTTGACGACAAGAACTTCCCGCTGGTGGCCGGCGGCTACGGCACCGGTGCATCGCCGGCGCGCTTCGTGGGCACGACGCTCGCCGACTGGATGAAGAGCGCCAACAGCAGGACGAAGACGCTGTCGGTGTCGATGAAGGACCGCGGAGCAATCCTGCCGATCGGCCGGTCGAAGAGTGACGTGTATTGGTACTCGATCGACGGCCGGTTCCTGACGAGCACCTACTATCGCAACGATGTGCCGGCGTGGGTGCGCAAGTTCAACGAGCGTCAACCGGTGAAGGCATACGCCGGCAAGACGTGGTCGTTGCTGCTGGCGGACAGCGCGTATCACGAGCCAGACAGCGTGAGCGTTGAGATGGGGGGGCGCAATTTTACCTTCCCGCACAAGCTGACCGACGACCTGATCGACGCCGGCAGTGAGATCCGCATCACGCCGTACATGGACGACCTCACCGTGCAGTTCGCGCTGCATGGCGTGAACGCCATGCAGCTCGGCAAGGGGCCGCAAACGGACCTCCTGGCGATGTCGTTGTCGGCCACCGATGTGATCGGGCACAATTACGGTCCGGACTCGCGCGAGATGCACGATCAGGTGTTGCGCGTGGATCGCACTATCGGCCTGTTTCTCGACTCGCTCTACAGGCTGCGTGACTCCACGACCATCACGGTCGTCGTGACCGCCGATCACGGTGTTGGGAATATTCCGGAGATCGCGCCGGCGTCGATTCAGCCTCGACCGTTGCGCGTGTCACTGTTCGACCTGATGCCGGCTACCGTGGCGCGCCTGCAGGCGAAGATGCTCGATACGACGGCCATCGAGCTCGACGTGCAGATCCTGCTGGCCAATCGCAAGGCGTTTCCCGAGCAGTCCGACCTCGACTCGATCGTGGACGGTTTTGCCGATGACGCGCGCAAGGTACCCGGTGTCGCGCGGGTCGATCGCTTCTCAAAGTTGCTCGCCGATACGCTCACCGACGAGATCGCGCGGCGGTGGGCGCATCAGTTCCCGGCGACGGCGCAGATCGAATTGGTGGTCACGCTCACGCCCTACAGCACGTGGGGCGGCAACGTGGCCTCGCACGGTTCACCGCGTGAGTACGATTCGCATGTGCCGCTCATCTTCGCGGGTGCCGGCATCAAGCGCGGCACGCACACGCAGTTCGTCCGCACCGTCGACCTGGCACCTACGCTAGCCGAGCTGCTGGGCGTGAAGCCGTCGGAAAAGCTGGATGGCGTTTCACTGAAGAGCGCCCTGCTCGCGCCGCGCCGCCGATAAAAACGAAAAATCTGATGGTGTCTCGCGGAATCCTTACCGTCCCGCGTTCACCCGTGCCGACAGCCCCGCGAACCGTTCTCCGGCAGCCCTGAGCGTCTCTTCCCGCTTGGCAAAGTGGAATCGAATGAGATGGGTGACCGGTTCCCGGAAGAAGCTCGAGCCCGGCACACCGGCCACGCCGATCTCCTTGATGAGCCATTCCGAGGCCAGCGTGTCGTTGGCAAAGCCCAACGCCGTGATGTCCACCATCACGTAGTACGCGCCCTGGGGCTCGGTGAACGGCATCCCGGTGCTGCGGAGAATATCGAGGAAGATCTCGCGCTTCGCGCTATACAGCGCGGTGAGCCCCGCGTAGTACGAGTCGGGCAGCTCGAGCGCGCCCACGGCCGCTTCCATGAGGGGTGCCGCGGCACCGACCGTGAGGAAGTCGTGCACTTTCTTCGCCTGCGCAATAACGCCGGCCGGCGCGTGCACGTAGCCGAGGCGCCAGCCGGTAATGGAGTAGGTTTTCGACAGCGAATTGCAGGTGATCGTGCGCTCAAAGGCGCCGGGCAGCGTGTTGAAGTACGTGTGCTGATGCGGCGCGTAGATGATGTGCTCGTACGGCTCGTCCATGATCACCCAGCTGTCGTACTGCTGCGCGTACTTGAGGATGATCATCAGCTCCTCGCGCGTGAACACCTTGCCGCTCGGGTTCGACGGATTGCACACCACGATCGCCTTCGGACGCTGCGCGAAGGCGGCGGCCAGCACGTCTTCGTCGAAGTTGAAGTGCGGCGGATGCAGCGGCACGTAGATCGGCTCGGCCCCCGAAAGAATCGCGTCGGCCGCGTAGTTCTCATAGAACGGCGAGAAGACGATCACTTTGTCGCCCGGATTGCAGGCGGTCATCATGGCGACCATCATGGCTTCCGTGCTGCCGCAGGTTACCACGAGCTCCGATTCTGGATCGACCTCGAGACCGCTGAAGTGCGCGATCTTCTTCGCCAGCGCGGTGCGGAAGCGCGGCGCGCCCCATGTCACGGCGTATTGATGGAACGGCCCGCGCGTAGCACGCTCCAGCCCCTCAAGCAGCACTTCCGGCGGATCGAAGTCCGGGAATCCCTGCGAGAGGTTGATGGCGCCGTATTGATTTGCGAGGCGCGTAGTGCCGCGAATCACGGATTCGCTGAAGACGGAGAGACGCTGGGCAGTGGTTGGCATGGCGTCGACATATACCGCGCGGTGCCGGTTGGCGCTACCTTCGCGCGATGTCTACCCGCACCTTCCTCGCGTACGCCGCCATCATGCGCAGTTTTCTGGACGGTGCGCGATGGGGCACCGAACTCACGCGAGCTCCCGACGCGTGACCACGGCCGCCGAGTCCGGGTTCGCGCTCGCGGCGCGCCGTCTGCTGCCGCTGCTCTTCGTGTGCTACATCGTGGCCTTTCTGGATCGCGTGAACGTCGGCTTCGCGAAATTGCAAATGGCAGCGGCGCTCGGCTACTCCGACGCCGTGTACGGTTTCGGCGCCGGCATTTTCTTTCTCGGCTACTTCCTCTTCGAAGTGCCAAGCAATCTGCTCCTGGAGAAGTTCGGCGCGCGACGATGGATCGCGCGCATCATGGTCACGTGGGCCATCGTGTCCGGAGCCTTCGCCTTCGTGGACCGTATTCCGTGGGGCCCCCTGCCGGCGCTCTTCGGCGTGGCGCCGCTCGAGTTCGGATTCTACGCGCTGCGCTTTCTGCTGGGCATCGCCGAAGCGGGCTTCTTCCCCGGCGTCATTCTCTACCTCACGTATTGGTTTCCCGCGGCGCGGCGCGCACGCACCGTGGCGCTGTTCATGACGGCCGTGGCAGCGGCCAACGTCATCGGCGCCCCGGTATCGGGCGCCATCCTGCAGTACGCCGACGGCATGGGCGGATGGGCCGGATGGCGATGGCTGTTCGTGCTGGAAGCGATTCCGTCGATGATCGCCGGCATCGCCATCTGGTTCATGCTCCCCGATCGTCCGGCGCAGGCGTCGTGGTTGACGCCCGAGCAGCGCCGCGCGATCACGGCACAGCTCGCGCAGGAAGACGCCGCCGCGCACGGCGTCGACGTTCCGGCGGCGCAACGCGCTGCGCACGGCGTTGCGCAGGCGCTGCGCAGTGGCCGCGTGTGGGTGCTGGCGTTGGTGTATCTGGCCGGTACGTTCTCATTGTATGGCGTGAGCTTCTGGATGCCGACCATCGTGCAGGAACTTGGCATCGGGAAAACGGAGTACCTCAAGATTGGAGTGCTCAGCATGATTCCGTGGGGCACCGCCGGCGTCGTCATGGTGTGGGCCGGCGCTCGCAGCGACCGCACCGGAAAACGTCGACAGCATGTGGCGGGCTCATTGTTCGTGGCGGCTTCAGGACTTGTGGCCCTCGTGCTGGTCGGTGCACACGTGGTCCCGGCGCTGATTGCGCTGTGCTTCGTGACCGCCGGCGTGCTGTCGTTTCTCGCCACCTTCTGGTCGCTTCCGACCGCCTTCCTCCGGCAAACGGCCGCCGCCGCGGGCATCGCCTGGATCAACGCAGTCGGCAATCTTGGCGGACACTTCGGCCCGGATATTATCGGCCGCATCCGCACGGCCACCGGCAGCGCGAACTACGCGTTTCTTTTTCTGGCCGCGCTCGCGGTGGCGGGCGCTCTGCTCACACTCGGCGGGACGGGTGGAAAAGATCGGATCATGACGACACCGGAAGCCTGACGACGAGTACCCAGAGGCCGGTCGATCCAACGTCGGATGGCCGCACCGGAGGCCTCTACGTTGCGGGAGATGGCGCGGGTCGCGCGGGGGAACACGGCCAGCGCCTGTGCCAAGAACTTCCGCTGAAAAACGATGTGTCCGGTAGCAGGCATTGATCGTCTGTGCCGAAGAGCGCAGACTGGCCGGAATCAAAACATGGCCATAGCTGCAGAGCCCACACGTTTGCCAATCAAGCGACACCGTGCCCCAATTAGACCGCGTTTTGGCTCGCCTCGAGTCCGGCGCCGCCAGTCAGATCATCCTCGAGGCTGATGCCCCGATCTGCTGTCTCACCCCGTGCGGACCACAACCGATCAGCCAGCAGCTGTTGTCGAGCAAGCAGGTGCTGGCGCTCGTGAGCGAACTCGCCAATACGGATCAGAAGGAGTTGGTGGCGTCGGGACGCGGTATCCGGTTTCTGTACACGTGGAACGCGCAGCAGTGGTTGGTTGAGCAGGACGGGAGCGCAGCGCGGACGCGGCTGACCGTCCGGAAGCACGTCGAGGCGCTCAGCGCGCCAACGGTGCCGGTGCCGGTGCCGGAGCCGGTGCCGTCGCCTAGGCCCGAACTCCGGCGTTTTCGAGCCTCCGACGTTCCGTTCGAGGACTCCGCCGACAGCATGCTCGCCCGCGAAGGCTTCGAAACGCTGCTGCTGGAACAGGTGCGTCGCGGCGCCGCCGACCTGCACCTGCGTGTGGGGGAGCCGCCCATCCTTCGCCTGGGGGGCGACCTGATTCGGATGACGGAGCAGCCAATCCTTGACGACGCGTCGGTCTCGGGCATGGTACGCTCGATCATGCCCGCGAAGAACAAAGCGGAGTTTGACGCAAACTGGGACACCGACTTCGCCCACGAAATCACCGGCGTATCGCGATTTCGCGTCAACGTGCTGCGCGACCGGAACGGTGTGGCCGCCGTGATCCGCACGATCGCCACGACCACGATCACCGTGGAGCAGCTGGGGATCACCCCGGAAGTGCAGCAGCTGTGCGCGCTCACCAAGGGACTCGTGCTGGTCACCGGCCCCACGGGATCTGGCAAGTCGACCACGCTCTGCGCGCTGGTCGATCTGATCAACCGCTCGCGTCACGATCACATCATCACCATCGAAGATCCGATCGAGTTCGTCCATCAGAGCAAAAAGTGTCTGATCACGCAGCGTCAAGTCGGCGTGCACACGCAGTCGTTCAAGAGCGCGCTGCGCGCGGCGCTGCGCGAAGACCCCGACATCATTCTCGTCGGTGAACTGCGCGATCTCGAGACGATCGCGATTGCGCTGGAAACGGCGGAAACGGGCCACCTCGTTTTCGGCACACTCCACACCTCGACGGCGGCCTCCACGATCAATCGTATCGTCGATCAGTTTCCTGCCGACCGGCAGGATCAGATCCGCGTGATGCTCGCCGAATCGCTCAAGGGTGTGGTCTCGCAGACGCTGTGCAAGAAGATCGGCGGCGGACGCGTGGCCGCTCGCGAGATCCTGCTGGTGAACAAGGCGGTGAGCTCGATGATCCGCGAAAGCAAGACGGTGCAGATCAACAACATCATCCAGACCCAGAAAAAGCTGGGCATGGAAACGCTCAACGACGCGCTGATGAACCTCGTGAAAAGCAAGACGGTCGAAGCGGAAGAAGCGTACGTGAAGTCGGCCGAAAAAAAGGACATGGCCTCCAAGCTTCGCGCGCTGGGCTACAACCTCGACGGCCTCGCGGCCGACGAATAGTCGCCGGCGTCACGGTTGTCAGGTGATTCACCACAACCACCCACGGGAATAGCCGACAGCCGTCGCGAAGGGGTCCGCCCATTCTTCGGACCTATGACTACTCAGGCTTCCCTCCCGATGATCATTCAAGGCGGTATGGGTGTTGGCGTGTCGCGCTGGTTGCTCGCCCGCGAAGTCTCGCGCCTTGGACAGCTGGGCGTCGTTTCCGGCACGGCGCTCGATTCCCTGCTCGTTCGTCGGCTGCAAGACGGTGATACAGACGGCACGATGCGTCGCGCCATCGACGCGTTTCCGATTCCCGGGGTCGGCGCGGCGGTGCTGCAACGCTACTTCCTGCCCAACGGCCGCGAGCCGGGGCAGCCGTACAGGCTGGTCTCGCTGTATAAACAACATGTCAGCGTCGCGCGTCAGCAGCTCACGATGCTCGCCAACTTCGTCGAAGTGTATCTCGCCAAAAGCGGACACGATGGCGTGGTCGGTATCAACCTGCTCACCAAGCTCCAGCTGCCGAATCTCGCGTCGCTGTACGGCGCCATGCTGGCCGGCGTGGATTATGTGCTGATGGGCGCCGGCATTCCACGCGAAATTCCGCTGGCCCTCGATCGCCTCGCCGAGAATCAAACGGCCACGCTGCGCTTCGATGTAGACGGCGTGGCCGCCGCGAATGCGCCGTTACTGAGCTTCGATCCGGTGGCGCACGACCCGGATGCTACACGTGTGCTCAGGCGGCCGCGCTTCCTCGCCATCGTGGCCGCGAATTCACTCGCCGCGACGCTGGCCAAAAAGGCCTCGGGTCGCGTAGACGGGTTCGTCGTGGAAGGACCGGCGGCGGGTGGGCACAATGCGCCCGCACGCGGTGGCGGTGCCCTGTCGGCCACCGGTGAACCGATTTATGGTGAACGTGACGCGGTCGATCTCGCCAAAATGCGCGAACTCGGTCTCCCCTTCTGGCTGGCCGGCGGCACCGGATCGCCCGCGCAGCTACAGCACGCGCTCGCCGAGGGCGCGACGGGCATTCAGGTGGGCACCCTGTTCGCCTACTGCGACGAGTCGGGCTTCGACACCGAACTCAAAGCCACGGTGCTCGAGCACGCGCGGTTGGGAGATCTCGCGATCCGCACCGATCCGCGCACGTCCCCCACTGGATTCCCGTTCAAGGTCGTCTCGTGGCCCGGACATCCGGTCACGATCGAACGGAAGCGTCGCTGCGATCTGGGCTATCTGCGCACGGCGTATCAGCGCGACGACGGACGCGTCGGCTATCGCTGCCCGGCCGAACCGGAGCAGGACTACCTGAACAAGGGCGGACTGCTGGCTGATACCGTCGGTCGACAGTGTGTCTGCAACGGCCTGATTTCCGCGGTTGGCATGCCGCAGGCGCTTGACCCTGCCGACACGCCAGAGGGGGCGGAGCCCGCGCTGATCACGAGCGGCGACGAGCTGCTGCACATCGGGGCATTCCTCGGCCACCGCGCGTCGTACACCGCACGCGACGTCGTGGGTTATCTGCTCACGGGCCGCTAGCCCGGCGGCCGATCACTTGGCCGCCGCCGCGCACTCCATCTCCACGCGAGCGCCGAACAGCAGCGTGGCCTGCACGGCGGCGCGCGCGGGGTAGTTGCCGTTGCTGAAGTAACGGCGGTACACCTCGTTCATGGCCGGCCAGTCCTTGAGGTCGGCCATGAAGACGGTGCATTTCACAACGCGGTCCATGCCGACGCCAACCGCCGAGAGTGTGCCCTTGATGTTCTCGAGGAGCTGGCGCGTTTCGGGCTGAATGCCGCCAGGCACGAGCGTGCCATCGGCCTTCGTTCCCAGCGTGCCGGACACGAAGATGATGTTACCCACCCGAACGGCGGGCGAGAACGGGTTGGCCGGCGGGCCATCGGGGTGGATAAACTGCGGATCGGCGCTGGTGTGCGCGGTCGCACGGCAGGCCGACACGAGGCAGAGTCCGGCGAGCAGGGCGAGCGTGGCGGTGCGTCGCAGGGCAAGGGGCAGTGGTGACGTCATGCGGCATCTTCCCGCCGGCCGGGCGGCGCGTCAAGAGCCGACAACGATGTTCGACGCCATCGTTGTCGAATCGACTTACCAGGTACGCCCTACGCGGGTCGTGTACGGACCGGCGAAGGAAGAAGGGAGGCGGCGGAGTGAGTGATGTGGGAACTGCTACGGGCGCTAGGAATCAACGGCGCTAAGAATCAGAAGCGAATCAGTGATCAGCTCGGCGCGGTTTGCCGTTTCGCCTTCTACTCTTAGCGCCCTTCACTCTTAGCGCCGTTGATTCCTAGCGCCCCAAATTCCTAGCGCTACTAGCAGTTCACCGCCGCGCCACCACTTCCATTCGCATAATCGCCGTCGGCTTTGCCTGCTGATCGTCGATCGCGAAGTAGATGAACCCGTCCGGTCCCTGCCGCACGTCGCGGATGCGGCCCTGCGTGCGCACGAGATTGTCCTCGACGGTGAACGCCTTGCCGTCGTACGTCAGGCGCACGATGCGCTGTCCGGCGAGTCCGCCCACGAAAAAGCTGTTCTTCCACGCCGGGAACTTGTTGCCGGTGTAGATCATGAGGCTTGAGGTCGCGATGGAGGGCACCCACACGTTCTTCGGGTTTTCCATACCTTCCTTCATCGTACCCGCATGAATCGCCACGCCGGGGCCGTAATTCACGCCAAAACCAACCACGGGCCAGCCGTAGTTGAGCCCCTTCTGCACCAGGTTGAGTTCATCGCCGCCCTGCGGTCCGTGCTCGGTGGCCCAGACCTCGCCCGTGGTCGGGTGAATGGCGAGGCCCTGCGGGTTGCGATGGCCGTAGCTCCAGATTTCCGGCTTCGCGCCGCTCTTGCCCACGAACGGATTGTCGGGCGGCACGCGGCCATCGTCGAACAAACGCACGATTTTGCCATGGTGGTTTGACAGATCCTGCGCCGGATGCTTCTCCAGATCACCACTGGGCGGCGCCTGACGCTCGCCGACCGTGATGAACATCATGCCGCTCTTGTCGAAGGCAATACGCGAACCGAAGTGGCCCGGTGCGCCCTTGGTATCGGCCACGAAGATTTCCTTGACGTCGACCAGCGCGTTGTTCTCGAAGCGACCGCGCACCACCGCCGTGGTGGCCGCACCGCCGCCAAGGGGCTTGGAGAAGCTGAGGTAGATCAGTTTGTTCGAGGCAAAATTCGGATGCGCGACCACATCGAGCAGACCGCCCTGTCCGCGGTACGCCACTTCCGGCACGCCGGTTACAGGCGTCGGCAGCAACTTGCCGCCGCGCACGATGCGGAGACGGCCGGGACGCTCGGTAACGAGCAGATCGCCGCCGGGAAGGAACGCCATCGACCACGGCTGCACCAGGCCTTCCGCCACGGTCACCAGGCGGTAGTCGTGTACGGACGACTTGTAGACGGGCGACTGCGCCATCGCGGGAACGGCGGAGAGCGCGGTTGCGGTCGCGGTAGCGGCCACGGCAGCGAGCAAAAACGTACGACGAACCATCCGGAGGTCTCCTGAAAGCGGAAAGAGGGGAGCCTTGGAAAATTAGCCCCCCGCGAAGCTCTGCAGCACCCGCACCGTGTTGAGATGTACCTGCACCGTGTGCCGCACGTCCCGGCCATACCCGCCAGACATGGTCGCACACACCGGGACCCCGATCTCGCGGCACATCTGCAGCACGAACGCGTCCCGGCGGTGCAGCCCCTCGGCGGTGAGCTTCAACCGGCCCAGCTTGTCCCCCTCGTGCGGATCGGCGCCGGCTAGGTAGATCACGAGATCTGGCCGAGCCTCACGCAACACCTCCGGCAGGTGCTCCGCGAGCCGTTCCAGATACTCGGTGTCACCGGTCCCGTCGTCCAATTCCACGTCGCGCGTGCCCGGCACCTTGTGAAACGGGAAGTTTTTCGCACCGTGCATGCTGAACGTGTATACGTGGCGGTCGCCGGCGAAGCAGGCGTGCGTGCCGTTCCCCTGATGCACATCGAGATCGACGACGGCCACGCGTCGCACACGCCCGTCGCGCTGCAGGCGACGAATCGCCACGGCCACGTCGTTGAAGGTGCAGAACCCTTCGCCGCGATCGGGGAAGGCGTGATGCGTGCCGCCCGCCAGATTCATCGCCACGCCATGCGCCAGCGCCGACTCGGCCGCTTCGCACGTGCCCTGCACCACGCGATACGCGCGCTCCACGAACGACGCCGACCATGGCAACCCGATCCGTCGCTGCGCGGCCGGCGGCAACGTGCCGTTCGTGATGTGATCCACGTACTCGCGCGTATGCACCAGCAGCAGATCGTCCAGCGGCACGCGCTGCGGGTCGTGCAGCCGCTCGGGCGGCACCAGCCCCTCGGCCAGGACGCCTTCTCGCAACAGCTGATACTTGGACATCGGAAACCGATGCCCGTCAGGGAGCTCGATGGCGTACGTCGACGACGACCAGAGGTGGAGCATGGGGGGATTCTACTTGTGGTGCGAGAACTGATCACGCGGAGGCGCAGAGAACGCAGAGCGCGCAGAGAAATGTCGTTGATGAAAAATACACAAAAGAGTGCCACGATCTCTCCGTAGCACTCCTCTGCGTGCTCTGCGCACTCGGCATCTCTGCGTGATCAGTTCAGCGAACGATCAGCAACACACCAGCCTCACTGTCCCGCCCGATCCAGCTCTGCCGCCATGCGCGTGTAGAAGCGCAGCTCTGACCGCTGATCCGACGTGGGCGCGCCAGTGTAGCGCGCCACGGCGCCGTACAGCCCCGAGATCCGCGCGCTCAACTCGGTCGCTTGCCGCTTGCCGTCGCGGGTGGCGGCATCCGTGCCGGACTTTGCGCGCCACCGCTCGGCGACCGACGCGTGCGACGTTGCCAACGCGGCGATGTCACGGTGAAACGCCGTCCACGTCGCCCGCTCGACACGCGACACGGTCACCCGCGGATCGTCTTTCACCACCACACGCTGCTGCTGCGCGGTGCCGCCGAACGATAGTCGCACCGTATACGCGCCCGGCAACACCAGCGGACCCGGCGTCGTCGCACTCGGACCCGCATCATCGTCTTCCCCGCCACCGCTGCGAATCGGCAGGTCGGCGTAGCGCAGATTCCACACGATGCGGTTCACCCCACGGGTATTGGTGGGCTTCAACGTCTGCACCGCCCGACCGGCGCTGTCCAGCACCGTGAGTTCCACCGCCGTTCCCGGTTCCCGCACCCAGTAGTCGATGAGCGCGCCGTTGGCCGGGTTCTCGCCACGGAAGATCATGTCACCCGCATGCGGACGCAGATTCGTCGTGCGGAATTGTATCGCCGGCTGCACCGTGAACAGATGCGCGCTGCTCGTGGCCACCGCCGGCGTGAGCTCTTGCAGGGCGTTGAGTTGATCGAGCATCCACAAGCCTCGCGCGTGCGAGCCCAGCACCAGCGTGTTATCGCGTGCCTGGATCGTGATGTCGTTGAACGGCATCATCGGCATGTTGTTGCGCAGCACAATCCACCGACCGCCCGCGTCGGGCGAAATGAACACGCCAAATTCGGTCGCGAGATACAGAAGCTTCGCGTTGCGCGGATCTTCACGCACGGTGCGCGTGACACGATTGGCCGGCAGCCCCGCGTCGAGTCGACGCCACGTGGTGCCGAAGTCGGTCGTGACATACAGATAGTTCGCGAAGTCGTTGCTCCGATGGTTGTCGATCACCACGTACGCCGTGCCCGCCGCATGCCGCGACGCTTCCACACCGGCAAACCACGAGCCCTTCGGTAGCCCCGGAAAACGATCCTGCGCATCCACGAACGTGGCGCCGCCGTCGCGCGACACGCGGAAGCGGCCGTCGTCGGTGCCCACGTACAGCACACCCTTCACACGCGGCGACTCGGCCAGCGCGGTCACGCCCGGGAAGTACGGCACGCCGTCGTCGAGCGACAGCGTGTTCTCACCCGGCAAGCGGCCCATGAGGGGCAGACGCGAGCGATCAACGCCCGTGCTCATGTCGCCTAAGTCCTTCCACGTGCGCCCGCTATTGACCGACTTGAACAGATGCTGACCGCCGGCGTACACCGTGGCCGTGTCGTGCGGCGAGATGATGAACGGCGCATCCCAGTTGGCGGGATGCATCGCATTGCCCAGTACCTGTTCGGCGCCCGGCCTACCCCACGTTTCCCAGTTGCGACGGCCTGCGATGTGTCCCGTGGAATCACCGGGGCGAATGTCCTGCACTTCCCACGTCTTGATGTCGGTGCGCTGCAAGCCCAAGAACTGCGACGCCGAGTACACGGTGCGCGGATTGAGCGGATTCGGCGTCACATGAAAGCCGTCACCGCCGCAGAGGCGCGAGAAGTGTTCGTTCAACACGCCGCCGGTGGTCCAGCTGGCACTCGGTCCCATCCAGCACCCGTTGTCCTGCAAGCCACCGTACACGTTGAACGGCACCGCGTTATCGGTGGTCACGCGATAGAACTGCGACAGCGGCAGCGACGTGACGTACAAAAACTTGTTGCCGCGATCGTAGCTGATGCCGATACCGCCGTCGTCGAGTTTCACCACGTGGCGACTGTTGGTCGGATTCACCCACACGAAGCGGTCGTCGCCGTGCGTGGTCGTGCGCGGCGCCGTGAACGTCTTGCCGCCGTTATCGCTGAACGAATACGCATTCAGCATGTACACGCGCTGATCATCGTTCGGATCGATGATCACCTGACTGGCGTACATCGGCCGCGGATTCCAGTCACTCATGAACGTCCACGTGGCGCCGGCGTCTTCGCTGCGATATACACCGGCCTTGCGCACGATGTAGGCCGTGCTGGCGTTATAGCGTGCACCTTGCTCGATGCTGACCGTGAGGATCTTCGGATTCCGGCGATACACGCCGATACCGATGCGTCCGTACTCGCCCTCCGGCAGGCCATGTCCGGTAAGCTTGCTCCAGGTGACGCCGGCGTCGGTGCTCTTCCAGAGTGCACTGCCCGGGCCGCCGCCGTCGAAGCCGTAGGCGCTGCGACGACGCTGATACGTGGAGGCGTACAGCACGTTCGGATCGTTCCAGTCCATCGCCACATCGGTGGCGCCAGTTTCGTCGTCCACGAACAGCGTGCGCGTCCAGCTGCGTCCGCCGTCGGTGGTGCGGTACACCCCGCGGTCCCCGCCGGCGCCCCACACCGAGCCCTGCGCTGCCACGTAGGCGATGTTCGGATCGCGCGGGTGCAACTGAATGCGGCCGATGTGCATGCTGGTGGCCAGTCCCATATTCTGCCACGTCTTGCCGCTATCGGTGCTCTTGTACACGCCGTCGCCCCAGCCCACGCTCTGGCGGCTGGCGCGCTCGCCAGTGCCCACCCAAATGATCTGCGGGTTGGGTTGAAACACCGCCACGTCGCCAATGGAATGGACCGGCGCGTCGAAGGTGGAGCTCCAGGTCACGCCGTTGTCGGTGGTGCGCCAGAGCCCGCTCGTGGCACCGGCCACGTACCACGTACTCGGGTTCGACTCGACGACGTCCATGTCGACCACGCGGCCGCTCATCGACGCGGGGCCGATGTTACGCAGTCGCAGGCTACCCAGATCAGCCGCGGCGAAGGATGCCGTCGATTGGGCAGACAGTGCGGCGGGAAGGGCCCACAGCAGGGCCGGGAGCAGGGAACGGAAAGCACGAACGCGCATAAGGCACCGGGGTCGGCGGGAAACAGATAAACGCCAGAGCAATATGACGCGTATTGTTGCAGATCGCTGGACGCTCGGTCTTGCGTCCGGCATACCGCTTCACCCGACCAAGGATGCGTCTCGTGTCTCGACCCGCACGTCGTGCCGTAACGGCGATGGCCCTGCTTCTCGGTGCCCCCGTTGCGCTCCCCGCGCAGAATCGCCCCAACGCCACCAAGGTGGCACGCCCGGAACGCCCGGTGTGGCCCGACGAGGGTCCGCGCACGTGGGCGCCACGACCCACCGTGGCCGCCATCACGGCCAACGATCTGCGCACCCGTCTCTACCAGTTCGCCGACGACTCCATGCAGGGCCGGCGCATCGGTGAGAAGGGCAACGCCAAGGGCACCGACTACATCGCCCGCGAGTTCAAACGCTTCGGCCTCAAACCGGCCGGCGACAGTGGCACGTACTTTCAGAGCCTCCCCTTCGGACCCACCCAATTCGACAGCAGCGCCTCGTCGCTGCAGATCAGCGGCTCGGCGCTGGCCGCCAAGCGCGACTGGATTCCCACCGCTCCCACCGCACAGAACGGATTCGGTGGCCAAGCCGATGTAATCGGCGTTCCCGCCGTGTTCGCCGGCACATGGGGCGACACGGCGGTGATGCTCGACGCGGAGGCGTTCACGGGCAAGGTCGCGGTGTTCATGGCCGCTCCCGGCGCTGGCGCCTCCGGTGGCGTTCGCGGACCGGCGTCGTTCGTGAGCTGCGCCGACGTGCCCGACAAGTTCGGCGTGAACGCGATTCTCGCCGCCGACAAGATCGCCGCCTCCACGCCGGCCCGCTCCGTCGCTCCCGCGAATGCCGTGGCCGCGCGTGACCCGCGCGCCCGGCGCGCCGGGGCCGTCGCGGTGCTGGTGATCGGCCTCGACGACATGACACCGGCTACGCTCAACGCGGCCTTTGAAGGCCGCAACGGCATGCGCCCCACCACCGCGCTGAACGCCGACGCTCCCGCCGGCGCGACGATCTCGCGGAAGGCGGCCGAACAGCTCTTCGGCAAGCCGATCGATCAGGTTACCGTTGGCACCGTCGGTCAGCCCATTACGGCGTCGTGGAATCACTCCTGGCGTCCGGCCGCCTACGCGGCGCGCAACGTGATCGCGGTGCTCCCCGGCTCCGACCCCACGCTGAGAGAAGAGTACGTGCTGGTGGGCGCGCACAACGACCACGTGGGCATCAACACCACGGTCGTCGATCACGACTCGCTGCGCGCCACAAACTTCGTAACGCGCCGTCAGGGTAACAATGATCCGAGTTGCATTCCTACCGCGGATCAGCAGGAGAAAATCAATGCGCTGATCACGAAGGCGCGCGCCGCCCGTCCGCCCCGCAAGGACTCGATCATGAACGGCGCCGACGACGATGGATCGGGCTCCATGGTGCTGCTGGAGCTTGCCGAGCAGTTCGCCAAAGAGAAGCCGGCGCGTTCACTGATTTTTGTGTCGCATCAGGGGGAAGAGGGCGGCCTGCTCGGCTCACGCTGGTTCGTTGACAACCCGACGATCCCGCTCGAAAAAGTCGTCGCCGCGCACAACATGGACATGGTCGGCAAGGGTCGCGTGGATCAAGTGAAGTTTGGCGGACCGAACTCCGTGCAGATGCTCGGCGCCCGTCGCCTCTCGCGTGACTTCGGCGATATTATCGATTCGGTAAATGCCAACAGCCCCGAGCCGATGGCCATCGACAAGAGCTGGGATATTCCCGCCAACCCACTCAACCGCTTCTGCCGCAGCGACCAGGTGAACTACGTCCGCAAAAACATCCCGGTCGTGTACATGTCGCTCGGCTACGGCCCCGACTACCACATGCAGTCGGACGAACCGCAATACATCGACTACGACCATGCCGCGCGACTGGGCCGCTTCGTGCACGACGTGATGACCGCGGTGGCGAACCGGAAGGAGAAACCGGCCATCGGCGGCGCCGATCCGACCTACCCGAGCTGCACTCGATAAGGCGGTAATCGCAGTTCAAACACGCTGCCTCGTTCGTCGCTTTGCGCGAGCACGAGGGACCCACCGTGCGCCTTGGCAATCCACGCGGCGATCGGCAATCCGAGCCCCGCACCGGTCGCATCAGGCAGACCGGTGCGGGGCATCGTTTGCTGCACCCGATAGAAGCGTTCAAAGATGCGCGGCTGATGTTCAGGGGCGATACCGACTCCGCTGTCACTCACGCGGATGACCGCCCCGCCGCCTGCTTGCGGTTCGGCGTGCGCCGTTACCGTGCCCTCGGCCGGCGTGTACTTGATGGCGTTGTCCAGCAGGTTCATGACGACGCGACGCAGCATCGTTTCGTCGCCGGTATACGACACTTCGCTCTCTGGTGAGAAGCGCAGGCGGATCTGCTTGGCGTTCGCGATGGTGCCCATCGCATCGATGCAGTCGCCCACCAGCTCCTCCAGATACAGCGCCGTCGGCACGAGGGGCTGTTCGGCCGCGTCGCTTCGCGCCAGCAGAAACAGATCGCCCACAATCAAAGCGAGTCGCCGTGCTTCGCCGTGAATGACGGCGAGGGCCGTGCGATACTCGGCCGGCGACCGTTCAGTGGCGAGCGCCAGCTCACTTTCGCCGATCACGATCGAGACCGGCGTGCGAAGCTCGTGCGACGCGTCGGCGGTGAAGCGGCGGCGCTGCTCGAACGCGTCCTCCATGCGGTCCAGCAGCCCGTTGAACGTCTGCGACAGGCGGGAGAGTTCGTCGGCGGTCTTCGCCACCGGGAGCCGTTCGTGCAACGTGCTGGCGCCGATTTGTTCGGCCTTCAGGCGCATCGCCTCCACGGGACGAAGGCTGGCCGCGGCCAGCAGCAGGCCGCCCGCCATGGCGAACACGAGCGCCAGCGGCACACCGATGTACATCGCTTCCCGTACGCGTCGCAACGTGCCTTCGTGTCGCTCGGCGGATTGGCTGAGCGCGACCACGAACGTCCCACGGCGGGTTGAGACGGGCATCGACACCACGCGCTCCCGACGCGGACCGAGCGTCATCAGTTCGGTGTCCATCAGCGTGAGCGCCCGCATGGCCGACTTGCTCGCCAGCAGCCAGCCGGCCGCCCCACCTCCTTCGCGGGTGGCGGTCGACGTGGTATCGACCGCCAGGAGCAGGAGCCTGCTGGCATCGTCGGGCGTCGCGGTGCGCGCCCGGAAGACGGCCACACCGATGTCGCGAAAGCGGTGGTTGTCGAGCGTGCGCCCGGCTGCCCACCGCGCGGCGGCCGTATCGCTCACCACCGTATTCGGGACCGTCGACAGCGCCAGCTGCAGTGACGCCGCGACCTCGTCGGCGGCATCGGTGAGGTACTCATCGGCATCGGCCTGCGTGGTGCGCGTGAGCATGCCGTACGTGGCGAACGTCATCACCACCAACAGCACGGCCAGCGCCGCGGTGTACCACAGCGTGAGGCGTGCCCGGATCGACAGCGCCCATGGTCGTCTCACGACCTGGCGGCCTTGCCGTCGTCCGGGATGTCGCTGAGCAGATAGCCGGCACCGCGACGGGTATGCAGCATTCCCTCCGCATTCGCGACGTTGAGTTTCTTGCGCACGCGTCCGATGTACACCTCGAGCGCGTTCGACATCGGGTCGTGATTCGCATCCCACACATGCTCGGTCAGTTCGGCGCGACCCACCACGCGGCCCGCATGCCGCGCGAGATACTCGAGCAGCGTGTACTCCCGTGTGGTGAGGCCGAGCGGCATGCCCGCACGCACCGCCTGCTGCGCACGCGTATCGACCACCAGATCACCGACCACGATCTGTTCATCCTGCAGCGCCGGTCCGCGGCGCATGATTGCCCGAAGTCGCGCCAGGACCTCTTCCAGTTCGAAAGGCTTTACGACGTAGTCGTCGGCGCCGCTATCGAGTCCTGCCACCCGATCGCGCACCGCGTCACGGGCGGTCAGCATGAGGATCGGCGTCTGTCGTCCCCGGCGGCGCAACTCGGCACAAACCTCGAGTCCCGTGCGCCGTGGCAGCATCACGTCGAGTACGATCGCGTCGTACTCGTTCACCGCCGCCTCGACCAACGCCGATTCGCCGTCGGTCACCACGTCGACCGCAAACGCGCGCTCGCGCAACGCGCGGGCGAGAAGGTCGTTGAGCCGGGGATCGTCTTCCGCGAGCAAAATCCGCATCTGGCGAGCCGTTAGGTAGCGTTCAGGTTGTCCATATCAACTTGCCATCGCTCCCTCCGGGGTGCCCGGCCGGTTGGCTCGGGACTGACACGGAGAGGCCGCTACACAAGGAGACACCATGTCCATCTCACGCGCAACGGGTTCCATTTTTGCTCTTTTGATCGCCGCCTCAGTGGCCGGCGCCCAGCCGGCCAAGCCCGTCACGTCGGCGAAGGCCGCGCATGACACGGCGAAGCACGCGGCCGCTGCGCCGGCGGCAGCCCCGGCACCGATGGTCAAGCCGACGGCAGCCCCGGCGCCGATGGTCAAGCCGGCAGCAGCCGCCAAGGAAACCGGCAAGACCGCGCCCGTGACCAAGAAGCACTAGCCTTGCCGCGGGGCGGGAACGACACGGGGGCGGCATGTCTGCCGCTCCCGTGTCGTGTTATGCGGGAAGAATGATGACACATGCTACTTGCGGATAATCCCGCCTACACCGCCGGAAATCAGCGACGCCACATTCGTTAATACGCGCGGCAGCGCAATGCCGCCGGGTGACGCGAGATACCGCGATTCCCACACCGGCGAGAATTTCTCCTTGAAGGCACGAAGCCCCTGGAAGTTGTAAAACGTTTCCCCGTACCCGTACAGAAAGGCGCCGGCACGGGCCCACAGCGGTGCCAATTCGGGTCGAGCCAACGTTGTCTCGCGAAGTCCAGCCAGTGGTGCCATGCCGATATTGCAGGCCCGATAGCCTTGCGCCTTGCCCCAGAGCATCAGTTGCACGAACAGAAAGTCCATCGTGCCTTTGGGTGCGTCTCCGGCCCGCCGCATCAGGTCGGGGGACAGCTCACCGCCCTCGCGACCCGTCCACAGATTGGCGAAGGCCACAATCCGATCGCCGATGGCACCTGGCGCATACACCAGCGCCATGGGGAAATGCCGCAGGTACGCGTCATCGAAGTAGCCAAGCGAGAACCCCTTCTCGCGCGTGGTCTTGCCACCCAGCCAGTCGTCGGAAATCGCGCGGAGGACAGGGAGTAACGCGGGCACCTGCTCGGGCCCCACGACTTCGAAGTGCATCTGCTGCTTCTCGGCATCCTTGAGCACCCTCCGCATCCAGCGATGATCGGCACCATCCACCGTGAAGGTATCGAGCGGCACGATCGCTTCTTCACCGAGTTTGAGTAGCGTCATGCCCAGATCCACGTACAGCGGCAGTCGACTGGGCGTGACCTGATAGAACACGGGAATCGCTCCGTGCGCGTCCGCCTCCTCTTTGAATCGCCACGCCACATCGGGAAATCGTGAGGGCAGGCCCACCGGATCGCCCATCGCGATCCAGCTGCGTCCCGACACCCCATACATCACGAAGGCGTCACCGCCGTCGCTGAACAACAGCGACTTGTCGCCGAGCAACGCGAGCGCTGGGGTGCACTCCGGCACGCCGTGGATGATCGCTTCCGCGCGCGTGAGCTCCTCCGCCGACGGCAGCGCGGGCTCGAGTGCGGCAGGTCGGAACAGCAACCACAATCCGACGGTGAACACCGCCACAATCGCCCCCGCGCTCGCGCGCAGAAAGCGTGGGGCATTCCCTCGCACGGCGAACTCCCACCACATCGTGTGCGCATAGTCCACGTGCTCGTACGCGAGGAGTCCAAGCCACGTGCTGGCCGACACCACGCCGACCACGGCGAGCATCCATCCCGGCGTCAACACGTCGGCCGTGAGCGCGGCGGGACGGTAGAACGCCGGCCGGGACAGCACCACGGCCACGAGGACCACGGCCAGCACGGCCGCTTCCTCCCAGTCGAGTCCTTTCAGCAGCGAGGCCGAGATACCGAGGCTGAGGAGTACGACTGTGGCGCCCCACGCCGCGTCGAGCCGACGGCGCAACGCGGCCGCGAGCACCAGCAATCCCACACCGGCAAGGCTCCCCATAAAGTGACTGAGCTCCACGAGCCCCAGCGGCAACACCGCCGTGAGCGCGCGCACGCGCCCATGCGCGGCGGGCGTCGCACCGGAGAACAGGAGCAGTGCACCGCCGATGAACGTGCTCATGCCGATCGTACCCGGCAGCAACGGTTGCAGCACGATCGCGATGCGCTGCGCGTGACCGAGTGCCGCCGTGGCCGACGTGGTGGCGGCTCCCACGAATACCGGAACGCGCGACCGGTACTGATACATCTCGATCGCGGTGAGCGTGAGCAATCCGATGGCGAAGGGCAACAGATAGTAGATCGTGCGATAGGCGAGCAGAGCACCCAGCAGCGCTTGGGGAGGGGCGCTGCCACGGAGCGCCAGGAGCATCACTGATTCGAACACGCCGAGACCGCCAGGGACGTGACTGATCACGCCCGCGAACTGCGCCAGCGCAAAGACGCCGAGGAACGCCAGCGGCGAGAGCTGGTGCCCCGAGGGCAACAGCACGTAGGCCACGAGACCGGCAACGCTCCAATCCAGCAGCCCGAGCGCCACCTGTGCGAAGGCGAGTGTAGGTGGAGGAACAGGAAGCTCCCACCGGCGCCAGCGCACGATGCCGCCGCCGTGCTCGATTGCCCACAACGCATAGCCGACAACGCCCATCAGCAGTATTGCGCCGACCGCACGAGCGGGAAGCGCGGGCACATGCCACAGCGTGAGCAGTAGCGTCGGCTCGAGCACCAGCGCCAAGCCGCACACCGCGGCCACTCCCACCACGAACGTCGCGCTCACGAAGCTCGTGGCGCGCGCGATCTCGGGGCCCGACAGTCCCCACATGCTCCAGTAGCGCACCCGTACGGCCCCGCCCGTGAACAGCGGGAAGCCCAGCGTTTGACTCAACGCGTACGCGATCAACGACGTGATCACGGTTCGGGTCGGACCGATCCGTGCGCCCACATAGCGCAACGCGAGCAGGTCGTAGCCGCTCAACAGCAGATAGGCGACGACCGTAAGCCCCCCCGCCCACAGTAGCGCTGGTAATGGAATCGCCGTGAGCGCTGCCTGGACCCGCAGGACGCCGACCCCGCCCAATTCACGGTGCAGCATCACGAGCGATGCGACCAGCAACAGCAGCATCACCGACCGGGCGATCCATGCCCACGACGGTGACGTGCTCGATGTAGAACGTGTGAAGGACATGGGGTCAAGTAACCATCCGATGCCTGAACCGCCGATAACACGACGACCGGTCGCGTCGTTATCGTAGCGTCAGCATTCGGCAGCTTCTGTGCATCCATGTCCAGACTCGAAGATGTCGCCCGTCTGCCCGTTTTTCTCGATCCGACCGGACGGCGCTGGCGCCGCGTTCGCGGTGTCGCGGTGGTCAGTGGCGTGCTCACCACACTGCTGGTCGGGTACCTGTTGGTCGGTATCCTCGCGGCGCCTCTGCTGCCGGGTTGGGTGTCGCCGCGGGCCGCGGTCACGCCCCGCGCCGTCGACGCAAAAGCGCGACGTCGACTCTTCAGCAGCGTACGCCACACCGATGTGACGCGAACCGCAGCGCACGGCCTGCTTAATGCGCCGTTAAAATCCCTTGCGCGATCAACACCGCTGCATGCTGCCTTTTTCGTGAATTGGGACGACGACGCCTATCAGTCCCTCGTACAGCATGCAGGGGCACTTGACTGGCTGATCACGGAATGGGGCTTTCTGCGCACCAATGATCTGACGCTGCAGTGGCGCCCCGACCCGCGCGTGCTGCCGCTCATACACCGCCTGCCCGTCGCGCAGCAACCCCGCGTGCTCGCCATGATTACCAATGTAGACAGTGGGGGACGCGCCTTTTCGGGTCAACGCGTCTCGCACCTGTTGCATGATGCCGCGGCGCGTGCCCGCTTTGTGAACGACGCGATCGCCTTCGTGGAAACGAATGGCCTTGGCGGCATCGTACTGGATCTCGAACTGGTGCCGCTTCGCGACACGCCGGCCGTTGGGGCGCTGCTGCGCACGTTGCGGGAACGCCTGCATCGCAAGGGTGCCGTGGTGGCCGTCACGGTCGCTGCCGACGCCGACCAAACCACCCTTCGCGAGTGGGGCCGCGAGGCGGATATGCTGATCGCGATGCTCTACGATGAGCACAGTGATCGTGATGATCCGGGTCCCGTTGCCAGCCAGCCCTGGTTCGCAACGGCCGCGCAACGTGTGGTCGCGCTGGTGCCACCGTCCAAGGTGATGTTCGCCTTCGGTGCATTTGGCTATTCCTGGAACGACGCGGTGCCCTCGCAGCCGGCCGAGGCGGTCACGTACGCGGAAGCGCTGGCCGCGGCACGACATCACCACGTGCAGCCAGAGTGGGACCGACGGGCGCTTGAGCCGGTGATCAGCTGGACCGATGCCGACTCCACCGATCACGTACTCTGGTATCTCGACGCGACAACCAGCTGGAACGCGATGCAGCAAACCCGCGCGCTCGGTGCCGCCGGCGCGGCGTTGTGGCGCCTCGGTGCCGAGGATCCTTCCCTTTGGCGCGTGTTTGGAAGGCACGCCCGCCACGACGAGTGGGAGGAGCTCGGCGTGCAGCCGCCGGGATACGGCGTGGACATTCAGGGCGAGGGCGAGTTGCTGCGCGTAACATCGCATCCGACCGCCGGCATGCGCGTGCTCACGCGTGACAGTGTTTCCGGACTGATCACCGACGTGCGCACGGTGTCATTGCCACAGCCGTGGACCGTTGAACGAACCGGCGCCGCGCACCCGCATCGCATCGCCCTCACGTTCGACGACGGACCCGACGGGCGCTGGACGCCGGCCATCCTCGACACGTTGCGCTCGCGGCATGCGACGGCCGCCTTCTTCGTGATCGGCGATCAGGTACAGTCGCATCTGGCACTCACCCGTCGCATCGCCGCCGAGGGGCATGAGATCGGCTCGCACACCTTCTCGCATCCGGACCTGTCGCGCGTGTCACCATTTGGCACGCGCCTCGAGCTCGACGCCACGGCACGGCTGCTCGAAGCGGTCGTGGGTCGTCGCAGCCTGCTGTTCCGCCCACCGTACTTCGGCGACGCTGAACCGACGACGGTCGACGAACTGGCGCCGGTCGAGGTCGCGACGTCGCTGGGGTACCTCACCGCCGGCGTGCACATTGACAGCAACGACTGGCAACGCCCTGGCGCGGCTGCGATCATCGCGCGCACGCTGGCCGAACGGTCTCGCGGCAACGTGATCCTGTTGCACGACGGCGGCGGTGACCGGTCGCAGACCGTGGCCGCCATCGGCCCGCTGATCGACGCCCTGCGTGCCCGTGGTGACACGATCGGCAGCATCGGCGCGCTCGTGGATGCCCCGGCCAGTGCGATGATGCCACCGCTCACCCCCGAGGCCGCCCGGCGGCGATGGATCGCGTTTGCCGGCTATGCCGCCGTCGGCAGCGTGGGGTGGTGCCTCGGTGCTCTGCTCACGCTGGCCGTGACGCTGGGCGTTGCACGCCTGCTGGTGGTCTGTCTACTCGCACTCCGCGAGCGGCTCAAACACCGGAACGCTGCGGCCCACGCGATCGATGTCTCGCCGTACACACCGTCGGTGTCGGTGCTTATCCCGGCGTTCAACGAGCAGGCGGTCGTCGTGGCGACCGTGCGCAGCCTTCTGGCACAGCGCTACGAGGGCGCACTCGAAGTGCTCGTTATCGATGACGGCTCGCCCGACGACACGTACGCGCTTGCGCGCAACACGTTTGCCGGCGACGAACGGGTGCGGGTGCTCACCAAGGTCAACGGCGGGAAAGCCTCCGCGCTCAACTACGGCATCGCGCAGACCCGTGGCGACATCCTCGTCGGACTCGACGCCGACACGGTCTTCGAGCCGGATACGATCGCGCGACTGGTCGCACCGTTCGTCGATCCGCGCGTCGGTGCCGTGGCCGGCAACGCCAAGGTCGGCAATCGCATCAACCTCGTCACGCGGTGGCAGGCCATCGAGTACATCACGAGTCAGAACCTCGAGCGGCGTGCGTTCGCCGCACTGAACGCGATCACGGTCGTTCCCGGCGCGGTGGGCGCATGGCGTGCCACTGCGGTGCGCGACGCCGGCGGCTTCTCGGTCGACACCTTGGCGGAAGACCAGGATCTCACGATCACCTTGCGACGAAATGGCTGGCGCATCGCCTTCGCCGACGATGCGATCGCCTGGACCGAAGCGCCGGACACCCTCCGTTCGCTGGCGCGCCAGCGCTTCCGGTGGTGCTTCGGCACCCTCCAGTGCGCGTGGAAGCATCGGGACACGCTGCTGCGCCCGCGCTATGGCACCCTCGGCTCGGTCGCCATGCTGAACACGTGGCTCTTTCAGCTGGTCTTCACTGCGCTGTCGCCGCTCGCCGACCTACTGTTCGTCTTCAGCATCATCTCGGTCGGCATGATCGAGCGTGCGCATGGAGCCACCTATGCCCGAACTGATCTGCACCACCTGCTCTCGTTGTACGCCGTGTTCAGTCTGGCCGATATCAGCGTGGCGGTGCTCGCGCTGCTCATGGAGCGCGGCGAAGACCGCCGACTGGCCTGGCTGGTGGTCTTGCAACGATTCGCCTACCGCCAGGTGATGTACTGGGTCGTGTTGCGTTCACTGCTGGCAGCGTTCCGTGGACGTGTCGTGGGGTGGGGAACACTGGAACGAAAGGCGACGGTATCTGCGGTGCGCGTGACCGCCGCGGTCGCCGGCGCGGTGCTGGCCGCGAGTGCGATGTCCATCGTGCCGCGCGGGCTCACGGCGCAGGCGCCACGGTCGGACCAGCAGATCATTGCATCATTGCCAATTACCGAGGTGCCGGCGGCTTCGGGGAATACGCTGGCCATCTTTTGGAGCGGCGACGGCGGTTGGCAGGAACTGGTCTCGGAGACCGCCAAACACCTCGCGCAGCGTGGCGTGGCCGTGGTTGGCGTGAACTCGCGAAGCTGGCTCACCTCTGGCACGCGCACCCCTGACGACGCCGGCATCGCCACCGCGGCCCTCATCCGGCACTATCTCGCCACGTGGGGACGAGATCGCGTGCTGCTCATTGGCTACTCGCGCGGTGCTGGCTTCGTGCCGTTCATCTACAATCGCCTGCCCGCCGCGCTGCGAGCCCGCGTTGAACTCGTCGGCATGCTCGGCATGGAGCCGACCGCGAGCTTCGAGTTTCACCTCGTCGATCTGGTGCGCACCGTGAGTCGACCCACCGACCTGCCCGCGTTGCGGGAGCTCGATCGTATCCTTCACACCTCCCTGCTGTGCATGTACGGGCAACAGGAAGCAGGCAGCCTGTGCCCCGCACTCGATGTCCATCGGTATACGGTGCGGGAGCGGCCTGGAGACCACCACTTTGACCGGGATTACGGCGCGATCGCCGAGCAAATCCTCGCCGCCCGGAAGCCCTAGTGCTGCGACCGGTTAAAGAGTAGGTAAGCAGACGGTCGGAGAATCCGGGCGGCTCCTATCCTTGCCGGTATGCCCAGACCTCCCTTGTCGTTTCGGTGGTGGGTTTGATCGGCTGCGGAATCACCCAGAACCCAAA
>JANLVC010000144.1:0-15196 GCA_031363815.1 Gemmatimonadota bacterium
TTTGGGGTTTTGGGTTCTGGGTGATTCTGCAGCCGATCAAACCCACCACCGAAACGACAAGGGAGGTCTGGGCATACCGGCCAAGGATAGGAGCCGCCCGGATTCTCCGACCCTCTGCTTACCTACTCTTTAACCGGTCGCCGTACTAGCCCACAGCCGTCGTACCCAAAAGCCCCGGTCGAGCATCGCTCGATCGGGGCTTTTTTGTTTTGCGCCACGCACTGTCACTGCATCACTGTACTCGGAACAGGTAGCTCAGCTTCATGAAGAACTGATCGCGCGTGCGCTGCAGACGCTCCGGCCCACTCGGACGATTCGCCGCCAGCGCGTCGCCATAACCCAGATACACCACGGTGCCAGGTGACGGCAAATACGACAGCAGCACATCGATGCGCGCGCGGGTGCGCTGGAACGCCCCGGCCCGCGTGAGCGAACCGTTGGCCGCTCGCAGGTAAATCGGAGCCTCTGTGCGCGTGTCGTCGCGCAGTGAGTCCTGCGTCACTACCGAGCGCTCGCCGATAACGCGCACGAAGAATTGTCGCGTGACTTGATACTCCGTTCTGATGCGCGGCGTGTTGCGCGTGAGCACGCGCGTACCATCACTGCGTCGGTCGAATGTGTCGTAGTTCCAGGTGGCGGCCACACGCCACTGCTCGGTGGGACGCAAATTCAGCGTGTTCTGCCAGCTGAAAATCCGCGACGAGCTCCACTCCTGAAAGTTCTCGTCGTAGCCCACGATACCGAAGCCGCTGTAGCTGAAGTGGCGAAACTCCGGCGTACCGACGGAAAGCACCCAGTCGCGGTTGCCGATCTTCGGGGCACCCGTGTACGCCAGCGTGTCAACGCGTCCGGCGGTGCCAGGTCGAAGCAACACGTAGTTGCTGTACAACGAGGGATCGTAGCCGAACACTTCGAGCAAGAGCTGCGCGCCGAGCTGCCAGCCGCCGCGCAGGCGCGCGTTGGTGCGCAGGTGCAGCTGACGGTCTTGTGACCCGTCGCCGTTCACAAAACTATCGTATTGATAGCGGGCGAGCATGAACAGCTCAGGACTGAACAGCTCGACCAGCGCTTTGGGCTTGCCGTAGAAATTCCAGCGATGCGTAGCCGACACGTTGGCAATGCCGGGACGCGCGATGAACCCGGACTGTGCGTCGAAGTCGGGACTGATGCCGTTCAGGGCATAGCGCGCCACGAACCGGCGTCCGTTGCGTGATGCGCTCGCGTCAAACAGGGGCGCGCTGCGCGTGCCGCTGTCACTGCTCGTGAAGCTGCTGGCCACCTGACCTTGCAGATTGTACATGCCGCGCACGAGACGGCCGTCCACGCCCACCACGCGATTCCAGCGTTGGCCGTCGATCTTGTCGGTATACGCAACCCCCACGCGGCTCTGCGAGCCAAGGTCGCGTTGCAGCCGCAGAATGTTGTACAGCGGCGAATGGTTCTGATCGAACGACGCGTCTTGATTATCGACGGCCGAGAGGATACCGATGTCGAACCCGCCATACTTGCCCGTGAGTTTGCCCGATGCGACCGGCTGGGCGATACGTCGGGTGTAGATCAGTCGGTTCGGCGTCGTGAACTGCTCCTGACTCTCCAAAAAGAACGGGCGCCGCTCGGGAAAGAAGACCGCCTGTCGCGGATCGTACGAAAACTGCGTGGCGTCGGCCTCAACCTGCGAGAAGTCGGGGTTCGCGGTGCCGGCGATAGTGAGATTGCTGGTAACGCCCCACCGAACACTGCCGCCAAGCTCGGGCCGCGAGCCGTCGTAGTTCCACGCCGACGTCCTCGTACTCCGCGTACCAACCGTACTGGACGTGATGGTGGGGATCACATCGACCGTGAGGCCGCGCCGGAGATCCCGAAGCCCCGCCAGCACACCGGACTGCGCGAGGAAGCTCGAGGCACCGCGCAGCGCCGGCGCCCAGGTCTGTTCGTGACCGGAGGCCTGCACGGTGCGCGCCACATTGAGCTGCCAGCGCTGCTCGTCACCAGCGCGATAGCGCAAACTCTTGAACGGAATGGAAAGCTCCACCTGATAGCCAAACTCCGTGAGCTGTCCCTTCGACTTCCACACGTAGTCAGGGGCCAGATCGGAACTCTCCCGTGCCTTGGCCGACGTGCTCGTAAAGCCGCCGCCCAGTACCGAGCCGGTTTCGGTGAGCACCCCATCACTCTGAATCCCGAACGGATTCACGGCGAATACGAAGGCCTGTCGGCTGTCTCCATACGTGCCGAGGAACAGCTGGACGTTGTCATCCTGCGCGATCTTGTCGCGATCGGACAGCGTTGCCCGAACGCTGCCAAGCGCGGCGTACGCCCGGATTCCAACGTGCAGTTCGGTCGCGGAATACCACACCAGCACTTCCGTGCTGTCCTGTGCGGCCACCCCATCAGCGGGAAAGAACTGCGAAAACCCCGTCAACAGTGCAGCGTCCGCCCACGCCGGTTCGTCGAGCCGGCCGTCGATTACTGTCGCCCCATCGCGCCGCGGTGTGGCCACGGTGAGCTCACCGTGGCGGCCGTGGAAAACGGCGCCCGCGTGACGCGAACCGGGGGGTGTGCTGTTCGTCGTGAACGGAGCCGCGGCGGCCTTCGTGACTGCGGCCGGTGTGGGGACAGGCAACGTCGGCGCGGGGGACACCGGCTGAGCGACTTGCAACAAAACGGCGAATAAGTATGACGTTGGCACGTTGCGCGGTGCGGATTCGGAGGCGAAAAGCGAGGGAAGTTCTGACCCGTCAAGGGTTTACTGCAATTTGGAAAATAGCACCTGGCCGCACGCTGGGTGAAGGCGCCTTCAGATCAGTCCGGTTCGCATAGTTATGCGCTGAGATGTATGCTTCACACGTTAAATAACCGTTCGGTGCCGCTGCCGTTCGTTCCCACTCTCGAGGAGACCCCGCTCATGCAACACCCTTGGCGTGCCCTGCTGGTTCTTGCAGGCACGATTGCGATAGCCGTGCCTCAAGCCCGCGCGCAAAGCGGGCCCGGAACGCTTTCCGTCCGTGTCACTGACGCCGCGAATCAGCGTCCCGTCGAAGCTGCGCGTGTATTCCTCGTCGGCACCAACTTCGCCGGTGCGACTTCTGTCGACGGACGCGTCACCCTGCGCGGCGTTCCCGCCGCCGAGTACACCGTTCGGGTGTTGCGCGTCGGATACACTGAGCAGACCAAGCGCGTGCCGATCGCGGCCGGACAAACGGTCAACCTCGAGTTTGCGATGGCCACGGCGGCCATCAACCTGGCGGCCGTCGTCACGACGGCCACCGGTGAACAGCGTCGCGTCGAAATTGGCAATGCCACAGCGAACATCGACGTCAGCAAGGTGCTGGAGGCGGCGCCGGTGTCCAACCTCAGCGACCTCCTGAACTCCCGCGCGCCCGGCGTGACCGTGACCAGCGGCTCGCAAACCGGTACCGGTTCGCGCATCCGCATCCGCGGCATGAACTCGGTAAGCTTGTCCAACGAACCCATCTGGATCATTGATGGCATTCGCATGACCAGCGATAACGCGAGCTTCAGCACCGCGACGGGCAACGGCGCCAGTGGTAACACGGGTGGGAACAATGCCAGTCGTGTGGGCGACCTGAACCCGGAAGAGATCGAGAACATCGAGATCGTGAAGGGGCCGTCGGCGGCCACGCTGTACGGTACTGATGCGGCCAACGGTGTGATCCTGGTGACGACCAAGAAGGGTCGCGCCGGTGCCGCCCGCTGGAGCGTGTACGGTGAAAGCGGCTCGCTGTTCGACAAGAACTACTATCCGGCGGCCTTCAGTCTCTTTGCCAAACGGGGCACGGGCGTGTCTTCGCGCACGAACGGCTGCAGCCTGCAGTCTGTCGCCACGGGTGTGTGCACCGCCGACTCCACGGTCTCGCTCAATATTTTCGACGAGAAGGACCTAACGCCGGTTGGCAGAGGCCTCCGCCGCCAGTTGGGCGTTCAGGTGTCCGGTGGCACGGAAGCCGTGCGCTACTTCTTCTCCGTTGAAGACGAGAAGGAAACCGGCGTGCTGTCACTGCCCCAGTTCGAGCGTGACCGCTTCGCTGCGTCGAACCTGCCGCTGCGTCCATGGACCACTCGTCCGAATGAGATGGCCCGCAAGTCGATGCGTATGAATTTGAATTCAGCGATCTCGCCGAAACTCGACTTGGCGGTCTCGACCAACTTCATCAACGTCGCGCAGCGCTACTCGCTGGAATCGAACGCCACCGCCGGTCTTGGCTCGCACCTGTTCGGGGGCCCCGGAACGCGTGACAACGGCACGGTGTCAGGGCTCGGCACGCCGCTGAACGGTTACCGCGCCTGGACGCCTGGCTACATGTGGCAGGAAAGAACCAGCCAGGACGTCAATCGCTTCATCTGGTCGGCCGGCGCCAACTGGCGCCCGTTCAGCTGGCTGGCGAATCGTGCCACCGTCGGCAACGACTGGACCG
The DNA here is from genome assembly GCA_031363815.1 of Gemmatimonadota bacterium. Classification (GTDB taxonomy): domain Bacteria; phylum Gemmatimonadota; class Gemmatimonadetes; order Gemmatimonadales; family Gemmatimonadaceae; genus Gemmatimonas. The sequence continues at coordinate 4,437 of JANLVC010000144.1, forward strand.
CACGTAACGATGAGAACCTGCTGATGCGCGGGGAAGGGCCGCCGGTCACGGCCACTACGCGGCTCGGTTCTCGTGGCATCAACCGTGTCAACATCAACAACGTCACCGTTGATCTTGGCTCCACGGCCACCTACAACCTTTATAACTTCAACCTCAAGACGACCGTCGGCGCCCAGTACATCGGTCAGCGATTCGCCCTTGCCTCCACCGGTTCGACCCAGTTGGCTCCCGCGTCTCAAAGCGTCGGCTCGGGCACGATCCCGGTGGTCAGTGAAGGGACCACCATCCAGAAGACGCTCGGTGTCTACATCGAGCAGGCGTTCAACGTCGGCGATCGCCTCTTTCTCACGGCCGCCGTTCGCAGCGACCAGAACTCGGCGTTCGGTACGAACTTCCAGAGCATCCTGTACCCGAAGGCGTCGGCCTCGTACCTGATCTCGCAGGAAGAGTGGTGGAAGGCGCCGTCGTTCGTGAACTCCGTGCGTTTGCGCTACGCCTACGGGCAGTCCGGCGTTCAACCCGGACCGAACGATGCCCTCCGTTTCTACACGGCGTCGAGCACCAGCATTGCGGCCGCGGATCAACCCACGGTCATTCAAGCGGCGCTCGGCAATGACAACCTGAAGCCGGAGCGCTCGGGCGAGCAGGAAACGGGCTTCGAAATTCAGATGTTCAACTCGCGCGTCAATCTCGACGCGACGTACTACAGCAAGATCACGCAGGACGCGCTCATCAGCGCCATCCAGCCGCCGTCGTATGGCTCAGTGGCGTCGCAGTTGCGCAACCTCGGCTCGGTAAAGAACACCGGTGTCGAAGTCGCCATCAACGCGCAGATCCTGCAGAGCGACAAGCTTGGGTGGGACATCAACCTGGCCGGCGCAGCCAACGACAATAAGGTCGTGTCGCTTGGCAACAACCCGCCGCAGATTGGCACCACGTCGCGCACCGTGGCCGGTTATCCGATCGCGGGTCTTTGGGCACGTCCAATCACGGGCTGGGACGACAAAAACCGCGACGGCCTCCTCACGTACTACGCCGATGCCGCACGCAACGAAGTGTTCGTTGGCGACTCGGCGATTTTTCGTGGCTATGCCGCGCCGCGCTACTCGGTCACGTTGGGCTCGGGGTGGGATTTCTTCAGTCGCAAGCTGCGCATCAGCACCATGTTCGACTACCGCAGCGGCAACAAGTGGTACAACAACACCGAGCGCATCCGCTGCACGCGCCCGAACTGTGCCGGTCGTCTTGACCTGAAGGCCGATTTCATCGATCAGGCCACCAACATCGCGGCCAACGAGCATCCGGCGCGTACGCTCGACGGCTACTTACAGCCGGGCGCGTTCGTCCGTCTGCGTGAAATGTCGGTGCAGTACACGGTCAACCCGGCCCTCGCCTCGAAGCTCACGCGCGCCAAGTCGCTGAACTTCGTGCTCACGGGTCGTAACCTGTTCTTAAGCACGAAGTACCGCGGTACCGATCCGGAGTCGGGCTTCAATACGACCTCGGGTACGGAAGCGCCGCAAGAGTTCCAGACGGTTGGTCCGCCAAGCTACTTCATCTTCCGCGTTAACGTCGGCTACTAGGAGATCCGCCCCATGACCACGATTAACTCCACGGGCCGGTCCACCATGCCGCGACGCCTGGGTGCCGGACTTACGCTCGCCTTGGCGATGTCGGCTACTGCCTGTCAGGAAGCGAACAAGAGGTTCCTCAACGTTGTCGACCCCGACATCATCTTTCCCAATGAGGTCGTTTCGCCAGAGGCAGCAGTGGCTGTCGCCTACGGTGCGATCGCCACGTTCCGTTCCACGACGGGCGCGGACGAGAGCACGTGGCTGTTCGGCGGCCTGTTGGTCGACGAATGGTCCACGAGCTCCACGTTCATTCAGAACGACGAAACGGATCAGCGGCAGATTCAGGAGTTCAACGCGTCGATTACGGGTATGCTGCGCAGACTCTATCGCGTACGCACCCGCGCCGATCAGGCCATTGTGGCCATGAAAGCGGTGCGTCCCGACGCGCGCGCGCTCATCGCCGAGATGTACTTGGCACGCGGGTTCGCCGAGATGCAGATGGCCTCGGACTTCTGCAACGGAGTGCCGATCGGCAACGGAAATAGGGAGCCGCTGCCAGAAGACGGATTGCCGAGATCGAATCAGGAGCTGTTCGCGATCGCGGCGGCCTCGCTCGATTCCGGCCTGACGTTCGCCAATGGCACGGATGCTGCCAGCCTGTTGATGAATCGGTCCTTGCGCGTGGTGCGCGCTCGTGTCGCGCTGGCCCGTGGTGACTTCGCCGGAGCCGGGACGTTGGTCACGGGCGTGCCCACGGCGTTCCAGTATCAGCACACGTTCTCGGCCATCGCCGGTACGAACACGCTCTGGGGGCAGGGGCTTAGCTCCCGTCGCTACAGCGTCGGGGACAGCGTGGAAAGCAATGCGCGCACCATTCTGGTGCGCAATGCCACGCCGTTCGCGTCGGCGCGTGATCCCCGTCTGCCGGTGATCACGCCCACGTCGGGTTCGATTAACGGGCAGGATGGTTTGACGTACACCCGCACCACCACGATGTGGGGCCAGTTTACGGCAGTGGATGTTGTGAATGGCGTCGATGCGCGCATGATCGAAGCCGAAGCAGCGCTCAAGGCCGGTAACACCACGTTGTGGCTCGCGATTCACAACGAGCTACGCGCTGCACCGCCAAAACTTGGTGAGATCCAGCCGACCGCGATGCCCGCACTGGTCGATCCGGGCACCGAAGCGGGTCGCGTGTCGCTGCATTTCCGCGAGAAAGCCTTTTGGACCTTCAGCCGTGGCCAGCGCCTTGGTGACATGCGTCGACTCGTGCGTCAGTACGGCCGCACCGTCGATCAGGTTTTTCCGCAGGGCGTGCACTACAAGGGCGGCAGCTACGGCGGCGACGTGAATCTCCCCGTGGTCACCGACGAGCGGAACAACCCGAACTTCAAGGGGTGCACGGACCGGCTCCCGTGATAGCGGCAAAGTAGGGAGTAGGGAGAAAGTCTACAGAGTACGCGAAGGGCCCCGAACAGTGCATCGTTCGGGGCCCTTTGTGCGTGCTGGGCCGTGAATCGCTCCGTCGTGCTTCGCCGACTTACTTCGGATCGAGAATCGCAGCCACGCGGTCGGCGATGTCGCGCCAATGCGCACGGGTGGTGGTGGCGGCCGACGCCAACCCGGCTGAGCGTGCTTCACGTTGAATTTCACGCAGCTGCAAACGGGCCAGTGCCGGCAGGTCGCTTTGCGCGATCACTGGCGCCGACACGAAGGGAATAAAACGGGTGGCAGCTCCGCCTCCACCGCCACCCGGTGGGCCCACAGCCGGCGCAATAGGCGGCGAGAGGAGTGCCTCAAGGCGCTGCACGTACACGCGCTGCAGTCCTCGACGTCCGCCGTCCGGCGTGTTCCCGTTAAACACCGCGCGCTTGAGATCTGTCATGTAGTCAGCCAGCGGATAGGCGTTCACGACGTCGTACTTCTCCGATTCTGCGAGGCGGCCGAGGCGCGCGGGGCTGAGCAGAGAGGCCACCACTCCAGCTTGACGCGTGGACACGACGTTGCTCGGACCGATGCGCTGCGTGATGCCCGGTGGTGAGAGCCAGCTGGGCGTGGTCAATACGTTCGCCGAAAGAAACGCGAGCGCCGCCTGCTGCCGCGCCTTGGGGACCACGCGGTACACCGCACCGGTTTGCTCGGACGTCTTGAGATCCACCTCGACACCGCCGATCATCGTGGCCACATGGGTCATGTTCCCGAACCAGCGTGACACCGATTCTTCGTACAGCTCGCGCAGTTCCGTGTAGTCCTCGCCAGGCGTCGACGTCCACGCCACCAAGTTTGGGATGACGCGTTTGTAGTTCATGGTGGAAAACGTCGACGCCTTGATCGGATCGTCGCCCAGATCTTCCGTCTGATTGCGCGGATCGCCGGCCGCGAGTTGCTGCGACGCGAAGCGATAGGGGAAAGGACCAGTCTGCTGCGTGAGCCAGCGATGCAGCGTCGCGCGCTCCGCTTCAGCGTTCGGCTCGGCGATCACGCGATAGCCCCAGTTGATCGCGAACTCGTCAAACGGTCCCACCCGACGGATGAAGTCCTTGGGCTGCAGGCCATCACCCGGCTGTGCGATGAAGTTCTGTCGTGCGTAGTCCATGATCGTGGCGCTCACGCCGTACACGCGCGTAAACGAAGGGCTGCGTAGCGAGTCCACCGGGAACGATGCCGAGGCAATCATGTTGTGCTGCAGGCCAAGCGCGTGTCCGATTTCGTGCGTGATCACCTGGCGCATGGTTTCGCCCATCAGCTCGTCCGGAATATTGAGCGTGCGCGCCGACGGATTCGCGGCACCCGTCTCCATCATCAGCCAGTTGCGGTACGAGCGCATGTGGTTGTGATACCACGTGATTTCGCTGTTGATGATCTCACCCGAGCGCGGATCGTGCGTGTGCGGTCCGGTTGCGTTGCGCGTGAGACTCGCGGCCCAACGCACGATGGAATAGCGCGCGTCGTCCAAGTCGAAATCGGGATCCTGAACCTTGCTGGGCGCATCCTTGGCGAGGATGGCGTTCTTGAAGCCGGCTTTCTCGAACACGTGCTGCCAGTTCTCTACCCCCTCGCGCACGTACCGCTTCCACCGGGTGGGCGTCGCGGGATCCAGATAGTACACGATCGGTTTCACCGGCTCCACCAGCTCACCGCGTGCGTACGCCGCCGGATCTTTCGGCTCCAGCCGCCACCGCGTGATGAACTCCTGACTTTCGGCTTTCTGTACATCGAGACCGTAGTTCACACGGTTAACCGAGAAGTACCCAACCCGCGCGTCGGCGTATCGCGCACGCATCGGCGTTTTGGGCAACAGCACGAACGACTGGCGCGTTTCCATCGTGACCGTCGCGCCATCGGGATCCGTGGGGGGCGTGGCGGCATCAAACGTCTGCACCTGCCGCACTTCGATGTTGATGGGGAATCCGCGCACGCTGCTGATGTAACTGCGGGCGGCATCATAGCGGCGCACGCCGTACGCGCGACGCTGATTGGCATCAAGTCCGCTTGTCGCGGGGTTGTCGTTCGCGAAGAAGTCGGTTACGTCGATCACGTACGCTGCGCTGTCGCGGCCGAACGCGGTAATCGGAAACGCGCCGATGATCGCCGGATAGTTATTCTGCGCCACGCTGCGCGCGATCGGCAACGAGTCGTCGGCCACGGCCGCCGTGCTTATGCGCTTCAGCAGCACGCGGTCGTTCACTCGCTCCCACCGGATGAGCCGTTCATTCAGTGAGCTGCCGGCGCTTTGAAATCCGCCAGCACCGGCCGGTACGCCCGCGACGCGCGTCACCATCAGGAAGTCGCGACCCATAAGTGAGTCGGGGACTTCGAAGAAATATCGGTCGTCAACGCGGTGTACGGTGATGCCACCATGCTCGGTCAGGGCGCGAGCGGTTATTACCTGCCCGTATGGACGCGGACCGCGCCGCGCGGCAGCCCCCGCGGCACTGGCAGCACCTTCAGCCGGAGGCTGCGCGGCTACCCCAGCCGGCGGCGTCTGCTGCGCGGCGGCTGTCGTAGCGGTGGTCGCGGTGGCGGCGGTGGCGGCGGTGGCCAGCAGCACGCCGGCAAGGAATTCACGAGGGAGATGCATGGGAAATTCGGTACGGGGAACGAATCGGGCCGAACACGCCCGGCAAGAGTGCCACTCGCAATACGCACCAGCAACGCTGCGTGATGGAACGACTCCAGCGTTCGTGTGCCGCCCTTGCCGGAAATCCTGCGGAGAACGGCACTCCGTCAATCCAAGCGGTGCTATGTCACGATCGTCGAAACAGCTGCTGCAGCGCTTCCCTCGTGGAACGGCTTCGTACGCGAGTCAGGAGGGCGCTGCTGCATTCGACACTGGGCGATGGGCAGGATTGCGCACCATTCATTTCGGCGCTGGCGATGCGAGCATTCAGTACCGAGTACTGCTCGGCCGTCGATGCCGAGGAGGCGCAGTGCTCACCATCGCCGTCTGGCGCCGAAAACCCACTCTGCTGTAAGTCGAACGTCAGCGGCACCGCACCGACGGCTTCGCCGGTTCCGGTGCGACGAAGCGTGCGGCGTGTCACGCGCTGCCCAGATGAGGGAATGAAAGTTGCGCAACGCATAGGGTATGTCCTATGGCATCGTCTTCGGCGCGCTGCTCGCCATCCTGCTGTTCTTCGGGTTCATCGGCGGACTCGTGTGGTGGGTTCGTCGACCCATCTCGGCACGTCGACAGGACGGTGGCGTACTGCCGCTGTTCGGGCATGATCGCGCGGTGCTCTACGCGCGCGCTGACGACGAGGACGACCACGAGAATGACTAGGCGCCGTTGATGATGGCGCGCTCGCCGAATGGGGCAGCGGCGCGCAACGGCGCAGCCACCAACACGCCCCCATTGGGGGCCAGTGGTGTGGTGCACCACAACGGCCGCACTGCAACGCGGTCCCCGCGATCTGTTTCTCCGACGTGGGCAGCGCCCACGACGCGGACGGGGTACGCGTCGATGCCCGCCGCGTCGATGCCCGCCGCGTCGATGCCTGAGGCGTCGATGCCCGCTGGACCAGACACGACGGCCCGCGCGCGGACTCCTCGTGCTCGCGCTGGTTGGCGGTGCGGCGTACGCAGCGCTCCACACCTCCACCCGTAGCGTAACTGTGGCCTACGTCGATCCCAACGGCGTTCCCAACGGCGTTCCCAACGGCGTTCCGGCGCCGTACACCGAGATCGCCAGTGAACGGCCCTACGCTACAGCGGCGATCGCGGCGGGGGCCGGGATCATGCTCGCCGCCGCCCTCGAGGCCGCGTGGTTCGCAAAGCGCGGGCCGGCGCAGCTCGTCATCGCCTCCGACGCAAAGGGTGCCGGCGTCATATTTCGCTTCTGAGGGCCATCCCCCCAGCCGTCGCTACGGACGTCAGCGTAGCGCCGGAATACCCGCCGGCATGCAATCACATGCTCGCGACGAGCTGATCTATATAGGCGCCACGCTGGACGGGCTCTGAAGATTCTTTCACCACTTGCTCGCCGTCACGTAGCGCGGATGGGTTTGGTGGCCAATCCTTACCCTGTCACTCGTGTTCTTCACAGTAGTGCTCGCTCCCTCGGCCGCTCGATCCCATGGCCTATCTTCGCTGCACCGCATGTGGTTCTAAGGCGTTGGTCGCTGCCTCGCAGTGCCCGCGCTGTGCACACCCGTTCAATCTGCTGAGTTCGCGCGGTGATCGGGTGAAGTTGTCGCGTTGTCGTGCGTGCGGCATCATGCATCGCTTCGACGCCACCTGTCATTGGTGCGGCGTGCTGCCCAAGGCCTCGTGGCAATCACCAACCGTCTGGCGATCGGCGGCTGCCGTGCTGCTGTCGGTCACGGTCGCTGGCGCCTCGTGGCGATACGGAGCACCGTTGCGCGTGGACCTCATACAGCGACTGCATGCGGACTCCGTGGCATTCGGTCAGGTCGCGACCATCGAGCGCCTCTCGTCATCACCGTCCGCTGCCGACGCTGCCGACGCTGCCGCGCTCTCCTCGACCGCAACCACGATGGCGCTGGTCGACAGCCTCGCGCTGTCGTCGGCGAGCGTGATCGACAGCATAACGTGGACGCCGGCGGTCGCTCGCACGTGGGTGAACGTGCGAAATGACGCCAGTCGAGGTGGCGAAGTGATAGGCGTCATCAAGCCTGCGGCTCGCGCAATGCTCGGAACCGATCGGGCAGGTTGGCGTCAGGTGCGTTCGCCCGACGTGACCGGCTGGGCCGATCCTCGCCTGTTCGAACCGGACTCGCTGCGCATTCGCGGTGGGTAATTGTGGCGTTGAGAGTCTTCCTGATCTTGCGCGGTAGTTGCCACGTGGGCGCTCGGGGGAGAGCTTCCAAGCACATGCAGCGATACTCGATTCCCTCTCGGCGTGCATTCACGCTGATCGAAGTGTTGGTGGTGATCGTCGTGATCGCCGTCCTCGCCACCTTCGTGGCGCCCAGTCTCTTTCGCAATGTGAACGACGCCCGCGTGGCGACGGCCAAAGCGCAGATCGAGAGCTTCGGCACCGCACTTGATGGATATAGGCTCGACAACGGTCGCTACCCGACCACCTCGCAGGGTCTCTCGGCGCTGTGGCAGAAGCCGGTGATTGATCCGCCCAGCGGCTGGATGGAGCCGTATTTGCGGAAGCCGGTGCCCGCTGATCCGTGGAAACGTTCGTATCTGTATGTTGCGCCGGGCAAAGTGAATCCCGCCAGCTACGATCTGCTCACCTACGGTGCGGATGGTCAGCCCGGCGGTGAAGGCGAGAACGCGGACATCACCAGCTGGAAGTAGTCGGTGCTCTGGCGCACCCGCTTTGCGCCGGCACCGACCGGGTATCTGCATCTCGGTCACGTCGTCAACGCGATCCACGTCTGGGGAATCGCGCGCGCGTTCGGCGGTGAAGTGCAGCTGCGCATCGAAGATCACGACCGCACGCGCTGCCGCGAGGAGTACGAAGACGCGCTGCTCGACGATCTCGATTGGCTGGGGTTCGTACCAGACATCGGAAGCACCGACCGCTTTCGTGCGGCGCGTCCTGGACGTGCGCACTCGCCGCGGCATCCCCAGCGTCAGTCGGACAACGACGCGCGCTACGCCACGGCACTCGCCTTGCTTACCGAGCGTGACTGTACGTACGTGTGCACCTGCACGCGCCGCGACATCGCACGGCACGTGCCGTGCGGTTCGGGTGAGGAGCCACGATATCCGGGCACCTGTCGCGACGCGCGTCACGCCGACTCGGCATCATTGGCGCGTCGCGTGCGCATGGCCGAGGGCGTCGTGCCATTCGACGACCGGCGGTACGGCCCGATGCAGCAGTCGCCGGCGGAGCAGTGTGGTGATGTCTTGGTGCGCGATCGACACGGCCACTGGACCTATCAGTTCGCCGTGGTCGTCGATGACATGGCGCACGACATCGATGTCGTGATTCGCGGCGAAGATCTGCTCGCCAGCACGGGCCGACAGCTGCGGCTCGCCGAGCTGCTCGGGCGCAAGCGGCCGCTGGCGTGGTGGCATCATCCACTGCTCGTGCATCCCGACGGCAGAAAGCTCAGCAAAGCGAATCACGACACGTCGATTCGGGAGCAGCGTGCCGCCGGCGCACACGCGGCAGCAGTACTCGGAGAGGCGGCCTTTCTGTCGGGACTGCTGCCGGCAGCCCGTGATCTCACGATCGACGAGCTGCCCGCGCTGTTTCGAGAGCGCGTTTAGCGCGTCGTCAACAGGCCGATCACGACCAACAGAATCCACTGCGGGCCTTTGTAGCCGTCCGTGCGATCGTCATACGACTCGTCGAGCGAGTGCGCGCCGCGGCCCACTCCGCCGCCGTCGAGCGTGACGGCCGCAATGCCCATCGAAATCGGAATATTGGCGTCCGTGCTGGAAATCGTGAGCGGCGCGTACACATTCATCGTGCGCGCGGCGGCCAGCGATGTGCGAACGATGAACGAAGTATCCGCCGTCGTGCCTGCCGGGCGCAGCCCGGTCGTGTCGATCAGCAACGACAGCGCCACGGTCGACTTGGGCCAGCGCGCCTTCTCTTCGGCGAGCGCCTGACGCAACGCCGCCTGCAATCGAGCGTCGATGTCGGCCAAGGCGGCCGCCGATTCACTGCGCAAGTCGATATCCATCACGCCCTCGGCGGAAATGGAATTCACCGACGTACCACCGGACACAAGACCCACATTGAAGGTGACCTTCGGGTTCGTCGACGCTTCAAGCTCAGCGATCTTCGCGATGGCACGGCCCATCGCATGGATCGGATTCGGCATCCCGAACGCGCCGTAGCTGTGGCCGCCCGGTCCCTTGTACGTCACGCGATAGCGGTTGCTGCCCACCGCGCCGTTGGTGATGCCGAAGCCGGTGCCGTCGATCGAAAGGAACAGGTCGATCGAATCCTTGAGCGGACCGCTGAACAACGCGCGCACGCCACGCAGGTTGCCCGGGCCCTCTTCACCCATCGTTCCGACCACCAGCAGGCGGCCGTTGAACGGGATCTTGTTGGCGATGATCTGCCGCGTGGTGGCCAGCACCGCCGCCAGTCCGCGACAGTCGTCGCCGATACCGGGACCCGTGAGCTTGGTGCCTTCACGCTTCACCTTCACGTTCGTGCCTTCCGGGAACACGGTGTCGAGGTGACCGCTCAACACGAGCGTCGGTCCTGGGCCCGTCCCCTTGATCTCACCGATCACATTGCCTTCGCGATCGATGCGCAGCTGCTGCACGCCGAGCGCCGCGAGCTTGTCACGGAACGCGGCGGCGCGCGCGGCTTCCTTGAACGGAGGCGCGGGGATCTCGCAAAGGGCGGCTTGTTCGGTCAGCGTCCATTCGTTCTCGCTTTGCAGCGCCGCTAGGGCCTTGGCGACGGCGGGCTGCTTCGCGAGGCGATCGAGTGCGGCCTCGGTGGGCGTGGCCTTCGCCGCCGCTTTGGCGGCGACCTTGGGCTGCTGGGCATGGCCCGCAGCGGGTGACACCAGCGAGAGCGTCAGAAACGACAACAGCGCCGGGATCGTGGGGCCGACGCTGCGAGGAGAAACGAGAGGGGACATGTCGTCAGGAGGTAATCGTGAGCGTGCCGGTGGTCGTGTTGATAGCGACCGTGAATTCAAGCAGACCGTTGGTCCGCTGGCCACCGCTCCACACGCCGTTCGCATTGAACGTGGCGCCGTGGTTCGGGCAGCGGAAGCCCGTGCCGCTGATCGCAAC
>JANLVC010000149.1:0-9716 GCA_031363815.1 Gemmatimonadota bacterium
ACGTCAGGGCCGACGATGGCGATGGGATAGCTGATGCCACGCGCGCTGATGAAGTCACGCACGGTTTGCGGATCGCCTTTATCAACGGAGGCACCGAGGACGACCAGACCGGCGGCGTTGTGCCGGTTCCACGTGGCCTCCAGCAGGGGCATCTCCACGCGGCACGGTGTGCACCAGGTGGCCCACACGTTCACGAGCACCACACGTCCGCGCAGTGACTGCGACGTGATCGCGGAGTCGGCGAGCGTGCGCACGGCAAACGTGGGCGTGCTGCGATCGCGCGCGGTGACATTTACGAGGGCACCCACGTGCGGCAGCAGGCGTGGCAGTGCCCAGACGCCGAGGGCGAGCATGAGCCACGTGGTCCACTTGAACCGGGCGAGCAGATGCTTGATTCTGGGCGGGAGGGAGTAGTGGAACGCCATGAGGGGAACTTAGCGCTTGCGGGCGCTGGCCGAGGCACTGCTGAACTGATCACGCGGAGGCGCAGAGAGCGCAGGGGTCGCAGAGAACAACATCAAAAATTGAGAACTGCAAATGCGCGCGGAGCTACTCGTGCGCGCCTCTGCGGGCTCTGCGCGCTCTGCCTCTCCGCGTGATCAGTTCCCCCCCGCAGCCGGAGCAAGCGAAGCCCTACGCCGCCCGCGACACCACCGGTCCGCCATCCGCCAGTGCCGCCAGCAAACGGCGCCGGTCCACCAGTGCGCGCACGTGATCGCGCTGCAGCAAATACAACCAGCCGCCAAAGAGCGCGGCGACCACGGTGAACAACCACAACAGCACGCTCGCGCCCGAGTCTGGATACCACCCGCGCGTCACTTCCAGCAACAGCGAGATCCCACCTGCCCACAGCGCCACTCGCGGCGCGGTATCGCGCAGGCCGCGCGCGTCGCGCCCGTGAAACTCGGCGATCACGTAGCCAACCAGCGTGAAGGCGGTCACGTGTTCGAGCAGTCGGTACACCACGGGTTGCGTGAGCTCCACCTGCGCCGGCGAGAGGGCGACGCTCCACTGCCACAGCGGGCTTGCGGCGTCCAGCGGCCAGAGCGACGACAGCGTCAGATACGCCGCGAACAGTGGCAATACCAGGCGAAGCGTGGGCAGCTCGAAGCGACGATGCGCGTCGACGGCGCGGTCGCGCGTGGTCGCGATGCTCCGCAGGAGCGCAATTCCGACGGTGAGCGTGGCACCAGCGCAGATCAGATCGAGGTCGCCTTGTGCACCCGGAACCACGGCCACGATCACCCAGCCCAGCGCCATGGCGACCAGCCATCGCCGGTCCCGGTAACCCGGTTGATGCCGCTCGGGTGCAAGATAGGCGGCATGCACGGTGCCCAGAATTGCGCCGGCGAACGTGGCCACGGGCAACACGAAAATTCGGCGTGCACCGCCGTCACTGCCCAGTCCGATCAGCCAGCACAGGGGAATGAGCTGATAAACCAGTCCCATGAGCGGCAGCTCAAGGGCCAGCGATTGCACGGCGGTATCGCCTTCCAAGCGCCGCGCTAATTGGGTGAAAGCCCAAGCGCCGACGACCGCACCGGCCGTGTTGGTGACCAGGTCCAGCAGCGACGTATATCGCGTCGGCGAGAAGAGCTGCAGCGTTTCGATCGTGCCACTCAAGATGGCACTGAGCACCACGACGCGCGGCCAGTCGGGGGGCGCGCCGCGGGGCCGCGTGAGCTGATACACAAAACCGAACGGCACGAACATCAGCACGTTCATCACCAGGTCCGACCAGTTCCAGATACTGGTCAGGCCGTGCGCCGGCGTCCACTGAAAGCGGAAGGGCGCCATCGTGATGATCGACGTGACCAGCGCGAGGTAGGCGAGAAGCGCCCGTCCGAGCCGGAGGGCGGTGAAGTCGGCGGTGCGCCGGAAGCGGAAGCGAGTGGAAAGCATGCTCCGGGGAGTATCGGCAGGTGGTAGTTTTTCATGGTCCTTCTTTCACCCCTGCCAGGCGCTTGCCGATGCGTTTCCCGATGGGTTTTCTCGCACGTTTGACTCCGCTCGCCTGCGGTGTCCTGTTCCAGATCGTGGTGGCGCCCTCGGTTGCGCGCGCACAGGTCTCGCGCGGCACTGCCGGACTCTCAGCGTTCGACTCGACCACCTTTACCGCACTCTCGTGGCGCAACATCGGCCCGTTTCGTGGAGGCCGCTCGGTGGCGGCAGTGGGCGTGCCGTCGCAGCCGCTGATCTATTTTGCCGGGTACACCGGCGGTGGGTTGTGGCGCACCGACGACGCCGGCAGCAGCTGGCGCAACATCTCGGACGGCTTCTTCAAAACGGGGTCGGTGGGGGCGATTGCGGTGGCGCCCAGCGACGAGAACGTGATCTACGTGGGCATGGGTGAGCACGCGATCCGTGGTCAGTCGTCCACCTACGGCGACGGCATGTACAAGAGCACCGATCAGGGTCGTAGCTGGACGCCCATCGGACTCGCCAGCTCCCGACAGATCTCGGCCGTACGCGTACACCCGAGCAACCCCGACGTGGTGTATGTCGCGGTGCAGGGCGATCGTTGGAAGGGCACGAGCGATCGCGGCATTTACCGCACGACTGATGGCGGCAAGACGTGGACGCAGCTGCTGAAAGGCGAGAACGCCTTCAGCGGCGCGAGCGACCTGTCGATGGACGCCACGAACCCGCGCATTCTGTACGCGGCGTTCTGGGATCATCAGCGCACGCCGTGGATGGTGCGCAGCGGCGGCGCGGGCAGCGGCATCTGGAAGTCGGTAAACGGCGGCGACACGTGGAAGCGCGCGCAGGAAGGGCTGCCGACGCTGGTAGGCAAGATTGGCGTGGCGGTGTCACCAGCCAATCCCGATCGGGTGTTCGCGATCGTGGAAGCAGAGAACGGTGGGCTATTCCGCAGTGACGATGCCGGCAAGTCGTGGCGACAGATGTCGGGTGACCGGCTGATTCAGACGCGCTCGTGGTACTACATGAACATCACGGCCGATCCGAAGAACGCCGACGTGGTGTGGGTGATGAACGCGCCGGCAATGAAGTCGATTGATGGTGGCCGCACGTTCGCCAGTGTATCGGCCACGCATGGCGACAATCATCAGCTGTGGATCAACCCGACCAATCCGAATTATCTGATCAACGCGAACGATGGCGGCGCATCGATCTCACTGGACGGTGGCCGGAGCTGGAGCACGCAGGACAATCAGCCCACCGCGCAGTTTTATCACGTGGCGGTGGACGATGGCTTCCCGTACAAGCTGTACGGCGGGCAGCAGGACAACAGTTCGGTGATCATCCAGTCGAAGAGCGACGGTGGCAGCATTGGCGTGCGCGAGTGGAATGAAGGTCCCGGCTGCGAAAGCGCCAACATGGGTGTGAGCGCGAAGAATCCGCGGTACGTGTACGGCGGCTGCTATCAGGGACTGATCGACGAGCAGGACGCGAACAACGGACTGACGCGCACGATCATGCCGTGGCCCGAGATGAACCTGACAGAGCCCACCGACAAGACAAAGTACCGCTTCAACTGGACGGCGCCGATTGAAGTGTCGATGCACGACGACAAAATCGTGTACCATGGCGGCAACGTATTGTTCAAGACCACGACGCGCGGGCAGAGCTGGACGCCGATGTCGGGCGACCTCACGCGCAATGACAAGACGCGTCAGGGTTGGGGCGGTGGTCCGATCACCAACGAAGGCGCCGGCGGCGAAGTGTACGCCACGATCGTGGTGATCGAAGAGTCACCGCACGATGCGAACACGATGTATGTGGGCACCGACGACGGACTGATTCAGCGCACGCGCGACGGGGGCAAGACGTGGACGAACATCACACCGGCCGCATGGGGCGATGGGCTGGTGAACGAGATCGCGATCTCGCCACATGATGCTGGCACCCTGTATGTGTCGTTCCGCAAGGATCGCGTGGGCGACCCCACGCCGCACCTTTTCGTGTCGAAGGATTACGGCGCCACGTTCACGCGTATTGTGAATGGACTGCGCGACGGGGAGCCGGTGCGCGTGGTACGCGAAGACACCGAGCGGAAGGGGCTGCTGTTTGCCGGCACGGAAACGGGCGTGTACGTGTCGTACGACGCCGGTGCGCAGTGGCTGCCGTTTCGCGGCAACTTCCCGGTGGTGCCGGTCACGGACCTGCAGGTGAAGCACGGCGATCTGATTGCCGCCACCGAAGGTCGTGCGTTCTGGATTCTCGATGATCTCTCGGTGCTGCGTCAGCGCGCCGATGCGATCGAGAAGGCGGCGGTGCATCTGTACGCGCCCCGCGCTGCCGTGCTGGCTGGCGGCGGTGGTTTCGGCACGCCTCGCAATGCGGGCAAGAATCCGCCGTACGGTGCAGTGATCAACTTCCGCCTCGCGGCGGCGCCCGATACGGCGACCATGTTGCTGCTCGAGTTCCTCGACGCCAAGAACACGGTGGTGCGCGCGTTCGCCACGAAGGGCGATACGGTGAACAAGCTCACGGTAAAGCCGGGACTGAACGCGTTCAACTGGAACCTGCGTCGCGCCGCGCCGGCGCGCCTGGCGGGCGTGCTGCTGTTCGGTGCACCGGGCGATGGAGGGGCGCGCGTGATGCCGGGCATGTACATGGTACGTCTCACGATGGGCAGCACGGTGCTCACGCAGAAGCTCGAGGTGAAGCAGGATCCGCGTCTCAACGTACCGGCGCGTGTAGTGGCCGAGCGTGATTCGGTGGCGAACGTGCTGTCGAACCGCATCAACGAGATCCATGAGGCGGTGCTGCGTGTGCGTGATCTGAAAACGCAGGTGCAAGGCTACGTCGCGCGGGCGAAGGAAACGAGCGCGCCGGACACGATCGCCAAGGCCGGGCGCACGCTCACGACCAAGCTGGGGGCGCTCGACCCGAAGATGACGACGAAGGCGGGGAACGGGCAGGACATCATCAACTACGCGAACGGCATCAACGGCCAGTACGGCTTCCTGCTGGGTCAGGTGGAAGGCAACAGCGAACTCACGCAGCCGGTGAAGGATCGGTTGGTGGACCTCGAAAAGCTGTGGCAGACGCTCAAGGCTGAAGTAGAGCAGGTAGAAACGGTGGACGTGAATGCGTTCAACGCGCTGCTGCAGAAATACAACGTGCCGGGCGTCATCGGCGCGGCAAAGAAGAAGGGGCCGATTGCGTGACAACAGGTATGAGTTTTGGGTTTCGCGTGGTGAGTGTGATGGCGCTCGCTTGTGTGGTGGCGGGGCCGGCGACGGCGCAGAAGGGGCGCGCGGCGGCCCCGCTGTATGTGCCGCCGGCGGGGGCGTGGGAACGCCGCTCACCCGCGGCGTTGGGGATGGATTCGGTGAAGTTGGCGGAAGCGATCGCGTATGCGATTGAGAAGGAAAGCAAGACGCCGCGTGATCTCGAGCTGAATCACTACCAGACGTTCGGTCGCGAGCCCTTCGGGGCCGCCATTGGACCGCTGGCGCCGCGCGGTGGCGCGACGGGCGTGATCGTGCGCAAAGGCTACGTGGTGGCCACTTGGGGGGATCCCAGCGCGGTCGAGATCACGAACAGCGTGACCAAGAGTTTCCTGAGCACGGTGGTGGGTCTCGCTTTCGATGCCGGTCGCATTCGCAGTGTGGACGACACGGTGTCGCAGGTGATGCCGCCGATTCTGCGCGCGTATCCCAACGGTACCGGCCTTGGTGCCGACTGGCCGGGTGATGCGCACTGGCTGCGTCCGTTCGACAGTGCGCACAACAAGCGGCTCACCTGGGATCATCTGCTGCGTCAGGTGAGTGACTGGGAAGGCACGTTGTGGGGCAAGCCGGAGTGGGCCGATCGTCCGGCGCAACAGGTGAACACGTGGACCACGCGCCCGCGCGTGGAGCCGGGTTCGGCATACGAGTACAACGACACGCGGGTGAATGTGCTGGCGCTGGCGGCGCTGCAGCTGTGGCGTGTGCCGCTGCCGGAAATTCTGCGCGACAAGATCATGGAGCCGATCGGCGCGTCGAATACGTGGCGCTG
The DNA here is from genome assembly GCA_031363815.1 of Gemmatimonadota bacterium. Taxonomy (GTDB): domain Bacteria; phylum Gemmatimonadota; class Gemmatimonadetes; order Gemmatimonadales; family Gemmatimonadaceae; genus Gemmatimonas. The sequence continues at coordinate 5,971 of JANLVC010000149.1, forward strand.
GTACGGCTACGACAACTCGTGGATCGTGCTCGACGGCAAGATGGTGCAGTCGGTGAGCGGTGGCGGCCACTGGGGCGGCGGCATGATGATCAACGCGTGGGATATGGCGCGCTTCGGCTTGCTTACGCAGCGCCGCGGCGTGTGGGGTGGCAACCAGCTGCTCTCCGAGGCGTGGGTCACGAAATCGCTTACGCCGACGCCGGCGCAGCCGACGTACGGCTACATGAACTGGTTCGTAAACACCGACCGCAAGTACGTGCCGGCGGCACCGCCGCAAGCATTCGTGCATGTCGGAGCTGGCAATAACATCATCTACGTAGACCCGGTAAACGATGTGGTCGCGGTGGTGCGCTGGATCGATACGAACGCGTCGGTGAACGGATTCGTGGAGCGTTTGCTGAGTTCGCTGGCGCCCGCCAAGTAACGGTTGTCGGGTGCCAGCGCGTCTCGGGTTGCCTCGGGATTCGAGTATATTGCAGAGATGAGTGCAGACCGTATCGTCAGTCTCCATGAGGAGTTGGCCAATGCCGTGACCCACGGCATTGGCCTCGTGCTCAGTCTCATCGGATTGCCGATTCTGATTCTCGTTGCGCTCGATCGCGGCGAGCGCGCCATGGTGATCGGCGCCAGTGTGTTCGGCGCCACTCTGGTCGCGTTGTATGCGGCGAGCACGCTGTACCATGCGATCCCGCATCCCACGCTCAAGCAGAAGTTGCGCGTGGTCGATCACGCGGCGATCTACCTGCTCATTGCCGGCACGTACACCCCGTTCACACTCGGCGTCCTGCGCGGCACCTGGGGCTGGACCTTGTTCGGCATTGTGTGGACGCTTGCCGCGCTCGGCGTGCTGTTCAAAGTGGTTTTTGGCAGCGGCGCGATGGCGAAGTTGTCCACCGCGATCTATGTGGCGATGGGCTGGGTGATCATTATCGCGATCAAGCCACTGATGGCCTCGATGGAGCACGCGGGATTGTTCTTGTTGGCGGCCGGTGGTTTGTGTTACACGGGCGGCGTGATTTTTTATGTGGACCGTCGTCGCGCCTGGACGCATCCGGTATGGCATCTGTTCGTGATGGGCGGGAGCATCTGCCATTACTTCGCGGTGCTCTGGTACGCCGCCCCTGCGCGATAGCCGGGTGATTCCAAGGGCCGTACTCGGGCCGGCGGTGCTGTTCTTCACCGCCGGTGTGCTGCACTTCGTGATGCCTGGGTTCTTCGACCGCATCGTGCCGCCATGGGTCCCGAATGCGCGCCTCGCCACGTACGTGAGCGGCGCCTTCGAAATTGCGGGCGCGATCGGATTGCTCATCCCCGCCACGCGCGTTGCCGCGGCGTGGGGATTGATCGCGCTGCTGGCCGCAGTGCTGCCGGCCAACGTCCACATGCTGACTCAGGCGCGCACCGCCGATGCGTCGGCCGGGTACATTGCCGGGTTGTGGTTACGACTGCCGTTGCAGCCGCTGCTGATGTGGTGGGTGTGGCGCGTGGCCATTCGCCGCTGAACGGTTTGACGCCGTAACGGCAATGGACAGATTGCCAACCGCCGGAACTGCTTCACCGCGGATTTCACGAATAGCACGCGAATTTGCTCCGGGTTGACGACAGGCGACGGCGCGGATTCGACGGACTTGGTTTTTTTGTTGTTCAACAACGAAAAGCATACTGCTTACGCGCACGATCCTTGGCGTGCGCGCCGGTGGGCTTATCCGTGTCGTTTTCCGCGTGAATCGGTGGTCATGCTGTTGTGCTCTCGCTGAACCACGAACGGCGGTGGCGCCCGATAGATCGCCAACCGCCGGAACTGCTTCACCGCGGATTTCACGGATGGCGCGCGAATTTGCTCCGGGTTGACGACACGCTACGGCGTGGATTCGACGGACTTGGTTTTTTGTTGTTGAACAACGGAGAACATACTGCTTACGCATACGATCCTTGGGGTGCGTGCTGGTGGGCTTATCCGTGTCGTTTTCCGCGTGAATCGGTGGTCCTGCTGTTGTGCTCTCGCTGAACCACAAATGGTGGTGGCGACCGATAGATCGCCACCAGCCGGAACTGCTTCACCGCGGATTTCACGAATGGCACGCGAATTTGCTCCGGGTTGACGACACGCTACGGCGCGAGTTCGGCGGACCCGGTTTTTGTTGTTGAACAACTGACGGTCCGGTCACCGACGCAGGTTCCCGGACTGTCGCGATCGAAGTCAATGCTTGATGAACGTGCCCGCTTGCAGTTCGCGCATGGCGACCTGCAACTCGGCCTGGGTATTCATGACAATAGGACCGTACCACGCAACCGGCTCCTTGATCGGGGCGCCGGACACCAACAGGAATCGAATGCCCTCCTGGCCGGCCCGCACCACGACCTCATCGCCGCTGTCGAAGAGCACCAGCGAACGATTGCCGGACATGTCGCGCACGAGATCGTCGTCGTTGCCCGCCGTGCGCTCCGTGAGTATGCCCATGGGGTCGGAGGCATGACGGAACGTTCCGGTCCCTTCAAAAATGTAGGCGAAGGTGCTGCGATAGGCGTTTACCGGGAGCGACTTCGTGCGCCCGGCTGGGACGAACACATCGAGATAGCAGGGATCGGCGGCGATGCCGTCGACCGGACCACGCTTTCCCCAGAACTCGCCGCAGATCACGCGCACGATGGTGCCGTCGTCGTCCACGATTTCGGCGATTTCCTTCGACTGCACATCCTGATAGCGCGGCGCGGTCATCTTGAGCGACGACGGCAAATTGGCCCACAGCTGGAAGCCGTGCATGCGGCCCTGGGCGTCGCCCTGGGGCATCTCATGGTGCACGATGCCGCTGCCGGCGGTCATCCACTGCACATCGCCGGCGCCCAGCATACCGCGATTGCCCAGCGAGTCGGCGTGTTCGACGTTGCCGGCAAGGACGTAGGTGATGGTTTCGATGCCGCGATGCGGGTGCCACGGGAAGCCTGCCTGGTACTGCCGAGGCACGTCGTTGCGGAAATCGTCGAACAGGAGGAAAGGGTCGGTCTCGGACGTTTCACCGAATCCGAAGGCGCGGTGCAAGTGCACGCCAGCGCCTTCCATGGTGGGCTGAGCCTGAACAATTCGCTTGACGGGACGGATAGACATCAGACTCTCCTGGGTTGGAATGTTATAAATATATCTCAGTAATGAGATAGTGCAAGCGGCGACTTCAAAACGGGAGCACCCCGCAGTCACGGAATTGCTCTATGTCTCCGCGTGCTCGGCCATCGGCGGTGGTAGCACCTTGAGGGCGACCAGCCGGTCGAGCCGTTCATCGTGGGGGGGAAATCCGCCTGCAATGACATGGGAGAGAATTTACGTGCGCGCACATTAGGCGGTTACAACGGCGGTTCCGGAGGTAAAGAAATCGAGGCGGCCGCGCTGTGTGCGCGACCGCCCCGCTTCGCCCTCCGGCGTACCGTGGAACGACTTTCCCCTACTTCTCCGTATCGAGCATCGCCTTGATCTGATCGCGCGCGTCCAGCAGGTGGGCACGGGTGGTACGATCACCGGTACGACCCACGGCCGCCGCCAGCTCGCGATCAAGCGTGCGTATTTCGTCCTTCAGCAGTGGGCGGAAATCGCGTGTGTTCACGACCGTCTGACCGAAGAGGGCGGCCAACGCCGCTTCCTGCGGGTTGGCGGCGGGCGGCTTGATCTTGGACGCCATCGCCTCGAGATACGTGGCTTGCAGGCGACGACGGTAGGCGTCGATCGGCTTACCAACGTAGATCTCGCTGAACAG
>JANLVC010000008.1:0-14231 GCA_031363815.1 Gemmatimonadota bacterium
CGCCAGACCGGCGAACTCGACCGCGAACGGGAGGTCATGAGGATTCGTCATTTGGCGGGCCTCGAGCACTCCGCGCCCGCGACGTGCGCACTGGTACCGGCGTCACACTTGCGATGTGGAACACGGATCTCCAAGCTATCCGGCAGTATCGGTCATCCCTTTCCCTGCACCCATGGATACGTCATGCGTTCGGCACGATGGACCACGGGAGTGGGCGGAGTGCTGCTGGCAGCCGCCTGACTCGGTCATTGTTGATCCGGACGTGATCGTTGACTGAGTCGATTGGTGTGGCGGGATAGGAGACAATTACCTCGAACCGAAAATGGAGGGTCGCGTGGGAAGCACAGCGAAGTGGGTTTTATCCGGAACGATGATCACCACCACGATCGTGATGTCCGCGTGTCAGCGCCCTGTTGAAGATCCGCGCTTCACGTTTCAGCAGTCAGCCATCCTGACGATCACCGCGAACTGCACCGCCGGGAATAATGTGGACGTTGTGGTTGACAAGTGGGTGCTGCACATGAAGAAGAAAGGCGACGTCACGCTTGTAGCGCGTACCACGGGGGGCGCAGCCATTGCGGTTACGCAGAAGACCGCGGCGCAGTGGCCGTTTGTTGAGAGCCCACCGTTCAAAGGAAACGCCAAGGGGACGATCAAGGATGCGAACGGCGACTACCGCTATAACGTGCGGGTGGCCTGTCCTACTGGCACCGGCAACGATTCTGTCCGTGTCGTGATCGACCCCGACATTATCGTGAACTGATGTCATTCAGCAGTACATAAAGATGAGCGCCTTGCCAGGCCATCCCACGCGCATCGGCCCCTACGAAATCATCCAGCTGCTTGGTGAAGGCGGCATGGGGGTCGTGTACGAAGCCGAAGAAACGGCACCGGTCCGGCGTCGGGTCGCGCTGAAACTGGTGCGCGCCGTGCTCGACGAAACGCGTGATGTACTGGCGCGCTTCGACGCGGAACGGCGCGCACTGGCGGTGATGAATCACCCCGGCATTGCGCGCGTATTGCATGCCGGAAGCAGCGACACCGGGCAGCCGTACTTTGCCATGGAGCTCGTGCGTGGTTTGCCGCTCACGGAGTTCTGCGACGCGCGCCGGCTCAACGTGCGCGATCGTCTGCAGCTCTTCATCGGCATCTGCGAAGCGGTACAACACGCACACCAGAAGGGCGTGGTTCACCGCGACCTCAAGCCGTCCAACATTCTCGTCACCGACGAAGAAGGACATCCGCAGCCGAAGATCATCGACTTTGGCATTGCGAAGGCGCTGGGGCCACAGGGGTCCGATGTCGTGGCGAAAACCATGGCCGGTTTTGCCATGGGCACCGTGGCCTACATGAGCCCGGAGCAGGCGAACAGTACGGCGATGGACGTGGATACTCGCGCCGACATCTATTCGCTGGGCGTCATGCTCTACGAGCTGCTCGTGGGGCACCTGCCCATCGACCCGGCGGAAGTCGGATTGCACCAATTTCTGGCTCGTCTCGCAAGTGGCGACACCAGCCCGCCCACACCGAGCGTCGGGCTCGCCACGGCGGCGGCCCTGAGCGAGAGCATCGCCAAGCGGCGTCGTACCGATGCGCGGCATCTCAAGCAGGAACTGCGAGGCGATCTCGATTGGATTGTCATGAAGGCCATGCATCCCGATCGGTCGCATCGCTACGAAACGGCCAACGGGCTGGCGGCTGATATCCGTCGGCATCTGGCCAACGAACCGGTCATCGCGCGTCCCCCGAGTACGCGCTACCGCCTGGAGAAATTCATACGGCGGCATCGCGTGGGGGTGACCACCGCCGGCGTGGCCGCGCTGTTGGTGGTGGCAAGCAGTGTGATGGCGACGGTGGGACTGGTGCGCGCCCGTCGCGCCGAACAGCTGGCCGCGCATGAAGCGGACGCGGCGAAGGAAGTGGCCGACTTCATGGTGAACCTCTTCCGCCAGTCGGATCCCAACGTGCAGCGGCGTCAGAACATGACGGCGCAGGCATTGCTCGAACAGGGTATCCGTCGCGTCTCCACCGACCTCGCCTCACAGCCGCTGCTGCAGGCGCGGCTCATGCAGACCATGGGCACGGTGCAAACTGCGCTTGGCAAGTACGTGGAGGCTCGCGTGCTGCTTGAGGAGGTGTTGCGCACGCGCGAGCGCCTGCTCGGTCCTGACGATGTGCTGCTCGGCGAGACGCTCACATCGCTCGGCGAACTCACGCGCGATCGCGGGGAGCTCGACGCGGCGGACACGTATCTCACGCGCGCACGGCGCATCCGCGAACGCGCGCTCGGACCGCTGCACGCGGACGTGGCGACGACGCTCTCCATGATGGCCGCCGTGCGGCTGCGGCAAACGCGCCTCGCGGAGGCCGAATCACTGTACCTGCGGGTGTTGGCCATCGATGCCGTGGCGCGAACACCAGACGATGCGCGCACGCTGCGCGACATGCGCGGGCTCGCGGCGGTCTATCGCGCGCAGAAGCGGAAGGGCGAGGCCGACTCGCTGTGGAAGGTCACGCTGCAGCGTCAGGAACGTTCGTTGGGCAGTGACCACCCCGACGTGGGGAGCACGCTCAACAATATCGGCGCGCTCGCCTATTTCGACGGCAAGTACGCCGACGCCGACGCGTTGTACGGTCGCGCACGCCCCATCCTCGAGCGGGCGTACGGGGTGGAGCATCCGCTCACGGTGAGCGTGATGAACAACCAGGCCGAGGTGCTCTGGAAGCTCAAACGGTACGCGGAGGCGGAGGCGCTGTTCCGGCAGGCGCTGGCGGCCAAGGAGCGGTTGTACGCGCCCGCGCATTCGTCCATTGCCGTGTCGTTGAACGGCCTGGCCGGCGTGCTGCGCGACAGCAAGCGCGAGGCGCAGGCAGAAGCGGAGGCGCTGTACAGGCGTGCGCTGGCCATTCGAGAGGTCGGCAACGGGTCGGCGGAACTGGCGGAAACGCTGCGCGACTACGCGGTGCTGCTGCGGGCCACCAACCGGGCGGTGCTGGCCACGCAGCTCGAGGCACGAGCGGCGGCACTGAAATAGGAGCGTGTGCGGCGGACCTGTTTCGCGGCACGACACCGCCTCCGGCCGCCGCAACGCTGGCCGCCGCAACGCTGGGCCGTCGGCACGAAAGAGGTCGACGTTCAGCACCGTGAGTTCCTGCAAGCGACACCCACACCCTAGAGCCGTCGAACCGCTGTCGACCATTGCAGCCGGCAGCAGCTGAACGATCATGGGAGCTGATTCCAACCGTGCTCATCTGACCAACGGATCACGACGTGAAATGCGTGTCTTGCGCTTTCTAGTATGACAGGCAATCGTGTCGCGCTGGCTCGCAGTCAGGCACCTGCCCTTCACCTGCGGGCTCGGCCTTTTCCGTCACATCCTCAGCTTTTCCCTTTCGATAGGAGAGCCCGTGATGCGCTTCACCGCAGCCCCGTCAGCCTGTGCCATGAGATCTCGCGAATTACGCCACGTCGCGCTCGCGCTGATCGGACTCGTCGTTCTCTCCGCGTGCAAGAGCACTGACGCCGTCAGTCCGGAGACCGCAGGCATTGCCCGCATGCGTCAGCTCACCAGTTCGTACAGCGATCTCGCTGTCGCGACCGCGGCTGGCTATTCCGTCTGGTCGCCGGATCCCACAGCTGTCGGGGCCACGTGTCCGAGCAGCGCCGAGGGGAACATGGGTTATCACCGCGTGAACGTTGCGCTCCGCGGCGGGGCGGGCGATCCGGCCGCCGGCGACGCCATTATCGACGTCGATAAACCCGAGATGCTCGTCTACGAGAAGAGTGCGAGTGGGGCCATGCTACTCGTGGGAGTGGAGTACATCGTGTTCAAGGCGGCATGGGAACGCGCGAAAGGAGTCGGTGCTGCGGCGCCCACGATCCTGGGCCACCCACTCCTGTTGAGCAGCCATGTCTTCCCCGGCAACGCGGCCCCCCTTGAGCACTACGAACTGCACGTCTGGATCTGGAAAGACAACCCAGCCGGTATGTTCGCTCCCTATAATTCGCGGGTTACCTGCTGACGGAGCGGTTCGTTGGCAGCGACCCGCATCACGCGTCACATTTGGCCGATCGCGAGCTCCGCCAGCGCCATGCCTGCCCGTTGCTCAGGGGCACCGCCACCGCGCGTCTGCCCCACATCGACGATCTAATTCAGCGACGGTGCGTAGCGCCGTCCGCTGTACGCAGTTGCTAGACCGCCCCTCGGAATATCGGCAGGCAAGCAAGCGCAATCTGTTCGACGTGACGATGGTCTGTACCACAGCAACCGCCCATGACGTTCAGGTGCTTCAATTGCTGCTTTCTCAGCGCCGCGTACTCCTGCCCGAGCTCGATTGGGTTGCCTGCGTCGAGCTCGGGCGCTTCGTTCAACTCAGCGTGACTCATCTTGGAGGCGTTGGCACGAAGTCCACGAATCCGCGCTGCCCACGGTTCATTTCCAGGCAAGACGCTGGCGAAGTGGCTGGGATGCGCGCAGTTAATCATGAAGTACGCCGGATATCGCGAGGTGGCGTCGTCGACTTGCTTGATAGCGTCGCCCAACGGCTGCCCCGTCGGAAGATTCCCGTCGGTTTCCACCGTGAACGATATGACAATCGGCATGTTCGCGTGCTTCGCGGCCCGTACGATGCCAACCGCCTCGTCGGCGTAGTTTATGGTCATCGCGGTAACCAAATCAGCTGCGGTATTGGCAAATGTGGCGATCTGTATTTGATGGTAGGCCTCAGCTTCTATCGCCGACATGGCGGTATCCGGTATGTAGCCATCTCCACGAGGACCAATGCATCCACTGATGACTATGGGCATGCCGTCAGTTTCGTACTCGCTGCGAATTTCCTGGAGCAGACGAACTGCCCTGCTGTTTACTTCGGCGAGGTCTTCGGTGCCGTAGCCGAGCTTCTCGCCCCAGTCTGGGTTAGCGCGCCATGTCGCGGTCTCAAGAATCAGCCCGACGTTGAGTTTCTTGGCGAGTTCCCCATAGGTTCGGAAGTACTTCCGAAGCACCTGCTCGCCTTCCGATGTCTTGAGCAAGTGGAAGGCAGCGAAATAGGGGAGGTCGTGCCCATCAAGGAAAATGAGGGTTGTCTCGATTCCGCCATCGGTCATGAAGAAATCGCGGCCGAGCTGAGGTAACGCACTCCTATACTTGCTCATGTCTCTCTGGCTATTCGTTACGGCGTGATCTTCTTCGGCGCCTGCTGCTTGATCTTCTCCATGTACTTCTGGAAGAAGAGCTTGTGGATATCCATCATGTTGATCTCGCGACCCTGGATGTACGACTGGATGATGTTGGTCGTCATGTCGAGCGGCGTACCGGTGGTGATCAGCAACGTGGCTTCCTTCCCCACCTCCAACGAGCCCACCTTGTCGGCGATGCCCATGAATTCGGCGGCGTTGATGGTGACCGACTTGAGCGCCTCTTCCTCAGGCAACCCAAACGCCACCGCCACACCAGCCTCCCACGGCAGCCGATAGCTGTACAACGCGCCGCTGCCACCGGCGATCGCGAACTTCACGCCAGCGGCGTGCAGCTTGGCCGGCGTGGCGTAGGCGTTGTCGTAGCCTTCGTACTGCCGGTCGGGCGCCGACATCGTGGAGGTAAGAATCACCGGCACGTTCTCCGCCTTGAGCCGATCAGCCACGAAGAGCGCATCACGCCCGCCGCGAATTACGAGCTTCACGCCCTCGGCTTTGCCCCACGTGATGGCATCGTTGATCTGCGCCGCGCCTTCGGCCGCCACCACCACCGGGATCGCGCCATCGAGCGCCGGAGTCATCGCCGCGTAACGCGCGTCGGTGCGCACCGTCTGGCCGGACTTCACGGCGTCACGGTACGCCCGCGCCTCGGCGAAGTAGTCCTTGATCTGCTCCACCTGCTCGGCGTAGCTCTTGGGCGGCGGCCCGGCAGCGCCGCCGCGTCCTCCTGGGCCACCACCACCGCCACCGCGCCTCGGCTGCCCGTTGGGGTCGGGCCAGCGCACATTGAGCGCCGCCGCCCCCTTCATGGACATCTCTTCCCACGTCCACCCTTCAAGCGACATCGCCGACGACAGCCCCGAGATCACGCCGCCTTCGGGCGTGCTGAAGGCCACCAGCACGCCCGCCGAGCGCGTTGTACCGATGTGTCGACTCTCGGCGTTCACCGCCACCTCGGCCCGCACGTTCGGGTTGAAGTCGCCCAGTTCGTTGATGTCGTTGGACATGTCCACCGACCCGATCTCGGTGATGCCCACCGTGCTGTAGGCGTCGATCAGGCCGGGGTAGATGTGCTTGCCGCTCACATCCACCACCTTCGCGCCACGCGGCACGGCCACGTCGGCGCCGCCAATCGCCGTGATCTTGCCACGCTCGAGGACGATGGTGCCGTTGGTGATGGTGCCCTTGGTCACCGTGTGAATCGTGGCGCCGCGCAGCACTACCGGCTGCTCCTGCGGCGCCACCGTCATGCGCTCCTGCGCCATCACGGCGCGAGGGGCGAGCAGCGCCGCCATCGCCGTTGCCAGCGCGAGCGTCGTCAAGCGCGCGGTCGTGCTCATGGTTCGCATGGTGTCGAGTGTCGAAAGGAATGATCGGGTCACTGGCGTGCGCCCTCGCCGCCGCGGCCACCGCGCGCTGGCGCAGCGGCGGGCGTGCTCTCGGTGCTACCGGCCGCGAGCACCGCCTGAATGAGCTGCGCACGCTGCTTGGCGATGTCCTCGCGCAGGAGCTTGTCTTCCGCGAGCGAGAAGTAGCGGCGGCCATCCACCCACGTCTGCTCGGCCTTCGTGAACTGCGAGAGCGGGTTGCCGTTCCAGATCACGAAGTCGGCATCCTTGCCCGACTCGAGCGAGCCGACGCGGTTGTCGAGCGCAATCGCCTTGGCCGACTGGTTGGTGACGGTGGAAAGCGCCATGATCTCGTCCACACCCGAGCGCAGCAGCTTGCCCGCTTCCCAGTTCATGCGCGTGGAGATCTCGGCGTCGTCGGAGTGCAGCGACGTCACCACGCCCGCTTCGATGAGCAAGCGCGCGTTGTACGACGTGGCATCGTAGGCCTCGAGTTTGAACGCACCCCAGTCGCTCCACACGATGGCGGCCACACCGGACTTCTTGAGCTCACTGGCGATCTTGTACGCTTCCACGCCGTGTTGCAGCGCCTGGATGCGGAAGCCGAATTCTTCCGCCAGGCGAACCAGAGAGAGGAACTCGTCGGCGCGATAGCCGTGCGACGTGACGAGCAGCTTCTGGTTGAGGATGTCGAGAATGGCTTCCATGCGCAGGTCGCGGCGCGGCGGGATGCCCGCCTTCGTCTTCTCCCAGTTTTTCCACTCCTTCTCGTAGTCACGCGCGGCCAGGAAATGATCGCGAATGATTTCCTGCACGCCCATGCGCGTGTTCGGATAACGCGTCGGGCTGCGCTTCGGATTCTCGCCCAGCGCAAACTTCACCGTGCGCGGCGCCCCGAGAATCTTGTAGTCGTCGGGGAGCGAGCCCCACCGCGTTTTCACGTACACGTTCTCGCCACCAATGGGGTTGGCCGAGCCGTGCAGGATCATGGTGGTGGTGAGACCGCCGGCGAGCTGGCGATAGAACCAGATGTTGTTGTGGGTGATCACATCGCCCATCTGCACTTCGGGGACGATCGCGAAGCCCGATTCGTTGACCGCACTGACGCCTGAATGCGTATGGGGGTCGATGAGCCCCGGCGTGACGTGCTTGCCGGTGGCGTCGATCTCCATGGCGCCAGCGGGCGCGACGAGCTTCTGCCCCACACGCACGACCTTGCCGGCCTGCACCAGCAGATCGGCGTTCTCAAGGCGTCCCTGCGGCCCCTGCGTCCACACGGTGGCGTTGCGCACCAACACCGTGGCGGGTTGCGGCGGCGGCGCGGTGCGGCCGAACTCCATGGCCGGCCGGATGAACGGCAAGTCGATCTTCGGCACCTTCACGGCGACGGTGCCACGGGCGGGGCCTTCGTAGGCCTCGGTACGCACGCCGCGATAGCGTGCATCGGTACCGTTGGGGAGCGACAGCCAGCCGAAGAACGTCGTGTCGCGCACGGAGCCGCTGAGCAGCAAGGCGCCTTCCTGTCCGAGCGGCTCGCCGTTGAACGTGGCCTCGAGTCGACCGGTCTCGGCAATGATGCGCACCGACGTGGTGGGAACGGGGCGGCGACCGCCCACCTCGACGGTCCCGCGAATGCGATTCAGCGGTCCTTCAAGGCGCAGCGTCGCCGTCTTGAAGGTGCCGGCGTCGTCGGAGGTAATGGTCCAGGTGCCGCGCGGGTCGATTTGCGGAGGGCGCGTCACGCCGTAGTGTCGTCCCTGCACCCACACGTCTCGCACGCTCGACTCCTCGGTGAACAGGTCGCCTTCGCTGATCACGAAGTTGGCGGACTTGCCCGGGGCGATGGTGCCGTGCGTTTTCTCGATGCCCAGCCACGTGGCGGGCACGGTGGTGAGCGCGGCCAGCGCCTTGTCGGGCGCGAGCCCGCGGGCCACGGCGGTGCGCAGGTTGGGGAGGAACTGGGCGAGCGAAGCGAGACCGTCGGCGGTGATGGCGAAGGGCACGCCGGCCGCCGCCAGCTGCGACGGGTTGGTGGGGGCGAGGTACCAGTGCCGGAGGTCCGCCAGCGTCACGTTGAGCGCCGCTTCGGGGCTCGACACGGTGGGCGCATCGGGAAAGGCCAGCGGTACCACCAGGGGCTGCGTGCGGCCCTTCAGCACGTCGATGAGCCGGTACTCCTGGCCGCTGCCACGGAACCAGGGGGTGAGCTTGTAGTCGGCGGCCAGTTTGTACGCGCGGAGGTACTCCTCCTCGCTCTCGGTCTGAAAGATCACGGGCTGCTTGCCCTGCACCGCTTTACCGAGGGCCGACAGCGCCTCGCTCGTTTCCGGCGGCAGCAGCGAGCGGCCACCACTCTCGTACGCGCCCCAGGCACGGATGTACCACTCGGCGTCCATCAACGTCTGCTTCATGAGCGCCACGGTGCCCATGGCGGAGTTCGGGTACATGCCGCCAAGTGCGAAGGCGCGCTGGAAGCCGACCGACTGCGCGAGGTCGGGTCGCAGCACGCGTTCGCGCACGCCAGCGTCGCCGAGGCTGACCACCGAAGCGGTGCCGCGGAAGATGCCCTGTCGCGGCACGGCGAGGGCCGCGCCGAATCCGAGGGAGCGGAGCGCGGTGCGGCGCGTGGAGTCGTCCTTGAGATTGGCGGTGGTGCTGAACCACGCCCGAACCTGCGGGTTCCAGTGCGTGGGACCCACGTCGCCACCGAGGGGAGGTGCATCGCCGCCTACGTCGGCGTGGGCGTCGATGAAGCCGGGATAGACGGTGAGGCCCTTGAGGTCCCAGACGCGGGCGCCGGCCGGAGCGGCCATCCCGGCGCCGACGGCGGTGATGAGCCCGTTCCGGACGACGATCGTGGCGTTGGTAAGGACCTGTCCAGGGGACGTAACGACGCGCGCACCCACGAGGGCGTGGTAGCCCGTGCTATTGTCGCGCAGGCCGGTGACCGGCTCGGTACGGGACGACTGCTGGGCCTCGAGCGATCCAGCGGCGAGCGCCGCCAGGCCAAGGAGGAAACGAAACGCTCTCACGAAGGGCTCGGGATACGGGAGGGGAATTTCTATCGGAGCAGGCGAAGTATGCGGCCTGCTCGCGCTTGAGGCGAGGACGGTTGGTTTCCGCGTTTCTCAACACCCCTTCGCCACCCCCGCCGTGTATGCCGCTTCTCCTGTGGCCACACGTGGTGAACCTGAAATCCGTTTGCTCGTCGTGTTCACATCCAATGTGGCGGGTAGCGCCGGAGTAACCGCGTACGCGCTCACGAATTATCCGTTGGGTGGAGTGGAAGTGCGTGCTGCTACTGCAACGGTCGTCGACCCTTCCACAACTGAAACCGCGCACACCCAGACGGTGCGAAGCAGCCGCCGGGGTAGTAAATCAGGTCCTTGATGCCGTCGCCATCGGTGTCCGCAAGCCACGCTCTCGCTTGCCAACCGCGCGGCGGCGGCGGCAGGCGGGCACTCAGCAACTTCGTCAACGTGCCCGCGCGCGTGTTCAGGAATATCAGGGGCTTCTCGCCGTCGATCCCCGCATCCGAGAACACGTCGTCGTACCCGTCGCCGTTCAGGTCGGCGCAGGTCAGGCTGAAGAAGACACCGACGGGATCCGAGACAATGGGGATCTCTGTCAGTTGCGTGGCGTCAGCGCGAAACGCCATCAGCAGGGCGATCGGCGTCATGTCGCCCTGCCGAACGACCGTAAGGTTTGCGATGCCTCCGGGATAGTACGTGGTGTTGAATGACGCCAGGAATACTGGCGGCTGCCCTGGTGTGAGACGCAGGGCGCAGGTGTTGTAAAATGCGCCACCGACCAGCTCCCGGCCGCGATAGTTGACGACATACGCCGGACCGAGATCGAAGGCCCAATTGATCCACTGAATCTGACGAAAACTGCTGAATTCAAACGCGCCACGTTGGCTCCAAGAACCGGCACCCGATCGCGTGTGCAACTGCAAGGTACTTGGCTTCGCTTGTCGACCGTCTTCGGTGAACCACAGATCGGTTGTACCCCCCGCAACAGTGGCGGCCGGTGAGAAGGTGAAGCCGGCGAATGGATACGGCGCGGTGGGAACGAAGCTGTTTCCCGCGACGGAGTAGGCGTTATAATCGAGTATGATATCGTACGCACCGGTCGCGGTGCGTGCAGTCGCCACGCCATGTTGGTACGCGGTCGGACCGAACGGGACGATGGCGTATGTCCCATCGCCTCGGGACAAGGCCCCAGCGCTCTGTGTGAACCAATTCACGCAGCCCCCAGACCCAGAGCTCTGCGTGCACGATCGACCATCCTCCCGGTTGAGGGCATAGATCCAGTCGGGATAGCCGTCTCCATTCACATCGGCCACCGCCACATTGCGGGAGAGCGCGCCAACAACATCTATCGCCATCGAGCCAAAGAGCTGTTGCGTGCGGTCGGCAAACGTCCCGTCGCTGTTTGCGAGGAGCGTGATCACGCGATTCTGAATGGGCGCGAACGCGGCCTGAGGCAACGGGTTAAACGCTGAGTGCGAATAGTGAAAGACCAAGTCTTCCCGTCCATCGCGGTTCACATCCGCCCCTGCGACGCTGAAGGTGCCGACCGGATACGCGATTGCGTTGAAATAGCTGGACAGGTCAGGAAACGCATTGGGGACCAACGTGAAGAACGCCGATGCGCGCGACAGATCGACAAACACGGACACCGCCGCTGATCCGTTTCGGCCTTCACTCGTGACATTCACCGTGGCGCCGCGCGTCGCCGATCCGCCATACGGCGTGGCGATAAGTCGCCCGGTTGTAGAAACGGTGGCCACGATGCTGCTCGTCGTGGACCAGGTGAACGATCGCCCGGTGAGCACGGTGCCCGCCGAATCCGTGGCGACGGCAAACATCTGCAGCGTGTCGCTCTCCGCGACGCTTGAGCTGGCGGGCGTGACCGTCACCCGTGCCACGGGAACCGGTGTAACGGTCAGTTGCGCAGCGGCACTTCGGCCCCCGCTCGTCGCGGTGATCGTGAGCGTTCGTATAGACCCGCCAAAGTACGCGAGCGTTGTCACGAGCCCGCTATCCGACACGGTCGCGATGGTCGCGTTACTCGACGACCAAGTGATTGGCCGATCCGTCACCGTGATACCCGTGGAATCCTTGGCACTGGCGACAAGCCGAGTCGTGCGGCCTGCCGTCACCGCGACGCTGTCCGGCGTGAGGACAATGCGACTCACCGGAAGCGGTGTCACAGTCAGTCGTGCGACCGCACTCTTGCCTTCACTGGACGCGGTGATTGTAAGCGTACGCGTGGACCCGCCCAGGTACGCCAAGGTCGTCACGAGCCCGCTATCCGACACGGTCGCGATGGTCGCGTTACTCGACGACCAGATAACGGCGCGCGAAGTCAACGTGACACCGGCCGAGTCTTTGATGAAAGCGACAAGTCGAGTCGTGAGTCCTGCGGCCACGATGACGCTGTCTGGAGTAAGGAGAATGCGACTCACTGCTGCCGGCAGCACCGAGATCGTGGCGGTGCCGTTGACACCCTCGCTGGAGGCCGACAGCACAACCGGCCGCGGCGTTCCACTGGCTACGACGCCTGCCGTCACCACACCATCGGCGCTCACGGTGGCCAGCGTCGCGTCGGACGTGCTCCACGTGACGGAACGTCCGCTCAGCGTTCTCCCCTGTGCGTTCTGGATGGACGCCGTGAAGGTGATGGTGGCGCGACTCTGCATTTCCGTAGCGGTCGACGACACCACTACGCGCGCGACCGGATCGGGAGGAACCGGTGAGGGAGCGACCGAATCGCTGGAGCACGCCGTGAGCAGCAGAGACAGATACGGCACCAGCCGCGAGACGCCAACACGGGACTTTGGTATCACTGAGGGAACGCTCCATGGGATTGTCGACTGACGCGGCATCCAGCACCACAGGGTCGTCCGGCATGCTCACGGAGATGGCCCACTTACGCGAGAGACGTTACACCCGGCTGCGCTTAGCGCAAGCAGAGCCGTGGCGGAGCCGTTCACCTATACTGAAACCACCCCCAGGGCGTCCAACGACCCGTACCGACCAGGTCCAACTTCCAATCGCCGTCCAGGAGGCTACTGATGCTTGAGTAGGGAAAGTCCATCAGAAATGCGTCAGTGCTCGTAGACGGCGTACGCGCCGAGGTAGACCAAGACCCTGCATGAGCTCGGCCGCGGTCGCCGCGAGAAAGACGGCCAGGGCTTTCGCCGCAGCGGACCGCAGTCAGGGGACGCGATCGTCGGCGAAGCAGAGCAGGAAGTAGAAGGCGAAGGAAACCACGCGCGCATGTTGACCAGATGGAGACCGATGGTTGGTGGCGGGTGTTCGGTGTATCGAATCTGTTGCCGCTGCGACTCGCTATCGAGATCCTGCCATGGCCCGCTACAAAGTGGTCGATACGAATCCGGCGCGCCCGCGTACCCGCCGGCCATGTTGCTCAAGGTCGTGCGCTTCGCGTACTCGCAGGGCATTGTGCGCAGTCGGGCGATCGAGCGCGTGTGCCCACGAGCACATCACGTTTATGGCGTTGTGCGGCATGACCGCCCCGCACGTCACCACGATCGCGCACGTTGTCAGCACGCTGCGCGACGACATCGCCCAGCTGTTTGCCGCGGTGCTGGCGGTGTGTGACGGCCAAGGACTGACCGGGCGGGAGATGTTGGCGATTGATGGCGCGAAGCTGCCCAGCAACGCCGCCACGCATCA
The DNA here is from genome assembly GCA_031363815.1 of Gemmatimonadota bacterium. Classification (GTDB taxonomy): domain Bacteria; phylum Gemmatimonadota; class Gemmatimonadetes; order Gemmatimonadales; family Gemmatimonadaceae; genus Gemmatimonas. The sequence continues at coordinate 13,251 of JANLVC010000008.1, forward strand.
GAGTGGTACGCGCGCCGAATTCGCGCAGCGGGCCGTGAAACTGGAAGCGGCCCCAAGGCGATGCTCGACCGACATCGCGCAACGGACGCGCTAAAGCTCGAACCCGATGTCGCCGCGAAGACCACCGCACGGATCGCCACGGCCCGACCGGCGGACTGCGCAAAAGCCATCGCACCGACAACGAGAGTGCGAAGATGGCGACGGACAAAGGGGTGATCGAGGGCTATACCGGCGTGGCGGCCGTCGATGCGAAACACCAGATCATCGCGGATGCGCATGCGCACGGCACCGGCTCTCAACAAGAGCTGCTGCTGCCAGTCATCGAGGCCCTCGCGGCGCTGCATGTGACCGCCCTCATTGCCGACCCTGAGATGCGCCAGCGCGACGAGCGGTTTGCGGATCGCGAGCACCACACGACGGCGCCGGATAGGTTGCATGGCAAGACGGGCCCCGCGAAGACGTCGTGGCCGCTCTTTGCGTCGAGTGATTTCACGTATGATGCCGACGCGCGCCCGTGTGTGTGTCCGGCGGGGAAGTTTCTCTACCGCAAAGGCGCCCGCAACGTGACCAACGGCAACGTAGGCCAACACCTTCGCGGCGGGAGGCGGGACTGCACGTCGTGCGCGTTACGCGCGCAGTGCTTGCGTACTCCGAAGACCACCGTGGTCCGCAACGTTTCCTTCTTTCGTGGGCGTGACCACGCATGGCCAGGGGACGCGCGCATCCTCGCGAACCGTGCCGTACGACAACGCAAGGTGTTCAAAACATCATTGATCATTGATCAAATTTTGCATGACGCGATCTTTGCGCGCCGCGCGCCATTGGCCGCACTCCTTCGCCGCCGCTGGCTGCAGCAACGCAATGATATTCCCAACGAGGCCCGGCGGCGAGATATTCGTCGTCCCCCCATCTCCCCGAGGCCCTCGGCATGCTCTACTCCGGCATCGATCTCCACAAGCGGACCCTCGCCATCCACACGAT
>JANLVC010000015.1:0-8971 GCA_031363815.1 Gemmatimonadota bacterium
TGCTCTACGCCAACGATCCTTGGCGTGCGTGTTCGTGAGCTTATCCGTGTCGTTTTCCGCGTGAATTTGTGGTCATGCTGTGGTGATCTCGCCGAATCGCGCGCGGAATGACCCAGAACCCAAAACCCACGGCCGCACGCGCCAAGCCCAGAGCCTCTCGTACTGCCTCCGCACCACGATGACGTGGCGCTTCACCCGCCAAGACGCGCGCCGGACGTTCGGTTGTAAAAGCCACTTTCTAAGCGGTCGCGGCACTAGGCGGCCACCGGCGGCCGAACTACTTAAGCATGACGGCCTCGCCCGGCAGGGCCGGCGTTGTCGCCGGTCGCCGGCGAGCGCGGGTCAATTGCTCGAAGCTGTAGCCCAAAGCGATGAGCTTGGGCTCGCTCCACGCGGTGCCCAGAAATGAAATTCCGATCGGGAGCCGATTGTCACTGAAGCCGGCGGGTACGATCAGGTCAGGGAAGCCGGTCAGGTTGGCGATATTCATCGCATCGGGCGCTGCTGTGCTTTGCGTGGCATCAATGCGCCCGGGTTTGACGGACTGTGTGGGGTACACAATCGCGTCCAGCTGACTTGCTGCCAGCAGCCCGTTCACCACGGCACGCATCATCGGGAGGGCATGATCGCGCACCGACCGATAGTGGAAGTCGTCCGTGCTCCCGCTGGCGAGTTCAGTGGCAAACCTCGTCCAACGCGAAGCATTGGGCGCCGAGCCATTGGCACCAAGCGACGGCATCGATCGTGTGCGCTCGATCATCTCGGCGAGCGACTTGGGATAGGAGGCCGGCGTGTGCTTCAGGTACTCTGCGAGCTGCGGTGCGAATTCCGGAAAGCGCACGGCATTGTACCACGCGCCCTTGGCCTCGAGCATCCACTTGGGAAAGCGCACCTCGACGATTGTCGCGCCGGCTTTGCGCATCGCGTCAAGTGATAACTCCGTGACCCAGTCCACATCCGTGTCGAATCCGGTGAAGTCGCGCGCGATGCCGATGCGTGCGCCCTTCAACGCGTTCGCTTGCAAGTACTTGGTGTAGTCGCGTTCGGCGTGTCCCTCACTGCGGCTCGTGGCGGTGTCGGCGGCGTCGGTGCCGGTCATCACTCCAAGCGCGATCGCCACATCGGTAACGCTGCGGGCCATCGGGCCTCCGGTATCGAACGACAGCGCAAGCGGAATAATGCCGGTGCGACTGAGCAGGCCGTGCGTCGGCTTAAGCGCTACGATACCGTTCACCGTGGCAGGTCCGCGGATGCTGCCGCCGGTGTCGGTGCCGAGCCCGAATTGCGCGAACGCGGCGGCGATGGCGGCGCCGGTTCCCCCCGACGACCCCCCTGGCGAAAAGGCCAGATCGTGCGGATTGTGCGTCTGCCCGCCGAGCGAACTGTAGGCTCCCGCTGACGCGAACTCCGACATATTTACCTTGGCGATCACGATCGCACCCGCATCGCGTAGTTTCTGCACCAGCACCGCGTCGCGCGTCGGGATGTATCCCTCGAGCAGCACCGACCCGCCGGTGGTGGGCAAATCTCGCGTATCGTAATTGTCCTTGAGCACGATCGGAATGCCGTGCAGCGGCGACCGCTTGCCCTTGCCTTTGCGCTCCGCATCGAGTGCACGCGCGATCTCCAGCGCATTCGGGTTCAGGGCGATCACGGCGTGAAGCGACGGACCGTGCCGGTCGTAGGCTGCGATGCGCGCTAAATACCGCGCGACCAACTGTACCGATGTCAGCGTGCCGGCGTCGAGGGCGGCGTTGAGCTCGGTGATCGTAGCGGCGTCGAGATCGACGGAGCGCTGTGCCTTGGCGGGAGAAGCGGCCGCCAACAGCAGTGCGGCCGCCAGCGTAGTGGCGGCCGCGCCGCGTGTCAGAGTGCGCAACGATGGGATACGGTTATGAATGGATGTAGCTGTGCAACGTGGCGATGGTGCTTTCGTGGTCGGCGATGATGTCGTCCATGATGTCGCGAATGGAGATCATACCGAGCACCTTGTCGCCATCGAGCACGGGGAGGTGGCGGATCTTCTTGACGCTCATCAGCGCCATGCAGTCGCAGGTCCGGGTGGTCGCGCTCACCGTGAATACGTCGGCCGTCATGATCTCGGAGACCAGCGTTTCCTTCGAATTACGGCCCTGCAGCGTGATTTTACGGGTATAGTCACGCTCCGAAAACACACCCGCCAAGCGGTCGCCATCCATCACGAGCAGCGCGCCGGCGCCATAGTGTGCCAGCTTCTCGACGGCTTCGTACACGGTGATGTGGGGCGTCACATGCCAAAGCGTCCCGTCGTGTTTCTTGAGAAGTTCGCCAACTGCTTTCATGACACGGTACCAGGTAGGGGTAGCAGGAGTTTCCTAGGGTACGTGCTGGCGGGCGGGGGCGCCAGAAGGACACCGCCATGGTTTGCAAGGTTTGGCACGGACGGCCTTCGCGGCCACAGCGAGAGCACGTCTTCGAACTCGAGTCGTCAAGGACGCTGCGCCAGAGGCCGCTCTGGCCACGACGTCGTACTCGCCCTATTGTTGCCGAAGTCTGAGCCGCCATGCCCACGCTTCGGTGCGCACGGCAGTTCAGTGACAAGGAGCGTTGACGATGAAGCGGACAGTACTCGCGATCGGGGCCGTTGTGGTGATGGCTGTTGGGTCCATGGGATTCGTGGCCGGCGTGCGTGCCGGGGAGCAGCGGAGCACGCGCGTTTATGAACTTCGCACGTACACCACGCTGCCCGGTCGTTTACCGGCGCTTCACAAACGCTTCGCCGAGCATACGCTGGCACTCTTCGCGAAGCATGGTATGCGGAACGAACAGTACTTCACGCCGACCGACACCGCGAAGGCGAAGACGACGCTGATTTACCTCTTGTCGCACGAAAGTGAAGCGGCCGCGGATCGCAGCTGGAAGGCGTTCCGCGCGGACCCGGCGTGGATCGCAGCCCGGGACGCGAGTGAAGCCGACGGCACGATTCTGGAGAAGCCGCCCGAGCGGGTGTTTATGACGCTCGCGCCCTTCTCACCGGCGCCATGAGGGTCGCAACGATGGGCCGACGCGGCGAATTCGCCTTCGCCTTCGCGTGGTGGATCGCGCTGGCCGCGAGCCCGGCTGTGACCCTCCCCGCGCAACCCGCCCCGCCACGTTTTGTCCCGGTACAGCCGGAGCTGTTCGCCGCGGGCGGCGCGTTGGCCAACGCGTTCGCCGATATCGATCAGGACGGTGATCTCGATCTGTTCGTGGGATTCAACGGCACGCCAAACCGCCTGTATCTGAACACGGGCGGCGTATTCCGCGACATCGCGGCCGAGCTTGGTGTGGCCGATGCGCGCGCCACCCGCGCGGTGGCGTGGAGCGACGTCGACGCCGATGGCGATCCTGACTTGCTGCTCGGCTTCACGCCGGGTGCCGGACCAGTGTTGCGTCTGTATCGCAACGATGGCGCACGTTTTACGGATATTACCGCCGCGAGCGGTTTGACGGTGGAAATCGGCGCGGTGCGTCAGCCGGCGTTCATCGACGTAGATGGCGACGGCGATCTCGACCTGTTTGTGGCGTTTCGCGATCGTGCGAATATGCTGTATCGCAACAGCGGCCACGTGTTTACCGACGTAGCGGCCAGTATTGGACTTGCCGACACGCGGAAGAGTGTCGGTGCCGTATGGTTTGATTATCAGCAAGATGGTGATCTCGACCTGTACGTCGCGAATCAGGACGGCGATGCGAACGGCTTCTTTCGCAACGACGGCGGCACGTTCACCGATGTCGCCGATGCCGTCGGACTGGCGTGGGGCGGGCGCGGGGCGAAGGTCGCGACGCAAGGGACCGTGCGTCCCTGTGTGGCTGATGTAAACAATGACGGTGTGGCCGACATCGTGTCCGCGAACTACGGTCCCAATGGGCTCTTTCTTGGCGCCGCCGATGGTTCATTCCGCAACGTAAGCTCGGCGTGGGGCGTGGCCATCGATGGGCGCTATGACACGTGCGCGCTGGCCGACATCGATCATGACGGGCTGCTGGATCTGTACGTGAACGGCACCGTGTCGGCCACGGAAAGCTTCCGCGACTACGTGTTCATGCAAAAGGCCACAGGGTTCGTCGACGTCACGCCGGGCAACCTGCTGGCGCTGACGGCCAGCCATGGCGTGCAATGGGCCGATGTCGACGGCGACGGCGCGCTCGATCTCGCACTTGCGGGCTCTCGACCAGAGGCGTCACACCCGATCTTGCGCAACGCGTTGCCTCCGACCGCGGCAAGACGGTCGCTCCAGGTGCGAGTCGTCGATGCGAACGGACGTGCGACGCAGGCCGGAGCAGAGGTGCGCGTGTATGCGGCAGGGCGGCGCACGCTGCTCGCCACGCGTTGGGTCGACGCCGGCTCCGGATACGACGCCCAGAGCGACATGCCGGTGCACATCGGGCTCACGTCGATGCAGCGTGTCGATGTCGAGGTCACGACGTTGCAGGGTGGCAAGCGCGCTACCACCATCACGCGACGCGTGTCCCCGGCGGCCTACGCGAAGCGGGCCCTTGTCGTGCGCGCCGGCAAAGGGCGCCCTGCGCTACCGCGCCTCGAGGCGCAAACTGCGGGACGTCGCGCGCCGTGACAGGTTCCGATCATCATTGAGACAACGCGTGGCGCAATTGTCACCGTCGTCGAGAGCGCAGCGCGCGCGGCGATTTCGATTGCGCCAGAGCAGACGTTTTGTCAGCATCGGCGAGTAGCCCGCGCTCGACTCCGGTCACCATCGCAATGTTCATGGCCATCGCTTTTCGGCGTTCGGCACCGCTACGCGTGGGATACACATCGTGCCGGCGATCCAGCATGCATTCGCGCGGGCAGGCGCCGAGCCGGCCGGTATCGACCGTCTGCTTTCGACGTGAAATCTGCACGCGCGGCACTACTGCCTAAACGAGAGCCAAGCGGTGTAGCGTTGTTGCGGCAGCAATGGGCCGGGCACGTCGGGATATGGGGTGAGCGAGTCGAAGACGATGCGGACGGTGCCGATCAGCGTGTCCGGTGCCGCAACTCCAAAGCGAAGACGCACCGGCACCGTGGGCCCCATGCCAAAGCGATAACCGATCACGATCTCGGCGGTTCCCGCCGAGACGCAGACCACGGAACGTGGGCACCGGGAATCCTGCGCCACCGAGAGGAACGCCACGCCGAACCCGTCGTTGCCGGCGGGGTGGATTTCCTGCCCGGGGCGAACGGCCTGAGATGCGCCGTTGAGCACCGATGTCGCTTCACTCGGGTGTGCGTGGCAGGCCGCCAGCGGGGCGGCAACGACGGTGGCCACACGGATCCATCGGGGCATGGTGCGCATGACAGCAGATACACGCCGTCCGTCATGAAGTTCGTGCCGTGCCGTACAACGCGACCCCTAACGCTTCGCGGTAACCGGCGCCACAATCACATGGCGCGTTCGTCGCACCCATGTCCCAAGGAGTCCCTGTGAGCACTGCCCCCATGTCTCTCACCGTGAACGGAGCCCGTCGTACCTTCGACGGCGATCTGACGATGCCGTTGCTGTGGTACCTGCGTGATGAACTCGCGCTCACCGGCACCAAGTACGGCTGCGGCATTTCACAGTGCGGCGCGTGTACGGTGCATGTAAATGGTGCGCCGGTGCGGGCCTGCCAGCGGCGAATGCAATCGCTCGCCGACGCGAACGTGACGACCATCGAAGGCCTGCACCCAACCGGCGCGCATCCGTTGCAGGTAGCGTGGCGCGAGATCGATGTGCCACAGTGCGGATTCTGCCAGAGTGGTCAGATCATGCAGGCCGCCACGTTGCTCTCGCGCACGACAAAGCCAACCGACGCCGAGATCGACGCGGCCATGAACGGCCATATCTGTCGCTGCGGGACATACCCACGCATTCGTGCGGCCATCAAGGCGGCCGCGGAGGCCACGCGATGAGCGCGAAGCACAGACTGCCGTGGATGACGGCGCAGACGAGCACGTCGAATATCAAAGTGCCGGAGTCGGAGTCGGCACCGGTCGGCGTGCTCGAAACGCACCGTCGCGACTTCGTCAAGCTGCTGAGTATGGGTGGACTGCTCGTCGTGGCCAGCACGCTCGGCGTGCGTCGGCTCGACGCGGCCGACTCACGGTTCGCGCCGAGCTCGGAACCGTGGGAGCCGCATGCGTATGTGCGCGTGGGCGACGACGGGATCATCACGATCATGTGTCACCGCTCGGAGATGGGGCAGGGCATACGCACGACCATGCCGATGATCATCGCCGACGAAATGGAAGCCGACTGGGCGACGTGCCGTGTGGAGCAAGCGCCGGGCGATGACAAAAAGTACGGTAACCAGAACACCGACGGGTCAACGAGCATCCGTGATTTTCTTCCCGCATACCGCGAGGCGGGTGCCACGGTGCGCGCGCTGCTCGAGGATGCCGCGGCGAAGGAGTGGGGCGTTGCGAGTGGCGAAGTGCGGGCGGCGAACGGCGCCGTGGTGCACACCGCGAGTGGGCGTACCAAGGCGTTTGCTGCACTGGTGGCGACGGCGCGCACGATCCCCATGCCGGCGAAGGAACGCGTGCGCGTGAAAACGCCGAGCGAGCGGCGTTGGGAGGGCAAGCGCATGCCGTCGATCGATCTCGTACCGATGACGACGGGTACGGCGATGTACGGGGCGGACATGACACTGCCGGGGATGAAAGTGGCGGTGATCAGCCGGCCGCCGGTGTGGGGAGGCAAGGTGGTGAGTGTGGATGACAGCCTCGCGCTGAAGGTGCCGGGGGTGGAGCGCGTGGTGCGTATTCCCGAGACGCCGGTGCCGAGCGCGTTCTTTCCGCTGGGCGGGGTGGCGGTGATCGCGAAGAATACGTGGGCGGCGATCCGCGGACGTGACGCGCTGCGCATTACGTGGGACAACGGCCCCAACGCCGCGTACGATAGTACCGCGTACAAGGCAACGTTGATGACGTCGGTGCGCGCACCGGGCAAGGCTGGGCGCGCGGTAGGCGACGTGCCGAAAGCGTTGGCGAATGCGGCACGGCGTGTGACGGCAGAGTACTACATGCCGCACCTGTCGCATGCGCAGATGGAGCCGGTGGCCGCGCTGGCGAACGTGGCGAACGGAAAGGTCGAGTTGTGGGCACCCACACAATCGCCGCAGGACGCGCGCAATACGGTGGCGCAGTATCTCAAAGTTGACGCGGCGAACGTGACCGTACACGTGACGCTGCTGGGCGGTGGCTTCGGCCGGAAGTCGAAGCCGGACTTTCTGTGCGAGGCGGCGTTCCTGTCGCGCGAGGTTGGTGCGCCGGTGCGGGTGCAGTGGACACGGGAAGACGACCTCCGCAATTCCTATCTGCACGCGGTGGCGGCGCATCGCCTTGAAGCCGGTCTCGATGCCAGCGGCACGGTGACGGCGTGGCTTCACCGATCGGCGTATCCCGCCATCGGTGCCACATTCGCACCGAACGTGAAGGGCGCGGAGCCGGATGAACTCACGAATGGCGCCAGCGACATTCCGTTCGACATTCCGAATATGAGCATCGAAATCTGTCCGGCGGTCGCGCACACACGCATCGGCTGGTATCGCAGCGTGAATGCGATTCACCACGGCTTCGCGATCGGTTCGTTTGTAGACGAGTTGGCGTACGCGGTAAAGAAGGATCCGGCAGATTTTCTGTTGGGATTATTGGGCTCCGATCGTGTCGTAGATCTTTCCAAGGCGGGATTGGTGGCGCCGGCGAGCAATTACGGCGCCACGTGGACGGATCATCCGCTCGACAGTGGTCGTGCGCGTCGCGTGGTGGAGCTGGCGGTCGAAAAGAGTGGATGGCGCGGCGCGAAATTGCCACGCGGGAAGGGACGCGGCATCGCGATACACCGCAGCTTTTTGTCGTACGTGGCAATGGTCGTGGAGGTGGAGGTGCTGCCCGATGGTACGGTGCTGGTGCCAAAGACCACGGTCGCCGTTGATGCCGGCTTCATCGCCAATCCCGATCGTGCACGGGCGCAGATGGAAGGCGCGCTGATCATGGCGATGAGCAACCTGCTTACCAGTGAAGTCACCTTCGCCGGCGGGAGAGTGGTGCAGTCGAATTTCCGCGACTACGGCGTAACCCGCATGCGCGCCGCGCCGCACGTGGTCGATGTGCATCTGGTGGCGAGCGAGGGACGGCCGGGAGGCATCGGCGAGCCCGGTGTGCCACCGGCCGGCGGTGCGATCGCCAACGCGATCTTTGCGGCGACGGGTGTGCGCGTACGTCAGTTGCCGGTGGGCAAGCAGCTGTCCGGTTGGCCCACGCGAACGGCGGATGGGGTTCGGGGAGGCGCGTGACGCTGGCGTCTACGCCAGCCGCCCTTGTCGGGCGCACGAACCGGAGTTATGAGTCTCCCCCCGATTGAATTTCCTATCTCGCGCAGGAGCGGCCGATGTCGAACGTCCAGACCATTCAAGCGGCCTATGCCGCTTTCGCAAATAACGATCCGTCGGTGCTGTTCGGCGCCATGGCGCCCGACATTCAATGGCACGAGGCTCAAGGCAACCCGCTGGCCGACCGCAATCCTTACGTCGGTGCGGAAGCGGTGGGCAACGGTGTGTTCGGCCGGTTGCTCGCCGCCATTGACCACTTCACCGCGGCGGCCGATCGCTTCGTCGACGGTGGTGACGACGTGATCGTGCTCGGTCGGTACCGTGGCACGATGAAGCACAGCGGCGCCACGCTGGATGCACCGTTCTGCCACGTCTATCGTTTCGAGGGTGACCGGATCATGTCGTTCCAGCAGTACACGGATACTGCGCAGTGGGCGCAGCTGATGCCGTAGCGGTGCCTGTGGCCGGCCGGGTCGCTTGCTAGTGCTGCGACCGGTTAAAGAGTAGGTAAGCAGACGGTCGGAGAATCTGGGCGGCTTCTATCCTTGCAGGTATGCCCAGACCTCCCTTGTCGTTTCGGTGGTGGGTTTGATCGGCTGCAGAATCACCCAGAACCCAGAACCCAAAACCCACGGCCTCA
>JANLVC010000021.1:0-15524 GCA_031363815.1 Gemmatimonadota bacterium
AACCTGTTGCAGCCCGAGACATTCCGGGAACTGGCCGCGCGCCCTGAACGTCTCCGCGAACTGGTGTTCGGCAATCGCGATCGCCGCGATGTGGTGATCGACGAAGTGCAGCGTGCGCCCGAACTCTTGCATGTGGTGCACGATCTGCTCGAACAGCCGCACGCGCCGCGTTTTGTCCTCACGGGTTCGAGCGCTCGCAAATGGCGTCGCGGCGGCGTGAACCTGCTTGCTGGCCGGGCCACGATGCGGAGCATGCATCCCTTCATGGCCGCGGAGCTGACCTCGTTCAACCTGAGCGAACGGTTGCACACGGGGCTCGTGCCGCTCGTCGTATCGGCCGCCGACCCGGCCGATACCCTGTCGGCGTATGTGGCGGCGTACGTGGAACAGGAGGTGCGCGCGGAGGGACTGGTGCGGCAGATCGGGGATTTCGCGCGATTTCTGGAGGTGGTCAGCTTCTCGCATGGCAGCGTGCTGACCGTCAGCAACGTCGCCCGCGAAACGGCGGTCCATCGCAAAGCGATCGAGGGATATCTCGAGGTCCTGGAAGATCTGCTCGTCGCGTTTCGGCTGCCGGTGTTCACGAAACGCGCCGTGCGCGCGACCGCCGCGCACCCCAAGTTCTATTTCTTCGACACCGGCGTCTTTCGCGCGCTGCGTCCAACCGGCCCGCTGGATCGTCCGGCCGAGGTGGACGGTGCCGCGCTCGAGGGACTCGTGGCGCAGCATCTGCGCGCGTGGATCGCCTATTCCGGCGCACCACTGGATCTGTCGTACTGGCGTACCCGCACCGGCATCGAGGTCGACTTCGTGGTCTATGGCAACACCGATTTCTTCGCGCTCGAAGTGAAGAACACCGATCGCGTGCGCCCCGACGATTTGCGCGGGCTGCGCGCCTTCATGGGCGAATATCCGGAGTGTCGCCCCATGCTGTTGTACCGCGGCACGGCGAAGCTCGAAATCGGTGGTATCCCTTGTTGGCCGGTGGGCGAGTTCCTCGCGAATCTGCGGCCCGGTGTGGACGCGGTGCCGCGGTACGACACGCGGTGACCGGCCTCCGCACCGGGCTGGCGTGTGCCCTGGTATTCCTCGCGCTCGACAATGCGGCACTGCATGTCGATGGTGCGCAGCTCTACGCCATCACCATGATAGTGGCGACCACCCTAGCCGGTGACACCGACGTGGCCACCTATCTGCGCGAGCGACTGCCGTGAGCGACAACCTCCGCGCTCAACTGCAAGCCGCGCTCGGCGCTGCCTACACGCTCGAGCGTGAGCTTGGCGGCGGCGGCATGTCGCGCGTGTTCGTGGCGCGCGACGAATCGCTCGGCCGCGACGTGGTGATCAAGCTGCTGTCGCCGGAGTTGGCCGCCACGCTCAGCGCCGAGCGCTTCACGCGTGAGATCAAGCTCGCGGCGGCGCTGCAGGAGCCGCACATCGTGCCGGTGCACGCAGCGGGTGTAACCGCTCATAGACGCGCCACATGTCCGCGCCACGTATCCGTTCCGCGCCGAGGCGGTCTCGGCGTGCCGAGTAGACTCGGCGCAACGCGGGGCGTAGCTTTTGTCTGTTACCCGATGACAGGGCGCTGACGCCGCGACGTATCGTTGGCGCATGACCTCCACCGTGCTTGAGGGGATAACGCGCGTGATGACACCCGCCGCGCTGATGACCGCCGACGAACTGCTGGCGTATCCCGCACCGGACCAGCGCGTGGAACTCGTGCGCGGGCGCCTGCTTGTCCGGGAGCCGCCCGGGGGCCGGCATGGCGAGATCGAAGCGCGCATCGTCGGTGCCCTGAGCACTTACCTCACACGCGACCGGGACGCGCGGCGCGTTGAGCAAACGCGCGGACGGCTCGTGTGTGGCGATTCCGGCTTCTGGCTTTCGCGTGACCCGGATACCGTACGCGCCCCCGACGCCGCGTACATCTCTCGCGAACGTTGCGATGGCGCCATCCCGGAGGGGTACGCCGATTTCGCGCCAGACCTCGTCGTGGAGGTGCGGTCGCCGTCCGACCGGCCAGGCCCGCTACTCGCGAAGATCGGCGACTGGCTCGATGCCGGCACGCGCGTCGTCTGGGTCGTCGATCCGCGAGCGCGACAGGTCGCGATTTACCGGGAAGACGGCGCTCAGTGCTTGCTCGAGGGCGAGGACGTCCTTCGAGACGATGCACTGCTTCCGGGGTTCGAGCTCCCGTTGGTTGAACTGTTCGAGGCGTAGCGCACCGCCACCTACACCATCGAACGTGAGCTTGGTGGCGGGGGCATGTCGCGCGTGTTTCTCGCACGCGATAACGGTCTCAATCGGCAGGTGGTGGTGAAAGTGGTGCCAATCGACGGGGGCCTTGCGGCCGTCGAACGGTTCCGCCGGGAAATCACCACCGCCGCACAGTTGCAGCATCCGCACATCGTGCCCGTGCTGAGCGCGGGAGACGCTGCGTGTGTGCCGTAGTTCACCTGGGTCACGTGGGCGGTCGCGGCCACGCCACTCGACACCTCGTGGACCGCGTCGTTCAGGGGCAGTGGCGGGAATCTGCGGGGTCTCTCCCGCTGACCAAGCTCACCTTCGACAGCGACAATGTGACCCCCGTCTGATCGCCGGACGAGCAGACGGTGTTCTTCGCCTCGGGAGGAACGCAGCTGCCAGGAACGCTGTGCCGCCGACGGAGCCACGCGACGGGCCCGGTGGACACGCTGCTGACGCGCAGTGGGACACCGCTCGCGGAAGTCGCTCTGACCCGAGCTACCACGCGGTTTGTGCTGCGCATCGTCTCGCGCAGCAGGTTGTCTCGCGACATCGTCGGGTGGCCACGCGACGAAGTGTACGTGACCCCGTATTCCGACAAGCTGGTGCATATCACGAACTGGGCAGCCAAAGCGGCGGCGAAGCTCAACGGGAAGGTGCAATGACGCGCTTCGCCGTGCTGATGGCCACCTTCCAGCGGACGAAGACGCGGTGACGTATGTTGTGGCCGTCCTGCAGCACCCTCCTGCCTGGGCGCACGGTTCGCGCATTCCGGATGCCGCGCCTTAGGCCCTCCCTCACGGCGGATACCCCTCGTACATGACCAAGGACGATGCGGTTCGCATCAGCGATACGATTGCGTTCATCCGTACGGCGACCGTACCGAACGCGCACCTGCCGAAGCGCCAGGTGGTGGCGGACATGCTGCACGACCGTGAACAGCGCACCAGCATCCAGAACAATATCAGCCCCGCCATGTCGCAAGGGAGCAACAATGCGATCATCGGCCGTGCCGACGCGCAGGAGCACCGTCAGTATCGGCGGGCGCACATCCTCATCCGCAGCGTGCTGCTCAATGTTGATCGTAACGAAGCGGCCCGTGAAGCGGGGCAGCTCAACGACGTAAACCTCGCAACCTCGCTCGGGAACCTGCTGGCGGAGGTCACGACGTATGTCGATGATCTTACGACCAAGCTCGCGCTCCTCCAGGCGCAACCGCTGCAGTTCCTCCTGCACAGCAAACTCCAGGTGGTGACGGCACCGCTGTCGAAAGTGTACGATTACGCCTTCTACCTCGACCGCCTCAACGCGATCTATACCTTCTGCCTGCCGGGAAGCGTGGGCTCCTACGCCTACATTGACGTGAAGGTGTTTCAGGTGCACGTGCAACAGTTCGCGGCGTTGCCCGTTGTTGCACGCCAGGACGGCGAGCCGCTGCGCACCATCGCGGGCGCCGTCGTACACGGAGCGGACCTCATGGTGACCACGCAGCTGACTGGTTGTGCGATCCCCTTCCACCTGAATGGTGCGACTCTGGTCGCGGCCCACGTTCAGCCGGCCGGGATGGCCGAGGACATGACAAGCACCGTGCGCGCGAACGGGCAGTTAACCCAAGCGCCAAACCTCACGGGAGTGTTCGGCGCGCGCCCCACCAAGGCGGACGATCCGCTCAACTACGTGAAGGACGGCTACTACAACTACTGCATCGGCGTGCGGAAGGGCGGATCGTGGGACCTCTATGCACAACAGCGCCCGCGAGCCTACGGCAACAACGTCAATGCCGCATTGGCGGCGTGGAAGATCACCTGAGTGCGTGACGCGACACGGCTGCCCCCACCGCTCCGGTCAGCGAGCCGGTGGTAGGAATCAGGCCACGTGCCCCCACGCCGCGCCCGATGCGTCATGCGGCCACGTCGCCTGCGTCAAACGGATAGACCCGGCCTACCCGCCGCGCCACCACCGCGCGCGCCAGCCGGTGCTCGCGGAGATCCGCCAGGCGGTCGTCAGCTCGAGTCGCGGCCGCGTCGTCCCGCGCGGCGTGAAGCGCACGATGCGCCCAGCGCACGACCCATCGTCGCGCCGCCCCCCACGTCATCATCCGACACCGACCGCGAAGTACTGGTCTCGGCGGTCATCCGACTAACTGGACAGTACTGTCCCTAATACCAATAAGTAGATCCGCACTTCGATGCGGAGGTTGATCGACTGAACCTCTTATCGCCACTCCGTCGAAGCGTCGTCAATCGCGCACCAGTCGAGTCCACTCGGACAGCAAACAAGCGCTGAGCGTCCAAAGAAAGCGTCACGAAGCGTCCGTGCGCTCCTGTACGCTCCTCTGCGGAGCCCGTTCCCATATGCCGGTCCAGCACAAGAGAGCCGTCCACGAAGCCAGCAAACCACACGTCGTCCGTCGTAACGACAAAAGGCTTGCGCGATCGGATAATGGGATCTGGAGCGAGTCTGTTCAACCTGTCGACCAGCGCCTCGCGAACTGAGGCCTTTCCTAAGTCGTCAGCAGCAGACTCAATGAGCAGTCGGCGGGCACCTCGGGTGAGAGTATCGACGGGAGAGTAAAAGGGGCGCGATGAACTCGATGACTTCGTAATAAGCGTGAGAAGAGAGTCGATCACGACGACCGAATCGCCGCACACCGCGAATGCCCTTGGGAACGGAGATCCCGGGATTGCGACTAGCTGAGTAGACTGCTGAGTTACAGCAACCCGTATGCGCTTTGATCCATCGATACGTACGAAGGGCTGCGGCTGCCGATCCAGCGGCCCACTCAGGATTGTCAACACCTCGCGCGATACGGCTACACCTTGGTCAGTATCGTCCCGGTTCGTTGAGCTGACCCCAACGAACATTCCATTCTGGAGTCGACCGATGAGTCGTAACGTACCGACGCTCGGCCACGCTGAGAGCGCTGTCGCACTCACCAACTCGAGGTTCTCGTCAAAGACGGTGAGCCTCCTGATCTGCGGATCCCAAACGGCCACTGAGTCGCCACCGACTGGAAAGAGAGCCGAAACAGACAGAAACTCGCCTGGTCCGCGTCCCGCGCCGCCTGCTTGTGCCACGACCCGACCAATGCTGTCGCGCATGCGCAGCACGAACGAATTCGCGTCGATAGCAACGGTGCGACCTCGGCTGATGGAAAGGCCTTGAAGCGGACTGTCTTCAGTGCCATCCGAATAAAGATGAGGAGCTGATTCCAAGACCAGTTGATCGGCGCGTGGCAAGGTTGCGGTACGCGCGGTGTCGGGCCTGCTACACGCCGCCATCATCGCTAACGCGATGATGGCGGCAGTTACCGACAATCGTCGATCTCTCAGACGCAATTTTCGACCGTGAAATACGATGTACTCGTCGTGGTGGTCCCATCGGACCGTACGCAGACGGTCGTTACGCTGAGTCGCGTCCTTGCACAACTTGCCTGTATGACAGGCGGGCCTGGATCGATCGTCTTTACGAAGTAAGTCGTCGAACTCGACGACGATCCGGTACACGTCGTCCCGTCGTCCCCACAAGGACTGTCACACGGAAGGACTTGTGCAGCAATTGCTGCGGGCAACAGAGCGGTTGCAACTACCGCGGAAATGAAACGACGCTTCACGCAAGCCTCTTTCAATAAGAATGCCAAGTTTGTCCGCAATCACGAGCACGGCGATGCTACGCCTCGAATTGTGCGAAGTCAACAGCCATTCATGATGCGCTGCGTTCCAATGAGGTGCTTCTCTTTTTCGGCTCTTCGTGGAATCGCATCGGCAAATTTCACGGATCATCGCTGCGCGGGAGCGGTGGCAGCGTACACGTGAGGACTTTCAGTCGAGGACACTCCTCGTCTCGAATGGCATAGCAACGCAATTGAATGACGCGGATCTTGTGGTTCAGCTCTCATCCGAAGCCCAGCGCGACGCTGCGCGCGGCGCCAGTTGTCGAAGAACTTCGCTTTCTAAGCCGCGCGTGCACACTCAACACCGTGCCGCTCCCACGATCCACCGCACAATCCACGTGCTCGTCGCGTCCCCCTCCGCGTGTTGTACCAACGCCGTGAGCGTATCCGCACGCATCGCGTACCGCGCCGGGATCTCCGCCGACACGGGCAGTTGCACCTCACGGCAGCTGCGCCGCGTGCGCCAGTCCACCACCTGCACATGCGCCGGGCCGGTGAAGGTGCCATTGGCCAGTGTGGGATCGTATGTCACCATCGCCGACCGCTCTCCCGAGAGCATTCCCACCAGCATCGGCAACGACCAGGCGAACGCCAGCGTGGGCGCCTTCGTGGGATCGCGCATGAGCTCGAGCATCACCTCGGGCCGCGCGCCGCGCCGAGTGGATACCGTAACGGCCACCGAGTCGATCTGCTTCGATGCCAGGCGCCATCGATACACCGTGTTCGACGCTTCGAACACGCCCACTACGCTACTGTCATCACGTGCCACTTCCACGCTCCCAAAGGCCTGCGCGATAGGCGGGTTGTCCGTATAGATGCGCGGCACCGATCCCCCTCGCTTTGGCGCGGCTGCCGTATCAGCCAGCTGTGCGTACGCGGTACCACTGTCGGCCATCAAGGCGCCCACCACCAGTCCATCGTGCCAGCCGCGTATCGAGGTGCTCGGCCACCCCATCGCGATCGACCCGCGTGGCTGCATCGACGCGCGGTCGAACAGCACCACTCGGCGCTGTCCGCCATCCTGCACCGCCAGCACGCTGTCGCCAATCAGCGCGAGTGATGTGGGACGCATCACCTCACCGGGTCCAGCTCCGCTTCGCGTGATCGGCGTGAGGGCCGAGCCGTCCCGCTCAACCCACAGCACGTGCTTCGCCGACGCATCGGAGATGTACACGCGACCGACGGCATCCACTGCGATCGCGTTCGGCTTCCCCACGAACACGCTCTCGGTTTCCGTTATCGCCACACTGTCGATGAGCGTGATCGACGTGACGCCGTCGTCGACCGTCCGATCGGCACCCGCGCCACCGCAGGCCAGCAGCACGGCGATCGGCAAGGCACCACGAATCGCGACAGGCATGCGCATCATCGATCGCTCCAGACACGGAAATGCATGGATTCGTCCCCGATTTGAAAGAAAATCACCGATTTGTGAAAGTCGTTGCCCACCGTGTCCGGTAGTTGCCCACCGTGTCCGGTTGTTTTCGTGAGCAGCATGACATGTTGTGGCATGGTTATGCCGCGTGCCCTCCGTGCCGTCCTCGATTCCCTCTCCGACAAGAGAGATCCGACGCTGCGTATTGTCCGCGATCTACGAGCCACCACCGCCGACCTCGACGCCGCCATCACGGATATCGAGCAGGCACCGAATGACGCCGACCGATGTGCCGCACGGCTCCGTCGCGTGCACGCGCTGCGCCACATGATCGACACCCTCACCGCGCTCGAAGCCGAATGGACGCGCGCCACTGAGTTAACCCCCGAGTCGGGGCCGACGCCACACAATGCGTGAAATCATGCGGATTAATGCATTGGCAGTATTGACCCTTACATTGTCACGTATTCCGGAGCCCTATGCGTAAGCCTCTTTCTCCCTTGCAGGCCTTTGCGTCCGACGCCGGCGGTGCCACCGACCGTGGCGTCGACCTTGGTGCACAACTCATGTCGTGGCTGTCGGTGGCCCAGTCGGCGGATTTGCTGTCGACGGGCGGCGGAGAGCCATCCGAAACGGCACTGGCTCAATCAACGGAGCTGTTGGCCGAGTTCGGCGATGCGCGACCCTCGATGGTACATGACGCGCTGCCCGAGCCGACGGTCCCGATTCCACGCCTCGCCGAGCGCTTTCGCGTGGCGGCGGAAGCGATGGAGAATGCCGGTTGCTACGAACTGGCGTTCACCACGGTGGCGGCGATCTGTCGCCTCACGGCACACGCCGACGCGGTCACGGCCACCTTGGCCACGCTGCATCTGGGTCGGATCGCTCGGCAGATGAACGATTTCCCGTCGGCACAAGATTGCTACGACCGGGTCGTCTCCCGCGCCACGCGCGAGCGAGACGCCCCACTGGCGGCGCGAGGTCACATCGGCCGAGCGCTCTTGAGCGACATGCGCGGCAATCTTCCCGCCGCTGACGCCAGCTACCGCAAGGCGATGGCGCTCGCCGTGCCGGGCGGCGGCGCGTACGTCATGGCCTGCCAAGGTCTGATCACGCTGGCGATCAATCGGCAGCAGCTCGGAGACGCCCTGTTGTACGGATGGCAGCTACACGACGCGAGCGCCGAGGACTCGGAGATGCGCGACATCGCGCTCTTCGAGCTATCGGTCGTGGCACTCCATGCCGGGTTTCCCGAGCCGGCCCTGCGCGGGTTCACGCATGCGCTTGGGCGCGTGCGTGTGCCGCGCTTGCAGCTGATCATTCTCGGTGGTGTGATTCGGGCGGCAGCACGCCTCAAACGGCGGGAGGAGGTGGCGGCGACGCGCGAGGCGATCGAACGCGTGATCCGCGATGCCAACCAGCCGCATGCTGCCGCTCAGGTCCTCATTCAGAGCGCTGGCGCTCTCCACGAGATCAACGATATCGACGGGGCGCGCGTGACTCTCGCAGCCGGTCGCGAGCTGGCCGTTCGTTACGGCTATCACGAGTTCGTGTTCCGCGCCGACGAGATGGAGACTAGCTGGAGCAATAGCATGCCGCCCAGCGCCGCTGAGGCCGAAGCACTTCCACCTGTCCGAAAGCGAGCGCTTCGTGTCGGCATCGAACGACTCGCCGCGCTCCGGTGAGCGGTGACTACCCACCGTCAGCCCCATGGCCGAACATCTTTCCGCGTCGTATCCGCCGGCGGCGTGGTCGGGTCGTTGTTGTCGTTGCCAGTGGGCGTCTGGCACGCGGCGATGAGCGGGGCGATGGTGAGCAGGGCAACCAGCAGCAGGCGGCGGGAATCAATCACGATGTACTCCGGGAAGGGGATGCCCAGTGATACGGACACCCTTCCGGTGTCACCGCATCATGGTGGGCAAACGCCGGACACGGTGGGCAACGACTTTTTGGCCGCACCATCGACCATTCTCACGTCTCCGCAAACGTGACGCCTGAGCTCGGCATCGGATGGATTCCGTCATCCTCCCCGACGATCGATCGTCTCCGCAACATCGTTCCACCCGGAGCGGTGGTGGTACCGTGCGCCGACGATGTCGAGCTGTTGATTGCCGTAAGCAGTGGCCGCGTGGCACTCACCGTGGTCGAAGCGGGGGGCGGTTCCAATGCCGCAGCCCTGCTCGCGTTGCGGCGACTGCGCGAAGGATTTCCGAAGCACCCGGTCATCGCCTGGTGCGACGTGCGTACGATTGGGTCGCATGAGCTGCTCGAGATTGCCCGGGCCGGCGTTCAGGACCTTGTGCGGCATGACTTCGACGAACTTCGTCACGTCTTCGCCCGAATCCTCGCCTCAGCCACCCAACGGGCCATCAGCGACCGGATTCTTGAAGATTTGTCGGACGTCGTCCCGCAGCGACTGCACCCGCTGCTCACATACGTGCTGGAGCACTCGGACGAACACCTCGACCGCGATGGGGTCGCGGCCGTGTTCGGCCTCTCTCGACGGACCCTGCAAAATCGTCTGACCGAGGCCCAGCTGCCGACGATACGACCGTTTCTGACGTGGTGTCGGCTGCTGGTGGCGGCCGCCCTGCTCGACGAACCGGGACACACGCTCGACTCGGTCGCGGCGTGGCTCGACTTCCACGACGGGGCAAACCTCGGCGTGACACTCCGGCGCTACACGGGCACCAACATCACGCGCTTGCGCGCCCGCGGCGCGTGCAAGGAAGCGCTGCGGGCGTTCCGGGACGTGGTCGACCGCAGCCCATACGAAGATGCTTCCTTGCCCCAGTCATCACTGGCGGATTAACTTCCACAGTCTAGCCGGGTCACGGTGTTCTTTCGGGAACGCAGCGAACCGGCTGGGCGGGCCACTGATTCGGCGCCTCGGCGCTGAAGGGCAGTGTCCACGTTGCGCGTGTAGCTCAGTTGGATAGAGCGTCTGCCTCCGGAGCAGAAGGTCGCAGGTTCGAGTCCTGCCATGCGCGTCCGTTCGGCCTGCGGTCACTCTCGTTTCCCACGCCTAGTGCACGTAGCCGAGCTGAAGCGGAAGTCTGTTCCTGAACTGCTGGCGCTGGCCGCGTCGTTGCACGTCACGAGTACCAGCGGCCTGCGTAAACAGGAGTTGATCTTCCGCATCGAGCAGGCCCTGCTCGATGCCGAAACGACGCTCTATGGAGAAGGCGTCCTGGAGGTCCTCCCGGAAGGCTACGGCTTTCTCCGGTCGCAGGACTTCAATTATCTGCACGGCCCGGACGACATCTACGTCTCCCCTTCGCAGGTGAAGCGCTTCGACCTCCGCACCGGTGATACGGTGATGGGGGAAGTCCGCCCGCCGAAAGAGTGGGAACGCTATCTCGCGCTCCTCAAGGTGGAGCGCATCAACGGTGGTGACCCTGAGCAGTCGAAATTGCGCAGCGCCTTCGACAACCTGACCGCGACGTATCCCGACGAACGCATCCGCCTCGAGCGGAGCAACGGCGAAGTCGCGACCCGTATCTGCGACATCATCGCCCCGCTCGGGAAGGGCCAGCGGGCCCTTATCGTTGCCCCGCCCAAGGGTGGCAAGACGATTCTCATGCAGCAGCTCGCGAACGCGATCATCGAAAATCATCCCGAGATCACGCTCATCGTGCTGCTGATCGACGAGCGCCCGGAAGAAGTGACCGACATGCAGGCCAGCTGTCCCAAGGCCGAGGTCATCTGCTCCACGTTCGACGAAACGGCCGAGCGCCATGTGCAGGTGGCCGACATGGTCATCGAGAAGGCCAAGCGCATGGTGGAGTCAGGCCAGGACGTCGTGATCCTGCTGGATTCGATTACGCGATTGGCGCGCGCGCACAACGCGGTGGCCCCCTCGGGCGGCAGAATCATGTCGGGTGGTCTGGAAGCCTCGGCCATGCAGAAGCCAAAGGCGTTCTTCGGCGCGGCCCGCAATCTCAAGGAAGGCGGCTCGCTCACAATTGTGGCCACGGCGCTCATCGAGACCAACTCGCGCATGGACGAGCTGATCTTCGAAGAGTTCAAGGGCACCGGCAACATGGAGCTGGTGCTCGATCGCAAGCTGGCCAACCAGCGCATCTTCCCGGCCATCGACATCAACAAGTCCGGCACCCGTCGCGAAGAGCTGTTGCTCACGCCCTTCGAACAGCAACGCATCTTCCTGCTGCGCGCGTTCCTGGCCGACATGCCGTCCGATGAGGCGCTGCAGTTCCTGATCAAGCGAATGGAACGCGCGCAGAACAACAAGGAATTCTTCGAACAGATGGCGGAACCCTGATGCCCAACACGCAATGAATGCTACTACCGGTCGCCTCCTCGCCGTGGACTGGGGGGACAAGCGTATTGGGCTGGCCGTCAGTGATGAACTGGGTGTGCTCGCGTCGCCCGCCGGCGCGATCACGCGTCGCGCCGGCAAGCGCCCGCCCATCGCCACCCTGATGCGGCGCGCCGACGAGCTTGGCGTGGCCGGCTACGTGTTCGGCCTGCCGATCGATCCGGCCGGTGCCGAAACCGATCGCTGTCGCGAAGTGCGCGAGGTGGCCGCCAAACTCATCTCGCGCCAGCCGCTGCCGGTGCGCCTCGTGGACGAGCGCTTCACCACCTCGGCCGCGCTGCGCAGCATCAAGGAGCAGGGCGGAAGCACGCGCGGCCGCAAAGAAGAAGTCGACGCATTGGCTGCCTGCATTCTGCTGGAGGGAGTGCTGCGGGCGTCGTCGCAGGGCGTCACGCTTGGCGAGTTGGTGAGCGCGCCGACGCCGTGAAGCGACTCCTGCTGCTCGCGGCGTTGGGCGTGGCCGCTTGGTTCGCGTACCGCGAAATCGAGGGCGGCCGTGATGCCAGCACCGCCAGTGAGCGCGTGGTCATTCCCAAGGGCGCCTCCATGCGCGCGGCCGCCGAATCACTGGCGGTGCACGACGTGATCGGTTCAGCTCGACTTTTTCGGTGGTACACGGCAGCGGCTGGACGCGAGCGCACAATTAAGCCCGGCACCTATCAGTTCCCGTCGGGTGCGGGATACGCGTATGTGCTCGACGCGCTGGTCACCGGACGCGGCATCATGCGCTCGGTGGTGATCCCCGAAGGCTTTGACCTGCGCGACATCGCGCCCGTGCTGGCCACGGCGCTGTCGGTACCCGAAGACTCCGTGCGCGTGGCGGTCACGGACACCACCTGGCGTCGGAAGCTCAACGTGCCGGCACCCTCGCTTGAGGGATATCTCTTTCCCGCCACCTACGCCTTTGCCGATGGCACAACGGCCCGCGAAGCGGTAAACGCAATGCTCGAGCGGTTCGAGTCGGCCTGGACGCCCGACTACGAGGCGCGCACCAAAGCTCTGGCGATTTCGCGGCACGACGCGATCACGATGGCGTCGATCATCGAGAAGGAAGCGCGGAAGTCGGAAGAGCGTGCACTGATTTCGGCCGTGTATTGGAATCGCGTGAAAAAGGGGATGCTGCTGCAGGCCGACCCCACGGTGCAGTACGCGCTGCCGGAGCATGTGGAGCGGGTGTTTTTCAAGGATCTCGAAGTCGAGTCGAAGTACAACACGTACAAGTACGTTGGCCTGCCGCCCGGTCCGATTGCGTCTCCGGGGGCCGCTTCGATCGCCGCCGCACTCGCGCCGGCAGACGTGCCGTATCTGTTTTTTGTGGCGCGCGCCGACGGGAGTCACGAGTTCCGCACCACATTCGCCGAGCATCAGCAGGCAATCGCCGACATCAAGCGTGCAAGGCGAGCACCGGGCGCACGATGAGCGCGGCGATCTCGCTTCTGGTCGCCACGTACAATTGGCCACGGGCGCTCAAGCTCGTGCTCGCGAGTGTGCGCGCTCAGCATGTGTTGCCCTTCGAGGTCGTGATTGCCGACGATGGCAGTCGTGACGACACGCGACAGCTCATCGAGCGGGAGGCGCGCACCTTTCCCTGCCCGCTCGTGCATGTGTGGCACGAAGACGCCGGCTTCCGCCTGGCTGCCATCCGGAACAAGGCGATTGCGCAGGCCCGAGGTGAGTACGTCGTGCAGATTGATGGCGACATCTTGCTGCACCCCAAGTGCATCGCGGGCCACGCGCGTTTTGCACGCCGCGGGAGCTACGTGCAGGGCTCGCGCGCGCTGCTCTCGTCATCGATCACCGAGCGACTGCTGCACGGCGAGCCGCTTTCGCTTGGGGTGCGCACACCGGGTCTCAGGAATCGCCCCAATGCGCTGTACGCTCCGTGGCTCGTCCCCTTGGTGGGTGGCGCGAAAGACGGGATACGGCGCACCCGCGGCTGCCACATGGCGTTCTGGCGTGAGGACCTGCTTCGCGTGAATGGCTATGATGAACTGTTCGAAGGGTGGGGGCGCGAAGACAGCGAACTCGCGACCCGCCTTCTGAACGTTGGCGTGGTCCGCCGCAATCTTAAATTCTCCGCCGTGGCCTACCACCTCTGGCATCGAACGGCAAGCGACGCAGCCCTCGATCGCAATCATGAACGGCTCGAACGCGCGCAGCGCGACCGACTCGTACGCGCGGAATGCGGCCTCGACCGATATCTCGGAACACAGGAGTGTCTCGCATGAGTCGTCCCGCTCGTGCTGAGGGCACTGCCGTGATTTCGCGTCGTGCCGTCCAGCGTCTTCGGCGCGGACATCCGTGGGTGTTTCGTTCCGATGTCGAACACCGTCCGTCGGCACCGGCCGGCATCGTACCGATCGAAGGGCCCGATGGGGCGCCGCTCGGCTTTGCGCTGTGGAGCCCGCTCTCGGAAATTTCGTTGCGACGCATCGAGTCGAATCCGGCACACGCGCCTTCGGTCGACTGGTGGCATGAGAAGCTGCGCACCGCGATCGCCCGGCGGTCATCACTGTCCGCCAGCGCGAACGCGTATCGCCTCGTGCATGGCGAAGGCGATGGATTGCCCTCGCTCGTCGTTGATCGTTACGGCGATGCGCTCGTGGTGCAGCTCCTCTCGGCCGGCGTGGACGCGTGGACCGATTCCATTGTTTCGAGCCTGGTGGAGCTGACCGGTTGCACCGGCATCCTCGCGCGCAACGATCCCGCGGCACGTGGACGGGAAGGGTTGCCGCGTGAAGTCAAACTGCTGTACGGTGAGGTGCCGCGTACAGTGGAGGTGGAAGAGCACGGCGTGCGCTACGTGGCCGCGCCGTGGGATGGTCAGAAAACGGGTGCCTTTCTCGATCAACGAGAAAATCGCGTACTGATCGGCTCACTTGCCCGCGGACAGGCGCTCGACTGCTTCGCCTATCACGGTAGCTTCGCGCTCCATCTGGCCAAGCGGGCCGACAAGGTGTTCGCACTCGACGTGTCGGCCCCCGCGC
Organism: Gemmatimonadota bacterium; assembly: GCA_031363815.1. Lineage (GTDB taxonomy): Bacteria > Gemmatimonadota > Gemmatimonadetes > Gemmatimonadales > Gemmatimonadaceae > Gemmatimonas. The sequence continues at coordinate 14,621 of JANLVC010000021.1, forward strand.
TGGCTCGCGTGCATGAACACATGGAGCTCAACGGCCTGACCAATATCGAGCCGGTGCAGGGCGACGCCTTCGACATGCTTCGCGCGTGGCACAAAGAAGGGCGTCGCTTCGACACGATCGTGGTCGATCCGCCGGCATTTGCGAAAACGAAGGGCGCGCTTGACGGCGCGCTGCGTGGCTACAAGGACATCAACCTGCAAGCGATGCGCCTCCTGGCGCCGGGTGGACTGCTGTTCACCGCCAGCTGCAGCTTCCATCTCTCGCGCGGGCATTTCTTTGAAATGCTTCAGGATGCTTCGGCCGATAGCGGCCGCGCGTTTGCGCTGCGCGCGATCACCGCTCAGCCGCTCGATCATCCGGAATTGATTACCGTTCCGGAGACCGGATACCTGAAGGGTGCATTGCTGGAAGCGATGAACTAGTGCTGCGACCGGTTAAAGAGTAGGTAAGCAGACGGTCGGAGAATCCGGGCGGCTCCTATCCTTGGCCGGTATGCCCAGACCTTCCTTGTCGTTTCGGTGGTGGGTTTGAGCGGCTGCGGAATCATCCAGAACCCAAAACCCAAAGCCCACGGCCTCACGCGTCAAGCCCAGAGCCGCTCGCGGTGGGCGATGGGCTTGAGGCCGTGAGTGGTGGGTAATGGGTGGTGGGTTTGATCGGCTTCGGTGGTGGCGGCCGACCGATCGCTACGACCAGGCACTGCTTCACCGCGGATTACACGGATAGCACGCGAATGTGCTCCGGGTTGACGACACGCGACGGCGCGAGTTCGACGGATCCGGGTTTTGTTGTTGACCAACGAAAAGCGAACTGCTCTACGCAAACGATCCTTGGCGTGCGTGTTCGTGAGCTTATCCGTGTCGTTTTCCGCGTGAATTTGTGGTCATGCTGTTGTGATCTCGCC
>JANLVC010000033.1:0-23193 GCA_031363815.1 Gemmatimonadota bacterium
CAGGCGGGAGCGAGACAGGAGCATCAGCGGGGCGTGGACCAGTAGAGGGCATCGCTTCCACCAATACCTGCGCGGCCAGATTGGGTCCCACCACCGGCTCATTCTTCCCGATTCGCAGCGTGAGCGGTCCGTCGAACGGCGCGCGCGACACCATCGTGACTTCCACGCCCGGCTGTAGCGCGATCTCCGCGAGATAGCGGAGTAACGACGGATTCTTGTCGCTCACGCGCAGCATGCGTGCCGTTTCGCCCACCGGCAGCTCGGCGAGGGTGCGATGCGGCTGCTCCGCAACAATGCCGTCGACCGTGGGAATTGGCGCCCCGTGTGGATCGGCGGTGGGATGCCCAAGCGCGGCCGCCATACGCTCGATGAGGTCGTCAGAGGCGGCGTGCTCGAGACGCTCGGCTTCGTCGTGCACGCGATCCCACGGATAGCCCAGCACGCCGGTCAGATACGACTCGAGGATGCGATGGCGACGGATCGTGCGTAGCGCGGCCAGTCGTCCACGCGCCGTGAGCTGCACGCCGCGATAGGGCACGTGATCGAGATAGCCCTGCGTGGCCAGTCGACGCACCATTCCCGTTACCGACGCCGGCGCCACGTCCAGCGCGTTCGCCACATCACTGGTGGCCGCTGCCCCGAACCGGCTCTCGAGCTCGTAGATGGCCTTGAGGTAGTCCTCGACTGGCTCGGTCAGCGCCGGCGGCGCCCCATCAGGCGAATCTTCCTCAGGCGAAACGGCGTCAGGCGCATTCATATCTCAAAGATCAGCGCGGGGCGACGCGAACGGGACCCCTGACCATGAGAACGGGCACCATCGATCGGTGCCGGACACTATTGGCCGTCGTGCCGTAGATCACGTCTTGGATCCCCTTGTGCCCGTGTACCGCCATCGCGATCAAGTCGCACTGCTCGCGTTCGGCCGCCGCCGCGATCTCCCCGGCGGGGTCTCCACCGGCCAGAATGGACTCGGTGTCGAAGCCGTCCGCGCGCAACGACGCGCAGCAGGCCTCGATGTATTCGCGGTCGAGACGCATCTCTTCCGACTCGCGCAGGTTGAGCGAGTGCTGGTGACGCGCGGCCCACCCATCGGCCACGTGAATGAGCACGACCGACGAGGTACAGAGCTGCGCCAGCTGTCGCACGTGGGCGAGGATCACCTGGTCGTACGCGGAGTGCTCGAGAGGCACGAGAATGCGGCGATACATCTAGGCGATCCACCCACGGAGGGTTTGCACGAGAAGCCAGACATTCAGCGTCGCAATGACGCCGGCCACGACGTAGGCCGCGACGCGCAGTCCGATCGAGTTCACGAACTCGCCCATCTTTTCGCGGTCGGAGGTGAAGCGCACGAGCGGGAACACGGCAAAGGACAGTTGGAGAGACAGAATGACCTGGCTGAACACCAGCAGTTTAGCCGTACCACGCTCCCCATAAAGTACCGCCACGATCGCCGCCGGCACGATGGCGATCGCCCGGGTAATCAACCGGCGCATCCAAGGACGAATTCGGAGGTTCAAAAACCCTTCCATCACGATCTGGCCCGCCAGCGTGCCCGTGAGCGTGGAGTTCTGTCCCGAAGCAAGCAGCGCCAAGGCAAAAACGGTGCTGGCACCGGCCACGCCAAGCAGCGGCGTGAGCAGCTTGTAGGCGTCCTGGATCTCTGCGACCTCGGTGTTCCCGCTGGTGTGGAACGTCGCCGCCGCCACGATCAGGATGGCCGCATTGATGAAGAGCGCAAAGCTGAGGGCGATCGTGGAATCGATGAAGGCAAAGCGCACGGCCTCGCGCTTGCCTTCGGACGTCTCGTCGTACTTCCGCGTCTGCACGATGGACGAGTGCAGATACAGATTATGCGGCATGACCGTGGCGCCGAGAATGCCGATGGCGATGTACAGCATCTCGGGATTCGTAAGGATCTCCGTGGTCGGAATAAACCCGCGCGCCACCGCACCCATGTCCGGTTTCGTAATAAAGAGTTCAAACAGGAAGCAACCGCCCACGACCGCGATCAGCGCGATGACCAGTGCCTCGAGCAGGCGGAACCCCTTGTCCTGCAGATACAGCACGATGAGCACGTCAACGGCGGTGATCACGATGCCCCACGTGACCGGGATATCGAAGAGCAGATTGAGTGCGATGGCGGTGCCGATCACCTCGGCGAGGTCGCAGGCCGCGATGGCGATTTCGCACAGCACCCACAGGGCGAAGGCCACGGGCGGCGAGTAGTGATCGCGACAGGCCTGTGCCAGGTCGCGTCCCGTCACGATGCCGAGCTTCGAGGCCAGTCCCTGCAGCAGCACCGCCATCAGATTCGACAGCAGGATCACCGACAGCAGCGTGTATCCGAAGCGAGATCCACCGGCGAGGTCGGTCGCCCAATTGCCGGGGTCCATGTAACCCACCGCCACCAAGTATCCCGGACCGGCGAAGGCCAGCATCTTCCGGAACCAGGTCGCGCCATTCACCTCGATGGAGCGATGCACTTCGGCCAGCGACGGCGCCAATCGCGCGCGGCGCCAGCCGGCCTCCGCCGTTGGGGGCGCGGTGGCACGTCGGTCGTGCTCAGCAGTCGAGGTTGGGTCGGTATTCGCAGCAGCCATATCGAGAATTTAGGCGGGGCTAACTTTTTGACAAGCGCGTGACCACGGGACATTTGGGAGACGTACCTTATCGGCCGCACTCCTACGTCATACGACGTATCGTTTTACAATCGGCGTACGCCCACCATGTACCGGTCACGCTTCCCGCCCCTCTGACCGAGACCCCCATGATCGCCTGCCCTCGCCCCGTCCCTCGTTACACGGGCATTCGATACGCCACGCGCTGCCGGTTGCGTGCCTCGATCGCCGCCTGCGCGATCGCCGCCTGCGCGATCGCCCTCCTCGCGGTCGGCGCGCCAACAGCGGCGCTGTCCCAGTCGCCCTCCGATTCGACGAAGGGCCGAAAGCGCATTCAGCCGTTGCCCGCGCTCGGTTCTTCACCGGAAACCGGCCTCCAGTTCGGCGCCACCGTGCTCGCCGTCATCGATCGACCCGCCATGGAGCACGCCCGGCCAGCCTCGCTGATCGCCACCGCGCTGCGCAGCACCAAGGCGCAGACGCGCATCGTGGTCGAGGGCGAGCACTGGACTCGGCAGAACGCGCGCCGCGTGAATGCCCTGTTGGCCTGGCAGAAGTTTCCTCTGCCGTATTACGGTATCGGCGAGGTGGCGGCGGCCAGCAACAAGGAGATTTTCACGCCGAAGGGCATTGAGGCGATCGCCGGCGTGCAGCAGCGCGTTCGCGGCCCGTGGTATGTCACCGGTGGGATTCGCCTCGTGGACCAATCGATCACTCCCGACACGACCGGCGTGCTCCGCCAGCGCACGCTGACCGGCAGCGACGGCGGCCGACTGGTCGAACTGTCGGTTGGCGCGCTGCTCGACTCGCGCGACAACCTGTTCGCCCCGCAGCGAGGCACCTTCGCGCAGTTCACCTACACGCGCAACGACGATGATCTCGGTTCACCTTTTCAGTATGATCGCGTACGCGTCGATGCGCGCCACTACCGCACGCTGACCGGTACGCACGTGGTGGCGGCGCAGCTGCTGTTGCTTGGTGTGGGCGGCGATGCGCCATTCGACCAGCTGGCGCTGGTAGGCGGCGGTGACATCATGCGCGGGTACGCGCGCGGACGGTACCGTGATCAGCGACTCGCGGCAGCACAGGTCGAGTATCGCTCACCGATTGCTTATCGAATCGGCCTCGTCGCCTTCGCCGGCGCCGGTACGATTGGGCGGGCGTGGGACACGCTCGCCGACGCACGCCTGCTTCCCACCTACGGCGGTGGAGTACGCGTACAGATCGACCCCCGGCAGCGCACCGCCGTTCGACTCGACTACGGCCGCGGCGGCGACAGCTCCAGCGGTCTGTACATCGGATTCAACCAGGCATTCTGATGGCCACGTCGTCACCATTTATGCTGCCCTTTACCGGCCGCCACGCAGAACTCGATGTCATCGAGCGCGCCCGTGCCGAGGCCGGTCGTGGACGCGCGCAGCTCCTGCTGTTAAGTGGAGACGGCGGCGTCGGCAAGACCCGATTGGTGCAGGAGGCGGCAGCGGCGGCCGCCGTGACCGGATGGCAGGTGGTCACCGGCCGCGCCTATCCACTCGAGACGGCAATTCCCTACGCCCTGTTTGGCGACGCCCTCGAGCCGTTGTTCGCGGCGCTCGATTCCGCCACCCTCACGCGCCTCACTCGTGGTGACAAGCGCATGCTTTCTGCGCTGACGCCTCGTCTCGTGTCCGAGGCGGACCTCGCACTTCAGCGCCTCACCGACAGCGTCACACTGGCGGAGCAGCGCTTGCGGCTGCACACCAGCATTTTGCAATTGCTCGGCCGTCTCAGCGAGCGACAGCCGTTGTTGCTGTGCCTCGAGAACTTGCAGTGGGCCGACAGTTCGTCGATCGAGCTGCTGCATTTCGTGAGCCGACAGCTCGGCAAGGAACGTATGCTTCTGGTGGCCAGCTGGAATGAGTCGGATCGTCCGCTCAACGACGACCTGCGCCTCGCGCTGCGTTCGCTTCGCACGGTACGCCTCGTGACCGACCTGCGACTCACCCCACTTTCGCGCGACGACGTGGCCTTGTTGCTCTCGACCGCGTTTCACGTGGAGCGCGAGGCGGTGGGTTCTTTTGCGACGTTGCTCCAGGACAGTACACGCGGCAATCCGTTCTTCGTCGATCAAACGCTGCGCGAGCTGGTGTCCCGCGGCGAACTCCGCCAACAAGGCGGCGTGTGGGTGGGCTGGCATGTCGAGCAGCTTGTGCTGCCTCCGTCAGTGCGGGAGCTGCTGCTGGAACGCCTCGGCCGGCTCAGCGCCGATGCCCGCGTGGTAGGCGATGTGATCGCCGTGATCGGCACCACTGCGCGGCACGATGTCGTACGCACCACCAGCGGGCTTTCCGAAGACGCCCTTCGCATCGCGCTTGGTGAACTGCGCGGCGAGGGGATCGTGACGGAACAGGCCGATGGGAGTGCGGTTTTGTACGACCTCGCGCATCCGATGATGCGACAGACGCTGGTCGCACACGTGGGGCTCGCGCGCGAACGCGAACTGCACGCGCGCATCGCGATGGCCATCGAATCGGTTGCCGGTCGTCGCGCCGACCGTGAAGCCGAATCGATCGCCGCGCACTGGCGCCAAGCGGACCCGCGGGTGGAGACAGCACGCTCAGTGCAATGGCTGCTCCAGGCTGGCCGTCAGGCACTCGGTCGTCTGGCGCGCCGCGAAGCCGCCGTTACGCTCCGGGCCGCGCTCGATCGGATCGACGAGCATTTGAGCGATGCCCAGGTCCGCGATGCCCATGAGGCCGATGTCCCGATGCTCCTCGACGAGCTGGCGCGATTGTATCGTCGGCTCGGCGACTACCATGAAGCGATCGCGATGTGCGCGCGGGCATCGGCGTTGGCGGAAGCACGTGGCGACGGCATGGGCGTCGCCGTCGCGGAACGCCGACGTGGGCTTGCCCAGCAGGGACTGGGTCGTCGCGCAGACGCCATCCGTCACTTCGACGTCGCGATCGCGCAGGCGAGCGCGCAGGCGAACGCGAGCAACAGTGACCGCAGCGGGAATGCGCCAACCGAGGTGCTACTGGCGCGGATCCGTTTGGCTAAGGGTGACTGCCTGCAAGCGCTCGGCCTGCCCGAGGAGGCGAAGGGGGAGATCACGCGCGCCGTAGAGATCGCCGAACGACTCGGGCAGGTGCCGTTGCTGGCGCGCGCGCATCGCATGCTGTTGATGGTTCACCTGTGGTCCGGGCCGGCGCATCGGGCGTGGGCCCACGCGCGGAGCGCCGTGAAGCTGGCCGAACAGAGCGGCGAACGGAATCTGGCGTGGTCGGCGCACTGGTCGGCGGCGGTGCTCGCGGCACTGACCGCACACACGGGCGCCCTCGAGGCGCACCTCAAGGAAGCGACGAGACTGGCCGCCGAGCTGAATTCGCCGCTGCTTGAACTGCGCACGATGGAGATCGTGATCGAATATCACGCCGGCACGGGCGAATGGGATCGCGCAATCATGGACGGCGAGCGGGCCATCGCCATGGCGCGCGCGCTCGACCAGACGACGCTGCTGGCGCGACTCCTCTACTGGGTGAGCGGCGTGTATCTGCAACGCGGTGATATCACGACCGCCAAGCGGCTTATCGACGACGCCTGGGACGTCTCGGGGGCGGCCGATCTCGACCTCGATCGGCCATTCGAAGTCCATGGGGTGCTTCCGGCATGCGTGGCGCGCACGGCGTATCTGAGCGCCGTCGGCGAGCACGCGCAGGCGCTCGCGCTCGGGCAAACGGCGATCGCAATCGCCGATCGGACCGGCTACATCGCATGGGCCGTGTATCGCCTGTTGCCCACCTTGGCCGAAGCGGCGCTCGCGATGGGCGACGACATCGCATTGCGCGCGGTTCGGGGCCGTCTGGAGCATGACGCCACCCATCTCGCGCATCCGATCGGCGCCGCATGGGTGCTGGTGATCGACGGCGCCTATGCGCTCCGCGAGGAGCGGACTGCCGACGCGATCTTGCTGCTGCAACGCGCGGTCGCGACGCTCGAAGCGGTGCCGTATCCCTTCGACGCGGCGCGTACGCGATTACGCTTGGCCCGTGCGTTGCAGCAGTCGGGTGCACTTACCGAAGCCAAACACGAAGCTCGAGAAGCGCTCCAGATGCTCGAGCGCCTTGGCGCGCGACCGGCGGCGGAGGAGGCGCGCACGGTGTTACGCTCGCTGGGCGGCAAAGTAGCCGGCGACCAGCAACACTCACGACTGGCCACGCTCACACCGCGCGAGTTCGACATCGTGCGACTCGTCGCGCAGCGCCTGAGCAACAAGGAGATCGGCATCCGGCTTGGAATTTCCGCGCGGACGGCGGGCACGCACCTCGCCAATATCTTTGACAAACTCGACGTGCGCGACCGCACGGCGCTTGGCGATCTGGCACGCGAGCAGGGATTGCATCGGGCCACGTAATGCACGTGGCCCGATGTCGCGGTGCGCTACCAGCCGGCGGCGGTCCCGTCGCGCCGCGGGTCGGCCACACCGATCCGCTTGCCGTCTTTGCGCACGAATACGGCGTGCACCCCTCCAAAGCTGATGTCCCGCACGCGACTGGCCGGCGCGTAACCGCGCATGACCAGCGCCTGATACACGCTCGTGGAGAAGCCGGGCTCCACCTCGACTTCCTTCACGTTCTCGCTGGCGTGAATGCGCGGCGCCGACAGCGCGACGGCGGGATCTTCACCGAAGGCGAGCATGCGAATCGTAACCTGTGTGATTGCCGGCTGGATGTACTGTGACCCTGCGGCACCCACCACGAGTCGCACCTTGTCGCCGTCGAGAACGAGCGTTGGCGACATCGTGGAGTTCGCATAGCGGTTCGTGCCACGCGTATTCGCGTCGAAGTTGTTGCCGGCCGAGTTCAGAAAGAATCCATCGGTGTACACGCCTGAGCCGAACAGCACACCAACGGTGGTGGTGGCCGACACGGCGCTGCCGTCGCCGTCAACCACGGCCAGGTGCGAGGTGAAGCTCTGGCCTTCGTTAATGGTGGTCGTGTCGCGCGGCGTGCCGCCGATGCGGTCCGTGCCGGTGGCGACTGACGCCGGATACGGTTTGAACTTGCCGCAGTGGCCCGGCGACGCGAGCGTGTCGTAGGCCCACGGACGACCTGCGACGACGGTGTCGGGCAGTGCGCCTCCCACGAGCCCCGCACGCTGACGCGCGAAGTCGGGATGCACAACGCCGTGTGCCGGCACGCGCTGCACCGCCGGATCACCGCGGTATTCGCCCGCGTCGGCATTACCGATACGCATGATGTCGGCAAGCTTCGCCACCGCCGCACCGTTCTCGGTAAACGAACCGGCGTCGGCGACGCCAGCCGCATCAGCCATCTGCAGCATCTCGAGCACTGCCGCGCCACCCATTGGCGGCGGCGCCCCGAGCAGCGTATAGCCGCGCCACATGGTGCACAGCGGGCGCATCGCCGTCACGAAATACGTGTGCATATCGCGCACGGTGATCAATCCACCCTGCGCCTTCACCGTCGTTGACAACCGCTCAGCGATGCCGCCGGTGTAGAACGCCGTAGCACCTTCACTGGCGATGCGCTGCAGGGTGACCGCCAGTTCCGGCTGAATGAGACGATCGCCTGGCCGCAGCGCCTCGCCATGCGCCTCGCCATGCGGCATGAACCGCGCGGCGGCCATCGTGTCGGCCATCAGCTTCTCGCGCGAGGACACGATGGTGCGCGCGAGCAGCGGCGAGACAACGAATCCGTCGCGCGCCAGCGCAATAGCCGGTGCCATCACCTGCGCACGCGTGAGCTTGCCCCATTTGGTCTGTGCTGCGAGCACGCCCGCCACCATGCCGGGCGTGGCGGCGGCGCGTCCCGGACGACGGCCGCGCGACGTGTCGGCCAGCGCCCACGCCGCATCTTCACCGGCCCGAGGATAGAACGACAGATGCTCGACGGTCTTCGTCTTCGCGCTGAAAAACGTCATTGCGCCACCACCGCCCAGCCCCGTTTGCGACACATCCGTCACCGAAAGCGCAAACGCGGTCGCGGCGAACGCGTCCACGGCATTGCCGCCTTGCGCGAGGATCGTGGCGCCGGCCGCGGCGGCATCGGGGTGCGAGGCGGCGACCATGCCGCGGTCGCTCTCCACGCGCTTCCCAAACATCGGCGCCACGGCAGTGGCCAAGGGCCGTACACAGCCGCTGACCATCGTGCCGGCGATGAGCAGGGCCGTTGTGGCAACGAGACGAGCGGAGCGGTGGAGCGCGAAACCTGTCGACAACGTCATGCCCTCAGGTAGGGTGCGGGTGGGTATAGTGGTGAGACGACGCCGCCCATAGGCGAAGTGTTCGGCGCCGTCCGGAGCGAGCTACGGAGTGACGAGCGCGAGCAGCTGGCGCACGATGCGCTCGGTCAGCCCCCACACGATGTGTTGCTCCACGCGAAACGCGGGCAAGGTCGCGCGATTGCCATTCACTTCGAGCAGGTACTCGGCCTTGCCACTCTCATGCTGCAAGCGGGCGAGCGGTACCCAGAACGTCGCCGCCACTTCGTCACTGGGCGTAAGCATCACGTCCGGCTCGACGATCGCCACGAAGGGTCGGATGATGATCGGCGGAAGCGATCGATTGCGCGGTGCGAGATCGTCGAGGCGCCCGAGCATGCGCCCCTGCGTTAAGTCGAGTGCCAGTTCTTCCTGGGTTTCGCGGACAGCGGTGACTTCAAGCGAGGCGTCGCCGGGTTCGAGTCGGCCACCGGGGAACGCCATGTGACCGCTCCACGGATCGCGCTCCAACTCCGCTCGCTTGATGAACAACAACTCGGGCTGCCCATCGAGCACCCGCAACACCGCCGACACTGCCGCCAGTCGCGACTCGGCAACCGGCGACGCATCAACGGGGACACGGCTCGCGAGACGTCTTGCGAGTCGCGACACGTCGGCGTGCTGCAGTGCCAGCTGCAAGTGCTGGTCGCGCGCCGACTCGCTCAGTCGGCCACCGCGCCACCCGAGGCGACCCAGTCACGAAATCCACCCGCCATCGACGCGACGTTCGTGTAGCCCATGTCCAGCAACGTGCGTGCGGCGAGCGCCGAGCGATTGCCGCTGGCGCACATGAGCACAACCTGTGCGTCGCGCGGCACGCGTGATTCGATCTGGCTTTCGAGCACACCGCGGCCGATGTATTGAGCCGGTGCCGCGTGGCCAAGATTCCACTCGTTCTGCTCACGGACGTCGATCAGGACGCATGCCTCTCCGGCGACGAGGCGATCTTGCACTTCGCGCGCCGTCACTTCGGTGATGCTCGCCTTCGCTTCGGCGATGAGTTGTTGTGCGGTCTTCATATGCTTGCTCGGTGGTGAGTCTAGTGAAATCGCGAGACAGCAGCGGTGGATACGGTTAACGTGCGCGCATCGGCATCCATCGTCGCGATCGCGCCGAACGGTACCGTCCACTGATCGGAAATATGCCCGACCGGAATACCCTGCAACGTGGGGACGTGTAACGCGTCGGCCAGCTCCGTCACGATCGCATCGATCGTCCGGGCGCCGTCGTCGGTGGTATCTGGACAATCGGTGCAGTGGCCGAACGCCACCCCAACGCACCCCTCGAACGCACCCGCCAGCCGCAGCTGTGTGAGCATGCGATCAAGACGGTACGTGGCTTCCCCGATATCCTCGAGCACCACGATCGCGTCGCGACAATTTACGGCCCACGGCGTCCCGCACAGCGACGACACAAGGGCCAGATTGCCGCCAACCAGCCGGCCCGTGGCGTGACCGCCGCGCACCACTCGCGCCTCAGGCGCTTCGCCGCAGCTGTCGGTGCTATTCTGCAGCGCGCGCACAAGTGAATCGCGCGAAAAGTCGGAGAGGGGAGCGCGGGCCGTCGGGCCGTGGTAGCTCACGAGCCCCGCATGCTGCCACGCAGCATGGAGCGCCGTGATGTCGGAATAGCCGATCAACGCCTTTGGATGGCGCTGCAACAATTCGGCCGAGAGTCGCGGCAGCAGCCGCGCCGCGCCGTAGCCACCTCTGAGGCACCAGATGCCATCAATGCGGTCATCGTGCAACGCATCAAGGAGATCGTCACCGCGCTGCGCGTCGTCGCCGGCGAAGTACCCGGTGCGTCGCATTGCATGTTGGCCAACCTGCACCGCCCACCCCAGCGACTCGGCCGTCGCGACGGCGCGCTCAAGCTCGTGAGGACCCTGCAGCGGTCCTGAGGGCGAGATCATCGCGACCCGGGACCCGGCGGTCAGCGATGGCGGCACCCGGAGGGAACGCGGGGAGGGCGCGTCTCGAGGATTTCCCTCGGAAAGATCGAAAGTATCAGCCGCCGCGACCATGAGTGAACGTACCGATCCTGACTCAGAGGAGCAACGGAATTGCACCGACTCGTCACGATGCGTGCGGTGCGCTGCCGCACGGCGAGGTGCGCTGCCAGCTTGCAAGCATCATGCTGAGCGATTTTTGGGGATTGACGCCGCTTTCGCTGCGGGACACCGTGACCGCAGCCGCAACCGCGACCCCGTGGCTGGCCGCGCCGCTGGTGCTGGCTGGCCGCCTGCGGACGACGCCCACGCTCGACGACGTCGACGTGGCAGCCACGACGGCCGAACCGGTGCCGCGCGTCAGCATCGTGCTCCCCGCCCGGAATGAAGCGACCCACATATCGGCCTGCATTCGCAGTATCCGTGCGTCAACCTGGCCCGACCTGGAACTCATCGTGGTGGACGATCATTCCACCGATGGCACCGGTACGCTGGCGCGCGACGCGGCCGCCGGTGACGCCCGGGTAAAGATTGTCAACGCGCCGGAGCTGCCCGCTGGCTGGTTTGGGAAGCAGTGGGCGTGTCAGTCGGGCGCGGCCCACGCCACGGGATCGTTGCTGCTGTTCACCGACGCCGACACGCGCCATGCACCGGATCTGGTGGGACGCATGGTACGTATGCGTGAGCGGCGGGGGGCCGAACTCTTATCGGTGGCCGGACGCCAGGCCATGGGCACCGTGTGGGAGCGCGCGGTGCAGCCATCAGTGTTCACGCTCATTCTCACCCGGTACGGTGGGGCCGAGGCGATGGAGCGAGCCACGAATGCGCGTGACGTCGTCGCCAACGGTCAGTGCTTCATGCTGTCCCGGCGCGTGTACGATGCCATTGGTGGTCACGAACCCGTGCGAGGCTACGTGGCGGAAGACGTGATGATGGCCCAGACGATTCAGGCCCGTGGCGATCGCGTGTCGCTGGCGCTTGGCATCGGTCAGCTCAGCACACGAATGTACGACGGCTTGGGCAGCCTCATGAAAGGTTGGGGCAAGAACATGTACGCCGGCGGACGCCACGCGATGTGGTGGGGGGCGTTCGGTCAGCGGCTCTACCCGCTCTTTCTGCTGTCGTTTCCGTTGGGTGTCCTGATGCCGTTCGTGGCGCTCGCGTGGTGCCTGGCGGCCATGCTGGCGGGCAGCGCCGTCAGTTCGGTATTGTTGCTGTGGAGCGCCGCCACCAGTGCGGCGGTCCTGACGTCGTTTGCCGCGGCGAACCGGATCAACAGAGATCCGATGCGCCGCGCGCTGCTGGCGCCGTTGGGCGGGGCGATCGTGCTGGCGATATGTATTGCCGCGATTGCGCGCGGCAACAACGTGCGGTGGAAAGACCGCGAGTACGTCGCGCAGTAACGCGCTTCAGCGTGTGAGCCGTTCCGCGCGCTCGAGGTAGGCGGCGCGCAGTTGCTGCGAGACTGAGCCGGGAGCTCCACGACCAACCGTGTGATCGTCGATTGTGGTAACCGGCAGAATGAAGCTCGTGGCGCTGCTCATGAAGCACTCATCGGCCGCCTTCGCCTGCGCGACCGTGAACGCGCGTTCGCACACCGGCACACCCGCCGTGTGCGCAAGCTCGAGCACGACGTCACGCGTGATGCCTGCCAGGATGTCGTCGGAGAGCGGACGCGTCTGCACGACACCGTCATTTACGATCCACAGGTTACTGGAGCCACCTTCGGTGACCAGGCCATCCTCGTGCATCATCGCTTCGTAGGCCCCGCCAGCGCGGGCCGACTGCTTGGCGAGCACCTGTGCGAGCATGCTGGTGCTCTTAATGTCACACCGCATCCAGCGCATATCTGGCACCGCGAGCAGCCGCACGCCTGAGGCGTTCGGATCGGCTTGCAGCAGCTTGGGGCGGGTATAGGCAAACATCGTGGGCGTCACCTGCACCGGGAACGGAAAATCGCGCTCCGCCACGCCGCGCGTCACTTGGAGATACACCAGCCCTTCGTCGACGCCGTTCTTCGTGGCCAGTTGCTGCATCACGTCGAGCCACGTCGCGACCGACTGCGTGTTCGGAATGCCGATCGCGGCGAGTGAGCGCGCCAAGCGTACGAGGTGCCGGTCGGCATCGAGCAGCCGGCCGTTCAACACCGCCGCGACTTCATACACGCCGTCGCCGAAAAGCAGGCCGCGATCGAAGATCGACACCGAAGCGTCTTGTTCCGCGACGAAGGATCCGTTAAGCCAGCAGACGGGCATGGGAAGACGTGCGAGGAGAAAGAAGAGAACCGTGCGGAGCGAGCACGGCCACCGCTGCGCCATAAGATAGCCACGGCGGCCGGATCGAGCGCGATAGGGGGTCAGCCGGCTACGCGCTCGAAAAGCACCGCCTGCGCACTTCGGGTGACACACGCGTGGCCACTCGCCCCCACTGTGGCCGCGTGCTCACACTTCGCGCCGCCGCCCAACTGCTCGCGCAGGCCGACTCCCGTCAGTCGCTGCGCCCGATTGCCCAGGCCATGGGCTTCACCGCCCCACCCACCGCGCTCTCCGCCGACGAGCGCGACCGCCTGCACATTCATGCGCTCACGACCAGCGCCGAACTCGTGCGCGGCCCGGGCACCCTACGACTCCTCTGCGCCGAATTGGCACCACCCACCGATCTCGCAGGCGCCGCCGATCCACGTGAGCTCACCAAACGGCTGGCCGCTACGATGCTGCAACAGGCACCAGCCCGACACTGGTGCCTGATCACCCTCGACGCCCGTCAACGCACCCTCTGTATTGCCACGGTCGGTTCGCACAGCAGCGGCCCGCGCGTGGCCGCCCTGCGCATCGATCGCACGCGCGTGGTCGACTCCGATGCCGACACGCTACGCACCCTCGCCGCCGTACCGGAGCAGGATGCACTGCTTCGCCACGCGCGGTTCACCGACATCCTGCGACGCGAAGCCCTCTCGAATCGCTTCTACGGGATCCTCGAACGCGCCGTGACCACGCTCGCCACCGAGGTGACCGGTCCGGCCGCCTCCGCCACCTCGCCCGCCGAACGCCGCGAGCTCGCCCTGCTCTGCACCAGCCGCTGTCTCTTTCTCGCGTTTCTGGAAGCGAAGGGCTGGCTCGACCATCGCCTCGACTTTCTCCTGCATCACACCACCGCGCAGCTCGAGCTGGGCGGCCAGCTGCATCAACGACTGCTGCGCCCGCTGTTCTTCGGCACCCTGAACACGCCGCGGCGGGATCGGGCCCCCGCCGCACGTCGGTTCGGCGCGGTCCCTTTTCTCAATGGCGGTCTGTTCTCACCGACCCCGCTCGAGAGACGCCACCGCACGCTGCGCTTCAGCGACGATGCCGTCGCCCATCTCGTAGGCGCGGTCCTCGACCGACACCGATTCACCGCCCACGAAGACTCCGCCAGCTGGTCGGAAGCGGCTGTCGATCCAGAAATGCTGGGCCGCGCCTTTGAATCACTCATGGCCACCGACGAGCGGCGACGCTCAGGCTCGTATTACACGCCACCGGCACTCGTCGATCAGGTCGTCCGCGACGCCCTGTTCACCGCCCTCCCCGACCTGCCCCCAGATGCCCTCGACGACACCAGTGCGCCGCTCGTGCTTACCCCCGCCGCCACCGACGCGCTGCACCGCCTGCGCATTCTCGACCCGGCCTGCGGATCGGGCGCCTTTCTGGTGCACACGCTGGAACGCCTCAGCACTCTGCACCGACGAGCGCAGCGGCTCTCCGCATCGCCGATCGCCGACACGCATCGCATCCGACGCCAAATCCTCACCCACTGCATCTTCGGCGTCGATCGCAATCCGGTCGCCGTCTGGCTTTGTGAATTGCGGCTCTGGTTGTCGGTGGTCATCGAATGCGCGGAAACGGACATCACCCGCGTGCCGCCGCTGCCCAATCTGGATCATCACATCCGCGTGGGCGATTCCCTCGCCGGAGGCAATTTTCGATTCGCTCCGCCCAGCGCCCGCACGTTGACCGCGCTGCGCGAGCGCTACACCCGCGCATCCGGTCCGCGCAAACAATCGATCGCCCTCGCCCTCCAGCGCGAAGAACGGCAACGCGCGATGGCCGAACTGTCCACGCGACGCGATGCGCTCCGCACCGATCGTGCCGCACTCCTCAGCACGCTGCGAGCGCGCGATCTCTTTGGTCAGCGACCTACGCCCAGTCGCGCCGACTTCCTCAAACTCGACACGCTCCGCGAGCAGTGTCGCGAACTGTCCGCCGCCCGAGCCAAACTCGCCGACGGCGGCGCGCTGCCGTTCCGGTTTGTCACGTACTTCGCCGACGTCGCCGCCACCGGTGGCTTTGATGTGCTCATTGGCAATCCGCCGTGGGTGCGACCGCACGCCCTCGCCCCACGCGATCGCGAACAGTTGCGTCGCGAATTCCGCAGCATGCGCACCGCCGCCTGGCACGCCGGTGCCGCCCGCGCCGGCGCCGGCGTGGGCTTCGCCTCGCAACCGGACCTCTCGGTCGCGTTCATCGAACGCAGCCTCGAACTGCTGGCGCCCGGCGGGACGCTCGCCCTGCTCGTACCCGCCAAATTGTGGCGCACGCTGTCCGGCGGCGGCATCCGCCGCACCATCGCGCTGTACGCCACCGTCCGCACGATCCGCGACTGGAGCGATGCCCCCGCGCTTTTCGATGCCGCCACCTATCCCTCGCTGCTGGTCGCAGGCAAACACCCCCGCGCCGACACATCAATCCCTACGCCCACGGACATCAGCGTCACCATCAGCACGACACTCGGCGAACGTCACTTTTCGATTCCTCCCGCACGCCTCTCGCTCGCCGGCGACGTCGCCGCCCCGTGGATCCTTCTCCCCCCTCCCGCACACGCGGCCTTCGAACGACTCCGCACCGCCGGCCCCGCACTCGGCGACTCCTGCATCGGACGGCCACTACTCGGCGTGAAGTGCGGCTGCAACGCCGCCTTCCTCGTGCATGCGCAAGAACACGACGACGACTCCGCCACCGTCGTCGCCTCAGATAACCCCGCGCCAGGCACGGCCTCGATGCCACGCTCGGCCATCATCGAACGCCACCTGCTGCGTCCCGCGCTGCGCGGCGAAGGCATCACCGCACGCACCACCCCGGTGGTCGCGGGCATGCCGATTGCGGGTTCGCCGCTCGCACGTTCACCGATCGCGAATGACGAATTACGCATACTCTGGACGCACGGGGTGGATGGGCTCCCGCTGCGCACGCTGCCGCCCAAGACCACCAGATGGCTCGCGCACTGGCGTCCCCGACTCGAGAACCGACGCGACGCCCGAGCCCGCATGCCCTGGTGGACGCTGTTTCGCACAGAAGCCGCACGCGCCGACACCCCGCGTGTGGTCTGGGCCGATATCGGCAAACGACTGCGCACACGCGTGCTCCACGCCGGCGACCCCACCGTGCCACTCAACAGCTGTTACGTGGTGCGCACCGCCTCAATCGACGATGCCTACGCGCTCGACGCCCTGCTCAACTCCACTATCGCTGCGGCCTGGCTCAACGTGCTCGCCGAACCGGCCCGCGGTGGCTTTCGGCGATTCCTCGGCTGGACCGTGGCCGCCCTACCCGTTCCCCACGACTGGCTCCGCGCCCGCACCCTGCTCGCGCCGATCGGACAACGCCTCGCTCGCCATGAGACGGTGCCCATCGATGAGCACGATCAGGCGGTCGCCGATGCCTACGACGTGCCGCTTCGCCACCTCACCCCATTGCTCGACTGGTACACGCCATGACGTGGTCTCTCCACCACCCCCGCCACGTGCAGGCTCGGCTTGCCAGCGCCGTCATCCCACCGCCGCCCCCCGCCGAACTCGGTGATATCACGTTGCTGCCACACCAGCGCGACGCCGTCGCCCGCATCCACCTCGCGATGCGCAAGCATCACGGCGCACTTCTCGCCGACGACGTGGGATTGGGGAAAACGTACACGGCACTCGCGGTCGCCGAGTCGTACGAGCAGGTGCACGTCATCGCACCAGCCGCCCTGCAACCCATGTGGCGTACCGCCATCACCCACGCTCATCTAACTGACGTACGCGTGCATTCGGTGCATGGCTTCTCCCGTCATGACAGCGAACACGGTGATACCTTCGCGAAGCATACGCCGCCAAAGGTAGCGCGCGAACGCCCTCGGCTTGGCACGCTCGTGATCATCGACGAAGCGCATTACCTGCGTACCAGACGCACCGCGCGCTACACGGCCATCGCCCGCTTCGTTGCCGGCTGCGACACCCTGTTGCTTTCCGCCACGCCGTTGCACAACCGTGAGGCCGATCTGCGGAATCTGCTGGCGTTGTTTCTGGGATCACGCGCCGATCTGCTGTCTGACGCGATGTTGGCCCAAGTCGTGATCCGGCGATCGAACGCGCAAGCCTCGGCGTCGACGAATGCACCGGAGCTGAACAGACCGCGGCTACAACAACACACTCCGCAGCAGATGCCGCACGACCGCACAACCCTCACACACATCTTGGCGCTGCCCTCGCCACTTCCCGCGCACAATGGTGCCGTGGCCGGTGCGTTGATCCGGCTGGGACTGCTGCGCGCATGGTGCTCCAGCGACGCCGCACTGGCGCATGCGCTGCGGCAGCGCCGCCTGCGCGGTGACGCGCTCCTGCACGCGCTGCGCGCTGGACGTCATCCCACGCAATCGGAACTGCGCAGCTGGCTCGTGGGCGATCACGAAGTGCAGCTCGCCTTCCCTGAACTGATGGCCAATCACGAAGTGGACGGGGCACCGCTGATTGAGCGACTAGAGGCGCATCTCGAGGCGCTGGTGCACCTGGCCGAACACCATGCACAGACCGCGCGAGGCGACAGCGCCCGGGCTGACGCCCTTCGCGCTGTACTCAACGCGCACCCCGACACACCCATCATCGCCTTCTCGCAGTTCACGCAAACCATCGGTGCGCTGCACCGCGCGCTGTCGGACATCGCCGGTGTCGGCCTGCTCTCCAGCAAGCACGCCTGCATTGCCAGTGGCCGCATCAGCCGGAGCGAGGCACTCGCCCGGTTCGCGCCGCTCGCGCAGGAACGCCCGCCGCCGTCGCCGCACAACGCAATTCGTCTGCTGCTTTCCACCGATCTCCTCGCGGAAGGAATGAATCTCCAGGACGCCGGCGTCGTCGTGCATCTCGATCTGCCGTGGACCGACGCGCTGCGCGCGCAACGCGTGGGACGTTGCGCCCGCATCGGCTCTCCACACGCCGAGGTGCATGTGTACGGCTTGGCGCCACACCCCGATGGCGAGCGCGCACTCCACCTGCTGCGTCGGCTAGCCAGAAAGGCCGCGCTCGCGAACCGCTTCGCCGGTGCCGCCGGAGTTCACGAGTCCCCCAGCGCAATGCCGCATCGCCCGAGCGCGGCCGATGCGGCAACCCGGTTGCACACGCGACTGCAACGATGGGCATCGCCCGCACGGACGTCGCCCACACGGGCGTCGCGTACTGAGACGGGAAGCCCGTCGTCCACGCTCGTGGCGGGGGCCGTGCAGAGTCCACGGCATACGGCGTGGATCGCCCTCGTCGAGCACCAAGGGCAGTCGGTGCTGCTGTGCGCACGCGCGCATCCCACCGACTGCGGGCGGCGCATCGTGAGCGCACGCGTGCGGGCCCTGCTGCGCGCGGTGACGATCGCCGACACCGCGTGCGCGGTCGGTGCGCCGTCGCGTGCCGCCCTGCAGGCGCCAGTGCGGCTTGCACTCCGCGACATCCGCCGTTGGCACGCACGGCGCGCGGTGCGCGACGACGCCGGCCCCACTCATCACGCGCTGGCGCCACTCGCCCAACGCGCCGCCAAGCAGCTCGCGCAGCTCGTGCAGCGCTGCGGCCCCATCGAACGGGTCGCACTGCGGGGAGCGATTGCCGATGCCCAACGGGTCATGGAGCGGGCGCGTGGATCCGGGGCCGAGGACGCGATGGCGCGGTGGTGCGCCCTGGCGGATGCGACGCCACCGAGTTCGCCGCGAACCTGGATGATCGCCTGGCAACAGGAGCCCGTGCTGGCGAGCTTCGCGCCGGAGTTTCCCCCGCCGGCGGCCGTCCCGTCGGCTTCGTTGACCTATCGCGTTGCAGCCTTGCTGCTCATCGGTCCCGATTACAGGCCCGATTACACTGCAGCATGTCACGACACGCGCTCCTTTTCGACCTCGACGGCACCCTGATAGACTCCATCGGGCTGCTCCTCGAGTCCATGCGCTTCGCCTTCCACGAACGCGAGCGCGCGCCGACCACCAAGGAGTGGGTGGCGGGGATCGGGACGCCGCTGCGCACGCAATTGGCCGAATGGTGTGATGGCGCAGCGGAGGTGGAATCGCTGGTGGAGCGCTATCGCGACTACCAAGGCATTCACCTGCCTCGGCTCACCACGGCCTATCCCGGTGTGCTCGCTACCCTCGCGTGGGCGCGGGCCCAGGGGCATGGCACCGCCCTCGTCACCAGTAAAGGACGCGGCATGACGGCGCGCTCCCTTGAGCATGTCGGGCTGGAGGGCGCCTTTGACGCCATCGTGACCTTCGAAGAGACCGAGCGCCACAAGCCGCTCCCCGACCCCGTCCTGCTGGCCCTCGATCGTCTGGCCCTGCCGGCGGCAGGCGCCCTGTTCGTGGGAGACTCACCTCACGACATGCACGCCGGGCGAGCCGCTGGGGTACGCACCGCCGCGGCCCAGTGGGGCCCCTTCACCCGGGATGAACTGGCCGTCGCGGCACCGGACTACTGGATGAACAGTATTACAGAATTGCCCGCCGTCGTCGCCTCGCTCACAATCTGAGCCATCGCTTCAAACCCTCCGGCTCAACCCGTCATCCAATGGGGTGACATGTTACCGAAGCCTCATTGCTCGCCCTGCGCGTGACCACCCCTGCGTTCGCCTCGCTGCAACCCGCCGTCCCGGCGTCATCGCCGAGCGTGCCCGCGGCTGGGACAGTGACGGGTGTGGCCGACACCATCGTGACCACCGCGAGTGCCGATGGGACGGACGCCGATGTGACGGCGGCGGCCTCGGGTGACCGGCGTGCGTTTGAGCGGCTCTATCGAGCACACGTGGACCGCGTTTTCGCGATCTGCACGCGCATGCTGGCTGACCGGCAGCTGGCCGACGAAGTCACGCAGGACGTGTTCGTGCGAGTGTGGCAGAAGCTTCCGGGCTTTCGGGGCGAGTCGGCGTTCCGCACCTGGCTGCACCGGGTGGCGGTGAACGTGGTGCAGTCGCGCCGCAAGCGGGCCAGCATCCACGGTGCCCGCACCGCCGATGATGATGCCTTCGATGTGACGCCCACGCGCGCCGTGTTCGTAGGGGAGCGCCTCGATCTCGAGGCGGCGATTGCCAGACTGCCGGCGGGCGCGCGGCGGGTGTTCGTGCTGCACGACGTCGAAGGCTTTACGCACGAAGAGATCGGCGAACAGCTCGGCATCACGTCGGGCGGCAGCAAGGCCCAGTTGCACCGTGCGCGCATGCTGTTGCGCGCGGCCCTGAATCGGTAACAGAACGCATGGACTACACGGATATCGTTCATCCAACCGACGCCACCCCGGATTGCACGCGCTTCGAAGCGCAGTGCGGCGGGTACATGGAGCGCGATCTCGACCAGGTTGTGCAGGCGTGGATGACGGCGCATCAATCGGAGTGTGCCAGCTGTGCCGCGCTGGTGCGCGAGCTCGAGGCGGTCGTGGCAGAGTCGCAGGCGCTGCCCGGAATCTCACCCTCGCGCGACCTCTGGAGCGGCATCGAAGCCCGCCTCGATACCCCTGTGATCCCTATCTCGGCCTCCGCCACCCACACGCGCATCGCCGGCACGGTGTCCGTTCGCACCTTCGCCATCGCCGCCACGATGCTGGTGGCGGTGACGTCCGGTATCACCTGGCGCGTTGCCGCACGCGGCAATGTCAAGGCATCGCCTTTGGCATCACCTCTGGCATCGCCTCTGGCATTGCCGGCAGTGGTCGCCGCGACCGCCGACAGCGAAAACGCGTTTGGTCTGCCCGGCGCGTCCGTCGAGATCGTCTCCGCCTCGTCGTCCACGACGTCGAGCGCGTCCGCCTCCGCCTCTCCGTCACCGGCGCCGACATCGGAATTTGCCACGCGACGGGTGTCACGCGATGCCGCTCGCGACGACCGTGTCGACACCGACGCCGATGTAGTGTATGAACGCGAAATCTCGGCGCTGCGTCGCATCGTGAACGAACGATTCGTGGAGCTCGACACCGTGACCGTGCGGGAATTGCGCCGCAATCTGGACATCATCGATCGGGCCATCGGCGACAGCCGCCAGGCACTGGCGCGTGATCCGCGCAGCGCGCTGCTGGCCACGCAACTCGATCGCGTCCTCGAAACCAAGCTCGCGCTGCTCCGGCGTGTGGTGCTGCTGTAATGCGGTCTTCCTACCTGGTCACATTCTCTATGCGCTCCCGTTTTCTCACCTCGCTCGGCGCGCTGCTGATGCTTCCGCTGGCCGGAGGGGTATCGCCACTGCTGGCGCAGCGCGACTCCAGTTTCGCCGTAGCGAGCAACGCCGTAGTCGACATCACGGTGCGCACCGGTCGATTGGTGGTGCACGGCGGTTCCGCCGCGACCGGCGCCATCCGCGGACGCCACGACGGCTACCAGCTGCGCACCACCGGCGTGGGCGTCACGCTCGAAGCGTCGGAAAATTCGTGGTCGAACCGGTCGAGCCGCACAGCGAACCGCCGTACCGATGCCACGCTCGAACTCGACGTGCCGCGCAACGTGCGACTGGTCATCTCCACCGCGTCGGCCGATGTCGACGTGTCCGGCATCGATGGTGATGTGGAGATTCGCACCACCAGTGGCGACATTGGCCTCGACGATATCGGCGGACGCCTCACGCTCGAAACGCTCTCCGGTAACATCCGCTTGGGTGGCCGCTCGGGGCCGGCGCGCGTGACCACCATGAGCGGCGACATCACCCTGCGCGGCGTGCGCGACGACGTGAATGTGCACACCACCAGTGGCGACGTGGTACTGGGCATGGACCGCGCGGCGCGCGTGGATGTCGAAAGCATCAGCGGTGACATCACCTTCGATGGCAATACCACCGACGACGCCCGCCTGCAGCTTACCACCCATTCGGGCGACGTCACACTGCGACTCCCCGAAAGCGCGCGCGGCAGCATCGATCTGTCCACGTTCAACGGGGACATGACCGCGTCCGGCTCGCTCACGCTCATGCCCACAAGCCTCACGTCGTCACGCAGCGATCGCGCCGCGCGCCGCTATGAAATTGGCGGTGGCGGCTCCACCCGCTTCACCATTTCCACTTTCAACGGCGACGTCCGCGTCGTGCGAGGCAACCGTTCATGATCGCACCGCTGCATACATCGCACTTGCGTCAGGAGTCCTTTATGCTGTCGTTCCGTTCCCCGACCCGCTCGGTGCGATATGCCACCGCGGCCGCACTACTCCTCACGGCCGCCTTCGCCGCGCCCGCCGCTGCACAAGACCGCAACCGCGATCGCGACACGCGCGACACGCAGCGCGACGACGCGTTCACCTGGTCGGGTACCATTCCGTCAGGACGGCGCATCATGATCAAAAATATCAACGGCGGCATTCAGGTAGAGCGCAGCACCAACGGCCGAGTGGAAGTGAGCGCCGAGAAGCGCTGGCGCCGCGGCAATCCGGAAGATGTGCGTATCGAGCAAAAGAAGGTCGGCGACGACGTACTCGTGTGCGCGCTGTTCAGCGAAGGCTCGCGCTGCGACGAGAGCGGCATTCACACCGATCGCCGCACCACGTGGAACGATCGCAACGATGTGTCGGTGCGCTTCACCGTGCGCGTGCCTGACGGCGTGCGGGTGGATCTGTCCACGGTGAACGGCGGTGTTGAAGTAACCGGCGTGAACAACGAAGTGGATGCGCATACCGTGAATGGCAGCATCACCGCCCGCAGCGCCAGCGGTCCCGTGCGCGCCAAAACCGTGAACGGCAGCATCACCGTGTCCATGGGCGCACTGGCCCGCGCCGACGATCTCGACTACGAAACGGTGAACGGCGCGATCACGATCGAACTGCCCTCCACCTTCGGCGCGCAACTCGAACTGTCCACCGTGAACGGACGCGTGTCGACCGATTTTCCGATCACGATTTCCGGCACGCTCTCGCCGCGGCGCTTGCGTGGTACCGTGGGCAACGGCTCGACGCGACTGCGGGCCAGCACCGTGAACGGCAGCGTGACGCTGCGGAAGATCAACTAGTACTGCGACCGCTTAGTAGCGGTGTTAAAGGTCAAGGGGTGGGGAGGGTCGACACTTCCCAGTGTCGGCCCGTTTTCATCATGGTATTCAGGATGACGAGCAGGCGACGCATGCAGGCCATCAGGGCGAGCTTG
>JANLVC010000108.1:0-68352 GCA_031363815.1 Gemmatimonadota bacterium
CGCGATCAGTCGATTGCGGCCCTTCAACACGGTGGTCACGCCGCCGCCCCCACCACCACCGACGGCCATTTGCGACTTCGTCACCTTCGGTCGCCTCGTGTCGCGGTCGAGCTGCGCGTGTGGGATGGCGGCGAGCCGGGCAAGGGCACGGACATCGTGTACGTGAAGCTCGGCAACACGGTGCTGTTGAACGCAAATGGTCAGTACATCGATCAGGGCAACATGCAGTATCACGCCAACTGCCGCGGGCCCAAGTAACACGGCGTTCGTTGGTTCGGACTGTTGGCCGCCGTAGTCGGCAGCATCACGCTGCCACACGCCGTGCAATCACGCGATCGGGTGCGTGCGCTGCGCGCGCTCGCGTTGGCGGAGGCAGGCGCTGCTCATGCGCTGGCATTAGTGCGCGGACCGCTCGCCAACGTGTCCAAGACACGAATCCTCGCGGGTAACGACAGCGCGGGGAGCACGGCGGATGACGGAATACTGAGCGGCATGGGCATCTCGGTCGCGGATCAACTACCATCCGCCGGCATTACGTTGTCCACCGGAACATATACGGTGAGGGTCGTGGACGATCCGGCAGATAGCGCGACCGGTGCTTTTCTGGATGGGAATGGCAAAGTGATGGCACGCTGTCGAGGGGTAACCCTCGATGGTGGCATTGCCGAAGTCGACGTGGTCATCGGCGGCCTTGGTATGCCCGCGATTGTGATCAATGGAGTCGGCAACGTCTCGGGCAATCCCTATCTTCTGGGTGCCTGTGGAGGCATGCACGCCAATGGCAACCTGTCGCTCGGTGGTACGACCACCTCCTCAGGCCCTGTGTCTTCGTCGGGGAGTGTCCTTGGCGGCAAAAAAATCACCCCTGCCGCCGGCGGTGCCGAATATGACCCGAAGAGCGGTGCGCCGTCCATCGCCGTGCCGATTGTCACTGCCGCATCGCATTGCGCCAGCGGCGTGTTGACCTTGAGCGCATCCGGTGTCGCGACGTTCGGTGGGTCGTCTTACACGGCTACCAGCTCGTATCGCTACGGTTGGATCCGCACGTCGACGAGTCCCGTCATGTGGTCGTTCGACCCGGTTGCGACGTCGACCCCGGCGCACATGCCGGGGGCCACCGTCTGCGTGACCGGCAACGTGCTCGTCTCCGGCGACGTCGGAACTGCCGCGACGCCATACGCCATGTCGATTTTTGCCACCGGAAGCATTGATATCTCGGGGAACCCCTTCCTTAAGCCCGCGAAGCCAGGATGGCTGGTGATGGCCGAGGGTGATGTGAGCCTCTCTGGCAATTCGTCCGTCACGCCGGCCTTCGCCGGAATGGTCTACGCACGAAGCCAGTGCAAGATCAGTGGCGATCCACGATTCAGCGGTCAAGTGATGTGCCGGAACGAAGCCGATGGAGCTGGCGATAAAAATCTTACCGATGAAAATCTCATAAGCGGCAGCCCAACGATCACCAACAGTTGCAGCGGGCCGTTGAGCTCCGGAGCAAAAGTGGTAAACTGGTCGCGCCGCTTCTGATATCAAGGTCCGACAGACTTTCATTGCTCGGCGCAAACCGCGATGAATGCGTTACCGGTAAGTCTGAGCGGCGGTGCGCCGGCGCTCGTTGCCCACTCGCTCGTTAGGGACCTCGCCATTCGGAACCGTCAATGACCTACCGCATACACCCCTGGCGCCGTGAGCGGCGCGGCCTTGCTCTGTTGACCGCGTTGTTGGTGACTGTCTTCGTGAGCGTGATGACAGTGGGAGTCTTTTCATTCGCCTTCGCGAACTACCGCGATGGGGTTGCTGTGCCGCACGACTTCGATGTCGTGACTACGCTACGTTAGCGTGGCGCATGTGCCACAGCGAGACATATTGAGGGACCGTTACGTGGTCGGCACCGGCAACAGTTTGACTCGGAGAACTATTCACAGCAGTAGGGTCGGGAGGCCGAGTTCGTCAGGGGCCTCCTTTTTGCTCCTCCTCACCGCAGTGGCTGAATTACCCCGTAGGTCCCCTCCGCTTATCAGTCGAAATGCGGATCCCGTACGTCATCATTTTTCGAAGAGGTCTTCATGCGTAAAGTATTCGGAGCACTGGTTGGCATCGCGATCGCAGCAACGCCAGCGTTGGCAGTAGGGAACACTGTCGTCCCCGAGCCGGCCACCGTCGCCCTCATGGCCGGCGGCATGGCGATGCTTGGCGTGCTGGCGTGGAAGCGCAATCGCAAGAAGTAATCAGTAGCGCGCTCGCTACTCCAAGAACTCCCGTCGGCTCAGCTCGAGCCGACGGGCGTTCCGGCGTTTGGGCACGGCATTCGCGCACCCGATGGTCTACGGATACGTTTCCAAGCCGCAATGCCAGGGGGTTCGCTTGCCTACAGGAGGGGTGGGTCGATGATTCGAAAGGGCCCGATTGGGTCGCACTATACCGTCGGTTTGTCCGTGTTGATCGGCGCCTTGGGCTGCGCCTCGCCGTCGAAGGCGCCGGGCGGTGATTTCGGCGGCGCCTCGGTGCAAACGGCGATCATTCAGAATGCGCAGGGGTCGGCGCGCGGCATCAACATGATGTCGATGACCGAGGTGCACAGCGTGCTGATCAACGCTCCGCTCGAGAAGGCCTGGGCGGCGCTGCAGGGGGCCTATGCCATGCTCACGATTCCCGTGACCGAGTTAAACCAGCAGTCTCGGACGATCGGGAACAATGCCTATCGCGTTCGTCGTCGGATTGGCGATGTGCCCACCATGCGGGCGCTGGACTGCGGCGGAGACTCCGGGATGCCGAACGCCGAAACGTACCAACTGCTGCTCACCGTGAAGTCGCGCATCATTCCGAACGATGCCGGCGGCAGTGTGGTCCAGACCACTCTCGAAGGCACCGGGAAGAACGCCACCACGTCGGCCAGCAGCGACGTGCGCTGCTCGTCGATGGGCGCCTTGGAAAAGCGGATTTCCGACCTCGTGAAGGCCAACGTCGCCGCCAAATAGGGCTCCCCGTTGACCGAGCCACTTGGCTGAACTAAGCTTAGGGTTCTGTTCCGTGCCGCCGCAGCCTCCAGCACTCTTGGCCGCGGCGATCCACGTAGATGTCGGAGTTCGAACACCCGGCCGGCTAGGCCGTCCGGGCAACCATCCTAGAATGCCTACGATCAATCAGCTGGTCCGCCGCGCCCGTAAGGACGTGGTGGAGAAGTCCAAGGCGCCCGCGCTCAAAAGCAATCCGTTCAAGCGTGGCGTATGCACTCGCGTCTATACCACGACGCCCAAGAAGCCCAACTCGGCGCTGCGCAAGGTCGCGCGTGTTCGTCTCACGAACCAGCTCGAGGTCACGGCCTACATCCCCGGCGAAGGACACAACCTGCAGGAGCACTCGATCGTGCTCGTGCGTGGTGGTCGTGTGAAGGACCTTCCCGGCGTGCGCTACCATATCGTTCGCGGCACGCTTGACGCATCGGGCGTCAACGGCCGCAATCAGAGCCGTTCGAAGTACGGCACCAAGCGCCCCAAGAAGGGCGCCGCGGCTGCTGCAGCCGCCAAGGGAGGTAAGAAGAAGTGAGTCGCCGCAAAAGCGCAGTAAAGCGCACCATCCTTCCTGACGCGCGCTACGACAGCCAGACCGTCTCGAAGTTCATCAACAACCTGATGATCCAGGGCAAGAAGTCCACCGCGGAAGGCATCTTCTACGGCGCCATGGATATCGTGGAAGCGAAGACCAGCCAGCCGGGCGTGGGCGTGTTCAAGCAGGCATTGAACAACCTCAAGCCGGTGGTCGAAGTGAAGAGCCGCCGCGTCGGTGGTGCCACGTATCAGGTGCCGGTCGAGGTCCGTCAGGATCGTCGCTCCGCCCTCGCTATGCGTTGGCTCATCGGGTATTCGCGCGACCGCAACGAGAAGTCGATGGCCGAAAAGCTGGCCGCCGAAGTGCTCGCCGCGAGCCGTGGCGAAGGCAATGCGATCAAGAAGAAGGAAGACACCCACCGCATGGCCGAAGCCAACAAGGCGTTCGCCCACTATCGCTGGTAGTCACACTGCAGGCACGACTGTTCCAACTGCCCCGGGTTATTCCGGGGCAGTTGTCGTTTCAGTGCTGGCATCGTCACAGTTTCGGCCGCGTTGTTTTGCTGACGGCATAATACGTTGCCCGCTGATTCTGGTTGCGTCAGCTTGATGTAGTGCGCCACCTCACTACCGAGGTCGCGAAACGGCAAACCCGACGGAAGTCGGGGACGCAAAGCTCCGGGGCTCACACGTGGTTCGCCACGTCAGCCGGCCGAGTTACCGAACGAACCCGCTCGCGGAGTAGCAGTGCTAGATCGTGCGATGTCGCACACCCGACTGTTGGCCCTTGCCGGGGTGATGCTGTTGCTGGCGTCCTGCCGGTCGGCCAACCCGACGACGGCGCTGGACCCCAACAGCGGCCGCCAGCTGTCCCTCGAGGCGATGGTCTCTGGGCCGTCCTTGCGTAACGACGCCGCGTCGCAGCTGGCGGTGCTACGCTACGCCAATCGCCTCCCGCGCATCGACTTCCCAACCGTCCGCCCGGAGTGCCTCACCCAAGGCGAAAACTTCGGGTCGTGGACCGTGCGCTTTGACGGATACGGCTGCGTGGCCGTCGACGGCAAAGGACGGCAGGCGTCGCTGGCGATGGGGCCCAAGGCCGCGCAGAAAGACCACCTGACCCACGCCCCGATGGTTCTGGGCCCAGAATACGGCAGTCGCCTGGTCATGCACACCCGCCTCGAGACCACCGCGCAATTGCGCAACGGCACTCCCAATCCCTGGGAAGTGGGGTGGGTGATCTGGCAGTACACCGACGACCAGCGCTTCTACTACTTCATCCCGAAGCCGAATGGCTGGGAGCTCGGCAAGCGAGATCCGGCGTACCCCGGCGGACAGCGGTTCCTTGGCTCGGGCTCGGAGCAGACCTTCCCGATCGGGCGCACCTACGACGTCACGATCGTGCAGGTCGACGAGGCAATCGCCGTGTTCGTCGATGGCCACGAAATCGTGCGTCTTCGCGACCAGGAGACTCCGTATCGGAAGGGGCGGATCGGCATTTATGCCGAAGATGCGACGGTCACGGTGCATTCGGTGCGGGCGCTGTAGGTCACAGCAAGGACGCGGCTTGGACTGGGCTCTGGGGCATCCGTCACAATTCGACGGGGCGCCAAGGGACGGCAGGATCGAGGCAAGGACGGGTGATCTCAGTGAGGTGACGTTCCCGGCGATTGTGACGTCTATCGCAAAACGTCACACCGCTGGTATTGTCAGGCACTCCACCTCCTGGTAATCGTCGGCCCCAGCTTGGGGTCGCCGGATCCGAGAATTCGGATCCGATTCGCGGGTGCTCCCTGTCCCCTGTTCCATTGCCGCTCCCCTCCGCATCTTCGGAGCCGTCGCGCCGTCGCTTTCGGGCATCGACTGTGACCTTGGTGGTCGCGCTCGTTTGCCTGGCGGCGCCCTCGGCGCGCGCTCAGGGTACAGCTGCCGTACTTTACGCCGCGGCCATGAATGTTGGCTACGCCGCGAAGGCCCGCAGTGACACTGCTGCCGCCCGATTCAGTTTCGAGCAGGCGATCGCCGCCGATACGAGTCAATCGCTCCCTCGCATTGAACTCGGATATCTCGCACTGGCCGGTGGTGACCGGCCGCGGGCTGCCGACTTTCTTCGGCAGGGCGTCGATCGCGATCCGTCTCGGCCGGAAGTTCATCGGCAGCTCGGCTATGTATTGATCAGTCTGAAGCGCACGCGAGAAGCCATCACGGCGTTTGAGGGCATCGCCAAGACGGCGAGCGGACTTACACCGGTCGATCATCTGGCGCTCGGCTATTTGTACGACGAGATCGGCCGAGAGAAGAGCGCGCTCGCGGCGTTCAAGGCGGCGTCACTGGCCGAGGACACGATCGTGTCGGTGCCGGCGCAACGAGCGTTGCGGGTGAAGCAAGGTCCCGGCACCTCGTATTTTTCCGAAGGCTATCTGGCCCCGTTTTACCAGTCACGATTCAAGAACACCATCGCCACTGGCTTCACGCGCCTCGGCATTGAAAGCGGAAGTTCATGGGGCCAAGCCCTGTATACGTCTCTGCGTGTGACGCGCGATTCGAAGTCGTCGGGCGGACTTCAGTCGCGGGTACTCAGCGACAACGCGGCTATTCTGGCGGGCGGCGTGCGCGTGCGTCCGGCGCGCGGTCCGATCTGGTTCTATGCCGAAGCGGGAGGTGCGCGATCGCTGCTGTCCGACTCCGAGAACAGCTGGACGCGAGACATCCGCGCCGGTGCGTATGTGATTCTCGCGCACGAACTGCAACTCGGTGACGGCTCGAATATTCGCCTGCTGACCGATCTCTCGGGCGACGTGAGCTGGTACGAGCGTTTCGATAAGAACGTCATCGGGTACATGCAGCTGCGTGAAGGATTCCGCGTCGGATCGCTCGCCACCAAGGCAGTCGATTTCTTCGCCCGCGGTTGGGTGGGATACGACAGCCGTGCGGATTTCTTCAATCGCGCCGCGGAAATCGGCGGTGGTGTCGCCCTGCGCCCCGGGCATGGCTTCGTGTTT
The DNA here is from genome assembly GCA_031363815.1 of Gemmatimonadota bacterium. Classification (GTDB taxonomy): domain Bacteria; phylum Gemmatimonadota; class Gemmatimonadetes; order Gemmatimonadales; family Gemmatimonadaceae; genus Gemmatimonas. The sequence continues at coordinate 6,548 of JANLVC010000108.1, forward strand.
CTCGTCGAAGGCATCGCGGGCCGCTTCCTCATGGAGCCTCCAGCAGCGACAAACCGGCGCTATCAGGATTGGCGTTTCACCGCGGTGTACGGTTGGCGCAAGCGCACGCCGCTGCATGACCAATCGACGGGAGACCGCAAGTGACGAATTATGAATTGGCGATTGCGATCATCGCCGTGTTCTATGTGATTTTTGCGCTCGACGATCTGTTCTTCGATTGCGTATACTGGCTCGGCCGCATGTTCAACTGGTGGGAACGTCCCGTCGTAACCACCAAGGAACTGAAGGACGTCAGTGAGTGGCGCATCGCGATCGTCACGCCGGCCTGGAAGGAGCAGGATGTGATCGCGCGCATGCTGATGTACAACCTGCCGCGTATCGACTATCAACGGTACGACTACTGGATCGGCACGTATCAGAACGATCCCGATACGCGCCGTGAAGTCGACAAGGTGCGCTCCGTTTATCCGAACGTGCGCAAGGTGGTCACCGATCATGACGGACCGACATCGAAGGCCGACTGTGTAAACGCGGTACTCGCGGCGATCGCCGAGCATGAAGAGCGCGCCGGACTTCGCTACGACCTGATCGTGTTCCACGACGTGGAAGACCTGATTCATCCGCAGGAACTGCGGTTGCTCAACTGGTACTTCCGTGGAGAAGGCGCCGACTTCGTCCAATTGCCGGTGCTCTCGACGCCGCCCTACTGGTACGACTTCGTGGCCGGCACGTACATCGATGAATTTGCCGAGCAGTATACGAAGAACATGTTCGTGCGCGAGAAAGTGTGGGGCTTCGTGCCGTCTGCCGGTGTGGCGACGTGCGTGCGCCGCAGCGTGATCGATCAGCTGATGGAAGAGCGTAACGGCGTGCCGTTCGCGATCAATTCGCTCACCGAAGATTACGATCTCGGACTCGGTCTCACGGTACAGGGGCGCCCCACGCGCTACCTGCATCAGTACGTGAAGTCGAGCGAAGAGTCGAACGCACCCGAAGAACTGGTGGCCACGTGGGCCCCGTTCCCGCAGACGTTTACGACGGCGGTGCGTCAGCGCACGCGCTGGATGGCCGGCATCGTGTTTCAGGGATGGGAGCATTGGGGCTGGCCCGCGGGACTCAACTGGATCCTGGTGCACGATCGTCGCGGACCGTTGGGATATCTGGTCGTGCTCGCGGGCTACCTCCTGGTGGTGTACTACGCGGGCTATCAGTGGATCAAGACGTTCAGCCGACCGGAGCTCCCCGATCTCGTACAGAGCCCGTGGTTTCAGTGGCTCTTCTGGATCGGCTTCCTGTTTATGCTGAACCGTCTGTTGCAGCGCGCGTTATCGACCGGTCGGCTGTACGGATTCTGGCAGGCTATGCTGGCGATATTCCGAACGCCGTTCAGCAACATCGTGAACCTCGTCGCTACCATGCGCGCGGCGCTACAGTACACGCGCTCCCGGCGCACCGGCATTCCGATGAGCTGGGACAAGACCGAGCATTCGTTGCCGCCGCAGGTCGGTGCGCAGATGCGACTCGGCGAGCGGCTCATCGAAGAGCGCAAGCTCACCACGCAACAGCTCGTGCTGGCACTGAAGCAACAACGTGAACACGGCGGTCAGCTGGGCGCCATTCTGGTGCATCAAGGTGTCGTCTCGCGTGACGATCTCGAAGTCATCGTCAAAAACACGAAATCATGAGCATCTCGCGTTGGCTGACTCCGATGCGCGGTGGTATGCGCGCCATTCACTCCACGGAACCGCCGCATGTGCTGGCGATCGTGGGGACGCGCCCCGAGGTGATCAAGATGGCGCCCGTGGTGCGGGCGATCCGTGCGCGCGGGCGCATGCGCGTCACGCTGGTGTCCACCGGTCAGCATCGCGAGCTGCTCACACGCGCCTTCGATGATGTCGGTTTGCAGCCCGATATCGCGTTGACCTTGATGACGACCAATCAGACGCCCAGCGAGTTCGTGTCGCGGTGCATTACGGCGTTGGATGAAGTGATGGTGGAATCGAAGGCGAGCGTGGTGCTCGTGCAGGGCGACACGAGCAGTGCGATTGCGGGCGCGATGGCGGCCACGTGGCGGTCGATTCCCGTGGGGCATGTCGAAGCGGGACTGCGTTCCTTCAACTTTCAGGAGCCGTTCCCCGAAGAGTTCCACCGTCGTGTGGTGGGCGTGGCCTCGCAGTGGCATTTCACACCCACGCCGGAGAGTCGCGACAACCTGCTGCGTGAAGGGGTGCCGATGCACCGTATCTTCGTGACGGGCAATACCATTGTGGATGCGGTACGGCAGATGGACCTGTCACATCCCTACGAGAATCCAGCGCTGGCCGGGTTGGGTGAAGGGCGCGTGGCGCTGGTCACGGCCCATCGCCGCGAGAATCATGGCGCGGCCATGCGCGACGTGGCCCGTGCGGTCCGCCGCTTGATCGACGCGGTGCCCGATCTGCAGGTGGTATTCCCTCTGCATCCCAATCCGAATGTGCGCGGTACGTTCATGGAAATGCTGGGCACGACGCCGCGGGTGCTGCTCACCGAGCCACTGGCCTACCGCGACCTGCTGAAGTTGATGCACCGCAGTACGCTGATTCTCTCCGACTCCGGTGGGCTTCAGGAAGAGGCCCCGTCAATGGGCCGCCCCATTCTGATTCTGCGTGAGCGTACCGAGCGTCCCGAGGTGGTGCAGGTGGGGGTCGGCATTTTGGTCGGGACCGATCCTGATCTGATTGTGAAGGAGGCGCTCAGCATCCTGTGCGACCCGGTCGTGTATCAGCGTATGGTGTCGGGCCCGAACCCGTTCGGCGACGGCCACGCCGGGGACCGCATTTCCGAGATCCTGGAGTCGGCACTCGTCGAAGAGCATGACACGTCGACGGTGGAGATGGTCATTTAAGATTGACAGCGGCCGGTCGCTCGATTCAGAGAATGGTCGAGTTCGTCACGGACACTGTTGTGGCGGTGTGGCAGCACCGACCGCGTTGTTGTAGTGTTCTTGCCACATCACTCGACATTCTGCGGGCGTCACATTTCCGCAGAAGATCCGAAAAACAAGCGATACAGGCTGAAAACCACCTGTTATTGTAGAGTTCGTCATACGGCACGACTTATGCTTGAGTCTGATGCAGAAAGACGTTGTACCCGTCCCATTTTTGAGAGTGTCCCATGAGCGTTCTTGAGACTATCCGCCGCTCCCTTATTCCCGCGCTCGCCTCGGCATCAGTGCTCGTGAGCGCGTCGCTATCGGCGCAGCCGGTCACGCCAGTCACGCCGGTCACGTTTGAACAGCTCGGCTACAACAGCCCGGTTGGTGATTGCGCTTGGAATGGCCAGACGATTCAGAACGGGTTTTCCGGTTTCAACTGGAGGGGCTTCGGTGCCCTTGACCTGCAGGACTATTTGTATTCCGACGGCCGGCAGACGCAGGGTCACTGTTTCGTGAACGGCCGCCAAGGTGCGATGTATACCATCCAACAGAACCAAACTTTAACTGGTTACGCGAGCAAGTACACCGGCTACAACGCCAATGCAACGCAGGTCGTGGCCGTTTCCGGGTCCGCCGGGCCGAATGGTGCCAGTTTCTCGAGTTCCACTCTTTTTGAGCTAAAGTCGATTCAACTCGGGAGTGGATGGGGCAACGTCAAGAAGCTTCGTGTTTCGGGTTTGGCGAACGGAATCGAAGTGTGGTCGCAGTGCTTCGACTTTCTGGGGCGCCCAGAAGACCCGGCTTTCCCCCCGACGCCGCCCACGACTTGGGCTGCGAAGTCTGGTCTGATCAACGAAGTGCGTTTCGACGCGACGTATCAGGATCTCTTGGTCAACTACGACCCGTACGGAACGATGGACGAACTTAAAGGTTACGGTGTCCAGAATGTGAACCACCCGTACCGCACCTTCTGGGTGGACAACATCAACATCCAGACGTCGATCGTGCCAGAGCCCGGTACCTGGGCACTGATGGCGACCGGCCTCGCCGGCCTGGCCTTCGCGGTCCGTCGTCGCCGAAGAAACTGACCTCCCGCTTCGTTTGACCTCGCGCGCTGCTCAGTCCCTCCGAGCGGCGCGCGGTGCATGTACGAGGCGGTGCATCTACGAGGCGGTGGTCTAGAAGGTGTGCGTCAGATAAGTGTCGCGGACACCAACATTTCCGCCATCAGATGCGGGTTGACATCCCTGCCAGAGTCCACCATGTTACGGGTCTGCCACGAAACTCCTCAACAGGCGCTTCTGGTAGGACGCAGTACCGCACCACTATCTCGGCGATCTGCGGCCGAGAGCCCTATGGGCCACCTTTCGAGGTGGGGGCGTAACGCGATGGACGCGAAACACTGCGGTCCGCGACTGAACGCACGCTGTACCGGCTTCGGCGTCTTCAAACGATCCGAGGCTCCCGAAAAGCAACGCAGCCAATTTAACGTCGGTCACGGAGTCAGCTGTTCTCTGTAGCCGGCGCGCTTGGGTCCCCACTCGCGCACCAGCGGCGAGCACACCCGGCGGCAGCGGATGGATACCGGTCTCGCGCAAAGGCGAGGCGACAGGTCCAGCCGTTTTTTTGCTAGTCCACTTTTCGTCAAAGATTGGCGCCGCGTAAGCGAGCCGCCGCCGAAAACTATGCCGCGTACGACCCCGCTCGAGCACTATCGCAACATCGGCATCATGGCCCACATCGATGCCGGTAAGACCACGACCACTGAGCGCATCCTCTACTACACGGGGAAGTCGCACAAGATTGGTGAAGTCCATGACGGCGCAGCCACCATGGACTGGATGGAGCAGGAACAGGAGCGCGGCATCACGATCACGTCGGCCGCGACGACCTGCTTCTGGCAGCGCCATGGCCAGAGCGATGGCAAAGGCGATGGCCCCGAGTATCGTATCAACATCATTGACACGCCCGGCCACGTCGATTTCACCGTCGAAGTGCAGCGCTCGCTGCGCGTGCTCGATGGCGCGGTCACGCTGCTCGACTCCGTGGCCGGCGTAGAGCCGCAAACGGAGACGGTGTGGCGCCAGGCCGACGGCTATGCCGTACCGCGCATGATCTTCGCAAACAAGATGGATCGCGTTGGCGCCAATTTCGAACGGTGCGTCGCGATGATCCACGACCGGTTGTCCAAGAGCGCGCAGCCGCTCCAGCTCCCCGTGGGTTCGGGCGAGCTGTTCACCGGTCACCTCGACGTCATCGAACGCAAGCAGTACATCTTCGACGAGCAGACGCTCGGCAAGACGTTCACCGTTACGGACATCCCGGCCGAGTATCATGACGCGGTCGAAGCAGCCCGCCATAAACTCATCGACACCGTCGTAGAGTACGATGAAGTGTTGATGGAGAAGTACCTCGCCGGCGAAGAGCTCACAGTGGCCGAGATCCGCAAGGCGATCCGCATTGCGACGTGCGCCGGCAAGTTCGTCCCGATTCTGTGCGGCGCGTCGTTCAAGAACAAGGGCGTGCAGGCGCTGCTCGATGCGGTCATCGACTATCTGCCGGCGCCGCTCGACGTGCCGGCCATCAAGGGCCACCTGCCGCAGCAGGAGGACACCTTCATCGAGTGCCCGGTAACCGACGATGCGCCGTTTGCCGGACTGGCGTTCAAGATCGCAACCGATCCGTTCGTCGGAAAACTGACCTTCTTCCGTTGCTACTCGGGCGTTCTCACGTCGGGCTCGTACGTCTACAACAGCACGAAGGACAAGCGTGAGCGTGTCGGCCGTCTGTTGCAGATGCACGCCAACAAGCGTGAGGAAATCCCGGAAGTGCGTTGTGGCGACATCGCCGCGGCGATCGGCCTGAGGGACACGCGTACCGGCGACACGATGTGCACGGAAGACGCGCCGATCATCCTCGAAGCGATGAAGTTTCCGGCCCCCGTTATCGACGTCGCGATCGAGCCGAAGACAAAGGCGGACCAGGACAAGCTGGCGATCGCCTTGCAGAAGCTGGCCGAAGAAGATCCGACGTTCCGCGTGCGCTCCGACCCGGAAACGGGCCAGACGATCATCGCCGGCATGGGCGAGCTGCACCTCGAGATCATCGTCGATCGCATGCAGCGCGAGTTCAAGGTCGACGCGAACGTGGGTCGCCCGCAGGTGGCCTATCGCGAAACGATCAAGAAGCGCGTCGAAAAGATCGAGGGGAAGTTCATCCGCCAGTCGGGTGGTAAGGGTCAGTACGGCCATGTGGTCATCAACATGGAGCCGAGCGAGCCGGGTCAGGGGTTTGTGTTCGAAGACAAGGTCGTAGGCGGTGTAATTCCTCGCGAGTTCATCGGACCGACCGAGGCGGGTATCAAGGAAGCGTTGGAAACGGGCGTGCTTGCGGGCTACCCGGTGGTCGACGTCAAGGTGCAGCTGGTGTATGGCTCGTACCACGATGTCGACTCGTCCGAAATGGCGTTCAAGATTGCTGGCTCGATGGCATTCAAGGAGGCGGCGCGTCTCGCAAATCCGTGTCTGCTGGAGCCGGTGATGAAGGTCGAGGTCGTGTGCCCGGAAGCGTATATGGGCGACGTCCTCGGTGACCTGTCCTCGCGTCGCGGCAAGATCGGCGGCATGACGCAGCGCGGCGAGGCGCAGGTGATCTCGGCAAGTGTCCCTCTTTCCGAGATGTTCGGGTACTCGACCAAACTGCGTAGCATGTCGCAGGGACGCGCGGTCTACTCGATGGAGTTCGCGCTCTACGAGGAAGTACCGAAGTCGAAGGCGGAAGAGATCATCAGCAAGGTGAAGGCGTAAGCCTCACCCACTCATTCACTACCCAATTACAAGAAGCGAACCATGGGCAAGGCAAAGTTCGAGCGGAACAAGCCGCACGTGAACGTGGGAACGATCGGCCACGTCGACCACGGCAAGACGACGACGACGGCTGCTCTCACGAAGATCTCGGCGGAATCCTTCGGCACGAAGTACATCCCGTACGACGAAGTCGCCAAGGCGTCCGAGTCGCAGGGTCGTCGTGACGCCACGAAGATCATGACGATCGCCACGTCGCACGTCGAGTACGAGACGGCCAACCGTCACTACGCGCACGTCGACTGCCCGGGCCACGCCGACTACGTGAAGAACATGATCACCGGAGCGGCGCAGATGGACGGCGCCATCCTGGTCGTGTCCGCGGTCGACGGTCCGATGCCGCAGACGCGTGAGCACATCCTCCTGGCTCGCCAGGTGAACGTGCCGTGCGTGCTGGTATTTTTGAACAAGTGCGACCTCGTCGAAGACGAAGAGCTCCTCGATCTCGTCGAGCTCGAAGTCCGCGAATTGCTCTCGAAGTACAACTACCCTGGCGACGACGCCCCGGTTATCCGTGGCTCGGCGATCAACGCGATCAACGGCGATCCGAAGTGGGTGGCTGAATTTATGAAGCTGTTCGAGGCGCTGGACAACTACGTGCCACAGCCGGTGCGTGAAATCGACAAGCCGTTCCTTCTTCCTGTCGAAGACGTGTTTTCGATCACGGGTCGTGGAACGGTTGCCACGGGTCGTATCGAGCGCGGTATTGTGAAGGTCGGCGAAGAAGTGCAGGTCGTCGGCTACAACAGCGAGCGCAAGACGATCGTGACCGGCGTCGAAATGTTCCGCAAGCTGCTCGACGAAGGGCAGGCTGGTGACAACGTTGGTCTGCTTCTTCGCGGCATCGACAAGAAGGAAATCGAGCGCGGCATGGTGTTGGCCAAGCCGAATTCCATCAAGCCGCACACGAAGTTCCTGGCCGAGGTGTACGTCCTCACGAAGGAAGAGGGTGGCCGCCACACGCCGTTCTTCAAGGGCTACCGTCCGCAGTTCTACTTCCGCACGACGGACGTGACGGGCACCATCGAGCTTCCCGAAGGGATGGAGATGGTGATGCCGGGCGACAACATCCAGATGACGATCGAGCTCATTATCCCGATCGCGATGGAAGAGTCAATCCGCTTCGCCATCCGTGAGGGTGGTCGTACGGTCGGCGCCGGCGTCGTTACCAAGATCCTCGCCTAATCAGAAACACTCGGTGTCCAGTGGCCGGTTCGCATGAATCGGCCACTGTGTCCCCAGTGGATCTCTACCAGGAATTCAGATGGCTGGCCGCATTCGTATTCGCCTCAAGGCTTTTGACCACGCCGTGATCGACCAGGCGTCGGCCGATATCGTGCGCACCGCTGAAAAGACGGGCGCGTCGGTGTCGGGTCCGATCCCCCTTCCCACGAAGACGCAGCGTTGGACGGTTCTTCGCTCGCCGCACGTGGACAAGAAGTCGCGCGAGCAGTTCGAACTGAAGACGCACAAGCGCCTGATCGATATTCTTGATTCGCGTCCCGGTACGGTGGACGCGCTCACGAAGCTCGATCTCCCGGCTGGTGTCGACGTCGAAATCAAGGTCGAGTAGTTCGTCGCAGGGTGCAGGTGCAGGGTGAGTACAGAGGACATTGCATAGGGCGTTGTCCTCCTCAGTCCAACGGTGTGGATCTCCGGATCCCCCGCGACTCGTACGGAGCAGACTTTTCATGATCGGCATTATCGGCAAGAAGCTGGGGATGACCCAGCTGTTTAACGAGCAAGGGCAGCAAGTGCCTTGCACCGTGGTGGAGGCCACGCCCAATCCCGTCGTCAAAGTGATGACACAGGAGAAGGCGGGGTTTGCCGCGGTGGAGCTCGGATACGGCGAGCAGAAGCTCGCGCGCGAGAACAAGAAGGGTGAGCGCACACCGCGCGGACGTCGCGCGACGCAGGCAGAAGTCGGACATGCGAAGAAGGCCGGGCTCAATGCTCCGCCTACCGTACTCCGCAGCTTCCGCCTCGACGACGCCCCGGGCAAGAACGCCGAGGCCCCGACGTACACGGTGGGCGATACGATCACGGTCGGCATCTTCGCGCCTGGCGAGAAGGTGAAGGTCGAGGGCACGTCGAAGGGCCGTGGTTTTCAGGGCGTGGTAAAGCGCTACGGCTTCCATGGCGGACCGAACACCCACGGTAACACCAAGCACCGCAAGCCCGGCTCGATCGGCGCGGGTACGGACCCGTCGCGCGTTATCAAGGGCAAGAAGATGCCGGGCCAGTACGGCAATGTCCGTCACACGGCCATCGGCATTCGCATCGAGAAGATCGATGCTGAGCGCAACCTCATTTACCTGCGCGGCAGCGTGGCGGGGCCGACGAACGGCATCGTCTTCGTGCGGAAGCAGAGCTGACCATGATCACGGAAACTCAGACCTTTCAGGCGCCTGTGTTCTCGGCGCAGGGCAAGCAGGATGGCACGCGCCAGCTTCCCGAAGGCATGTTCGACGGCACGGTGAACGTGCCGGTCATGCACCAAGCGGTGAAGGCGTTTCTCGCCAATCGTCGCCAGGGCACGGCCAAGACGAAAACGCGCGGTGAAGTGACCGGCGGTAACCAGAAGCCGTGGAAGCAGAAGGGAACCGGTCGCGCTCGTCAGGGCTCGATTCGCGCTCCGAACTGGCCGGGCGGTGGTACCGTGTTTGGTCCGCGGCCTCGCAGCTACACGCAGATCGTTCCGAAGCAGGTTCGTGCCCTCGCGCGCAAGAGTGCGCTGAATGCGCGGGCCCGCGAGAACGCGGTGATGCTGGTCGACGCGCTGAATTACAGCGCGCCCAGAACGAAGTCGATGCTCAGTCTGTTCGAGTCGCTCGGCGTGACCGGAAAGAAGGTGCTGCTCCTCACGGACGGCGTGAAGCCGAACGTGTATTTGAGCGCCCGCAACCTGGCGCACGCGCACGTGATGCCGTTCAGTGATGTGAGCACGTATCACATCCTCTGGTCGGATGTCGTCGTGATCGAATCGTCGGCACTTACCCAGACTTCGGCGGAGGCGTAAGCGATGGCGACGATTCACCGCATCATCATGCGCCCGATCATTACGGAGCGAAGTTCTGCTGCGTATCAGGATCGCGGCGAGTACACGTTCGAAGTGGCGCCTGACGCCAACAAGTACGTCATTAAGGCGGCCGTCGAGCAGCTGTTCGGCGTGAAGGTGACTGGCGTCTGGACGTCGAACGCGCGTGGTAAATCGCGTCGCGTCGGCCAGTCGATCGGCCGCCGTCCACATACCAAAAAGGCGATTGTGAAGCTGCGTGACGGCGACACCATCGCGATCTTCGAGGGCTGATTCGCATGGGTATTCGTCAGTTCAAGCCGGTCAGCAAGGGGTCGCGCTTCCGCTCGGTGTCGGATTTCGCCGAGATCACGCGTTCGACGCCTGAGAAGTCGCTGGTCGAGCCTCTCAAGAAGTCGGGTGGCCGCGACAACCACGGTCACATTTCCATGCGCCGGATCGGCGGTGGACACAAGCGGATGTACCGCGTCATCGATTTCAAGCGCAACAAGCACGGCATGCCGGCGGTTGTGAAGGAAATCGAGTACGATCCGAATCGCTCGGCGCGCATCGCGTTGGTCGAGTACACGGACGGCGAGAAGCGCTACATCCTGCACCCGAAGGGACTCAAGCAGGGCGACACGATCGTGTCGGGCCCGGGAAGCGATTTCCGTGTTGGCAACGCGATGCCCCTCAAAGAAGTGCCGCTCGGTACGCAGGTCCACAACATCGAGCTGAAGATCGGCAAGGGCGGCCAGATGTCGCGCTCAGCCGGCGCCTTCGCTCAAGTGGTGGCGAAGGAAGGCGACTATGTGACGCTCCGTATGGGCAGCACGGAAATGCGCCTGGTGCACGGCAACTGCACCGCGACGATCGGCGAAGTCGGCAACTCGTCGCATGAGCTGCAGTCGCACGGCAAGGCGGGTAAGAGCCGCTGGCTGGGCAAGCGTCCGAAGGTTCGTGGTGAAGTGATGAACCCGGTGGATCACCCGCACGGTGGACGCACGCGCGGCGGCCGGAACGTGGTCAGCCCGTGGGGCAAGCCCGAGGGCGTCAAGACGCGCAACAAGAAGAAGGCTTCAACGCGTCTCATCGTGCGCGGCCGCAAGCGCGGCCGGGCGACGCAGTAACCGCCAGGCGAATCGAGAACCTATATGTCCAGAAGCATTAAGAAGGGTCCGTTCGTCGCTGAGCGCCTCGAAGCTAAGGTGATCGCCATGAACGGCCGCAACGAGAAGAAGGTGGTCAAGACGTGGTCGCGGGCGAGCACCGTTCTCCCCGAGTTCGTCGGTCACACGTTCGCGGTGCACAACGGGAATAAGTTCATCCCGGTGTACGTCACGGAAAACATGGTTGGTCACAAGCTTGGCGAATTCTCGCCGACGCGTCTGTTCCGCGGTCACGCGGGACAGAAGACCGACTCGAAGAAGCCCGCTGGCAAGGGAGGCAAGTAATCCATGGCCAAGGCTTTGAAAACCGGCACTGAGGCGCGCGCGATTCAGCGCACGGCGCGTCAGTCTCCGTACAAGATGCGGTTGGTCATCGACCAGATCAGAGGCCAGCGTGTGAACGACGCGTTGGCGATTCTCAAGTTCTCGAAGAAGGGCGCGGCGAAGCAGATCGAGAAGACGCTTGCCAGCGCGGTCGCGAACGCAGAGCAGGCGGCCCGTGCCGCCAACACGTCGCTGGATGTCGACGCGCTGGTGATCACGAAGGCTATCGTGAACGAGGGTCCGAAGCTGAAGCGTTGGATGCCGGCGGCCATGGGCCGTGCGACGCCAATTGCCAAGCGGACGAGCCACATCGAGATCATCGTGGCGGAGGCGGTGCGCTAATGGGACAAAAGACTAATCCGATCGGGTTCCGCCTCGGTGTCACGAAGAACTGGCGCTCGACCTGGTACGCGAAGAAGGAGATGCCGGCGTTACTGAAGGAAGACGCGCTGCTCCGAAAGTACCTGAAGGCTCGTCTCGAGAATGCGGCCATTTCGGACGTGACGATCGAACGCAAGCCGGGCAAGGTGGTGGTGACCATTCATACCGGCCGTCCGGGCGTGGTGATTGGCAAAAAGGGCGCGGAAGTCGACAAGCTGCGCGATGAGCTGGCGCAGCTCACGGGCAAGGAAGTCGGCATCAACGTTGAAGAGATCAAGCGTCCCGAAGTCGAAGCGCAGTTGGTGGCCGACAACATTGCGGCCCAGCTGTCGCAGCGTATCTCGTTCCGTCGTGCGATGAAGCGCGCGGTGCAGAGTGCGATGCGGATGGGTGCGCTGGGTATCAAGGTGAAGGCCGGCGGCCGTTTGGGCGGTGCCGAAATCGCGCGAACGGAAGGGTACATGGAAGGCCGGGTGCCCCTTCATACACTTCGCGCCGACATCGATTACGCCACGAGCACGGCGAAGACCACGTATGGCACCATCGGTGTCAAGGTGTGGATCTTCAAGGGTGAGATTGTGGAAGATCGTCGCGGCAAGACCTACTCGACCGGCAACTGAGGAACTAAGAGATGCTGAGTCCGAAGCGGGTCAAGTTCCGCAAGATGTTCAAGGGTCGCATGACCGGGCTCGCGTACCGTGGGTCGGAGGTGTCTTTTGGCACCTTCGGACTGCAGGCGCTGGAGCCGGCTTGGGTCACGAGCCGTCAGATCGAAGCGTGCCGCGTGGCGATGACGCGTCACATCAAGCGTGGTGGTAAGGTGTGGATCCGGATTTTCCCGGACAAGCCGATCACGAAGAAGCCGGCCGAAACGCGCATGGGTAAGGGCAAGGGATCGCCCGAGATGTGGGTGGCGGTGGTGAAGCCGGGCCGAGTGATGTTCGAGATCGAAGGCGTGACGCGGGAACTTGCCGAGACGGCAATGGGCCTGGCCGCCGCGAAGCTCGGTGTGAAGACCAAGTTCGTTGCCCGTGAGGAGGCGGTGACCGAATGAAGAGTGAAGAGATCCGCGCGCTCGCGGAAAACGACCTGGTGGCCCGTATCGCTGAACTTGAGGAAGAGCGTTTCCGTCTCAAGTTCCGGAGCGGCACCGAAGCGCTGGAAGAGCCGCTGCGGTTGCGCAGCATCCGCAGGGACATTGCGCGCCTCAAGACGGTGCAGCGTGAGCGTCAGCTCGCGACGCGTGGCCGCTAACCGGAATCCGATCGATGGCTGAGATGAACAACGCGAGCGCCACGCAAAATGGCGCCTCTGACCGGACCGCGCGTAAGCTGCGCACGGGCTTGGTCGTGAGCGATAAGATGGACAAGACGGTGGTGGTGCGCATCGACCGACGGATGCCTCATCCCCAGTACGGCAAGATGGTGACGCGTACCAGGAAGCTGAAGGCGCACGACGAGGAGAACTCGGCGAAGCTCGGCGATCTGGTTCGTATCATGGAGACCCGGCCCTTGTCGAAGGACAAGCGGTGGCGCGTGGTCGAGATCGTCGAACGCGCGCGTTAAGGGGAACTAAACCATGATTCAGCAGGAATCTGTCGTGAAGGTTGCGGACAACAGCGGCGCCAAGCGCGCGCTCGTGATCCGCGTGCTGGGCGGTACGCGCCGTCGCTATGCGGGCCTGGGTGACCGGGTCATCGTGGCGGTAAAGGATGCGCTCCCGAACGGTGCCGTGAAGAAGTCCGATGTGGCCAAGGCTGTGGTTGTTCGCACGGTCAAGGAAACGCGTCGCAAGGACGGCAGCTACATCCGTTTCGATGAGAATGCGGTCGTCATCATCAACGACAACGGGGAGCCGAAGGCGACCCGTATCTTCGGTCCCGTGGCGCGTGAGCTCCGCGAGAAGCGGTACATGAAGATTGTGTCGCTGGCGCCTGAGGTGATCTGAGATGCGTAAGAACGTGTACTACAAGACGGACCGTGGGCAGCGCCTCGGCGCTGGCCGGCACGCGCTGAAGGCATCGCGGGAGGTCATCCACGTCACGAAGGGTGATACCGTCCGCGTCATGCGCGGCGACGACAAGGGGAAGGAAGGGAAGGTCCTTCTGGTGTACCCCAAGACGGGCCGCATCAAGGTGGAAGGCATCAATATCGTGAAGAAGCACCGCAAGGCGCGTACGGCGGAAGAGACGAGCGGCATCATCGAGATGGCCGCGCCCTTCCACGCGTCGAACGCGATGCTGCTCGATTCGAAGACCGGCAAGCCGACGCGCACGAAGAAGCGCATCGACACGGACGGCACGAAGGAGCGCGTCGGCGTCAAGAGCGGTGAAGTAATCTCTCGCGCGCGCTGACCGGAGCATAGCAAATGGCGACCAAAGAAAAGGCCGGCGGCAAGACCGGCGCGAAGGCAGCGGGCAAGGGTGCCGCGAAGGGCGGAGCCGGAGCCAAGAGTGGTGGCGCGGCCGCGAAGGGTGGCAAGGGTGGCAAGGGCGGAAAGGCGGGCAAGGCTTCACAGCCGCGCCAGGCCGTCGACTTCACCAAGCGTGAGCATGCGGGAGCGGGACTGCCGGTAGCGGCGCCTCGTCTCAAGGCTCATTACGAGAACGTGGTCCGTGCGGCGTTGGCGACCCAGTTCGGGTTCACCAACGGGCATCAGGTGCCGTCGCTCGCCAAGATCGTGGTGAACTGCGGTGTCGGTGAAGCCGTAAAACAGCCGAAGCTGCTCGACGTGGTGGTCGAGGAGTTGGCGCTGATCACGGGTCAGAAGCCGGTGCGTCGCAAGGCGAAGAAGTCGATCTCGAACTTCGGCCTGCGTGAAGGGCAGGAGATCGGCGCGTCAGTGACGCTCCGTGGCGCGAAGATGTGGGAGTTCCTCGACCGGTTCGTGACGGTTGCGTGCCCGCGTATTCGTGACTTCCGTGGCCTCGGCACGAAGTCGTTCGACGGTCGTGGCAACTACACGATCGGCATCAAGGAGCAGATGATCTTCCCGGAGATCAACTACGACATGGTGGAGCAGATCCACGGCATGGACATCACGTTCGTGACGACAGCCGAGAAGGATGCGCATGCAATGGCGCTCCTCCATCAGCTGGGCATGCCGTTCCGCGGCGACGACAAGCCGGTCATTCCCAAGGTGGCGCAGCCGGCGGCCTCCGCGGCCGCCGCCTAACCCGGACACAACGACATGGCAAAGACGAGCAAGCTGGCCCGCAACGCGCAGCGCAAGGTACTGGTGGCCCGATACGCCACGAAGCGCGCTGTCCTCAAGGCCATCATCCAGAATCCGAAGAGCACTGGCGAAGAGAAGCTGGTGGCCGTGAACGCACTGCATAAGCTGCCGCGTGATTCATCGGCGACCCGCGTGCGCAACCGCTGTAACATGAGCGGCCGTCCACGCGCGTTTCTCCGGCACTTCGGCCTCAGCCGCATCGCCCTCCGTGATATGGCTTTGAACGGCCTGATCCCGGGCGTGCGCAAGGCGAGCTGGTAGCAGAATCCGATCAGTGGCCGGTGCAGAGTTCGGGAGGTGCGTTGTGGGTGCGCCCCAATGCACTATCTTGAACGCTGCACGTGTCACTGTTCTTACTATTCACTTCCTACAGGTCCCCGGCGCGGCCGGCGGATACCCTAGGAGAACTCAGAGAGCATGAGCCTCAACGACCCTATTGCCGACATGCTGACGCGCATTCGCAACGCGTGTGCGTCCAAGCACCGCCGCGTCGACATGCCGTTGTCAAAGATGAAGCTTGAGATCGCCCGGATCTTGAAGGAGAGCCACTTCATCCAGGATTACCGCACCGTCGAGAACGAAGACGGGAAGCACCTGCTTCGCGTGATTCTCAAGTACGCGCACGGGGGACAGTCGGTCATCCGACAGACGAAGCGCGTGTCCACGCCCGGCCTTCGCAAATACGTTGGCGCGCAGGAGATTCCGCGGGTTCGTAATGGACTTGGCATGTCGATCCTCAGCACGTCGAAGGGCATCATGTCCGACCGTGAAGCGCGCTCCTCAAACACCGGGGGCGAGCTGCTCGCCCTCATCTGGTAAGGAGACGCAACGATGTCACGTATCGGCAAGCGCCCCATCCCGGTTCCGGCCGGGGTTACGGTGGCGATCGACGGCAGCAAGGTGAGTGTGAAGGGTCCGAAGGGTGAGCTGTCCCGCGTGCTCCCCACGGACATGATCATCTCACAGGAAGGCAGCGAACTGCTGGTGAAGCGACCGTCCGATGAGGAGCGCCACAAGGCGCTGCATGGGCTGACGCGCACGCTGGTCGCGAACATGGTGGAAGGGGTCACGACGGGCTTCAAGAAGGTCCTCGAGATCACCGGAGTCGGCTACAAGGCCGAGATGAAGCCGTACGGCGCGCTGTTGTCGCTCGGCTATTCGCACCAGATCGAGTACAAGGCGCCGGACGGGGTGAAGATCAGCGCGGCGAACCCGACGACGGTCTTGATCGAGGGCGCCAGCAAGGAACTCGTGGGCCAGTGTGCCGCCGAGATTCGCAGCTTCCGCAAGCCCGAGCCGTACAAGGGCAAGGGCGTGAAGTACCAAGGTGAAGTCATCCGGCGTAAGGCCGGTAAGGCGGGAGGCAAGTAATGGCCAAGATCGCGATCCCACGTACGAACGCGGAGCGGCGCAAGCGCCGTCACCTGCGTGTGCGCAAGGCAGTGAGCGGGACGGCGGAGCGTCCGCGTCTCGTGGTGTTCCGTTCGCTGAAGCACATCTACGCCCAGATCGTGGACGACGTCACGCAGCGCACGCTGATGACCGTTGGCGACGAAGGGATGAACGGCACGAAGTCGGAGCGTGCACTCGCCGTCGGCAAGCAGGTTGCTGAGAAGGCGAAGGCAGCCGGCATCGCGAAGGTCGTCTTCGACCGTGCCGGTTACCAGTATCACGGCCGCGTGAAGGCCGTGGCAGATGGCGCCCGAGAGGGCGGCCTGGAGTTCTGATCATGGCTAACGCAGCAGGAACCGGTGGCGCGCCTGGTGGCAGCGCCCGCAGTGGTGGTGGACCTGGCGGTCGTGGCCGTGGTGGCCCGGGCGGCGGTCGAGGTGGACCGGGTGCCGGTCGTGGACGTGGCGGCCCCGGTGGCGGCCCTGGTGGCGGCCCTGGTGGTGCGCCCGGACGTGGCCGTGGCCCTGGAGGCGAAGGTGGACCGGGCGCGGGCCGTGATGGTCGTGGCCGTGATGGTGGCCGTGGTCCGTCGCAGGATCGTGAGCAGAGCGATTTGGTCGAGAACGTGATCGCGATCAACCGCGTTGCGAAGGTTGTGAAGGGTGGTCGTCGGTTCTCCTTCAACGCGCTGGTCGCCGTGGGCGACGGGCAGGGCAAGGTTGGCTTTGCCACCGGTAAGGCGAACGAGGTGTCGGAAGCGGTCCGCAAGGCCGTGGAAGCGGCTCGTCGCAAGATGGTGCAGATCCCGTTGACGGGTTCGACGATCCCGCACGAAGTGGTCGGCAAGCATGGCGCCGGTAAGGTGCTCATGAAGCCGGCGGCGCCGGGTGCTGGTGTGATTGCCGGTGGTGCCGTGCGCGCGGTGCTCGAGTGCGCTGGCATCCACGACATCCTCACCAAGTCGCTGGGCTCGACCAATCCGCATAACATGGTGCTCGCGGCGCTCGATGGCCTGACGCACCTGATCACCGTCGAACAGGCGGCAAAGGAACGCGGCGTGGACGTGTCTCAGATCGGCTACCGGTCGCGCGCGAAGTCGCGCACCGAAGGCCACGATGCTCGCAAGGCCGCCGTGGTTGGCGCCTCGCCTAACGCCGCGGAGGTGGCATAATGCCGCGTACGTTCGTATGGCATCCGTCGAAGGGTCCGGCGAAGACGCCGAAGCTTGAAGCGCCGGGAACCGGCAAGCTTCACATCAAGCAGGTGCGCAGCGGGATCGGCCATTCGTGGCGCATGCGTCGCACACTTGAGGCGCTCGGTCTTCGTCATCATCAGGCCAGCGTCGTGCAGCAGGATTCCGCCTCGCTGCGTGGCCAGCTCAAGCAGGTTCGTCACCTGGTGTTGGTGACTCCGGTGGAGGAGTAAGCACATGGCTCAGCATTCAGGCGCCGAAGGCGTCGAAAAGATTGGCCTGCATAACCTGCAGCCGGCGCCGGGTTCGCACCGCGGCCGTCGTCGCGTGGGTCGCGGTCCGGGCTCCGGTCTGGGCAAGACGTCGGGCAAGGGTCACAAGGGCGCCAAGGCGCGGTCTGGTCATGGCGGACCTGGTGGTGGCAAGCCGCACTTCGAAGGCGGCCAGATGCCGCTCACGCGTCGTATTCCGAAGCGTGGTTTCACGAATCCGTTCCGTGAAGAGGCGCAGGTCGTGCGCCTCGATGCGCTGACCGGCGTCGCGGGGGACGAAGTGACGGTGGAGACGCTGATCGCGGCTGGGCTCATTCGTTCGGGCCATGGCCCGGCGAAGCTGCTCAACAATGGTGAGGCGTCCCGCGCGTTCACGGTGCGCGGCGTGAAGATCAGCGCCGGTGCCAAGGCGAAGATCGAAGCGGCCGGTGGCCGCATCGACGGCTAACGGAGACAACCCAGCGCATGGCGCAGCAACTTAATCCGGCGGCACAAGCCGTCTCGAATATCTACCGGACGCCTGAGCTCTGGTCGAAGATTACTTTCACGTTTCTGTGTATGGTGATCTATCGCATCGGTTCGCACATTACGGCGCCCGGGGTCGATGTCCAAGCGCTGACTGACTACTTCACCCGCCAGCAAGGCGGTGGCCTTCTCGGCCTCTACGACATGTTCGTGGGTGGTGGTCTTTCTCGCGCGACCGTTTTCGCGCTTGGCATCATGCCCTACATCTCGGCGAGCATTTTCGTCCAGATCGCGGGGGCCGTGATGCCGAACGTGGACAAGATGCAAAAGGACGAAGAAGGCCGGAAGAAGTTGACGCAGTACACGCGTTACCTCACGGTCGTCCTGGCGCTGATTCAGGCGTACGGATTTGCGCTCTTCACCTCGTCGCTACCGGCTGCCGTGTCGCGTCCAGGGCCGTGGTTCACGGTGCAGATGATGCTGTTCCTCACCGCGGGCGCAATTTTCGTGATGTGGCTGGGCGAGCAGATCACCGAGCGTGGTCTGGGTAACGGTGCGTCGCTGATCATTTTCTTCTCGATCGTCGAACGCATGTGGCCGTCGATCTTCCAGTCGTTCAACTTCGTGACGACGGGAGCCTTGCCGGTGCTCTCTCTCGTGGTGCTGGCGATCGTGATGGTCGGTGTGGTGGCTGGTGTCGTGGCGATCACGGTGGCGGCGCGTCGGGTGCTCATTCAAATCCCGCAGCGCACGATGGCCCGTGGTCGTCAGCGTGAAGCCGCTCGGAATTTTATCCCGCTCCGTATCAACACGGCAGGCGTGATGCCGATCATCTTCGCGCAGTCGGTGATCGTGATCCCGGGTGCAATCGCGCAGTTCAGCGGTAACGCCAAGGCGCAGGAAATTGCGGAGATGTTCAATCCGCAAGGTCCGAACCCGTGGATGTACTTCGTGCTCTCCGCCGTGCTCATCCTGCTGTTCACGTATTTCTACACGTCCATCATTTTCAATCCGGTGGATCTGGCTGAGAACCTGAAAAAGCAGGGTGGTTTCGTTCCCGGTATCAAGCCCGGTGCCAAGACGGCTGAGTACATCGAGCAGGTGGTGGAGCGTATCACGCTTCCCGGTGCGATCTTCCTTACGACCATTGCGCTGATGCCGATTGTGATCGCGCGCTTGATCAACGTGCCCTTCGCCTTTGGCGGAACGTCGCTGCTGATCGTGGTTGGTGTCGCGCTGGATACGATGGCGCAGATGCAGCAGCACCTGCTGCTGCGCAAATATGACGGCTTCATGAAGAAGGGGCGCGTGCGCTTCCGCGGCCGTCAGGCGACTCAGGGCTTCTAAGGAAGATCATGATCATTGTCCTGCTTGGACCGCCGGGCGCGGGCAAGGGGACTCAAGGCGAGCGGCTTGCCGCTCGCCTTGACGTTCCTAAGATCGCCACCGGCGATGTACTCCGCGCCGCGGTTCGCGACGGTACTCCTCTCGGTCTCGAGGCGAAAGCCGCGATGGACCGCGGCGATCTTGTCCCCGATGAGGTAATTATGGGGATCATGAAAGAAGCGTTGGCCTCGCCATCTGCCGCCAAAGGCGCAATTCTCGATGGTGTGGTGCGTACCACGCCGCAGGCTGATGGTGTTGCGGCCATGCTTTCGGATCTTGGCCGTAAGATCGATGCGGTGCTGCTGTTCGATATCGCGGAAGACGAGTTGGTGCGCCGCTTGAGCGGTCGGACCACCTGCGACGCGTGCCAGCGTCCGTTCTTCGGTCGTCAGCCTGGAGAAGCCTGCGAGCTTGACGGCAAGGTCGGCAAGCTCGTTCGCCGCAAGGACGACGAGCCGGACGCGGTGCGGAAGCGTCTGCAGGTGTATTGCGATCAGACGTCGCCGGTAATCAACTGGTACAAGGAGCACGGCCCCGGGGTTGTGCGTATCGACGCCATCGGGTCACTCGAAGAAGTCGAGTCTCGCGCCTTGCACGTGCTCGGGTACTGATGGCGATCGGCGGATACGCTCCTGCCACGTTGCTCAAGTCACCGCGCGAGATCGACATTATGGCGCGCGGTGGTGCGCTCCTGTACGCCACGCTCCAGCACATGAAAGCCCATGTTCGTCCGGGCATCAGCACCGGTGAACTGGACACGTTGTGCGAGGCGTTCATTCGCTCGCACGCGGGTGCCGAGCCGGCGTTCAAGGGACTCTACGGATTCCCGGGAAGCGCCTGCATCTCCATCAATGAAGAAGTGGTTCACGGTATTCCGTCCCGGAAGCGTGTGCTTGACGATGGCGATATCGTGAAGCTCGATTTCGGCGTGAAGCTCGAGGGCATGTATACCGACTCCGCCATTACCGTGGCGGTGGGTGAAATTGACGAGCAGACGCGGCGTTTGTTGGACGTCACCAAGCGTTCGCTGGAGGCCGGCATCGCGGCGGCAACGGCGGACAATCATGTCGGAGACATCGGAGCCGCCGTTCAGGCCGTTGTCGAGGCGGCGGGATTTTCGGTGGTGCGCGAGCTGGTTGGTCATGGTGTCGGCTTTTCGCCCCACGAGGAGCTGCAGATTCCGAACTACGGCAAGCCAAAGCGCGGGAAGAAACTCAGCGTGGGACTTACGATCGCCATCGAGCCGATGGTGAATGTGGGTACGGCCAAGACGAAGACGCTCGGCGACAAGTGGACCGTTGTCACCGCCGACGCCAAGCGTTCAGCTCACTTCGAGCACACGGTTGCGATCACGGAGCACGGTCCGCGGATTTTGACGCAGCCGCTCGGATAGTCATCGCTTCTTTGCCAGCGGCACGGTGAGCGTTCGATCAGAACCACACTCGATACTGACCAATCGCTCCGCGCTGTTGTAGCCGGCGAGCGAGATGCTTAGCTGGTAGCGACCCGGGTGCAGTTCAAACGTGGTACCAAGCGCGGCATTTACCCGCACGGTCGAGCGCTCAGTTTCGCTTTCGAGGCGAACGAGCGCTTCGCTCGTTTCAGGAAGGGCTGAGGTGGTGGTGAGCACCAGCTTCAGCCGGCCGATCCCGTTCGAAGCCGCGCACGCGGAGTTGGCGGCGGCGCGCGTGTGGCGTGATCCAGCACTAGTACGACAGGCGGAGAGCAACAGGGCTCCGAGCAGCACCGCCAACGTGGCGCGCTTCACGACGGCACCATGGCGCGCTCGGCCGCCGCTTCCGCCACGCGCGCGTGCACCGATGCGGCAACGAGGCAGGCGCGGGCCTCGGCGGCGAGTTGCGCGCCGGTTTGCGTACCCCGTTCATCCAACGACGCCACGTTGATGCGCACGTTGAGAACCGCCCCCTTGCAGGCCGCTTCGGCCAGGAGCGCGGCGACGCACGCGTCGGATACGGCGTTGCTGTTGCCGTGCTCAGCGATAGTGGCGGCGATGGCGGCAACCTCTACGGCGAGATGCGCGGTTTCCAACGGCACGCGTGAGGCGAACACCAGTGCGTCACGAATAGCATCGGCGCGCGCGGTGGCGTGTTCCGGTTCCTTCGACATCGTGTAGGCCGTGCGTACTCCCTCGTAGGAATCGGCGTCGCGGTGCACGAGTTCGGAGAGTTTGCGGCGCAGCGTGTGCGCTTCGACGGTGAGTTGCTTCATCTGCGCTTCGACGGCAGCGTACTTCTTTTTGCCGATGGTGAGTGCGGCGACCATCTGCGCGAGCGCCGCGCCAAGCGCGCCAACGTGCGCGGCCACACTTCCGCCACCCGGTGTGGGCGTTGCGTCGGCGATGCGTGCCATGAAGTTCTCGACCGCTTCACCGCCGGCAATGACCTCGCGCACCTTCGTTTCCAGCAGCATCGCTTTGGAGAACCCGCGCAACTGCACATGACGGGCGCCGGCCTCGAGCAACACGCGTTCCGGGACGAGGCCGACGATTTCGCTCCAGGTGGGCGACACGCCGTGTGCGGCGGCCTCCGACTTCACGATCTCGAAAACGCGATGCAGCGGTGTCTTCTCGGTGTCGACGAGATTGATCGACACTTGCGCCTGCCCGTCGACTTCCAGGCCGAGGCCTTTCACATAGCGCAGTCCGCCGGACGACCCCCGGATGGCCTTCGCGATTTCCTTGGCGACGGGGAGATTTTTCGCGTCGCCGAGATAGACGTTGTAGGCCACGAGGAACGGACGGGCTCCGATCGCGGTGGCACCGGCGGTGGGGTGGAGTGTGTTCAACCCGAAGTCGGGTTTCCGGGCGGGATTGGTGCGGATGTCGTCGCGCAGTCCTTCGAATTCGCCACGTCGCACATCGGCGAGATTCTCGCGGGCGGGCGTCGTGGCGGCGCGTTCGTATAGGTAGACCGGAATGCCCAACTCGACCGACGCGCGCGCGCCGAGCTCGCGGGCCATGGCCACGCAGTGCTCCATGGTCGTGCCTTCGAGCGGAATGAACGGCACGACGTCGGTGGCACCGATGCGCGGATGCTCGCCCCGATGCGTGGTGAGATCAATGCGCTCCTGCGCGACCTTCATCGCGGCAAAGGCCGCAGGAACGGCGGCCTCGAGCGAGGCCACAAAAGTGATCACGGTGCGATGATGTGACGGATCGCTGGAGACATCGAGCACATGCGCGCCGGGCGTGCTCGCGATGGCGTCGCGAATCGCGGCGATCACCGCAGGGTCGCGGCCTTCAGAGAAATTGGGGACGCATTCGACGAGAGACACGATCAGGCGGGGCTAGGGTCGGGAACGGCAGCATCGTTCAGCATGTCGAGGAACCAGTCGTGAAGAATACCGTTACTGGCGACGATCGGTCCGCCGGTGAGGCGGGCGTCGCGTCCCTCGAGGTCGGTGACGCGTCCGCCGGCTTCGCGCACGAGCAGCACGCCGGCGGCGAGGTCCCACGGGTTCAGGAAGAGCTCCCAGAAGCCATCAAAGCGTCCGCGGGCTACGTCGGAGAGGTCGAGGGCGGCTGAGCCGGCGCGGCGCACGCCCGAGATGATCGGCATGAGGCGCCGGAGCTGGCGAAGGTACAGATCGGCCTGGGAGACATCCTTGAACGGGATGCCGGTGCCGATGAGGGCGCGGGCAGGGGTATCGGTGGTGGACACCGTGAGCCGGCTGTTGTCCACGAAGGCGCCGTCGCCAGCGGTTGCATGCAGGACGCCGCCGCGGGCCACATCGTGCACGACGCCCGCCTGTGGCACGCCATCGAGGGCGATGCAAATGGAAACGCAGTAGTTCGGGAAGCCGTGCAGGAAGTTGGTGGTGCCGTCGAGCGGATCGACGATCGCGACCAATCCGTCGTCGGGGTGCGCATCGGCGCTCAACTCTTCTCCCATGATGCGGATACCGGGAATGCGCGAGGTGATCATGTCGCGGATGCGCTCCTCGGCCCCGACGTCGACTCGACTCACGAAGTCCGTCGCGCTCTTCGCCTCCCAGGCCAGTGTTCGGTGCGACATCGCTTCGTGCGTGATGAACCGGGCGGCCGTATCGGCGGCCGCGATGGCGGCGTCGCGCCACTCTTGACGTTTCGGGTGTGCGGACGAGGTCATTCGGAGCGATCTGCGTTGCTGGAGAAAATCACGGTGGGTACGTTTGAAGGATGGCACGCATCTTCAGCGGCATCCAGCCTTCGGGCGAACTCCACATCGGTAACTACCTCGGCGCCGTCAAGAATTGGGTCCAGCTTCAGGAGACTCATCCCGGCGCCCTCTTTTGTGTCGTCGACTATCACGCGATCACTGGCGCGTACGATCCGGCGGTACTCCGCGCGCGGCGCTGGGGCATGGCCAAGTCACTGCTGGCCGCCGGCATCGATCCCGCGAAGGCCGCTCTGTTCGTGCAGAGCGATGTGCCGGAGCACACCGAGCTCTCCTGGATTTTCACGACGCTGACGCCGCTTGGCGACCTCGAGCGGCAGACGCAGTTCAAGGATAAGTCGTCGAAGATGGAGAGCATTCCCGCGGGACTGCTGATGTATCCCGTGCTGCAGAGTGCGGACATCCTGCTGTATCGCGCCGATTCGGTGCCGGTCGGTGAGGACCAGATTCAGCATCTCGAGCTGGCGCGCGATACCGCACGCAAGTGGAATGCAAAGTTCGGTCAGGAGTATTTTCCGGAACCGCAGCCACTGCTCACGCCGACGCGCCGTATCATGGGGCTCGACGGACAGTCGAAGATGTCGAAGTCGCTGGGCAACACGATCGGGCTGATGGAGACGGACGACGAGATCTGGGCGAAGCTGCGTCCGGCGATGACGGATCCACAGCGTGTCCGCAAAACGGACGTGGGTCGCCCGGACGTGTGTAACATCTTCCAGCTGCACAAGGCGTTCAGCAGCGCGGAGACGGTGGCGCAGGTCGATGTGCAGTGCCGTACCGCCGGGTGGGGCTGCATGGATTGCAAGAAGGTGTTGCAGGAAAGCATGGTGCAGGAGCTCGCCCCCATTCGTCGTCGCGCGGAAGCACTGGACGCCGAGCCGCAGCGCGTGCTCGATGCGTTGGCCAGCGGTGCCGATACGGCGCGCGGCATCGCACGCGAAACGATGCGCGAAGTGCGCGGCTACATGGGCCTCGACGCGGTCACGGTTCCAACGGAAGCGACCGCGTGACACGCGCGGACGGCCGCCGTCGGTTTTCGGCGTTGGGGTGCCGGTGCGTGGGTGTCCGACGCCGGCTGGCGTTGCTCCCCGCCGGGGCGATCGTCGTGAACGTAGGGCGGGGCGCGTTGGTGTCCGACGTGGCGCTGGTGGAGGCGTTAAACGGGAATCATGTTCGCGGCGCCGTGCTGGATGTGTTCAATACGGAGCCGCTACCGGCCGATAATCCTTACTGGCAGCATCCGAAGGTGCTGGTCACCCCGCAGGTAGCGGGCGTTTCGCCGCAGCATTGGCGGCGTGGGCTCGAGTTGTTCGAAGACAACTGGCGCCGTTGGCATGCGGGCACACCGCTGCGCAACGGTGTGGACCTCGATGCGGGCTATTGATCGGGGACCGCACACCTCCCGTAGCTCTCCTAAGCAGGCATCGTGGCGATCGAGCGAATCATCAAGGCGGCAGTCGAGCGCGGTGCGTCCGACGTGCATATCAAGGCGGGGGATGTCGTGCGTGCGCGCATCGACGGCCGCCTCGTGGTGCTGACGAAACAGGCACTCACCGCCGAGCAGACGCGCGCGATTGCGCTGCATTTTATGATGTCGGATGCCGAGCGCGCCACGATCGATACGCTGAAGGACCATGACTGCTCGTGGCATTCGCCGGGCGTGGGACGGTTCCGCGTCAATATCATGCGGCAGCGCGCGGCGCATTCTGTTGTGATGCGCGTGATTCCGGAGATTGTGCCGACCTTCCAGACGCTCAAGTTGCCGGCGGTACTTGATCGCATCGCGCGTACGGAGCGCGGGATGGTGCTGGTAACCGGCGTGACCGGTTCCGGCAAGTCGAGTACGATGGCTGCGCTGGTGAACGCGATCAACGCGTCGTACGAGAAGCACATTCTTACGCTCGAGAATCCGATCGAGTTCATTCATGCCGACCTCAAGAGCTCCGTCACCCAGCGTGAAGTGGGCGTCGACACCGAAAGCTTCCGCATGGGACTCCGTGCGGCGCTGCGTCAGGATCCTGACGTCATCCTGATCGGTGAGATGCGCGATCCAGAAACGATCGACACGGCGATGAAGGCGGCAGAAACTGGTCACCTGCTGATCTCGACGCTACACACGCCTGATGCGCAGAGCACGATCATGCGTATTGTGGCGATGTTCCCACCAAACGAGCAGACCGTGGTGCGGATGCGTCTCGCCGAGTCGCTGCATGCGGTGGTGTCCCAGCGTCTGCTGCCGCGCGCGAATGGCCAGGGACGCGTGCTGGCGTGTGAAGTGATGATCGTGACGTCCACCATCCGCGATCTGATCGCCGAAGGGAATATCGTCGAGATCCGCGACTACATCGCCGATGGCGCGCAGTATGGCATGCGCACGTTCGATCAGCATCTCACCGAGCTGGTGAACGGCAACGAGGTCACCTTCGACGTCGCGAAAGCGGCGGCGACGAACCCGGCGGATTTCGAATTGACCTTCCGTATCGGCAAGAACCGCCTGACGCCGCACAGTGCGGTGAAGGGGATCGCGTCGCGTCTCACGGGTAGTGCCAAGTCGGTCACGCAGGGCGTGGGTGCGGTGGCGACGCCGAGTGGTTTGGGTGTCAATCCGCTGGGAACCGGGCCCACGATGCCGCCGATCGCGACGAGTCCGAGCGGACATTCCGCGGTCTCGAGCCCGAATCCGCTGGGGAGCGATGCGGTGTTCGGCAGCGGTTTTGAAAGTCTGTTCGGCAGCTGAGTCGGCGATCGGCGGAAACACGAGCGGTGTTCGCGGATTAGATTTTCCGAATGCCGAACACTCCCATTGGTGGGCTTATGGTGCCCGCCTCCTCCTGTTTTACCGCGACGGGTGACCTCGACCGCGCCGCGTTCCAGTCCAACATTGATGCGTATGTCGGCCATGGTGTCGACGGCGTGCTCGTTGCCGGCTCGAGCGGAGAATCGGCGCTGCTGGATGACACCGATCGTCGCCAGCTGCTGATCTGGGCGCGCGAGCGACTGTCCGATGACAAGTGGTTGCTGGCCGGTGTCGGCAGCGAGAGCACGCGTCAAACGATTTCCCGCGCGCACGATGCGAAGGCCGCCGGGGCAACGGGGGCGCTGGTGATTTCGCCGCACTATTTCCTGAAGCGGATGACGGAGCCGGCGTTGCTGGCGCATTTCCGCGCCGTCGCCGATGCGAGTCCGTTGCCCGTGCTGCTGTACAACATGCCGGCCTATGCGCATCTGGTGCTGAGCCCCGCCTTCGTGCACGAGATGGCGCAGCACGAGAACGTGATCGGCATGAAGGACAGTGCGGGTAACATCCCGATGTTCACGCAGTACCTCGAGTCACAGGGGCCGAACTTCCGCGTGCTCACGGGCAGTGGCGCGACGGTCGTGCCGGCGCTGGCGGCGGGTGCGTCGGGCGCCATTCTGGCGATTGCGTTGTACGCCGGTCCGCTGGTGCGCGAGATGGTGAACGCGTTCCGCGCGGGCGATGAGGCCGGCGCCACGGCGTTGCAGGCGCGCCTGGCGCCGCTGGCGACCGACATTGCCGGTGCGATGGGGCCGGCCGGTATCAAGGCGGCACTGGATCTGGTGGGCCTGCATGGCGGTGCGCCGCGCAGTCCGCTGTTGGCGGCCAGTGCGGACGAACGCGCGATCGTGCGGGCGCGCCTCGAAACAGCAGGGCTGCTGCCGGCGTAGTTCGGTGTATGGCCACTCTCCTGTTGCTCGGCGTCGCACTGGCTGGCGGACTCTTCCTGATCCCGTTCGGCCTGCCCGGATTATGGGTGATGCTGGGGGCGGCGCTGGTGCACTGGGTGCTGGTGCCGCTGGGCGGAATCGGCCCGTGGACGATGGCTGGTGCGGGGTCTTTGGTGGTGGTGGCCGAGGTGCTCGAGTTCACGCTCTCGGCGCGCTACACCCGCCAGTACGGCGGCTCGCGCCGGGCCTCGTGGGGAGCCGTCATGGGGGGCGTCGTGGGGGCCATGGTGGGCATTCCAGTGCCGGTGGTGGGCTCGCTCATCGGCGCCTTCGCGGGCGCGTTCCTGGGGGCGCTGGTGGCCGAGCTGTCGGTGGCGAGCGGGGAACGGGGGGCGCCGGTGCAGGTGGCGACGGGTGCGTTGGTGGGACGAGTGGTCGCCGCCGCCGCCAAAGTGGGAATCGGCGTCGTTGTCGCGGTGTTGGTCATGGCGGCAGCGGTGGTCGGAAACTAGATTCTCCTAACGCCCCGCGGATCGTCCGAGGGGCGTTTTTTGTGCGCGGCCGCAGGGCCGCCGGAGACCGACTCGCATGTTCGATTCGACGACGCGCACCGTCGTAGTGGTGGGGGCGCAGTGGGGCGATGAAGGGAAAGGCAAATTGGTGGACGTCCTGGCCGAAAAGGCCGACTGGGTCGTCCGCTACCAGGGTGGCGCCAACGCGGGTCACACCGTGCATATCGGCGACAAGTCCTTCGTCTTGCACCAGATCCCCAGCGGCATTCTGCACCCCGGGGTGCGGTGTGCCATCGGGAATGGTGTGGTGATGGATCCGGAGACGCTGTTTACGGAAGTCGACGAGCTGATCGCCGATGGTGTCGATGTGGAGGGGCGGCTGTATGTCAGTGAGCGCGCCCATCTCGTGATGCCGTACCACAAGCTCGTGGACAAGGCGAGCGCGGCGAGCAAGGCAATCGGCACCACCGGCCGCGGCATCGGTCCGGCGTACGAAGACAAGGTGGCGCGCCGCGGTGTGCGCGTGCTCGACCTTCGCAATCCGGGGCGCCTGCGCGAGCTGGTCACGGCCGGCGTGGAGCGGGCCAACGCCCAGCTCGAGCGTTCTGGCTCCGAGTTGCGGGCGTCGGTCGACGACACGATTGCCACGCTCGATGCACTCTCGCCACGGCTGCTCAGATTGGCCGATGACGTGGGGCTGTGCGTGCATCGTGCGATCAAGAGCGGCGCGGCCGTGCTTCTTGAGGGCGCGCAGGGTTCGATGCTGGACATCGACCACGGGACGTATCCGTTCGTGACGTCGAGCAATACCACGGTGGGTGGCGCCGCCACGGGCGTTGGTATTTCGCCGATGTCGTTGCAGTGTGCGCTTGGCGTGGTAAAGGCGTATACGACGCGCGTGGGTCACGGCCCGTTGCCGACGGAGTTCGCCGAACCGCTGCAGACCCGAGTGCGCACACTGGGTCACGAATTTGGTGCGACGACGGGCCGTGCCCGTCGCTGCGGCTGGTTCGATGGCGTGGTGGTGCGATATGCGGCGCGCGTGAATGGTCTCACGGCGCTGGCGATCACCAAGCTCGACGTGCTGGACACACTCGACGAACTGCTGGTGTGCACGGGCTATCGAATCCATGGTGAAGTGCATACGGAATTCCCGGCCGATTTGCAGTTGCTGGAGCACGCCGAGCCGGTGTACGACACGATGCCGGGGTGGCACCAATCCACGCAGGACGTGCGGAAGCTGGACGATCTGCCGGCGGCGGCCCGCGCCTACCTGGATCGACTCGAGCAGATGTGCGAGACGCCGATCGCGTACGTGAGTGTCGGCACCCGTCGCGACCAGATCATTGGAGTTCACGCGGTTCGCGCATGACGGCGTTTGTGGATGTCGCGATCGTCGGCGCGGGGCCGTGCGGCCTGGCGGCGGCGATCGTGGCGATTCGTAGCGGACTGTCGGTGACGGTGTTCGATCGCGGATGCATCGTGAACGGCATCGCGAGTTATCCGACGTATATGACGTTCTTCAGCACGGCGGAGCGCATTGCGATCGGCGGCGTGCCGTTTCTGGTGGCGACGGACAAGCCGACGCGGCGTGATGCGCTGGCATACTATCGTGGCGTGGCGTCGATGTACGAGGTGTCGGTGCGGCAGTACGAGTCGGTGGAATCGATGCGCCCCGTGCCCCTCGATCCGCTGGCTGGCGAGCAGGCTCGGGAGCGTCCGGCGCGGTGGCTGTTGCAGAGCGTGAAGCGCAGTGGCGAGGTGCTGGAGACGGCGGCGCATGCCGTGATCATCGCGACGGGATACTTCGGCCGTCCGAATCTGCTGCAGGTGCCGGGCGAGTCGTTGCCGCATGTGCGCCACGGGTACGTGGAGGGCCACTCGGCGTGGCGCGAGCCGGTCGTGATCGTCGGCGGCGGAAACTCGGCGGTGGATGCGGCCCTCGACATGTATCGGGCCGGCGCGCACGTCACGATCGTGCACGTGGGCGCCACGCTCGACAACGGCGTGAAGCCGTGGGTACGTCCGGAAATCGAGGCGCGCATTCACGAGGGTAGTATTCAGGCGCACTACGAAAGCCGCGTGGTGGCGATCGAGCCTGATGCGGTGGTGGCGATGGGGCCTGACGGGGAGGTGCGCGTGCCCGCCACGCAGGTGTACACGATGACGGGCTATCTGCCGGAAACCGGACTGCTGGAAGCGGTGGGCGTGCCCATCGAGCCGGGCAGCGGCATCCCGGCACACAATCCGCTCACGATGGCAACGCCGGTCGAGGGTGTCTACCTTGCGGGAGTGATTGCGTCTGGGCTGTCGGCCAATCGTATCTTCATCGAGAACGGCCGCGATCACGGTGACGCGATCGTGCGGCACATCCTTTCCTGACTTCAACTCTTCCGTTCCGATGTCCTCCCAACCCGACGTGATGGACAAGCTGGTGTCGCTGTGCAAGCGCCGCGGCTTCATCTTCCAGTCCTCCGAGATTTACGGTGGCACGGGCTCGGTGTGGGACTACGGTCCGCTCGGTGTCGAACTCAAGAAGAACATCAAGGATCGCTGGTGGAACGCCATGGTGCGTTCGCGCGACGATATCGAGGGGCTTGATGCGGCGATCCTGATGCACCCGCGCACGTGGGAAGCGAGTGGCCATGTGGCCGGCTTCGTGGACCCGCTCGTGGACTGCAAGACATGCAAGGGCCGGTTCCGTGCGGACAAGCTGGACGACGCGCGCTGCCCCCAGAAGCCGAGCAAGCAGGCTGGAAAGCACGAGGCCTGTCAGCTCACGGACGCGCGCAATTTCAATCTCATGTTCAAGACGTCCATGGGCGCGCTCGAGGAGAGCGCGAGCATCGTCTATCTGCGTCCGGAAACGGCGCAGGGCATCTTCGTGAATTTCCTGAACGTGCAGCAGAGCATGCGCCAGAAGGTGCCGTTCGGCATCGCGCAGATCGGCAAAGCGTTCCGCAACGAAATCACGCCGGGCAATTTCATTTTCCGCACGCGCGAGTTCGAGCAGATGGAGATGCAGTTCTTCGTCGAGCCGGGCACGGACATGGAGTGGTTCGAGCAGTGGAAGCAGCTCCGCATGGAGTGGCACCTCGCGCTCGGCCTCTCCCCGGAGCGACTGCAGTTTCATCAACACGGCACCGGTGAGCTCGCGCATTACGCGCGCGCCGCGTTCGACGTGACGTTCGACTTTGGCGGCACGCTTGGCTTCCAGGAAATCGAAGGCGTGCACAATCGCGGCGACTTTGATCTGACGCAGCACCAGCAATACTCAGCCAAGAAGCTCGAGTACTACGACCAGCTGAACAACAAGCGCTACGTGCCGTACGTGATCGAAACGTCAGTCGGTGCCGATCGCGTTACGCTGGCGGCACTGGTGAATGCGTACCGCGAAGAGTCGGTGGAAGGCGAAGAGGAAGGGCGCGTGGTGCTAGGGCTGCATCGGGCCCTTGCGCCGATCAAAGCCGCAATCTTCCCGCTCACCAAGAAGGATGGTCAGCCGGAGATGGCAAAAAACATCATGAACGATCTGCGCATGACGTTCCCGATGGACTACGATGAGTCGGGCTCGATCGGCAAGCGTTATCGTCGGCAGGACGAAGTGGGCACGCCGTTCTGCGTCACGGTCGACGGGCAGAGCACGGTGGATCAGACGGTCACGGTGCGTGATCGCGACACGCTGGCGCAGGATCGGATAAATGTGAGTCAGCTCAAGGGCTACCTGGCGGCGAAGCTGGTGGGGTGAGGGGGTGTTGGGGTGTCTGGCGATCGATCACACCAACCGTTGCAGGAAAAGATCACGCAGAGAAAAAAAGAGGTCGCAGAGAGCGCAGAGAACATCGTTGCATTCCTCTGCGCTCTCTGCGACCTCTGCACCTCTGCGTGGTCTTTTCAGGGGTGTGTCGGGTTCAGTCATTCGTCGACGTAGCCGTTTGCAATGCGCTGAACGCCGTCGATGAGGCGGTCGCCTCCGAAATTGATGAGCAGGCCTACCGGCAGCTTCATGAGCCGGAGATAGGTCAGCAATTGCCGTTGATGAATGGGGGCGGGCCGTTCGGTGCATTTGAGCTCGACCGGCACGCGACCTTCGACCAGTAGGTCGAGTCGGAAGCCGAATTCGATTTTGGTCCCCTTGTACTCGAAGGGTACGACCAGCTGCCGCTGCACGCGCAGGCCGCGGCGGGTGAGTTCGGCGGCGAGGAGCTGTTCGTAGGCCGATTCGAAGAGGCCGGGGCCGAGGTCGGTGTGGATGTGGATCGACGCGTCGATGATGTCGGCGGTGATCTGGTTGGTGGGGGGCATTCCCCACACTTCGGGTGGCCCGTCACGGTGTCGTCAGCGAGTTGCCATCTTCGGACGTAGCCTGCAACGTATGGGTGCCGCCCGCCTGCGGGCGGCCCTGCGGTGTTCCGCCTCCTCATTCCCGACCATGCTGCCACTACGAGCTTTCCTGTTTCTCACGGCGCTGTCCATTCCGGCGGCGCTGGTGCAACCGCCGGCCAGGCGTGCCACGGCGCCTGCACGGGCGACGCCATTGGCGCCAGTTACCCTCGATTCGACGCTGCTCAAGGCGTTTCAGTGGCGCAATATCGGCCCCGATCGCGGGGGCCGGTCGATCGCGGCCAGCGGTGTGGTCGGTCGGAAGAACGAGGCGTACTTCGGCGCGACCGGCGGTGGGCTTTGGAAGACCACCGATGGCGGCGAGAACTGGGCGCCCGTGACCGATGGCCAGATCACCAGCGCCTCGGTGGGCGCGGTCGCGGTGAGCGAGAGCAATCCCGACGTCGTGTATATCGGCATGGGCGAGTCGGCGATTCGCGGCAACATCATGCCCGGCGACGGCATCTACAAGAGCACCGACGCCGGCAAGACGTGGGCCCACATGGGCTTCAGGTCGGTGGACGCCATCTCAAAGATCCGTATCCATCCCACGAACCCAGACATCGTGTACGCGGCCGTGTTTGGCAAGTACAGCGTGCCGAGCGCCGAGCGTGGCGTATTCAAGAGCATCGATGGCGGTAAGTCGTGGCGCAAGGTGTTATTCCGCGATGACAAGTCGGGTGCGATTGATATCGCTCTTGATCGCAACAACCCGAGTGTGATGTACGCGGCCATGTGGGAAGCGTACCGCAAGGAATATCAGATGTCGTCGGGCGGACCGGGCTCCGGCCTGTTCAAGAGCACCGACGGTGGTGAGACGTGGACCGAGATCACGCGCAACAAGGGACTGCCCTCGGGTCTCGTGGGTCGTATCGGCGTGGCGCTCACCGCCGCGAATTCGAACCGCGTGTACGCGCTGATCGAAAACGACAATGGTGGCCTGTTCAAGAGCGATGATGCCGGCGCCACGTGGACGTTAGTGAACAGCGACCGCAGTATCCGGCAGCGCGCGTTCTACTACACGCACCTGTTCGCCGATCACAAGAACGCGGACGTCGTGTATGCCCAGAACACGTCACTGTTTCGCTCGGCGGACGCGGGCAAGACGCTGGTGAGCATCGGGAACGGGACGCACGGCGACCACCATGACTTGTGGATCGATCCGAACGACGCGGCGCACCTGGTGGGCGCGAATGACGGCGGTGGTGCGGTCTCGATGAACACCGGCGACAAGTGGACGGAGCAGGACTTCCCGACGGCGCAGTGGTACCACGTGATCACGACGAAGCACATCCCGTATCACGTGTGCGGGTCGCAGCAGGACAACAGCACCTTGTGCACGCCGTCTCAGTGGAACGTGGGGCGGCCGAACGGCCCCCAGCAGGCGGCGGGCGGCATGGCGGTGTCGTATCAGGTTGGTGGCGGTGAGCCCGGCTATATCGGGGCCGATCCGCTCGATCCGGACATTTTCTACTCCGGCACGAACAACGGCGGCTACGTCGACAAATTCAACAAGAAGACCGGCCTGTCGCGGGAAGTGAATCCGTACCCGTGGTTCTACTCGGGCGAACCGTCGAAGGACATCAAGGAGCGGTGGCAGTGGACGTTCCCGATCCTGTTCTCACCGCTCAACCCCAAGATGCTGTTCGTGTCGTCCCAGCGCCTCTGGCGCACGCTCGACGGCGGCCGCACGTGGAAGGTGCTGAGCGGTGACCTCACGCGTCACGCGCCGGAAACGCAGGGAAAGTCGGGTGGCCCGATCACCGGCGACATGAACGGACCTGAAGTGTACGGCGTGATCTTTTCCGTCGGGCCGAGCAAGAAGGATGTGAACGTGATCTGGACTGGATCCGACGACGGCCTCGTGCACGTCACGCGTAACGGCGGTCTCACGTGGACCAACGTGACGCCGAGGGACATGCCGGATTTCGGGCGCGTGTCGCAGATCGACGCGTCGGCGTTCGATGCGGGTACGATGTACATGTCGGTACGTCGTCCGCTCCTGAACGATCGCGCACCGTACATCTTCCGCACGACCGACTTCGGTAAAACGTGGACGAAGATTGTGAGCGGCCTCGGCGCCGAAGACTACGTGCATGCCGTGCGCGAAGATCCCTCTCGTAAGGGTCTGCTCTACGCGGCCACCCAGCATGGCGTGTACCTCTCGTATGACGATGGCGCGCACTGGCAGAGCCTGAAGCTCAACATGCCCGATACACCGATCGCGGATTTGATCGTGGAGGCGAACGACCTGGTGATCGCGACGCACGGTCGCGGCTTCTGGGTGCTCGACAACGTGGCGCCGCTTCGTCAGGCGACGCCGGCGGTGTTGGCGGCCGACGCGCATCTGTTCGCGCCGCCGGTCGGTATCCGCTCGAGCGCCGGTGTGCCGATGAGCTGGATGTTCAAGACGGCGCCGAAGCGCGCGACGTTGTCGATTCTCGATTCGACCGGTGCGGTGCTGCGTGAACTCACCGGAGATACCGCGACGTCGGCGACGGCCGGTGGCGCCGGTCGCCGTCGTGGCACCTCGTCGACGTTTGCGCTGACCGCTGGATTGTCGCGCTTCACGTACGATATGCGTGCCACGGGGATCGAGAGCTTCCCGGGCATGATTTTCTGGGGCGCGGGCACCGCCGGTCCGGCGTTGCCGCCGGGGCGCTACTCGGTACGACTCACGGCCGACGGTAAGACGCTGACCGCGCCGATGTCGATCCAGCGTAGCCCGCTCTTGCCGGAAGTCACCCATGCCGACCTCCGCGCGCAGTATGCGTTCGGCAAGCAAGTGCGTGACAAGACGAACGAGGCGCAGAAGGCGGTGATCGAGATCCGCCGCGTGAAGGATCAGCTGGCCGATCGTCTTAAGCGCAGCCAGGATGCGGCGCTCGCACAGCAGGGCGGGACGCTCCACGCCAACGCATCGGCCGTGGAAGAGCGCGTGTATCAAGTGAAGAACCAGAGCGGTCAGGATCCGCTCAACTTCCCCATTCGGGTGAACAACCGACTCGCCAATCTGCTATCGATGTCGGAGCGTGGTGACGGACCGCCGGGCACGTACATGCCCGAAATCCTCAGCATCCTCTCGAAGGAACTCGGTGGTTACACGACACAGCTGGACCGCGTGTGGAAGGTGGATCTCCTCGCCGTCAATGCCGAGCTGAAGCGACTCAATCTGCCGGCGCTCGATCCGAAGTGCACGATTGTGGCGGGATGCACGGCGACACCGTAAAGGTTCGCGTGAGTGGTGACCGTGCTCAGCGCAATTGCGCTGAGCACGGGGGACGGTCCGCGTGGACGCACGCGCGTGACGACCGTCATATACGGTTCCGCTGCCGACTGCCGTCGATTCATTGGCCAGCGGCACAGCACACACCTTCGGCCGCGACGGTGATACCGATCAGTTGTTCCCCGAATGCCACGCCGGTGATGACCTCTACGTTGTTGGAGCGTTTGAGCGGACGATGCGGGCGGGTGCTGTCGATGCGCCCGTCCAACGTGAACACGTACCGTCCGCCGGTGCTGTCACCGTTGTCCGTGCCGATCCCCAGCGAGCGGGACGGATTCAGCGTGTCGATCCAGAGGGCCGGATCATCCGAATCGTTGAGCGCGGCGGCGGTCACCACGACTGGGCGCAAGGTATCGGTGGCCGACGATGCGGTGACCGATGCGTCGGTCGTGGAGGTCGCCATCGATTGGGGAGAATCCCCGGTGTGACAGGCGCTCAGCATGAGGCCGAGGGCCGCGCCGTCTGCCATCGAGAGGGGTTGCATGGAGTGAGGCAGGGAGACGCTGTCCGTCATCGTGCCGGCAGACTCAAGTGGGGAAAGTTTCCGTGACCGTGTGAGCAACCGCCGACGGTTTTGCAGCAAACGTGTATTGGCGACTTTGCGCCGCGCCGCTTTCCTACGCGCAGTCGGGGCGTAGCTTTCCCGCATGACTCCTTCTGCCAATCCCCGTCCCGTCGCACTCATTACCGGCGCGTCGCGAGGTATCGGGCACGCCATCGCGCTCCGGCTCGCGCCGAAGCACGATCTGATTCTCGTGGCGCGCGACGAGTCGCTGTTGGCGGCGGTCGCCAGTGAGTGCGAGACACTCGGTGCATCCGTGCAGTGCATCTCGGCCGATGTGCAGAACGCGCTGGTCACCGCACAGCGCCTGACGGGGCTGCACGTTGATGTCCTCGTCAACAACGCCGGCGTTGCCGTGATGAAGCCGTTCCTGGAAATGACCTCAGAGGAGTGGCATCGCCAGGTGGACGTGAATGTGAACGCGTTGTATCACGTGACACGCGCGGTGCTGCCGGGCATGGTGGCGCGCGGTCACGGTCACGTGTGCATCATCGGCAGCACCGCCGGACGAAACACGTTCATTGGCGGCACCTGCTACACCGGCACCAAGCATTTCGTGATGGGCTTCGCGGAGTCTTTAATGCTGGAAGTGCGTGACGCCGGCGTCGGCGTGTCCGTGATCACTCCGGGCTCGGTGGATACCGACCTGTTCCCAGCGGGCACGAATCGCACGTGGATGCTTGAGCCGAAGAATGTGGCCGACGCCGTCGGATTCGCCATCGAAGCGCCGCCGCACATGCTCGTGCACCGGCTCGAGGTGCGGCCGCTTTCGCCCAAGCGCCCCCGGGCGTCCTGAGGTGAGTGACGCTCGCGAGCTGTTGGCTGTGCGCGAAATCGCCCACGCCTTTCTGCTGGCTGATCGTCCAAGTGATGTGCAGCAGTTCGCGCTGGATCGGGTGACGCCAATTCTCGGTGCCACATTTTCGCTGGTGATGGAACTTGGCGACGATGGCGAACTGCTGCGGCCGGTGGCGCAGCACGAATGGCCCGCGAAGCATCGGCATTGGATCGGCGCACTCCGCGTGCGCGTTGGCGACGGTCCCAGTGGTGTGGCGGTGGCCGAGCGACGGTTGGTGGAGGTCGCGGATCTCTTTGCCGATGAGTCGCTCGGTGTGTGGCACGAAGTGGCCGAGGAACTCGGATTCCGGTCTATTATCGCGGCGCCGATGGAAACGGCGGACGGGCCAATCGGGGCCGTTGCGTTCTATTTCGCCGATGCCACGCATGTGCGTGACG
This sequence comes from Gemmatimonadota bacterium, assembly GCA_031363815.1. Classification (GTDB taxonomy): domain Bacteria; phylum Gemmatimonadota; class Gemmatimonadetes; order Gemmatimonadales; family Gemmatimonadaceae; genus Gemmatimonas. Next base: position 43,997 of record JANLVC010000108.1, read on the forward strand.
ACCAGCGCGCGCTGGTGCGCGTGGTAGCCGACCAACTGGCGGCGGCGACGGACAAATCGCGACGGACCGACGCGTTGCGGCGCGCGAACGCGGCACTGGCTGAGGCGAATGCGCAATTGGAGCGACAGGCGTCGGTGTGGAATAGTGCGGAGCGCGCCCGCGATCAGACGGTGCAGGGCGTGGTGTCGGCGTTACTGACGCTGGCGTCGCCTGAAGACACGGGCAATGTCTCACTACGACTGGCGGCGGTGCATGCGCTGGCGGTAGCGGCCCGCGACTACGACGTGGTCACGCGCGATGACTTTGCCGCGGCGACGGGCGATGTGGACGCGCGCGAGCCGCTGCTCTCGGCAGTCGCAACCTGGCGCGCGCGCGCCCCGATGGTGCCCATTCACGTGGATGAACCGACGGTGCTGCTGCCCACGATCCGTGGCGACGTTCACTGGCTGTCCCGTCTTCTGGAGCTGGTGGTGGGACTGGCCGTACGGTCGGCGTGTCTGGAGGGAGGGACGGTGAATACGGGAGTTCGGCTGGGGCGCGGCTTTATCGCGCTCCACGTGGGGTGGCGCGACGCCTCGACGGATGCCGCAGGGGATCAACCACACTCGGGGACTCCACGTATACTTCAGGAGACGCCGCGACATCCGGCGCACGACCCGTTTGCGGGCGTGCGCGGGGCGATCACGGCGCTCGATCAGCCGCTGGCCACCGTCCTTGCCGCGCGTCTTGGCGGCCAGATGCGCGTCGAGGAATCGGCCAGTGGTTTAGAAGCCGAGGGCGGATGGACGTTGGTCTTCCCCGTTGAAGCGGATCTCTGACACGCGGTCGTCGTCTCCACTGTTCTCCCGTTCAATCCGGATCGCCCGTATGCACCAGCAGTCGCATCGCCAATTGCAGGAACGTCTCACGTCGCTGTCGATCGCGGAAGTTCTCGCGTTGGCCGCGCGTTTTTTCACGCGCCGCAGCGGCGTGTACGCAACGTTTATCGAGAAGCAGGGACCCTCGCACCTTGTGTTGCGAGGGCAGGGTGGCGAAGAGCTGGTGATCGCGGCGCGCCTCACGGACGTCGGGACGGCGGTGTCGGGTGCCACGTACATGTTTGATCAGCAGGTTGCGCGCTTTCTCGACTCGCTGCCCCCTGCACCGACGGTGCCGCTGATGCCGGTGCTGGTCGCCGCCGATGAACCCGCGGCGCTGCCGGAGCGTGTGGCATGACGGTGCGCACGACGCATTTCGTGAATTCGCTGCGCGTGCGGCCGGAGATCATTCGCCTGGCGAGTGAACAGGCGCCGAGGCTGTGGACAGTGCGTGTACAGGCCGCCGAGCTGTGGGATGCCGTGCGGGTCGAAGCGACGCCGGAGACGCGTGTGCGCGACGTGAAGCAGGCCGCGATGGCGCTGCTGCTGCCCGATATCGAGCAGATCGATAGCTATGTGGTGAAACTGCACGGTGCCGAAGTGTCGAACGAGGCGCAGTCGCTGCAGTCGGCGGGCGCGCAGGATGCGTCGACGCTGTTCGTCACGGCACGTCGACGTCGGCCGGTCTGGTGAGCGAACGGTCGCCTGAGTTGTTGATTGCGGCCGTGCATCGGCTGCGTGGTGAGATTGCAAAGCGCATCGTCGGACAGGATCTGGTCGTCGATGAGATCCTGATGGCGCTGGTGGCCGGCGGTCACGCGCTGCTGGTCGGCGTGCCCGGGCTCGCGAAGACGCTGATGATCAAGACGCTCTCGGACGCGATGCAGCTCGAGTTCCGCCGCATTCAGTTCACGCCGGATCTGGTGCCGAGCGATATCACCGGCACCGAGATTCTCGAAGAGAGCGGCGGAGGCGCTCGGGCGTTTCGCTTCGTGCACGGTCCTGTGTTCGCGAACATCGTGTTGGCCGACGAGATCAATCGCGCGCCGCCTCGTACACAGGCGGCGCTGCTGGAGGCGATGCAGGAGCATAGCGTGACTGCGGCCGGCAAGACGATGAAGTTGCCGGAGCCGTTTTTCGTGCTGGCGACGCAAAACCCCATCGAACAGGAAGGCACGTATCCGCTACCGGAAGCGCAGCTTGATCGTTTCCTGTTCGACATCCGCGTGGGATACCCCACCGAAGCCGACGAGATCTCGATTCTGCGCACAACCACTGGCAAGCGTGGAGCGCCGATCGACGCGGTGTTCTCCGCCGAGGATGCGCTGGCGTTGCAGCGTCTCGTGCGTGAAGTGCCGTGCAGTGAGCTGGTGCTCACCTACGCCGCTCAACTCGTGCGGGCCACGCGGCCGCAGGAGCCTTCGGCGCCGAACATCGTTCGCCAGTATGTACGGTGGGGCGCCGGACCGCGCGCCGGACAGGCGCTGATTCTCGGGGCGAAGGCGGCGGCGTTTCTTGCTGGTCGCGCGGCCGTATCGCCGTCGGACATTCGACGCGTCGCGATGCCGGTGCTGCGTCATCGTATTCTGCCGAACTTCGCGGCCGAGGCGGAAGGCGTGACGGCGGAACCGATCATCGAGGCGCTGTTGACGCACGTGGCAGCGCCGGGCAGCGCGCTGCCGGCCTGATCGCGCGGCAGCGATGAGTGCGGATTACGGGCCGTTGCTCGACGCCCTGCGTGGAGTGCGCTGGCCGGCACGCCGCGCCGTCGCGGCGGGCCCATCGGGCGCGCACCGTTCGCGGCAGCGCGGAACGGCGGGTGAGTTCACGGAGTATCGCCTGTATCGACAGGGCGACGATTCCCGTGCGCTCGACTGGAAGCTGCTCGCACGCAGTGATCGCGCATTCGTGCGGTTGAGCGACGACCGCGCGTTGCTGCACACATGGATTGTGCTTGACGGGAGTGCCAGCATGGACTTCCCCGGGGGCGGCGAGATGAGCAAGTGGCGGATGGCGTGTGCCGTCGCGGTCGGGCTGGCCGCGGTCGCGCACGCGTCGGGTGATCCGGTCGGCGTGCTGGCGGTGCACGCCGACGGCGTGTTGCGCACGCCGCCGCGCACACGGCGGGGGACGGTGCGCGAGATCGCGCGATCGCTGGATACGTTGCGGGCGGGTGGCATGAGCGGCGTCGCGTCGGCACTGATGCAGATTCCTGTCGCGGCGCGCTGCGTGCTGGTCACCGATTGCCTTGGCGATCACGAGGCGACGATCAGGAATGCCTCGGTGCTGGCCGCGGGCGGTGCGATGTTGGAGTGCGTGCACATTGTGGCACGCGAAGAGCTCGTGCTTCCCGACGGCATTTTCCGTGCGCAGGATCCGGAGGATGCCACGATCTGGCGCGTCACCAGCGCCGATGTGCGCAGCGGCTACGCGACGCGCTTTCATGCATTCCGCGCCCAGGTGCGCGATCAGTGGCGTGCGCTCGGTGCGGGTTACACTGAAGTCGCGACCGACGCGGCACCGGCGCGTGCCGTGCGTGCGGTAGTGGCGGGGCTGGCCCTCCGGTGAGTGGCTTCCGGATCACGTCATGATCGGCTTCGCGATGCCATGGATTTTCGGCGCCGCGATGGCGGCCGCGCTGGCGATCACAGCCCTGCACTTTCTTTCGGTACGGACGCCGCCGGTCATGCTGTTACCGACGGCGCGCTTTGTGCCGGAGCGGGATGCGCGCGCGGTAGCGCGTCAGGCCAAGCCGAGTGACGTGCTGTTATTGTTGCTGCGTGTGATCGCGTTATTGGCGGCGGGCGCGGCGCTGGCGGGCGCTCGCTGCGGTCAGCAAAGCGGGCGCGTCGCGTCGATCATCGTGTTCGATCGGGCGTTGCGTGCTGATTCTGCAATGATGGTGTCGCGCGCGATGGGTGCGCGCTCGGTGGGTGCGAGCACGGCGGCCACCGTCGCTGATGTCGGTGATGCATCGCCGCCGACCGTGCTGTGGGTGCACGGGGTCTCGAATGATCCCGGGGTTGCGATTGCGGCGGCGATCCGCGAATCCGCGCGGCAGGCGCAGGTGAATCCATCGTTGGCTGAGCTGTCACTGACCGTGGCGATGCCGGCGTCCGTGCGTTCTCGCGGAGGCTGGGATGCCTGGCGCGGGCAGTGGCCGGCGAAGATCCGCGTGGTGCACATCGGGCACATCGGGCACGTCGCTGCGGACGTCACGGCGTCCGAATCACGCGCGGCGTCGTCGCCGACTTTGGGAGCGGTTCGTATAGTGGGTGCAACTTCTACGGTCGGTTCGGCATTCGGTGCGGACGTGGTCGAAGCGGCGTTCGCATCGCGCGGCGCGATCGACCGCCGCGGCTCCGCTGCTGAGGCCGCAGAGGTGGTTGTGCAGCGTACGAGCACGGGCACCAACACCGACGGTACGGACCGCGCGCGTGTGCTGGTGCGGTGGCCGGTGAATGGCATGCCACACGGCTGGCGGGCGGCGCCGGCGACGGACTCCGTCGGTGCCGTGGCGGCCGTTGGCATCGCGCTGGTGGCGCCGTGGGTGCGTACCGCGCTGCCGCCCGTTTTCTCGGATAGCGTGCGGGCGATCGCGTGGTGGAGTGATGGCGTAGCCGCGGCGGTCGAACGCGCACGCGGCACGTCGTGTGTGCGCGACGTGGCGATTGCGGTAGCGCAGGGGAGTGACCTGCTGCTGTCGCCAGCGGCCAATGGCTTGCTGCGGGCGATCGGAGCGCCGTGCGGCGGGGGTGGAGTGCCGGCGCCGCGCGAGACCGCTAACGCGTCGACGCGGCCGGCGGGAGGCTCCGAACAGAACAGCTATGCGTCGGCCACTCGATTCCGTGAGGCGGGTGCGGCAACGCGCGCAACGCGACCCGAGTGGCTGGCCACAGCGCTGCTGGCGCTGGCGCTGGCGGCGCTCGTGGCGGAGCATATCGTGCGGCGCGAATCGGCGGGAACGGCGGCGTTATGAACGACACGACGCTGCTCGCGATTGTGGCCGGCGTGCGCCGCGCGCTGACGCGATTGGTATACGCGCGGGCCACGTTGCTCGCATTCGGTGTGGCGCTGTGGGTGTGGCTCGTCGTCGAGGGCGTGCGGTTGGCACGAGGTGGCGAGCCGGTCGCGGAGGAAAGTCGCGCCGGGATCGCCTTTGTGATCGTACTGTTCGTGGTGCTGCTGGCGGCCTGGCTGCTGGCGCGACGTCGCACGCGTGACATCAACGATGTTCGCGCGGCGCTTTGGATCGAAGAACACGATACCGACGGGCGCCCGGCGAGCTTCGCGTTGGTGACGCTGATTGAGGGGCTGGTGGTGCTGCGCACCACCACCGCCGCCGATGCGTCGGCAGGTGCCCGCACGGAGAGCCCGCTACTGCAGGCGTCGGCGAGCGAAGTGGTCGCGCGCACGGATGTGCCGCGCGCGCTGCGGCGTTGCGCCAGCAATCAGTTACGTGGGCCCGCGCTGTTCGCGGCGGCCGCGCTCACGGTGTTTGTGGTCGGCGCGCTGGTGCGCTCCAATCCGAGCGGCATCGCGAGGTCGGTGCGGCGCGCCGTGACCGGCGACTCTTCCCTGACGAAGCCCGTTCCACCTCTTGGTGCGTGGCAGGTGCGCATCGATGCACCGGCCTACATGCGTCGAGCGCCACAGCAGTTCGGGGACGTGCAGAACGTCGCGGCGGTGAGCGGCAGCACGGTGCAGGTTCGCGGCACCGGCCCGATTCCCGAGCAGGTGATTGAGCGCATCGTGGGTGATGCGGCCGATACCCTGGTGCCGGCGCGCCGCGTGCGCGCCGTGCGACCCACGGCGAACGGCGACGGTTGGCAGGTGCGTACGGTGGCAACCGACGGACCGATTACCCTTCAACTTGCCCGCGGACGTCGTGCGCGGTTGCTGGTCGTTGAAGGGCGCGCTGACTCGATTCCGTTGGTGTCGCTCCAGCAACCGGCGCGCGACAGCGTGTTCCGCACGCCCGATGGATCGCTGTCGCTGGTGGCCTCGGTGCGCGACGATATTGGTCTCACACAGGCACGTTTTGAGCTGATCGTGAGTTCGGGCGACGGCGAGCGGTTCGCGGCGCGCACGGTGCAGTTGGGTGCGCGCCGCTTCGCTGGCGACAACGCGGGGACGATCCGCGCCACGATGGATATTGCCGCGCTCACGCTGGTCGCGGGTGACATCGTGCACCTCCGCGCGGTCGCCCGCGATGCGCATCCGGCGGCGAACCGCGAATATGGCAGCAGTGAAACGCGGTCATTCCGCATTGCGCGCGCCGCCGAGTACGACTCCGTGGCAGTCGAGCCCGCGCCGCCGCCCGAAGTGGACAAGTCGTTGATCAGTCAGCGCATGCTGTTGATGCTGACGGAGAAGCTCGAGAAGCAGCGACCGAGGCTGGAGCGCAAGACGCTACTGAGCGAGTCGATCAAGATCGGGCGCGATCAGGCCCGATTGCGGCAGGCGGTGGGCGATGTGGTGTTCCAGCGACTGAGCGGCGACGCGAGTGGTGAGCACTCGCACACCGCGGGTGACGGGCACGATCATGGGGTGGAGCAGCAGCTGGGGAAGCTCGTGCTGTCGGGCAGCAATGCGGGTGGCGTGCTCGAGGAGGGCGACGACTCTCCCGTCATTGCGATCAACCAACCGTTGCTGGAAGCGTACAACGCGATGTGGGACGCCGGGCGTGCGCTTGAGCAGGGGGATCCGAAAGCGGCGATTCCGCACATGCGGCTGGCGCTGGCCGCCATCGAACGGGCCCGCTCGGCGGAACGGCTGTATCTGCGCGGCACGCCACCCACCGTGATCATCGATATCGCGAAGGTGCGACTCACCGGCAAGGACACCGGCGCGACGAATGTTCGTCGGGAACGCGAAGCGCTACCTCCGCGCGAGGCGCGCCGTGCGGCCCGACTTGTTATGGCCGCACAGTTAGTGACGGGCGATGCGGGGGCCGCTCGCGACTCACTGGCGGTGCTACGCGTGGAGGCGCTCGGCGATTCGCCGGCCTTCGCGGCGGCCGTTGCTGTGGTGCTCGACGTGCTGGGCCGCGGTGGAGACGCGACCGAGGCATTCGTGCGCGCTCGTCGCGTGCTTGGTGGTGTGGTGCGCACCGATGCCGGCGCGTGGTCACGCGGCCTGCCGCGATGAGTGCCGCGATGAGTGCATCCGCTACGATGGAGCCGTTCGTGTTTGCGACGGCGCAGTATGAGTCGGGCGACTGGGATTCGGCACCGATGCTTCCGGCTAACGTGATCGATTCGATCGCACGCTATACGTCACTGCCGGTTCGTCCGCAGGGTGTAACGGTGTCGTTGTCGTCCGAGGCCGTGTTGGCGTATCCGCTGCTCTTCCTCACGGGCCACCTGCCGGTGCGCTTCACCACGCGTGAAGCCGGAGTGCTGCGCACATATCTGACGCGCGGTGGCCTGTTGTTCGTGGACGATCACAACCACGATGTGGATGGCGCCTTTCACAAGACGGTGCGTGAAGAGATCCGTCGGGTGGCCGGACCATTGGCGCCGCTGCCGAATACGCACGAGCTTTATCGCAGCTTCTTCGTGTTCGAGAACGGGCCGCCGACCACCTCGCACGAAATGAACGGGTGGGGCGACAATCTTGTGCACGAGCACCTCGATGCGGTGCTGCGCAACGGACGCATTTCCGTGCTGTACAGCAGCAAGGACTACAGCTCGGAGTGGAGCTTCCACCCCGACAACAAGCGCTTCCTTTCGGTCGACAACACGAAGTTTGCCGTGAATCTCGTGGTCTACGCGCTGACCCGATGACGGCGACCACACCGAATCGCGCGCGGTCCGTGCTCGAGCGTGCGCTGCGGACCGTGGCGTTGCTTGGGTTGGCTGTGGCGATGTATCTCACGAGCCGGCCGGCCGGGCCGCGCGCACGGCAAGCCTCCGTGCTGCGATGGTCTGTACGCGAGCTCGCCGACAGCACCGCCACGGCCGTGACAACGGCACTCGTGCGCGAAGTCGTGTCGGCGGCGGGTGACTCGCAGCGGCGCCGCGTGCACGTTGCGCTGACGGCTGTGCCCAGCCGAAAAGCCCGGGCGTTTTTGGGTGCTGTCGAGGGCGCGGACATCGCCGTGAGCTGGACCGACCGCACAGGTGCGACCGGCCTCGCCCTGTCCGCCACGGCCGTTGCCGGCCTCTCGGGTGCGGTCGACGTCCGCGTGGCGGGTTCGCCGGCTTCAACGCGAGGGGCCGACGCGTCGACGCCGCTGGTGCTGCGTGATGCCGGCGGCACGCTCGATTCCATCCCGAACAGGCGGCGGGCGGGATGGCGGCTCGCGAGTGTGTCGCCGCCGCTTGGGGCGTCGGTAGGCGCGTCCGTGGCCCGTGTGACGATCCCGGCACCGGCGTTCACGCGACGCGTGCTGTTGATCGCTCAGCCAGGATGGGAATCAAAGTTCGTTGCCGCCGCGCTCGAGGAAGCGGGCTGGCAGGTGGACGGCAGCTTGCGCGTGTCGCCGCGCACGGCGGTCACACTGGGAGCACCGGGGCGCCTCGACAGCGCGCGCTACGGGGTGGTGGTGCTGCTGGACAGTATGTCAGTCGACGCGGCGGCCATTGTCCGCTTTGTGCAGCAGGGCGGGGGATTGGTGCTTAGCGGCGATGCGCTGCGCATTCCGGCGTTGGCGTCGATCAGCCCCGCGCGCCCGACGTCGGCACGTGGTGGCGTGGCCGGCGCGTTGCTTACCGACATGCCGCAACGCGGTCTTGAGGCGTGGGAATTGGTGGTGAGCCGCGGGGCGTCGGTGGTGCGATCGGACGCCTCGGACCATGGGAATGCGAAGCCGGTGCTGGTGGCGCAGCGCATCGGCGCCGGGCGCGTGGTGGCCAGTGCGTATCGCAACAGTTGGCGCTGGCGTATGGAGGGCACGGACGACGGCGCCACGGAGCATCGGGGCTGGTGGGGGGGTGTGCTGGCTCTGGCGGCCGGCGTGCCGGCCGCAGCGGACGATTCGCGAGCCGACGCCTATCCGGGCGACGCGGCCCCGTACGCGGACCTCGTGGCGCGGGCCGGTACACCGGTGCCGGCCGACAGCATCACCGCGCCGACGGCGACGCGCGCGCAGTCAGCATTCAACCACCTCATGGATCGACTCCGTGGGGCTCCCGGCCTACTCTTCATGGTGATCGCCATGGCGCTGCTGGGCGAGTGGGCATCGCGGCGCCTGCGCGGCAACCGATGAGTCTTCCCACGCCCGGATGCACGACATGAAGCAACAGGTCGCGTTCCTCTCGCACTCCGACTGCGGACGCCACGATACGGGGTGGGAGCACCCCGAGCACGTGGGGCGTCTGCGCGCCATTCCGCGGGCGCTGCGCTACGATCAGGCGCTGTTCGAGGCGCTGCAGCATCACGAGGGGCGACACGCCACGGAAGACGAACTCGCGTTGGCGCACGACCGAGGCTACATCGCCAAGGTCCGCGACATGGCGCAGTCCGGGGGCGGGCGGCTCGATCCCGATACGGTGGTGAGCGAAGGGTCGTGGGACGCCGCAACCGCCGGCACCGGCTGTGTGCTTGACGGCGTGGACATGGCCTTCGACGGACGCGCGCCGCGCAGCTTTTCGGCGGTGCGTCCTCCGGGGCATCACGCGCTGCGCGATCGCGCGATGGGTTTCTGCCTGTTCGGCAATGTGGCGATCGCGGCGCACTACGCGCTCGCCACGAAGGCGTGCGAGCGCGTGTTGATCGTGGATTGGGACGTGCATCACGGCAACGGCACGCAGGCCCTGGTGGAGCACGAGCCGCGGATCCGCTTCGTGTCGATGCATCAGTGGCCGTGGTATCCCGGCACCGGTGCGGCCGACGACCGCGGCCCGCACGGCACGGTGTGGAACGTACCCATGGCCCCGTCGCTCCCGTCGTTGCAGTACGTCAGCGCCCTCTTGCACGCCGTCGATGCGGCGGCGCACGGATGCACGCCCGATCTCATTCTGCTGAGCGCCGGCTTCGATTGTCTCGAGGGTGATCCGTTGGGCGCGTTCACGCTCACGCTCGACGATATTGGCACGCTTACGCGGGCGCTCGTGGAACGCGCCGAACGCTGGTGCGGCGGCCGGATCGTGAGCGCCATGGAGGGGGGATATGCGCCCGATCCGGTGGCGCAGGCGGTGCTCGTTCACCTGGCGGCGCTGGCCTGACGGCGCGTCTGCCACCATGATTCGTTGGTGATGACTCCCGCACCCGCCGACCTTCGCCCGCTCGACCACCCACACGATCCGCCGCCGCGTATCATTTACCGGTCGCCGTCGGGCGAGGATGTCATCGATTGTCATCCACGCGAGGTCGCACAGCTGCTGGCCGAGGGTGGCCCGCTGTGGGTCGACATCGATTCGAGCGTGCGCTCGCAGCATGCGATGCTGGAGAAAGTATTTCGCTTTCACCCGCTCGCGATCGAGGACACGCTTAACCCGAATTCCCGCGTCAAGCTGGAAGAATACGAGGGATTTCTGTTTGTGATCATCCGCGGGGTCGGGCTGGCCGCCGATACCGACGATCCGTACGACCTGGAGACGAAGGATCTGTACTGTTTTCTCGGTCCGCACTATCTCGTGACGGTGCACGCCGGACCGATGGCGTCGATCGAGCGCGCGTCGGAACAGCTGCGCCGGTCGCCCGATTTGCTGTCACGCGGCGTGGAACGCGCGTTGCACGCGATTCTCGACGACACGATCGACAGCTTTTTCCCCATCCTGCAGCAGATCGACGAGTTTATCGATGGACTCGAGGCACGCGTGTTCGTCGACTTTGACGAAACGGCGTTGCGCGATCTGTTCAATGTGAAACGGCTCGTGCTCTCGCTGCGTCGTCATCTGCAGCCGTCGCGCGAAGTGATGAACGTGCTCACGAACCGTCCGAGCATGTTGCTCACACCCGATGTGCAGTTGTACTTTCGCGATATTTACGACCACGTCCTGCGGATCAACGACGCGCTGGACACGTATCGCGATCTGCTCGGCAGCACGATGGATTCGTATCTTACGCAGGTGTCGAACCGACTCGGGGCGACGACCAAAGCGTTGTCGGTGGTGGCCACGATGTCGCTGCCGTTCGTCGTCGTGAGCGGCATGTGGGGTATGAACTTCAGCAAGATCCCGCTATCGGGGTGGCCGTACGGCTTCTGGGCGTTGTTGGTGGGTCAGCTCAGCTTGGGCCTGCTGCTACTTTTGTTTCTGCGGCACCGTCGGGTGCTCTGAGCGCCCCGCCCGTTTCTCACTCACTCCCTTTCCTGCCAGATGTTCTGCCCTGAATGCGGGACCTGGAACCGGGCGGCGGCCGCGCGGTGCACTCGCTGTGGTGTACCGCTGCCGGATGTCACGGCCCCGCCGATCGACATTCCCGACGAAGAGCTGCGCGAACTGCGCGTCGCGACGGGCAATCGGTACACAGTGATGAAGCGGTTGGGGAGTGGCGGCATGGCGCACGTGTATCTGGCAAAGCATGCCGTGCTTGCCCGGCCGTTGGTGATCAAGGTGCTGCACCGCACGCTGGCGCAGGAGCCGGAGATGCGCGAGCGCTTCCGGCGTGAAGCCGAAGCGGCTGCCCGACTCATTCATCCGTTTATCTGCGCAATCGCCGACATGGGTACCGCGGGCGATATCGAGTATCTCGCGATGCCGTACTACGCGGGCGGTTCGTTGGCCGATCTGCTGTCGCGTCGCAAGACCGTGTCGGCCAGCTCGGCGGCATCGATCGCGGTGCAGGTGGCCTGTGCGCTCGATTACGCGCATCGACATGGCGTGGTGCATCGGGACATCAAGCCCGACAACATCCTGTTCGACGAAGACGGGAACGTGGCGCTCACCGACTTCGGCATTGCCACGGCACGCTTTCACGGCCGTCTCACCGCGAACGGTCGGGCGATGGGTACGCCGCACTACATGTCTCCCGAGCAGGCGATGGGCAAGCTGGTGGATGGCCGCAGCGACTTATATGCAGTGGGACTGCTGTTGTACGAAATGCTGTTAGGCCATCCGCCATTCGACGGCGAAGACTCGTACGCCGTTGGGTACAAGCACGTGCACGAGACACCGGTGGCACCCGATCAGGTCGACACGCGCATCCCGGCTGGACTAAGCGCGATTACGATGAAGTGTCTCTCGAAGCAGGCCGTCGATCGGTACGATCGCGGCTTCGAACTGGCCGATGCGCTCATCGCGTTTCTGGGGCAAGCACCGGGGGCGGAGCTGCGTGCCGCCCGATCGTCACGTCCGTCGGGACTTACGCCGTTCTGATCTTCCCCACCGCTACCGCTCGCACCATGCAACTGCACTCCGAAATTCTCACGGTCCATACCACGCATCCGTTCATCATCGCGCGCGGCGGCTTCAGCGAGTATCGCGTCGTGTGGGTGCGACTCCGTGACGCCGATGGCGCGGAAGGCTGGGGCGAGGCGGCACCGAGCCGCTTCTACGGGGAGACGGCCGACAGCGTGATGGCAGCAATGGCGCAGTTTGCGCCGGTGCTCGAGAAGGCAAGCGGCTGGTCGATTGACGCGATCGAACGCGAACTCGAGAAGACGCTGCGCTGGAACGCGGCGGCGCGGTGCGCGATCAGTTCGGCGCTGCATGATTTGGCGGCCAAGCGGCTGGGTGTGCCACTGTGGAAGCTCTGGGGACTCGATGCCAAGGCCGCGCCGCGTTCCACCTTCACGATCGGGATGGCGCCCGATGCGGAGACGTTACGGGCCCGCGTACGCGAGGCGGCGGCGTATCCGATTCTCAAGATCAAGCTGGGCTCGAGCTGGGATCGCGACGTGTTGCGCATTGTGCGCGAGGAAGCGCCGCACGCCACGCTTCGCGTGGATGCCAACGCGGCATGGACGCCCAAGCAGGCACTGGCGATGCTGCAGTCGCTGTCCGACGTGGGTGTGGACATGCTGGAGCAGCCACTGGCGCCGCACGATATCGAAGGGCTTCGCTTCGTGCGCGAGCGTTCGCCGATTCCAGTAATCGCCGACGAGTCGTGCATCGTGGCCGCGGACATTCCGAAGCTTGTGGGCGCGGTGGACGGCATCAACATCAAGCTCGCCAAGTGCGGGTCGCTGCGCGAAGCGATGCGCATGATCGCCGTGGCGCGCGCGCACGGCATGCGTGTGATGTGTGGCTGCATGATCGAGACGACGCTCGGGATTGCCGCGGCGGCGCATTTCTCGCCGCTGCTCGACGATGCCGACCTTGACGGCGCCGCGCTGCTGTCCGACGATCCATTTTCCGGTCCCTCGATTCCCAACGGACAGGTCACACTCAGCGACGCGCCGGGGCTCGGCGTGCAGCGTCGCTGACTACGTCGCAACGTTCCGCGTCCCGCTGCATTGACGTGGCGCTGGCGGCGCCGCTCTTTCGCACGTTCACGTATCGTGTGCCTGAGGGAATCGCCGTGCCGATCGCGCCCGGTACTCGGGTGTTGGTGCCGTTTCGCAATCGGCCGGAAATCGGGATCTGCCTTGGGGCCACCGAGCCGCCTGAAGGCATCACGCTCAAGCCCATCCAGGCCGTTGTCGATGATGTTCCGTCGCTGCCCGCTTCGCTGTTGCATACGGCCAAGTGGATTTCCGATTGGTACGCCGCGCCACTTGGGCTGACGCTGCGCTCCATGCTCCCCACGGCTCTTACGTCGGCCAAGGCGCCGGCGCCGGCGTCGCGCACGCAGCGCATGGTGCGCATCGTCATGGACCTGCCATCGTTGCTGCAGCGCGAGCAGACGTTTGCCCGCGCCAGGCAGCAGCGCGTGGTGTACGACCTGCTCGAAGCGCAGGGAGGCGCGGCGCCACTCGCGTCGCTGCGCATTCAGGCCAACTGCAGCGCCGGTGTCTTCACCGCTATGGCCACGCGTGGCCTGGTGGAGATCCGCGATGAAGTGCAACACCGCGATCCGTTCGCAGAGCGCGCCGGCACGTTGCCGCCGCCGCATCCGAGTGCCGCGCAGAAGGGGGCGGTACGGGCCATCCTCGCCGGTGATCCTGGGCAGGTGTTTCTGTTGCACGGCGTAACCGGTAGCGGCAAGACACTCGTGTACATCGAAGTGTTGCGCGCCGTCCTGCAGCATCGCGACAAAACAGCCATCGTGCTGGTGCCGGAGATCGCGCTCACGTCGCAGACGGTCGATCGCTTCCGCGGTGCCTTCGGCAACGATGTCGCCGTGCTGCATTCGGGATTGAGTGACGGCGAGCGACTTGACGCCTGGCAGTCGCTGCGTCGCGGTGAGCGACGTATCGCCGTCGGTGCGCGCTCGGCGTTGTTTGCGCCACTTGAACGCGTGGGTGTGGTGATCGTGGACGAAGAACACGAGAGCAGCTACAAGCAGTCGGAGACGCCGCGCTATCATGCGCGCGAAGCCGCCATCGTGCGTGCTCGAGCTGAAGGTGCCGTGGTAGTGCTGGGGAGTGCGACACCCAGTTTGGAGACATGGGAGCGGGCCGATCGCGGGCAAGCCATCCGCATCACGCTGCCCGATCGCGCCGCCGGTGCGCAACTGCCTCCGGTTGCTGTCGTGGATATGCGCGTGGAGCTGAAGCAGGCCGTGAAGGAGCGCCCTCCCAATGCACCCTTCGATGAAACGCTGGGTGTGTTCAGTCGGTCCCTTCTGGTGGCGCTCGAGCAGCGTCTTGTGCGCGGCGAGCAGAGCCTGCTGCTGCTGAACCGACGCGGCTACTCATCGTTCATGCAGTGCAACGCGTGCGGTGATGTGCCGGTGTGCCCGCACTGCAGCATCTCGCTCACGTACCACCGTGTGCCTGAAATTCTCGTGTGTCATTACTGCCAGCATCAGCAGCCGGTGCCCGCCGTGTGCCCACAATGTTCGGCCGACACGATGCGCCGACGCGGACTCGGCACGCAGCAAGTGGAGCGTGTGCTCTCCGAGCGCTTTCCCGAAGCCCGCATCGCGCGGATGGATGTCGATACGACCAGCGGCAAATGGGCCCACACACAGATCCTCGATCGCGTGGGGCGTGGCGAGGTCGACATCCTGCTGGGCACGCAGATGATCGCCAAGGGGCTGGATTTTCCCAATGTCACCCTGGTCGGGGTCGTCGATGCGGATACGGGGCTGAATTTGCCTGATTTCCGTGCGGCGGAGCGGACGTTTCAGCTGGTGAGTCAGGTGGCGGGGCGCGCGGGACGCGGGCCCAAGGGCGGCGACGTGATCATCCAGACACGCATGCCGCACAGTCACGCGATTCGTCACGCGATCACGCACGACGTGACCGGCTTCGTGCGCGAGGAGCTGGGGGCGCGCCGGATGCCGGCGTATCCACCGTTCGTGAGCATCGCCAATGTGATGGTGAGTGGTCTCGATCAGGCGGCGACGGCGGCGACGGCGGTGGCGGCCGCCAATTGGGTGCAGCGTCTGGTCGAGCGTCAGGGGCTGCGTGACCTCGTGCTCGTGGGGCCCGCGCCGTGCCCGATCGATCGGATCAAGGACCGCTGGCGCTGGCACTTTCTGCTCAAATCGTCCCAGCCCAAGCTGATGACGCGCGTGGCGCGTTACATCGCGGAGCGGTGTCCGGTGCCCAAAGTGCACGCGCTGCGACTTACGGTTGACCGCGATCCGGTATCGCTGCTGTAGGCTGCGGTAGGCTGCTGAATATGGCGACCACCCGGTTACCTTTCGGGATGTCGCTCAACAGCCTCACGGCGATTCCGCCGTACGTGTTCTACGAACTCGATGCGCGTCGCACTCGTCATCGCGCCGCCGGCAAGTCCCTGATCGACGTCGGTATCGGCAGTCCCGATGGACCAATTCCCGACGTGGTCATCGAGGCGATGCAACGCACCGCGGCGGATCGTGCGTTAAGCGGCTATCCGTATTTTCGCGCGCATCCCGCGTACACGGCTGCCGTTGCCGCGTATCTGCAGGCGCGCTTCGGCGTCACGGTCGATCCCGTCGCGGAGCTGCTGGCACTGGCCGGTTCGAAGGAGGGCATCGCGGAGCTGATTCTCTCGCACACGAATCCCGGCGATGTGGTGCTCGTACCCGAGGTGTACTACCCGGTGTATGCGCGCGCCACGCTGCTGGCGGGCGCGGTGCCGGTGTTCGTGCCGTTCCTGGCCGACGGCCGTCTCGATCTGGATGCGGTCGCCCCCGCCGATGTGGCACGGGCCCGCGTGCTCATTGTGAACTATCCGGGTAATCCCACGACGTCCACGATCACGCTCGACGAGTATGCGCACCTCGTGTCGTTTGCCGAACGGCATCAGCTGTTGTTGATCAGCGACCTCGCGTACAGCGAACTGTCATTCGACGGCTATCGCGTGCCGAGTGTGTTGCAAGTGCCGGGCGCTTCGCGCGTTGCTGTCGAGATACACTCGTGCAGTAAGAGCTTCAACATGGCCGGTGTGCGCATCGCGTTCGTGGCGGGCAAGCACGAGGCGATCGCGCGGCTCGATGCGTATCGGTCGAACATCGGATACGGCGTGAGCACTTTGGCGCAGATGGCGGGAGCGGCCGCGTTCACGCATCACGAAGCGATCGTGCCGCCGATCGTCGCGGAGTACTGCACTAGGCGCGATGCCCTGGTTGGCGCCATGCAGGCGGGCGGATGGGACGTGCAGGCGCCAAAGGCCACGATGTATCTGTGGCTCCCTGTGCCAGCCGGCTACGACGACTGGGGCTGGGTGGACGCGCTGATGGACGGCCCCGGCGTAGTCGTCACGCCGGGTATCGCCTTCGGTGAAGCGGGACGCGGGCGCTTCCGCGTGTCGCTGGTGCAGCCAGCCGACGTGCTGACGAAAGCGGCCGCTGCGATCACCTCGATCGCAACGGCCGTGACGTCGAGATAAGTTCACCCGCGTATTACTTGGCGGCGGCGGGCTTGGGCTCGCTGATCGCCATGTCCCACTGAACCTGTACTTCGTTTTCGATCGGGTTCACCATCGAGTCGTACGCGACGCCGTAGTCTTTGCGGTTGATGGCGAACTGACCGCGGAAGCGACCGGCGCCCTTCTCATAAAACACGGCGGTGGCCGGCACAACGATACGCTTGGTGACGCCACGGATCGTGAGATCACCCGCGATATCCAGCTTGCCTTCGGCAACTTTGGTCACGCTGACCGACGTAAACGTGATCGTCGGGAACTTGGCAACGTCGAAGAAGTCGGGGCTGCGGAGGTGATTGTCGCGCATGTCGACTCTGGTGTTCAGGCTGGTCGCGTCGATCGTAATGGCGACCGTGGAGGCCGACCAGTTCGTCGCATCGAGCTTCACGTCGGCGTCCCACTTGGCGAAGAAGCCGTGCGCGCTGATGAGGCGCGAGTCGGCAACGAAGTTGATCTGGCTGTGCGCCTTGTCGATGACGTGCGGCTTGACATCGACGAACGGTAGCGCGGCCATCATCGCCGGCAGGAGCATGGCGCCGGCAAGGAAACGTGAGCTCTTGGTCATACGGGATTTGTCAGGAAAAGTGATCAGGCAGCGTTTCTGTGCTTTGCTAGGCAACAGTACAGTACTAAGGTAAGTGGAGTTGGGCACAACGCAAGGGGGCAATACGGTTTTTGCCTTGTTCGGCGGTGCCGCGCCCAGTGATCTTTTAGAGGTGACTCGCTTTTCGACGACGAATCTTCCGACGTACGTGAGAGTCGGCGTTTCTGGCGCAGGCGATCGTGAAGGACGGCATCATGCACGCGCGAGACTTTCTGCACATCCGGCGACTGTTCCACGAGCGCGAGCAGGTGGCGCGCGATCGCAATCCGACCAACCGTGATCACGTGTCGCGTGCCGTCAAGTCGCCTTATTCGTTCCTTCCGATCACCTGATTGACCTGATGACGCTTCCCATGGATACGACTGTTCTAGACGACGACGCGCCGCAGGCCGAGTTGCTCGAGATGACGGACGGTATTGTTCCCGAGGTTCCCGCCCCCGAGGCTGCCGCTCCCGTCCTGCCCGATCGGGCCGACGCGCCGGTGTCCGAGATTACGGAGCGGTTTCTCAAGGTGATCCTCGCTCACGTGGCGCTCGATCGCATCGAAGAGGTGCATTTATTCTCGCCGCTGCGGCAGGGAGGTGTGGAAACCGGTATCGCCGTGATCGCGGCGCGCGTGCCAGTGGCGGTCGCCGAGCCGCCGTCGGCCCCGGCGCTGCCAATGGACGACGTCATCGCTCCACTCGGAAGTTCTGGTGACGAGGTCGAGGTCGATGAGGTGGATGCATTATGGGATCCGTCCATGGATGCATCGGTGAGCGCACCAATGAATGCTGAGTCCGAGACCGTCGACGATTTTATCGACGAAGCCGATGTGTTGGCCGAAGCCGATGATGCGGTGGTGCTCGAGACCACGCCGGTGCCCCGGATCCGCCACACGGTGTACACGGCGCGCTATCGGCTCGTGCAGAAGGGTCCGGAGCGCGGCAAGTGGGAAGCCGACGTGGTGGCGGAGGCCGAGGCGCCGCTGATCACGGTGGATCTGGTGGTGCGTGGGGTGCAGAGGCGCGCTGGTGAAGAATCGGAGATTGTACGCTACTCCGCGCCGCAGCTAGCGCGAGCGCTCCGCGTACCGTACACCACGGTCTGATTCGCACATGAGCTATTTTGAATGAGTGATTCGCACGACGCAACGACGAGCGCTGCGGCCACTGCGGCTGACCGCGAGGCTTTTCGCGTGTTTCTGCGCGATCATAGCCTCCCAGCCACCGCGCAGCGTTTGGCGATCGCCGATGTGGTGTTGGGTACGGACCGGCATTTGTCGGCCGAAGACGTGGCGCGCGAGCTGCGCGAACAGGGCGCCACCGCGGGCACCGCGACCGTGTATCGCACGCTTGAGGTACTCGTGCGCAGCGGTCTGGTGGTTGAGCGCGACTTCGGCGAAGGCTTCAAGCGCTACGAGGCCTCGCGCGGCATTCCGCATCACGAGCATCTGTTGTGTACGGTGTGCGGCAAGGTCACCGAGTTTCGCGACGAACGACTAGAACGGATGACGACGTTGTTGGCCGAGGCACATCACTTCTCGCGGCAGCGTCACCGGCTTGTGATCTATGGACTGTGCGGCGCCTGCCGTCGCGGCCTTCCCTCCAGTTCTGTGAGTGCGCGTCGTGGCTCCTGATTCACTGACGATTCTGGTCGCGTTCACGGCGGGGTTGCTGAGCTTTCTCAGCCCCTGTGTGTTGCCGCTGGTGCCGAGCTACATCACGTTCATCACGGGGATGGGACTCGACGATGTGTCGCGCTCCCGGCGAGCGGCGCTCACACACGCGGTTCTCTTCGTGCTCGGCTTCTCGTTCATCTTCGTGGCGCTCGGCGCGGGTGCGACGGCGTTTGGCCAGTTGATGCTCGCGTACCGTGTGTGGATCGCCCGCGTGGGTGGTGCGTTGCTGGTACTGATGGGGCTCTGGATGATCGGTGTGGTGAACATCGGTGCCTTGCAGCAGGAGCGCCGCGTGCACCTCAGCGACAAGCCGATCGGTTTTCTCGGTACGGTGTTGGTCGGGATTGCCTTCGGCGCCGGTTGGACGCCGTGCCTTGGTCCGACGCTCGGTGCGATTCTCCTGCTGGCGGCCAACGAGTCGCAGCTGGGCAAGGGGATCACGCTGCTCTCGTTCTACTCCTTGGGACTCGCCGTGCCATTTCTATTGAGCGCGCTCGCGCTCGAACACTTCCTCGGTTTCTTCCAGAAGTTCAAGAAGAATCTGGGACTGGTGAATCGCATTGCCGGCGTGCTGCTGATCGTTGTCGGTGTGCTGATGTTCACCGGCTGGTTCGAGCGTCTGGCCGCCATTCTCCAGCCGCTCACACCGGCATTTCTGGTGGAGCGGCTTTAAATCGACGTACGACGTTGACTACGCGAGGAACGGTGTGATGATGGCCGTGACCTCGGCCTTCGTAAGCGGCTCGTCGAATGTCTCCGTCGCGGCGGTCGTGCCGCCGTTGGCGCTGTATCCAGGCAGCGACGACAGCATGAGTCCACCCTGTGACTCATTGTTTTCGCCGGCGTATATGCCCTGCGTGAAGGCGGGAAGATCGTCACGGCTTGAGCCGCTGATCCAAGCCTTCTTGCCACGCAGGCGGCGCACTTCAGCCGCGTGACGGGCTTCGACCGAGTGAATTGACAGTGCGGCGCTGAGGGCGGCCGCATCGCCGTTCAGACGAGGCGCCTGACCCTTGTACGCGCGCACGCCGGTGTCTTCGAACGACATGGCGAGCGCCTTGAACGTTTCGTACTGTCCGGCCGAGAAGTTGAACCCGGCTAAATTGCCCTTCGCCGCAAAGTCGAAGTTCGGCTTGGCGATTGGCGTGGCGCCCTTGGCCGAGATGAGTGATCGCAGCGCAGTTACGTGAATCGTTTCGTGTCCGCTGATGGTCGTAAAGATCGTACGATCGGCGGCGTCGATCAGTCCCGATGCGGCGACGCCACGCTGATAGAACTCGGCTTCAAGATGTTCGAGCAGGAGCGCAAACTGCAGCACGTCGAGCACATCACTGGGCGCTTGGCCGTACGCATCTTTCGCCAGCGCGCCAAGCGCAACGGAATTGAGCCGAGCGCGAGCAGCGCCGCGGTGCTGCTGCTCATGCTGGCGCCCTGCGCGATCTCGTGCTCGCGGGCAGCAAGCGTATCGAGGATCTCGGGATCGATCGACTCGAGAATGGGGCGTTGTTCGATGATCATCTTGATCCTCAACCGTTGGTATTCGGGCCCTGCACGAACGTGCTGGGCGCATTGGTGAAGCCGAGCTTGTCGACGACGAAGCCTTGGGCCGCCGTGGCAACTTTCAAGGGGCGGAACACATCGTCAAACGCATTTGGCGCGAAGGCCGACGTCTTCGGGCTCAGGAGATCGCAGTTGGCAGCGGCATGACGTGCTTCGACGGAGACGATCTTGCCAGCGAGCGTGAGATTGGCGGCCGATGTGAGATACTGGCCCGCACCGTTGTAGGCAGCGACGTCGAGGTCTTCGAATGTTTTTGCAGCGGTGAGTACCGACGTGCGATCGTTAAAGTTCACGCCCGGATACGTGGGCGTGACGGTAAAGCCATTGCTCGCGCCAAGCGCTGCCTTGAGAAACTCACGATGCAACATTTCGTGATACTTGATGTCTTGAAGTACGGCCTTCTCTGCCGTCGAGAGGTTGGACGAGCCGAACGCACTAACGACCCTCGTATAAAACTCCGCCTCAAGCTGCTCAAGCGCGTACGCAAACTGGAGCACCGCGATATCGCCCTTGGCGAAATCGATAGTGAGTGGCGAGCCCGTGTTAGGCTGTGGCGACACCGGTGTGGTCACGCCGTTGTCGTCGGAGCAGCCGGCGAGCGCGGCTGGTAGCAGCACAAGGCTTCCGCCAATGGCCATGAGTTTTAGAATGTCCCGCCGCGTGCGAGGCGCGGCTAACATCCAGGTGTCGGAAATTGTGACGGTCGGTCGTTGAGACATGCGGAGTCCGGAAACAGAGCGAACCGATATCTCGCCACTGCGCGCGCTGACGAATGGGCTACGCTGCCCAACCGAAATCGGAATACATAGTCGCTATCGCATGATCGGGACCATCAGCTCACTCACGCTGCGCAGATCTTACGCCGCCTCGATCGCCTCGAGCAACTGCTGACGTTGCAGCAACTGCACATATCGCCCACCGATCCGCACGAGGTCGTCGTGCGTGCCCTGCTCGACAATGCAGCCGTCGTCGAGTACGAGAATGTGATCGGCATCGCGCACTGCACTCACTCGGTGCGACGCGATGAGCGCCGTGCGTCCCTTCAGCGCGGTGCGAAGCTCGTAAAGGATGGCGGCCTCCGTGTGCGTGTCCACGGCGGATAGCGCATCATCGAGCAGTACGACGTGCGGCGCGCGGGCCAGTGCGCGGGCCAGCGCCGTCCGCTGTTTCTGTCCACCCGACAGGTTGATGCCGCGTTCTCCGAGGCGCGTGTCGAAACCGTCCGGTAATCCGGCGATTGTGTCACGCAGCTGCGCGATATCGGTGGCGTATTCGAGCCGTTGGCGATCGGGCGTTTCGAGTCCATAGCCGATGTTTTCGCCCACGGTCTCGCTGAAGAGCAGGACTTCCTGCGGCACGTAGCCCAGTTCGGCGCGGAGGGCGCCGATAGGCAGCTTAAGGATGTCGACTCCGTCAAGCAGTATCTGTCCTTCCTGCGGATCGAAGAAGCGCGGGATGAGATCCATCAGCGCGCTCTTTCCTGATCCCGTGGCACCGACGATTGCCAACGTGCCGCCTGCGGCGATGCGGAAGGAAAGGTCGTGCAGGACCCAGCGCGAGTCGGTTGGTGTCGCGCCGTCGGGTGTCTGCTCATAGTTCGCATCACGTGCGGCGCCGTCTTCGCTCACGATGACGGGGCGCGGATACCGGAACGACACGTGGCGGAATTCCACCGTGCGTCCCCCCTGCTGCGCGTCGCGGTCGCCGACGGCGATCGGGAGGCTTGCGGTGCCCGTGTCTTGCACCGACACCGGCACCGCATCGAGCAGCTCCAGCACGCGCGTCATCGAGGCGGCGGCGCGCTGAAAGAGGTTCGTGGTCCAGCCGAGCGCGATCAGCGGCCACGTGAGCTGCGCGAGATAGATCCCGAAGGCGACATAGCCGCCCACGGTGATCTGATCCTGAATAAGCAGTCTTCCACCGACCCCGATGGTCACCGCGCCACCCAGTCCGGCCAACAACCCGAACCCGGGGTTCATGATGCCATTCAGTGTAGCGAGCCGCATGTTGGCGGTGAGGTACGTGTCGCCGAGCGTTACGAAGCGCGACGTTTCCGCCCGCTCCTGGCGGTAGGCCCTCACCACGCGCACGCCGGAGAGATTTTCCTGGGCGCGGGTGGTGAGTTGGCTGAACTGCGACTGCACGGCCTCGAACCGATCGTGCACCAGGCGTCCGAGACGCAGCATGAGCACGGGCAGACCAATCATGGGCAGCAGCGCGACGGCCGTGAGCAGAGGGCTGATGCGGACCATCATGAGCATCGCGAACAGGGCACCGAAAATGGTGTTCACGAGGTACATGACGGCCGGCCCAACGGCCATGCGAACCGCACCGATGTCATTCGTGAGCCGGGCCATGAGATCCCCGGTGCGCCAGCGGGCGTACCAGCCGGCATCGAGGGTGCTCAGGCGGGCAAACACGTCGTGGCGAAGATCGGTCTCGATGCGACGGCTGATCCCATTGAGAAACAACCGCATGCTGAAGCGTAGCACGCCACTTGCAATAGCCGTGAGCAACATCACACCGCCGAGACGAACGACGGTGCTAACCTCCGCTCCGGAGCGGATATCGTCCACTCCACGTTGCAACAGGGACGGAATAACGCTGGCGAGAAATGCCGCTACGACGACGGATCCGAGCCCGCACGCAACTTGCCACCGGTACGGGTGGTAGTAGGGGAGTAGGCGTCGCAAGGCGCGCCGCGCTGGGATCGGCGGCACGCCGCGTTTATTTCCGTTCATCGTATCTCGAATTTTGCACGGCGACGCGTTCGACCTATTTTCATCTCGCGGGCGTGTCCCGCGTCTCTTTCCCAGGAGTTTGTGTATGCGTCAATATATTCGCTCGTCACGTCCTACGATGGTTCTGGCGACGTTGTCGCTGGTCGCGCTCGCTGCCTGTGGCGACAAGGGTGCAGGCAATGCTTCTCTAAACGCCGACAGCACGCTGGGTCGCGACCTGGCCATGGCGACGGACTCGGCGCAGCCCAAGCTTGAGGACGTGCCGGTCACACCGCCGCCCGCTCCGGCCGCTGCGGCGCCCGCGCCGAGGACGGCCGCGCCGAGGCCGCGTCCACGCGCGACCGCTCCCAACCCGTCGGCGCCGGCACCGACGCCGGCACCGACGCCGGCAGCGGTCGCGGTAACGGGTGTGGTGGCCTCCGGTACGTCGTTCCGCTTCGCCGCCAACAATAAGGTCTGCAGCAACACGGTCACGACCGGTGAGAAGTTCACAGCGTCGCTGGAGGAGTCGGTCGCCGCCACCAACGGCGTCGTGATTCCCGAAGGCGCGACGGGCACGTTCGAAGTGGTTGAAGCGAGGACGGCGAAGAACTCAAACGACCAGACATCGCTGACAGTGAAGCTGGTGTCGGTGACGTATGGCGGTCGTACGTACCCGATCGAGGCGACGGTACAGTCGGCGTCGGCCGAGCGCGTGCGCAGCGCTTCGAAGGGCACGGATGCAAAGAAGGTCGCGGGTGGCGCGATCCTCGGCGCGATCGCCGGTCAGGTGATCAGTAAGAACACGAAGGGCACCGTGATCGGTGCGGCTGCTGGTGCCGCAGTGGGTACGGCCACGGCCGCCGCGACGGCGAACTACGACACGTGCATCAACGCGGGCGCGGGCATCAGCGCGACACTGGACGCGCCGGTTACAGTGCGGCCGAATGCGACGCCGTGATGTTGAAGAGCGAAGAGCGCTAGGAATAAACGGCGTTAGGAATAAACGGCGCTAGGAATTACGGGCGCTAGGAATAAGAAGCGGTTCAAGCAAACAACGGTACCGCAAAGGAGTGCGAGCCCCGTGACCATCGGTCACGGGGCTCG